>CCNC01000045.1 GCA_000824845.1 Mesorhizobium sp. ORS 3359 | reverse complement strand
CCCACAAGGGGAGAAGGGAAGAAGTGCATGACATTCACAAAACGCTTGACGCGAAAGCGCGCCGGATCAATCTTCACTCTAAAGAAAAAAATACGACTGAGTGGAAACACGGCGGTTGGGCCATAGTGGCCGGGAAGCAAGCTTCGCGAGAGCCGAAGTGTCGCCGGCGGGGAACAGAAAAAAGGGGAAGACACAAGATATGAGCACGATAAGCACGGCCCTGGAGCAGCCTGCCGAAAGCAAGCTGCTCAGGCATATCGACTGGCGTGGCGCCTTCTGGGTGGCAAGCGGCGTTCCGGCGCTGGTCCTGTTCTCGATCGGCGGCATTGCCGGCACGACCGGGACGCTGGCCTTTCTGATCTGGACGGTGTCCATGATCATGGGCTTCCTGCAATCCTTCACCTACGCGGAGATTGCCGGCCTGTTCCCGAACAAGTCGGGCGGCGCCTCGATCTACGGCGCTACCGCCTGGCTGCGCTATTCGAAATTCATCGCGCCGCTGTCGGTGTGGTGCAACTGGTTCGCCTGGTCGCCGGTGCTGTCGCTCGGCTGCTCGATCGCCGCCGCCTATATCCTCAACGCCCTGGCGCCGATCCCGGTCTTCTCCGAGACCTCGCCGGAGGTCGTCGCCTATATCGCCGCGCATGCGGGGGCGGCCCCTGCCGACGCCATCGCGGCGGTGACGGCCGCGGCGACGCCGGCGATCCGCACCTGGACGCTGTGGGGCCATACGCTCGGCCCGGTCTCCTTCACGCTCAACGCCACCTTCTTCATCGGCGCGGTGCTGATGCTGGTCATCTTCGCCATCCAGCATCGCGGCATCCTTGGCACGGCCAATGTGCAGAAATATATCGGCCTGCTGGTCATCATCCCCATGCTGATCGTCGGTGTGGTGCCGATCATCACCGGCCAGATCGACTACGCCAACTTCTCGCCGCTGGTGCCGCTCGCGGCCGCCTATGCGCCTGACCCGGGCTCCTGGAACATCGCCGGCTGGACGCTCGTGCTGGGCGGCATGTTCATCGCCGCATGGTCGACCTACGGCTTCGAGACCGCGGTCTGCTACACGTCGGAGTTCAAGAACCCCGGCACCGACACGTTCAAGGCGATCTTCTATTCCGGCCTGCTCTGCATGCTCTTGTTCATCCTGGTGCCCTTCACCTTCCAGGGTGTTCTGGGCCTGAACGGCATGCTGGCGACGCCGATCGTCGACGGCTCGGGCGTCGCCGACGCGCTGGCCGGCATGGTCGGCGGCGGCAAGATCATCCACAGCCTTCTGGTCATGCTGATGATCCTGGCGCTGGTGCTCTGCATCATGACGGCGATGGCCGGCTCCTCGCGCACGCTCTACCAGGGCTCGGTCGACGGCTGGCTGCCGCGTTATCTCAGCCATGTCAACGAGCACGGCGCGCCAACGCGGGCGATGTGGACCGACCTCTGCTTCAACCTGATCGTGCTTGCCATCGCCTCGGCCGACGCGACGAGCTTCTTCTTCATCCTCGCCGTGTCGAACTGCGGCTACATCATCTTCAACTTCCTCAACCTCAATGCCGGCTGGATCCACCGCATCGACAACGGCCACATCACGCGGCCGTGGCGTGCGCCGACCTGGCTGCTCGGCATCGGCGCCATCTTCGCCTATGTCAACGCGGTGTTCATGGGCGCCGGCGCCAAGGTCTGGAACCCGATGGCGCTGTGGGCCGGCCTGGTCACGGCTGCCTTGATCATCCCGGTGTTCTGCTTCCGCCATTACATCCAGGATGGCGGCAAATTCCCCGACCATATGATGGCCGACCTCGGCATGGCGGGAGCCGATCTCTCGGTCAAGAAGGCGGGCATGCTGCCCTACCTGACGCTCGCCGCCGGCGTGATCGTGATGCTGATCGCCAACTGGGTGTTCGTCATCTGACGTGGCAACCTGAACGAAACGGGCGCGCTTCGGCGCGCCCGTTTGCTTTTGCCGATTGTGTGGATCCCGGCGTCAACCTGCCTTTCGGACCGCCTCGCTTTCGAAGAACCGGTTCGGCGGCCGCTTCAGGCCGAGATTCTCGCGCAGCGTCGATCCTTCATAGTCGCGCCTGAAGATCCCGCGTCGCTGCAGCTCGGGCACCACCTTCTTGGCGAAGTCGTCGAGCCCGGCGGGCAGATAGGGGAACATGACATTGAAGCCGTCGGAACCGTCGGTGAGCAGCCATTCCTCCATCTCGTCGGCAATGGACTTGGCGGTGCCGACGAAAGCGAGGCCCGAATAGCCGCCGAGCCGCTGCGCTAGCCGGCGAACGGTTAGATTTTCCTTGCGCGCCAGTTCAATGACGCGTTCGCGGCTGCTCTTCGAGGCATTGGTCTCCGGAATGTCCGGCAACGGTCCGTCCGCATCGAAACCGGACGCGTCGTGGCCGAGCGCGATCGACAGCGAGGCGATGCCGCTCTCGTAATAGACGAGGCTGTCCAGCTTCGCGCGCTTGGCCCGCGCCTCCTCGACACTGTCGCCGACGATGACGAAAGCGCCGGGCAGGATCTTGATGTCGTCGCGCGCGCGGCCAAGTTTTTCCGCTCGGCCCTTCACGTCGGCAAGGAAGCGCTGGCCGGATGCCAGGTCGGGCGGCGCAGCGAAGATCACCTCCGCCGTCTCGGCGGCCAGTTGGCGTCCGACGTCAGACGCGCCGGCCTGGACGATGACCGGCCAGCCCTGCACCGGCCTGGCGATGTTGAGCGGCCCTCGCACAGACAGGTGCTCGCCCTTGTGGTCGAGCACATGCAGTTTCGATGGATCGAAGTAGAGGCCGCTCTCCGCGTCGCGGATGAAGGCGTCGTCGGCAAAACTGTCCCACAACCCGGTGACGACATCGTAGAACTCACGCGCCCGGTGGTAGCGCTCGTCGTGCTCGACATGCTCGTCGAGGCCGAAATTCAGCGCCGCGTCGGGATTGGAGGTGGTGACGATGTTCCAGCCGGCGCGTCCGCCGCTGATATGGTCGAGCGAGGCGAAGCGCCGCGCAATGTGATAGGGCGCGTCGAAAGTGGTCGATGCGGTCGCGACCAGGCCGATGTGATCGGTGACGGCGGCGAGCGCCGAGAGCAGCGTGAACGGCTCGAAGGATGTCACCGTATGGCTGCGCCGCAGCGCCTCGATCGGCATGTTGAGCACGGCCAGATGGTCGGCCATGAAGAAGGCGTCGAACTTGGCCGCCTCGAGCGTCTGCGCGAAGCGCTTCAGATGCGCGAAGTTGAAGTTGGCGTCCGCGTAAGCGCCCGGATAACGCCAGGCGCCGGTGTGAAGACTGACGGGGCGCATGAAGGCGCCGAGCCGCAATTGCCGTTTTTCTGACATGAGGAATGATCCAGCGATGACGAGCGTTGCCGCTCCGATATTAGCGCAGGATCGGCCTGCATCGCGCCGCTGAAAAGGAATTCTGTTTTGCCGAAGCCCTGCCGCGGAGTATTTTCGCCCGGCTGGCCATTGATGCGGATCATCCGCCGCCGGCTTTCGCCGATGGCGGATGATGCCTTTGTTTTACGCAATTCCGGACGGAAAACCGCTCACACTTTTCCTGGAATTGCTCTCAGGTCGCCACATCTATTTTCTATTCCGCGGCCAGTGCCAACTGCGGCCGTTCGATGCCTTCGATTTTCTCCGGCTCCGGCGCCTGCTCGTCGGTCTTGGCCTTCTTCGGCGCGCGGCCGAAGAACAGCGCGTAACCGGCCGGCAGCACCAGGATGGTGAGCACGGTGGCGACCAGGATGCCGCCCATCATGGCGTAGGCGAGCGGCCCCCAGAAGATGGCGCGCGAGATCGGGATCAGCGCCAGCACGGCAGTGAGCGCGGTCAGCATGATCGGCCGGAAGCGGCGCACGGCGGCACCTACGATGGCCTCCGATCGATCCATGCCGGCCGCGATATCCTGATCGATCTGGTCGACCAGGATGATCGAGTTGCGCATGATGATGCCGAGCAGCGCGATGACGCCGAGGATGGCGACGAAGCCGAAGGGCGCGCCGCTGATCAGCAGCGCCGCGGCGGCGCCGATGATGCCGAGCGGACCGGTTGCGAGCACCAGCATCGATTTGCCGAAATGCTGCAGCTGGACCATCAGCAGCACGACGATGATGGCCAGCATGATCGGCGCCTTGGCGGCGATCGAGGCCTGGCTTTCGGCCGAATCCTCGGCGCCGCCCTGGATCTCGATCTTGTAGCCGGGCGCAAGGCCGGCGCGCAGGTCCTTCATGTCGTTGTACATTTTGGTGACGACATCGTTCGACTGCACGCCGTCCGGCAGCGTGGCGCGCACGCTGATCGTCGGCAGGCGGTCGCGCCGCCATTCGACGCCCTGCTCCATAACCGGCACGACCTTGGCCACCTGCGAGAGCGGCACCGAACCGCCGAAGTCGGTCGGGATATAGACGGAGTCGACCGAGGACAGGAGATGGCGGCTCGCCTCCGGCTCCCGGGCGACGATCGAGACCGTCTCCTCGCCGTCTCGGAAGTCGTCGAGCGACGCGCCGGACATGGTGGCCTGCAGCATCTGGCGGATACGCTGCGAGGTGACGCCAAGGGCGCGAGCACGATCCTGGTCGATCACCAGCTTCATCGCCGGCACCGGTTCCAGCCAGTCGTCATGGATGACGCCGAGCAGCGGGTTGGCCTGGAACTTCGCCTTCACCTCATCGGCGATGCGGCGCACCTCCTGGCGGTCCGGCCCCATGATGCGCATCTGCACCGGCCAGCCCGTCGGCGGACCGAGGAAGAGACGGTCGACCTTGCCGCGGATCGAGGGGAAGTCCTTGGCGAGGATGCCGCGCATCTTGACGATCAGCCGTTCGCGCGCCGGCTCGTCCTTGGCCATCACCAGGAGCTGGGCGAAGTTCGGGTTGCGCAGTTGCTGGTCGAGCGGCAGGAAGAAGCGCGGTGCACCTTCGCCGATATAGGTGGCGATGAAGCGCTTGTCGGGATCGTCCATCATCCTGGCTTCGAGCGCCTTGGCCTGGTTCTCGACCTCCTTGATCGAGGTGCCTTCCGGCAGCCAGAGATCGACAAGGATTTCAGGGCGCGACGACTGCGGGAAGAAGTTCTGCGGGATGAACTGGAAAGCCCACAGGCTGGTGGCGAAGGTGACAAGCGTCATGACCAGAACGATGATGCGGTGGCGCACCGCCCAGGTGACCGTCGCGCGCAGGCGGCGGTAGAAGCCGGTGTCGAAGACATCGTGGTGGGTCCCGGCATGCGTGCGCTGCTTCAGGATCATGTAGCCCAGCCACGGCGTGAAATAGACCGCGACGAACCACGACACCACCAGCGCGATGCCGACGACATAGAACAGCGTGCGGACATATTCGCCGGCGGTGGATGCCGCGAAGCCGACGGGGATAAAGCCCGCCGTGGTTATCAGCGTGCCGGTGAGCATCGGGAAGGCGGTCGAGGTATAGGCGAAGCTCGCTGCCTCGATCTTGACCAGCCCTTCCTCGAGCTTTCGCTCCATCATCTCGACGACGATCATGGCGTCGTCGACCAACAGGCCGAGCGCGATGATGAGCGCGCCGAGCGAAATGCGCTGCAGGTCGATGCCGATCTCGTACATGACGGCGAAAGTGGCGGCCAGAACCAGCGGGATGGCGATGGCGATCACCAGGCCCGAGCGCCAGCCGATCGACAGCAGCGAGACGGCGAGCACGATGAGCAGCGCTTCGCCGAGCGCTTCCATGAATTCGCTCACCGCATCCTTGACCACCTCCGGCTGGTCGGAGATCTGGTCGACCGACACGCCGTAGGGCAGCCCTGCCTCGAAGCGCTGGTAGGTCGCCTCGACATCCTTGCCGACATCCCTGACGTTGAAACCCTTGGCCATGACGACGCCGACCTGGACGCTCTCATGACCGTTGAAGCGGTATTTGCGCTCGTAGGGATCCTCGAGGCCGGAAGAGACGGTGGCGATGTCGCCGAGACGCGTCACCTGATTGCCGGAGCGCAGCCTGAGCTCGCGGATATCCGCGGCCTTGGTGAAATCGCCTTCAACCGAGATGCGCACCGAGCGCAGGCCGGTGTCGACCGAGCCTGCGGGATCGACAGCGTTCTGCCCCTTCACGGCGTTCTGCAAGTCGACGATGGTCAGGCCGCGTTCGGCCAGCGCCTTGGACGAGACGTCGATATAGATCTTTTCCGGCTGGTCGCCGATGATGACGGCCTTTTCGACGCCGGGCGTCGTCAGCAGCATATCGCGCGCCTGGATGGCGAATTTCTTCAGCTCCGGATAGGTGAAGCCGTCGCCGCTGATCGAATGCAGGGTGATGAAAGTGTCGCCGAACTCGTCGTTGAAATACGGACCGAGCAGGCCTTGCGGCAACTCATTGGAAATGTCGCCGACCTTCTTGCGCACCTGATAGAAGGCGTCCTTCACCTCCTCGGCATTGGTGTCGCCTTTCACCTGCAGCATGATGATGGTGCTGCCGGCACGCGTGTAGGAGCGCACGAAATCGAGATGCGGCGTTTCCTGCAGCTTGCGCTCGATTTTGTTGACGACCTGGTCCTCCATATCCTGGATCGAGGCGCCGGGCCAGATCGCCTGCACCACCATGATGCGGAAGGTGAAGTCAGGATCCTCCTTCTGGCCCATGCGCATCAGGCCGAGCGCGCCGGCCAGGATGATCAGCCCGAACAGGAAGCGGGCGATGCTCGGATGTCCGATCGCCCAGCGCGAGAGGTTGAAGGGGCGCTTTTCAGTGCTGCCGTCGGTCGTGGTGGTCATGGCGCAAGTCCAGTCCAATTGGCCGGCAATGCATAGCTGGCATTGCCCGTGAATTCTCGGTCGGGTTTCCGGGCGGCGAGACCCTCAAGCGGAGAGAGACTCGCAAATCGCGCTGGACGCGGCACTGCCGCGGGGGGGAGCCAACATGCCGGCATCCCGCGATCGGGCATTCACCGCCCGGAACCCATGCCCTCCCCCGGCTCGCGGCTCGAAGCAGCGAGAGCGGGAAAGGCGTCTGTTGCGCCTGGCTTCAGGTCTTAGTTGGATGCATGTCGTTCTCCCAAAACCGCTTCGCACTTTTGGGCGACAAGCATCAGTGCAGGCTGCCAGTGGTTGCGACATCCTCCGCCGCCGAGGCGGATTGCTGGACGTCGCCGGAAAGCTTGACCTTCAGGTTTTCGGTCATGAACTGGGTGCCTGCCGCGACCACGACATCGCCCTGTTTCAGGCCGTCGGCCACGGTGACGCCGTCGGCGGTGAAGTTGGCGACCTTGATCGGGCGCGGATGCACGGTGTCGGAGGCGCGATCCACCGTCCAGACGATCTGCTTGCCGTCCTTTTCGGTCATCGCGGTCAGCGGGATCGAGACGAGCTCAGCCTTGCTGCCGACGGTCGCCTGGACATTGGCGGTCATGCCGAGCAGCACGCGCGGATCGTTGGGCAGCGAGACCCGAACCGCGAAGGTGCGCGACTGCGGATCGGCGCTCCCGGCGACTTCGCGGACCTTGCCGTCAAGGGTGAGCCCTTCGTCAGACCAGAAGCTCGCCTTGACCTCCTTGCCGGGCTTGAAGCTGGCGATATCCATCTCCGGCACCGCGATCGACACCTCCTTCTCGCCGTCGACCGCTACGGTCATCACCGGCGTGCCGGCGGCGACCACCTGGCCAACATCGGCGGAGATGGCGGTGACGATGCCGTTCCTGCTGGCTTTGAGATCGGCGTATTGAACCTGGTTCTGCGCCTGGGCCAGCGTCGAACGGGCGGCGTCGCGCGTCGCCACGGCCTGGTCGTAGGTCAGCCGCGCCTGGTCGAGCTGCGATTTCGGCGCGAAATTCTTGGCATAGAGCTGCTCGGCGCGCTTCCTGGCGAGGTCGACGGTCTCGACCTGGCGCTCGGCCGCGTCGAGACTGGCCGCGGCGCTCTTCACCGACAATTCGTAGTCGGCCGGATCGATGCGGGCGAGCACGTCGCCCTCGTTCACGTGCTGACCGATATCGACCAGGCGCTCGGTGACCTTGCCGGCAATGCGGAAGCCGAGATTCATCTCGGTGCGGGCGCGCACCGAACCGGAATAGTCAAGCTGGCGGGTGGTCTGCGCCTCACCGATCTCGACCACCTTGACCGGCCGGACGACTTCCTGGACGACCTCGGCCTTCTCCTGGCTGCAGCCGGCAAGGCCGAGCACTGCCGCGACGACGGCGGCGGCTGGGAGGCCGGCGGCCGGCAGCTTGCGGAGGATGGAACTGGACAATGACACCTTAGCACTCCCGAACTGGAGATGATCTGTCGAAACCGCGCCCGGCGGGCGGCTTTTATTTCAAGGCTCTGATGGCGTAGTCGATAAGTTCGTCGGGCATCGCCCGATTGGTCTTGGCAAGGCACTGCGCCACCATCTGCGGGTGGCAGAGAATGACGGTCGCGGCGCCGAAGCAGCGCGAGGCCGTCTCGGGGTCCTGTTCCCTGAACTCGCCGGCCTCGATGCCGTCGCGGATCACCTCGGCAAAGAGGTCGTGGATGCTGTTGACATGCTTGTCAATGACACCCCAGTCGCGCTCCAGCGCGACGATGACCATCTCATGCACCTTCTCCTGGTCGAGCATGACCTCCAGCGTCATCTTGTACTGGGCGTGGATGTAGCGGCGCAGCCGCTCCTCGGCGCTGATCGGCAGGTGCATGATCTCGTAGGCCATCTTGTAACTGGCGCCGAGCATGCGGCCGCAGACGGCCTGGTGGATTTCGACCTTGGAGGCAAAGAAACGATAGATGTTGGCCGGCGACATGCCAAGCTCGCGGGCGATGTCGGCGACATTGGTCTTTCCATAGCCGTAGTGGCGAAACAGGCGCTCGGCGCAGTCGAGAATGCGGGTCACATTCTCCTGCCTGGTGGGGTCTGCCACGATGTTGGCGGCTTCGGACATGGCGCTTTCGTTTGATAAGTGACGAATTTCAATTTTCGTCAGTCGTAAAACGAAAGCATCGAGGAGTCAACGCGAAATCGACGTACGCGTATGATTTGGTGACAGATGGTGACAGTTGCGAGGGGCAGCGGGCGGCGACGAGGATGCTAATCTCTAGGTAGCGATCCTTCGCGCCGCCCTCTGTCCTGCCGACGTGGCTTTCTTCGCCTCGCCGTCCTACGCCCCCTTCGCCATTTCCCTTAGCCGGAACTTCTGGATCTTGCCCGTCGAGGTCTTCGGAATCTCCGCGAACACCACTGCCTTCGGCACCTTGAAGCGGGCCAGCAGCCCCCGACAATGCTCGATGATCTCGGCTTCGGTCGCGGTCTTGCCGGGCTTCAGCTCGACATAGGCGACCGGCACCTCGCCCCATTTCTCGTCCGCGCGGGCGACCACACCGCAGGAGGCGACCGACGGATGCTTGTAGAGCGCGTCCTCGACCTCGATGGAGGAGATGTTCTCGCCGCCCGAGATGATGATATCCTTGGAGCGGTCCTTGAGCTGGATGTAGCCGTCGGGGTGCATGACGCCGAGGTCGCCGGAATGGAACCAGCCGCCGGCGAAAGCCTCGTCGGTCGCCTTCCGGTTCTTCAGATAGCCCTTCATGACGATATTGCCGCGGAACATGACCTCGCCAATGGTCTCGCCGTCGGCCGGCGTCTCGGCCATCGTCTGAGGGTCCATGATCGTCAGCCCTTCCAGCGCGGCATAGCGCACGCCCTGGCGCGCCTTCTTCGCCGTCCTCGGCCCCTTCTCCAGAGCGTCCCACTCATAGTGCCATTCGTTGACGACGGCCGGGCCGTAGGTCTCGGTCAGGCCGTAGAGATGGGTGACGGCAAAGCCGGCGTCGGCCATGCCGGCAAGCACAGCTTCCGGCGGCGGCGCGGCGGCGGTGTTGAAGGTGACGGTCTGCGGGAACTGGCGCTTGTCCTCGTCCTTCGCGTTGATCAGCACCGACATGACGATCGGCGCGCCGCACAGATGGGTGACGCCGTGATCGGCGATCGCGTCATATATCGGCTTTGCCCGCACCCAGCGCAGGCAGACATGGGTGCCGGCCTGGACGGCAAGCGTCCAGGGAAAGCACCAGCCGTTGCAGTGGAACATCGGCAGCGTCCACAGATAGACCGCGTGCCTAGCCATGCCGGCATGGATGGTGTTGGTATAGGCCATCAGGGCGGCACCACGATGATGGTAGACGACGCCCTTCGGATTGCCTGTCGTGCCGGACGTGTAGTTGAGCGAGATGGCGTCCCATTCTTCGTCCGGCATCGACCATGCGAACGCCTCGTCGCCCGCGGCGATGAAGTCCTCATAATCGAGCACGCCGATCCGCTCGCCCTTCGGGTAGGGAGCGTCGGCGGCATAATCGGGATCATCATAGTCGATGATCAATGGCTTGGCCTTGGCCGACGCCAACGCCTCCTTGACCACTCCTGAGAATTCGCGGTCGACGATCAGCACCTTCGAGTCGGCATGATCGAGCTGGAAGGCGATGATGGCGGCGTCGAGACGGGTGTTCAGGGAATGGAGCACCGCCTTCACCATCGGCACGCCGAAATGCGCTTCCAGCATCGGCGGCGTGTTGGAGAGCATCACTGTCACCGTGTCGCCCTTGCCGATGCCGTGCCGCGCAAGCGCCGAGGCAAGCTTCAGCGAGCGGCGCCAGAACTCGCGATAGGTGATGCGCTGGCTGCCATGGATGATAGCGACATGGTCGGGGTAGGTCTTAGCCGTGCGTTCAAGGTAAGTGAGCGGCGTCAGCGGCTGGTAGTTGGCGGCGTTCCTGTCGAGATCCTGTTCGTAAGGATTGACCATCCCGTTCTCCCCAAAGTTCTTTTCGAACCTTCTAACCTCAGGCCCGCTGTCACGCTATCCCTCCGAATAGCTGAAAATGCTATGATCCTGTCGCTTGACAGAACGGCGATCCACGCTGAGCCGTGCCGACAGGTAAACGCCTCCGCTCGCTCAGGTTTGACTTTTGTCGAGAGCCGTGACTAATGTCAGCCAGGGAGGCGGCATGGCGATCAGACCGGCAGAACAGCTCATCCACAAAGCCGCCTGGCTTTACTATGCGCATGGCCTTCGCCAGGACGAAGTGGCGAGCCAGCTCAACATTTCACGCGCTTCGGTCGCCATGTATCTGCGCAAGGCGCGCGAGACCGGCATCGTCAACATTTCGACCTCGACGCAGCTCTTCACCGACGACGTTTTGGCGCGCAAGGTCGAAGACGCCTTCGGGCTCGACGCGGTCTGGATCGCGCCGGAGAATGCCTATCTCGCCGACCCTTCGGCCGACATCGCGGTGCTGGCAGCGAGCGTCTTCCTGGAGTTGGTGAAGAAGGGCGACCGCATCGGCGTCGCGTGGGGCCGCACGGTCTACACCATCGCCGACATCATGTCCTTCGCCGACCTGCAGGACGTCACCGTGGTGCAGCTCTGCGGCAATCTCGGCGCGCCCTATTCCTATCGGCCGGACCAGTGCACGATGGAGATCGCGCGACGGCTCAACGCCAAGGGCCTGAACTTCTATGCGCCGCTGGTGCTGTCGACGGAAGAGCTGGCGAAGAGCCTGCGCGCCGAGCCGGTGATCCGCGACCAGCTCGCCGGCATCGCCGACTGCGATCTGGCGCTCTATTCCGTCGGCGCGGTCGACGCCGACAGCCATCTGGTGAAATGCGGCGCGCTGTCGCCGGCTGAGATGGAGGCGCTGCGCAGCCAGGGTGCGGCCGGCGTCATCGCCGGTCAGATCATCGACGCCAGGGGTGAGGTGCTCGACTGCAGCTACAACCGGCGCGTCATCTCCGCCGCGCTCGCCTCGCTGCGCGCCATCGAGAAGCGGCTGATGGTGGTGCAGGAAGATACGAAGTTCGAGCCGCTGCTTGCGGCCATCGCCGGCGGGCTCTGCACGCATCTGGTGATCGGCGCGCATATGGCCGATCGCCTGCTCAAATACGCCGAGGCGGCAACCAAGAGGGCCTCTTAAAAAACCACCCTCGCCGCTTCTGTCATAAAGGCGTCGCGGCTTCCTGTTCATGAGCAAAAAGACGAGTATCGGACGCAACGACATGAAGAACCTTTGGAACGACGCCGACGCGGAGAAGATGGTTGCCGACTATGCCAGGAAGGGCGTCGGCGGCGACCTTGCGCTGCGCGTCTACACGACCCGCCTGCTCGGCGGAGAGCCGCGGCTGGTGCTGCATGGCGGCGGCAACACGTCCTGCAAGACCAAGGCCACGGATCTCCTCGGCGACGAGTGGGACGTGCTTTGCGTCAAGGGCAGCGGCTGGGACATGGCCGTCATCGAGCCGCAAGGCCTGCCGGCGGTGAAGATGGGCGCGCTGCTCAAGGCGCGCGCGCTGGACAAGCTTTCCGACGAGGACATGGTGGCGCTGCAGCGCTCCAACCTGATCGATCCGTCCTCCCCCAACCCGTCGGTCGAAACGCTGCTGCACGCCTTCCTGCCGCACAAATTCGTCGACCACACGCATTCGACCGCGATCCTCGCCATTGTTGACCAGGAGGACAGCAAGCCGCTGATCAAGACCGTGTTCGGCGACAGACTAGGTTACGTGCCCTACATCAAGCCGGGCTTCGACCTCGCCAAGGTGGCCGCGGAAGTCTTCGATGCCGACCCGAGTGTCGAAGGCCTGATCCTCGACAAGCACGGCATCTTCACCTTCGGTGACGATGCCAGGCAGGCCTATGACCGCATGATCCATTATGTGAATGTCGCCGAGGAGTATGTCGCCAGGAACGGCAAGCCGCAGGCGGCCAAGGCGGCGCTGCCCGCAAAGCTCGCCAAGCCGAGCGACATCGCGCCGACATTGCGCGGCGCGGTTGCCGTGGCGCGCGGCGAAGGCCGTTTCGACCGCATGATCAGCGACTTCCGCACCTCGGACGCGATCGTCGATTTCATCAACTCGGCGAAGATCGCCGACTATGCCGGCCGCGGCGTGTCGACGCCCGACCTGTCGATCCGCATCAAGACCGGGCCGATGGCGGTGCCGGCGCCCGATGCGGACAAGCTCGGCGACTACAAGGCCGTGGTGCGCAGCCATGTCGAGGCCTTCGTCAAGGATTACACCGCCTATTTCGAGACCAATGACGCGCTGGACGACGTCAAGCGCACCATGCTCGATCCGATGCCGCGCCTGACGCTGGTGCCGGGTCTCGGCATGTTCGGCCATGGCCGCACGCTGAAGGACGCCAAGATCGCGTCGGATGTCGGCGAGATGTGGATCGAGGCAGTGCGCGGCGCCGAAGCCATCGGCAATTTCCATCCGCTCTCCAAGGCCGACCTCTTCCCGCTCGAATACTGGTCGCTGGAACAGGCCAAGCTTGCCTCCAACAAGCCGAAGCCGCTGACCGGCCAGGTGGTGCTGATCACCGGCGGCGCCGGCGCCATCGGCGCCGCGACGGCAAAGCTGTTCGCTGCCAATGGCGCCCATGCGGTGATCGTCGATCTCGACGCAGCCAAGGCCGCGGACGCGGCGAAGGCGGCCGGCAACAACTCGATCGGCGTCGGTGCCGACATCACCAAGCCGGCCGAGATGCGCGCTGCCTTCGACAGGGCGGTCGCGGTCTATGGCGGCGTCGACATCCTGGTCTCGAACGCGGGAGCCGCCTGGGAAGGCCGGATCGGCGAGCTCGACGACGCCACCTTGCGCAAGAGCTTCGAACTCAACTTCTTCGCCCACCAGTCGGCGGCGCAGAACGCGGTGCGCATCATGCTGGAACAGGGCACGGGCGGCGTTCTTCTCTTCAACACCTCGAAGCAGGCGATCAATCCCGGCCCGAAATTCGGCGCCTACGGCATTCCGAAGGCGGCGACATTGTTCCTGTCCAGGCAATATGCGTTGGATTACGGTGCCTATGGCATCCGCTCCAACGCGGTCAACGCCGACCGCATCCGCTCCGGCCTTCTCACCGACGCCATGATCGCCAGCCGCTCCGGCGCGCGCGGCGTGTCGGAGAAAGAATACATGTCCGGCAACCTGCTCGGACAGGAAGTGACGGCCGACGACGTGGCGCAGGCCTTCCTTCACCAGGCGCTGGCCGAGCGCACCACCGCCGATGTGACCACGGTCGACGGTGGCAATATCGCGGCGGCGCTGCGCTGACGAATATCGTTGCAGCGGTTCGTCGTTTCCCGAATACGACGAACCGCTCGATCTCCTCGCGTTGACGCCCCTCAGGACGGAGCGCTTTCGCGCTTCTGCTGAAAAACTGCTGCAACCGGTCAAAGTCCCACTCCAATCGTCCGCTTACTACGGTTGAAGGGGATGCCTGGTGTTTCGCATGCGAGCTCCAACCCTTGATCATTGGTGGAGTTGTCGATGCCCGCAAAAAGACTTCGTATCGGTGTGCTGTTCGGCGGACGCTCCGCCGAGCATGACGTGTCGCTGCTTTCGGCGGCCAACGTCATGGACGCGCTGGACTCGGCGAAATACGATGCCGTTCCGATCTTCGTCACGCGCGAAGGGCAATGGCTGCTGAGCAGCTTCGAAGGCGGCGCGCTGGCGACGCCATCCTCCGGCACGCAGCTCTGCCTGGTGCCGGGCGGGCGTGGACGGATGCTGGCGGTCCCTGCCAACGGCGCACCCTACGATCTGCCCGCCATGGACATCCTGTTTCCGGTGCTGCACGGCCTGCATGGCGAGGACGGCGCGGTGCAGGGACTGGCCGAGGTGGCGCGCGTGCCGCTCGCCGGCTGCGGCATATTGGGGTCGGCCACGGCGCTCGACAAGGACATCGCCAAGCGGTTGCTGAAGGCGGCGGGAGTGCCCGTCGCACGCTCGGTGACGATCGACGAGGGCGCGGCGCCTACGCTTGCCGAACTGGAAGACCGGCTCGGGTTGCCGATTTTCATCAAGCCGGCGCGGCAGGGCTCGTCGGTCGGCGTCGCCAAGGTCAATGCCAGCCAGGAATTCGAGCGCGCGCTGACAGAGGCCTTCCAGCACGACAGCAAGCTGCTGGCGGAGGAATTCGTTCGTGGCCGCGAGATCGAATTCAGCGTGCTGGAGAGCCCCTCGGGCGAACTCTTCGTCTCGCGGCCCGGCGAGATCGTGCCTGCGGAGAGCCACGGCTTCTACAATTACAACGCCAAATATATCGACGAGAACGGCGCTGCCTTGATCGTGCCGGCCGAGCTGCCGCCGGAGGTGGAGGAAGGCATGCGCGACACGGCGGCAAAGGCGTTCAGGGCGCTCGGCTGCGACGGCATGGCCCGCGTCGATTTCTTCCTGATGCCGGATATGACTTTCCTGATCAACGAGCTCAACACCATTCCGGGCTTCACCAACATCAGCATGTACGCCAAGGCGATGGCGGCGAGTGGTGTCAGCTATCCGGAGGTCATCGACCGGCTGGTGGCGCATGGGCTGGCGCGCGCCGGTCGCTGAGGTTACGCCGTCCTCACTCCGGCAGGCCGGCTTTACGGAAGCCGTCGACGAAGTGCTCAAGCGTCGCGTCGTCGCGGAAAGGCTCCGTTTCGACCCAGCGCCGCGTGGAGAAATGCGGATTGCCGACCAGGAACAGCGCGACCTCGGTGCGCGCTTCGTTGAGCCGGCCGAGTTGAGCAAGGGCTGCCGCCAGGAAGCGGCGCGAGCTGGTGCGGTAGGTCTCCTCGCGGCGCAGCGTCTCGACGGCGGCTTCGTAGTCACGGGCCGCATATTGTGCCTGGCCGAGCGTCAGATAATACCAGCTCGGCGGAAAGGGATTGAGCCGGAACGCCTTGCGGATATGCTCGAGGCTTAAGTCCACCTGGCCGGCCAGCACCTCGATGTCGGACAATGTCGCCCAGATATCCGCCTCGTTCGGATCGAGCTCGATCGCCTTGGCGAACTCAATCTCGGCCTGTTCGAAATCGCGTTCATAGGCAAGCAGGTTCGCCAGCACCCAGCGGCAACCGGCATCGTTGGGGTCGATCGCCACGGCCGTGCGCGCCAATTCCAGAGACGTGCTGCGGGCAGGCTCGAACGGCTCACCCCAATGCACCCAGCCCATCCAGTGGTTCATCGCAAGCCAGCGATAGGCCTCCGCATAGTCCGGATCGAGCGAGATGGCGCGCGTCAGCATCAGATGCGCTTCGCGCGCCATCTGCGGCGACTCGTCGAACGATTTGCGAGCCCGCACGACGAGATCATAGGCCTCGAGATTCTTCGGCCGATTGCGCTCCGGCGGCGCGCGCAGACGGCCGAGCAACGCTTCGACGATCTTCGCCGTCGCCTCGTCTTGGACCGCGAAGATATCTTGGACGTTGCGATCGAACCGCTCGGCCCACAGGTGCTCGCCACTCAGCGCGTCGATCAATTGCGCGTTGATGCGCACACGCCCCGCGGCGCGCCTGGCGCTGCCCTCCAGCAGATAGCGCACGCCGAGTTCGCCGGCGATGGCGCGCACGTCCATCGCTTTGCCCTTGTAAGCAAACACCGAATTGCGCGCGATGACGAAGAGCCCCGGAATCCGTGAGAGATCGGTGATCAGGTCTTCGGTCAGGCCGTCGGCGAAAGACTCCTGCTCGGGATCGTTGCTCAGATTGATGAAGGGCAGCACGGCGATCGACGGTTTGTCGGGCAGCGGCAAGGGCTTGCGCGTAGCGTCGGCCTGTTCGACGGTACCGGTGAAGCGATAGCCGACACGCGGCACCGTGGCGATCCACTCGCCACCACCGGCGGCCGGACCGAGCAGCTTGCGCAATTGCGCGATCTGGACGGTGAGATTGCCTTCCTCTACCGCCGTGCCTGGCCAAGCCGCTTCCATCAATTCGGCCTTGGCGAGGATTTCGCCTGGACGCGCGACGAGGGCCTCGAGCAGCTTCAGCCCGCGATGGCCGGCGGCGACGGGAACATCGCCCCGAAGCAGCGTTCCCGCGCCGGGATCAAACACGAATGGTCCGAAAGCAAAGCGCGATCCCTGCATGCGGCGATCTATAGAGCAATTCCAGGAAAGGTGTGAGCGGTTTTCCGCCCGGAATTGCGTAAAAACAAAGGGATAGGCGGGTTCGCCGTTTCCGTAAAACGGCGAACCGCTCTATCCAATTTGGAAGTTTTGAGAACTATTTGGGAGGGCTTAATTACGCCGCTCGCCGCCTGCGGCACAGTGCAATCTCAATCAGGTCGAGGGCTTTAGGAACCCTCATTTCGATGGAGGTTGCCATGAACGACAGCTTTGCGCCTTCCACATTTCTGGCGGCACCGGCAATGCACACAGGCCGCCGGCCCTTTAGCCTGGCGGCTCTGCGCAGCCTCATCGCGGAGCACCGCAAGCAAGCCTATTTTCGTTTAGAGCTCAAGCGGATGGCGAGGGACAATCCGCATCTGATCGACGATATCGGGCTGACGAAAAAAGAGGTCGAGGCCGAGATCGCCAAGCTACCCTTCTGGCAGCGGTGAGGCCGCAACAGCAGCCCTCACAAAGACAGAGAGCGGCCCGCTGGACCGCTCTCTTCATTTCGTGACTGCCTGAGACCTCACTTGGCGTTGGGGTTCGGCATCCAGGCCGGCATCGCGACATCGGCATGGGCAAACTGCGGCAGCTTGGCCGACAGGTCCTCCATGTTCTTGATGTCCTTGTCGATCAGCTCCTTCTGGGTGATCAGCGTCGGCGGCACGATGACGTTGTGGCCGGGATCCTCGCCGGCGAGCAGCTGCGCCAACGCGCGCACCGAGACCTGGCCGACGACGGCCGGGTTGGTGGCGGCGGTTGCGGCCCAGGCGCTGTCGGGCTCGCGCATGGCGGCGATGTCCGAGGTCGAGATGTCGGCCGAGTAGATCTTGATGCCCTTGTTCAGGCCAGCCTCGTCGACGGCGATCTTCACGCCCTTGGCGAACTCGTCATAGGGCGCGAACATCACCTTGATGTCGGGATGCGCCTGCAGCACCGAGCGCGCCTGGTTGGCGACGGAGTTGGCGATCGGGTTGTCGAGCGTGCCGAACTGGGCGACCTCGCTGATGCCCGAATATTTCTTCTTCACATCCACCCAGGTCTCGTTGCGGCGGTCGAGCGGGGCGATGCCGGCGACATAGACATAGCCGGCCTTCCAGCTCTCGCCATTGTCCTTGACCGCCTGTTCGAGCGCCAGCTTGGCGAGGTCCTTGTCCGACTGCTCGATCTGCGGGATCTTGGGGTTCTCGACATTGACGTCGAAGGCGACGACCTTGATGCCGGCGTCGACCGCGCGCTGGGCGGCGTCCTTCATCGATTCCGTCAGGCCGTGCTGGATGATGATGCCCTGCACACCGAGCGCGATCGCCTGGTCGACCATGTCGGCCTGGAGCGCTGCGTCCTGGCGGCTGTCGAGCACGCGCAGGTCGACGCCGAGCGCCTTGGCCTGCGCCTCGACGCCGGAGAGATAGGCCTGGAAGAAGTCGCCGGTCGAAAGGTACCGCACCAGCGCGATCTTGACGCCGGGCTTGTCGAACGGCGCCGGGCGGTCCGCCGCCAACGCCGTGCCCTGCATCAGCAGCGCCGCGCCGGCGAGGCCGAGTGCCGCCTTCCCCAAAAGTCTCCTTGTGATGCTCACTTTTTCCTCCGTTTGTGTTCTCATCGATGTCCCGGTCGCAACTATCTCTTGCCCCTGCCGGAAAGGGCGAAGGTGAAGACAAGGGCGACGACGAGCACCGCGCCCTTGACGAAATCCTGCGTGTAGTAAGGGGCGTTCATCATCGTCAGGCCTTGCAGCAGGACGCCGACGAACACCGCGCCGACGGCGGTGCCGAAGGCGTTCGGCTTGGCGGCGCCGAGCACCGCGTAGCCGATGAGCGCCGCGGCGACCGCGTCGAGCAACAGATTATTACCCGAGGCGATGTCGCCGCGTCCAAGCCGCGCGGCAAGCAAAATCCCGCCGATCGAGGCAAAAACTCCCGAAATGACGTAGGCCCAGATTTTGTATGCCTTGACAGGCGCGCCGGCGAGCTCGGCCGCCCTTTCATTGCTGCCGACGGCATACATCATGCGGCCGAAACGGGTGTATTCGAGGAAGAACCAGATCAGCAGCGCGAGCACCACCAGCACCACCACAGAGACCGGGATCAGGTTCGGGATGAAGAAGTCGATGCGGTGGCGGCCGAGCGCCAGGAAGGCTTCGGAGAACTTGCCGTTGGCGACCGAGCCATCGGGCATGGTCATGCCGGTGGCGATCGAGCGTCCTTCGGTCGGGATGCGCTGCAGGCCGAGCAGCAGGAACATCATGCCTAGCGTCGCGAGCAGGTCGGGCACGCGCATATAGACGATCAGCCAGCCATTGATCAGGCCGACGATGACGCCGATGACCAGGCAGGCGATGACGGCGACGATGGCGTTCTGCTCCAGCACGACCATGGCGTAGGAAGCCGCCATCATGGCGCTGGTCGCGACCGAGCCGATCGACAGGTCGAAACCGCCGACGACCAGCGTGGCGGTGACGCCGAGCGCCAGCACGCCGGTAATTGCCACCGACTGGAAGATGAAGACGGCGCTTTGCGGCGAGGCGAAGCCGTCGGCAGCAATCGCGAAATAGGCGATCAACCCGACCAGCAGGATGATAAAGCCGTAGCGGATGGCATAGTCGCGCAATGTCATCGAACGCTCCCGCGCCGTTGCCCTGCCCGCCAAACTGGAATTCATGCCTGCACTCCAAGTCTCGTCATCCGCACGATCTCACGCAACACCATGCAGCGGTCCGCCGGCCACTTCCGCCAGCAGCCGGTCGAGGTCGATATCGGCATTGCGGTGCTCGCCGACGATGGTGTGTTCCGACATCACCAGGATGCGGTCCGCGGTCTCCAGCGCCTCGTCGATCTCGGTGACGAAGATCAGCGTCGCGCGGCCGTCGGCGCTTGCCCTCAGCTTCGCGGCGATGTCACGGCGGGCCGAGATGTCGACGCCCTGGAACGGCTCGTCGAGGATGAAGAGGCGCGAGGCCTGCGACATCCAGCGCGCGACCATCACCTTCTGCTGGTTGCCGCCGGACAGCGCCGACAGCTCGTCCTTCTCGGACCGGCAGACGATGCCGAGCTCGTCGATCTGGCGGCGGGCAGCGAGGCGCTCGGCGCGCTTCTTCATGACGCCTAGGCTCGACATGCGCTTCAGGAACGGCAGGCTGATGTTGCGCTCGATGTTGAAGCCGGCGACGATGCCGCTCTCGGTGCGATCCTTGGCGACGAGGAAGACACCGGCGGCGATCGCCTCGCGCGCCGAGGCCGGCGCGTAGGGCTTGCCGTCCATTTGCATCGCGCCGGCAAGCGGCCTGCGCACGCCGAACAGCGTTTCGGCAAGCGCCGTCTTGCCGACGCCGACAAGACCGGTGATCGCCACCACCTCGCCGGCGCCGAGCGTCATCGAGATCGGTTTTGCGCCATGCGCGATCCGCAGGCCTTCCGCAGTGAAGACCGCACTAGCGGAACTTCTGGCGACGACCCGGTCGAGGTGGATCTTGCGGCCGAGCATGGCGTTGACGGCGCCCTCGTAATCGAGCGGTTTCTGATCGAAGACGCCCGAGATGACGCCGTCGCGCATCGACACGATACGGTCAGCGAGACGCCTGATATCGGACATGCGGTGCGAGATATAGAGGATGGCGACGCCATGACCGCGCAGCCGGTCGATCAGCGAAAACAGCCGGTCGGCCTCGGCGCTCGACAGTGACGAGGTCGGCTCGTCCAGGATCAGCACTTTGGGCTCGTGCGCCATGGCCCGCGCAATGGCCACCATCTGCCGGTCGGCCAGTGACAGATCGCTGACGCGCGCCTTGAGGTCGATTGCGAGTCCCATGCGGTCGGCGACAGCCTTGGCTTCGGCGCGGATATTGGCGGGCTTGAACAGCATCGACGCGCCTTTGCCGCTCAGCCGGTCGAGCGTCAGGTTGGTGGCAACATCGAGGTCGGCGACCACGCCGTCATTGATGTTCTGGTGCACGGTGACGACGCCGGCGCGAATGGCTTCGGCGGGGGTTTGCGGGTCGAATGCGTCGCCGGCGAGCCGCATCGTGCCGGCACCGCGCGCATAGACACCGCTGATGATCTTGACCAGGGTCGACTTGCCGGCGCCGTTGGCGCCCATCAGCACGGTGACCTCGCCCGCATGCAGTTCGAGCGAGATGCCGCCAAGCACCTCGTTCTGGCCGAAGGATTTCCTCAAGCCCTCCACATGGAACACGGCATCTGCGCCCATTCCTTCCTCCCTGGTTCCTGACGCTATGGGCTCATTCGTCAATTGTCAACACGATTGACATTTGCCAGAGCGCTTCCTAGCTTGGCCCCGCCGCCGTGGCTCCGCTATCGTCGGACACCACGCGCAGGAGGGGAGAGAATGACCGGGAAGTTCGAAGCATTGTCGGTGGAGACGCTGCCGAAGCGCCTTGGCGAGACCGCGGCGCTGACCGAGCGCATCGGCAAGGACGCCAGCCACTGGAAAGTACGCGAGGTGGGTGACGGCAATCTGAACCTCGTCTTCATCGTCGAGGGCGACCAAGGTGCGGCGGTGGTGAAGCAGGCGCTGCCCTATGTGCGGCTGGTTGGCGACAGCTGGCCGCTGCCCTTGAAGCGCTCCTTCTTCGAATATCATGCGCTGACCAGGCAGGAGCGCCGAGCGCCCGGCTCGGTGCCGGCGATCTACCATTTCGACGAGACCCAGGCGCTGATCGTCATGGAATATCTGGCGCCGCCGCATGTCATTCTCAGGCGCGCGCTGATCGACGGCCGCGAACTGCCGAACATCGCGCGTGACATCGGCCTGTTCATGGCCCGCACTCTGTTCCGCGGCTCGGATCTGTCGATGGTGACGAAGGAGCGCAAGGCCGATCTGGCGCTGTTCGCCGACAATGTCGAGCTCTGCGACATCACCGAGAACCTGGTGTTTTCCGATCCCTATTTCGGTGCCAAGATGAACCGGCATACCTCGCCGCAGCTCGACGGCCTGGTTGCCGAATTGCGCGCCGACCGCGACCTCAAGGTCGAGGCGCAGCGGCTGAAGCATCTGTTCGCCGCCAATGCCGAGACGCTGCTGCATGGCGACCTGCATTCCGGCTCGATCATGGTGACCGACAGCGAGACGCGGATGATCGATCCCGAATTCGCCTTCTACGGCCCGATCGCCTTCGATGTCGGCATGCTGCTCGCCAATTTCTGGATGGCCTTCTTCTCGCAGCGCGGGCACGAGGAAAAAGGCAGCCGCGACTCGATGCGCGCCTATCTGCTCGGCGTCACCGCCGAGACCTGGGCAACCTTCCGCGCCGAGTTCTCGGATCTCTGGCGCACCGAACGCACCGGCATGCTTTACCAGAAAAGCCTGTTCGAAGATCAGGGCGACAGGCTGGGTTCCGAACAGGCGCTCGACCACATGCTGCATTCCATCTGGACCGACCTGCTCGGCTTTGCCGGCATCGAGGTGCACCGGCGCATCCTGGGGCTGGCCCACAATGCCGATTTCGAAACCATTGCCGATCAAGACCTGCGCGCCAGATGTGAGGCCAAGGCTTTGCGCTTCGGCCGCCACATCGCCGTCAACCGGCGCCAGATCCACAGCATCGACGAGGTCAACAATCTGGCCGCGCTGATCGAACAGGAGAGCAGAATTTGAACGTCGGCGAGCGCCACTACCGCACCATCTGGCTCAGCGACGACAAGCGCTCGGTCGAGATCATCGACCAGCGCTGGCTGCCGCATGAGTTCCGCATAGAGACGATCGGAACCGTCGCCGGCATCGCCACTGCCATCCGCGACATGTGGGTGCGCGGCGCGCCGCTGATCGGGGTCACCGCGGCTTACGGCGTCGCCATCCAGATGATGGACGATCCGTCGGACGAAGCGCTCGACGCGGTGTGGGAGACGCTTCACAGGACGAGGCCGACGGCGATCAACCTGCGCTGGGCGCTGGACGAGATGCGGCGCTTCCTGAAGCCGCTCGCGCCGGAAGAGCGCGCCGAGGCCGCATACAGGCGGGCCGCCGAGATCGCCGATGAGGATGTGGGCTTAAACCGCGCCATTGGGGAGAACGGGCTTGCCATCATCAAGGAGATCGCGGCGAAGAAGAAGCCGGGCGAGACCGTCAACATCCTCACCCACTGCAATGCCGGGTGGCTGGCGACGGTTGACTACGGCACGGCCACCGCGCCGATCTATCTGGCGACCGAGGCCGGCATCCCCGTCCATGTCTATGTCGACGAGACCAGGCCGCGCAACCAAGGCGCCCAGCTGACCGCCTGGGAGATGGCCGGCCACGGCGTGCCGCATACGCTCATCGTCGACAATGCCGGCGGCCATCTGATGCAGCATGGTGATATCGACATGGTGATCGTCGGCACCGACCGCACCACGGCCAATGGCGACGTCTGCAACAAGATCGGCACCTATCTGAAGGCTTTGGCCGCCGCAGACAACGACGTGCCCTTCTATGTCGCGCTGCCCTCGCCCACCATCGACTGGACGGTGGCCGACGGGCTGAAGGAAATCCCGATCGAGGAACGCTCCGGCGACGAGGTCTCGCTGGTGTGGGGCAAGACGGCTGACGGCAAGGTCGCGCAGGTGCGCGTGTCGCCGGATGCGACGCCGGCGGCCAACCCGGCCTTCGACGTGACGCCGGCGCGGCTGGTGACGGGTCTCATCACCGAGCGCGGCGTGGCGAAAGCTTCGCGCGAGGGGCTGAAGGCGATGTTTCCGGAGCGGGGTTAGCTGATCTCCCCCCGTGGGGGCGCGGAGGATCGCGGCGCTGCAGGATCAAGGTTCCTCGCCCCACCCAAGTGGGGAGAGGTGGCTCGGCGAAGCCGAGACGGAGAGGGGAGCGCCCTACGAAGGCCCCTCTCCGTCCGCTTCGCGGACACCTCTCCCCGCCTCTGGCGGGGCGAGGAACCCAAGCATAGTTACGCTGGCGGGACAGCGCCCCCTCTGCCCTGCCGGGCATCTCCCCCATGAGGGGGGGAGATTGGCTAGTCGCCAATTGACAGCGCCTGCCTCCCCCTCCATACCTCCGTCGTTAATGTTCTCAGGGCGGGGTGAAAGTCCCCACCGGCGGTAAGGGTCTCGACCCAAGCCCGCGAGCGCCTTCCGGTCCACGCACTAATGCGTGGATTCTTAAGTGCTAGAGCGTCCTTTACGCATTCAAAAGGACGCGTGGCGCTCTAGTGGAAGGGTCAGCAGATCCGGTGCGATTCCGGAGCCGACGGTTACAGTCCGGATGGAAGAGAACGGCCGCAGGAGACGGTCCGCTCGCGCGGGCCGCGTTTTTGCGTCGTACGTCCTGATTCTGGTTCGAAACAGAAGGAAGGACCCATGAATCAGCATTTCCCCAAAGACCAAACTACGCTTCGTGTCGCCGTCATTCGCGCGCGCTGGCATGCCGATATCGTCGATCAATGCGCAGCGGCGTTCGAGGCGGAGCTTGCCGCGCTCGGCGGCTTCACCGTCGAAGTCTTCGACGTGCCGGGAGCCTATGAAATTCCGCTGCACGCCAAGACGCTTGCCGAGACCGGCCGCTATGCCGCGATCCTCGGCGCCGCCTGCGTTGTCAATGGCGGCATCTACCGGCATGACTTCGTGGCGAGCGCCGTCATTGACGGGATGATGAATGTGCAGCTTGCGACCGGCGTGCCGGTGCTGTCGGCGGTGCTGACGCCGCACAACTACCATGACAGCGCCGAGCATCACCGCTTCTTCCACGAGCATTTCGCCGTGAAGGGCAAGGAGGCGGCGAAGGCCTGCGTCGAGATCCTCGCCGCGCGTGCCAGAATCGCGGCCTGAACCCCTTTGCGAGCAGCGCATCGGAACTAAACCGATTTGGATTTCAGGACCGCGACCTGAGTGGGTTGCGGTCCGTCGGAAATCCGGCCAGAAGCAGTTGGGCCGGGTTTCGGCCCAACCTGCTAAATCGCGCTTTCAACAGATACGGGAGACTATTCGTTGGCTCGCATCACACTGAGACAATTGCTCGACCATGCCGCCGAACATGGCTATGGCGTGCCTGCCTTCAACATGAACAACATGGAACAAGGCCTCGCCATCATGGAGGCGGCCGAGGAGACCAAGTCGCCAGTCATCCTGCAGGCCAGCCGCGGCGCGCGCGCCTACGCCAATGACGTGGTGCTGGCCAAGCTGATCGACGCGCTGGTCGAGATCCATCCCGATATCCCGGTCTGCATGCATCTCGACCACGGCAACAATGAAGCGACCTGCGTCACCGCGATCCAGTATGGCTTCACCTCGGTGATGATGGACGGCTCGCTGAAGGAGGACGGCAAGTCTCCGGCCGATTACGCCTATAATTCCGGCATCACCCGCCGCGTCGTCGACATGGCGCATTGGGGCGGCGTGTCGGTGGAGGGCGAGATCGGCGTGCTCGGCTCCCTGGAGAGCGGCGGCGGCGAGCAGGAGGACGGCCATGGCGTCGAAGGCGCGATCAGCCACGACCAGCTCTTGACCGACCCGGTGCAGGCCGAGCAGTTCGTGCGGGATACGCATGTCGATGCGCTGGCGGTGGCCATGGGCACCAGCCACGGCGCCTATAAATTCTCGCGCAAGCCGGACGGCGCGGTGCTAGCGATGAATGTGATCGAGGAGATCCACCGCCGTCTGCCCAACATGCATCTGGTGATGCATGGCTCCTCGTCGGTGCCGGAAGAGCTGCAGAAGATCATCAACAAATATGGCGGCCAGATGAAGCCGACCTGGGGTGTGCCGGTGGAGGAGATCCAGCGCGGCATCAAGCATGGCGTGCGCAAGATCAACATCGACACGGACAACCGCATGGCGCTGACCGGCGCGATCCGCAAGGTGCTGACCGAGAACCCGTCGGAGTTCGACCCGCGCAAATATCTGACGCCGGCGATGGCTGCGATGAAGAAGCTCTGCAAGGAGCGCTTCGAGCAGTTCGGCACCGCCGGCAACGCGCCGAAGATCAAGCCGATTCCGCTGGCGGAGATGGCCAAGCGCTACAAATCGGGCAGCCTCGATCCGAAATTCGGCTGAAGCAGCATCCGCATGCCCTGTCACGATCAGGTCGCGGAAAGGTCATAGCGAACGCCGCCGAGCGCTATTCGGCGGCGTTCGGCGTCTCCTCGTCGGCACGGATGAGCTTGATGTCCGCGCCCGCCGCCCAGGCGCCGATATCCTCGCGGCGCAGCGCCGCCGCCATCATGTCGGGGAAATGGTCGGGCGTGCAGGCAAAGACCGGAATGCCCAATGCCGCGACCGACCCGGCCATCGACGGATCGTAGCCGGGACGGCCCTGATCGGTGAGCGCCAAGAGCACGATGACGTTGACGCCCGACCGGACAAGTGCTGCCAGCCTTTGCAGGAGCTCCTTGCCGTTGCCGCCTTCGTAGAGATCGGTGATCAGAACGAAATGCGCCTTGGTCGGCCGTTCGATGCGCTCGGCGCAATAGGCCACCGCCTGGTTGATGTCGGTGCCGCCGCCGAGCTGGACGCCGAACAGCACCTCGACCGTATCGCTGAGCTCTTCGGTCAGATCGACGATCGCCGTGTCGAAGCAGACGAGTTTCGTCCGCACCACCGGGAGCGAGGCCATCACGGCAGCGAAGATCGAGGCGTAGATGACCGAGCTTGCCATCGAGCCGGACTGGTCGACGCAGAGCGTCACCTCGTCGAGGTCGACCAGGCGGCGCTGGCGGCGCATGAAGCCGACCAGCTTTTCCGGCACGACGGTCTTGTGGTCCGGCTGATAGTGGCGAAGGTTCGCCGTGATGGTGCGCGGCCAGTCGATGTCGCGTTGGCGTGGCCGGTTGGTGCGCCGCGATTTGTCGAGCGCGCCGCGTATCGCCTCAGCGGTCTTCTGCTCGAGGCGCTGCATCAGCTTGGCGACGATGTCGGAAATGATGGAGCGGGCGATGTCCTTGGTCTTGTCCGGCATCGCTGAGCGCAAGGAGATCAGGTCGGCGACGAGATTGACGTCGGCCTCGATCGCCTTGAGGAATTCCGGCTCCATCAGCATCTGCTTCAAGTTCAGCCGCTCGAAGGCGTCCTTCTGCACGATCTGGACAACCTGCTCCGGGAAGAAGGAGCGAATGTCGCCCATCCATTGCGCGACGCGCGGCGCCGAGCGGCCAAGCCCGCCGCGCCGCTTGCGCGGATCGCCGGTGGTGTCGCCGCTGCCGTCGCCATAAAGCGCATCGAGCGCCGCCGACAGTTTTCGGTCCTCGGCCGACAGCGCCGAGGAGGATTGATCGTCGGCACCAATCGCCAACCGCCAGCGGCGCTCGCGATTGTCCATGGTTGGATCAAGGTCCGGGCCGGTCGCTTCATCAGCCATGATTGGCCTCCCCTGCCAGCAGCTTCGCGAGAAGACCAAAATGCCTGTTCCATCCCGCGCCATCCGGCGCCGGAATCAGCCCGGCGGGCAGGCTCGCTCTCTTGCCAAGCACGGCCTCGATGAGGCGGCGGCGCTCCATGCTGTCGAGGTTGGAGAAGACGCGGCGCAACAGCGGCAGATGCGCGACGAAGGCCTCCTCGTCGAGCGAGGCCAGCCAGGCATCGACAGCGCCGCGCAAACGCTCGTCATAGATCAGTCGCTGGCCGGCGCCGCTGAAGAAACCTTCGAAGAAGGCGGCGGCATCGATCACGGGCGTTCCCGGCGACAGGCGCCTTGCCAGGAGATCGGCAGTCTCATCGGCTGAGAGCCGCCCAGCCTCGTAGAGCAGATGCGCGGCGCAGCCGGCAACCAGCGCCGTGGAGCGTGACGAATCCAGCACGGCCGCCAACCCGTTACGCCAGGCTTCGAGGACATGCTCGTCCGGCTCGACCAGCTTGATCGCCTCGTCGGTCTTGCGCAGCGCTCCCATCAGCGCGGCAGCGGCCTGCGCGTCGAGATTGCGCGCCGCGTAAGGCAGCGCGATGGAACCTTCGATGATCAGCCGCTCCAGCAGGCCGGCGAGTCGCTCGGTCTCGGTCTTGCGCGCTTCGCCGTAGCGGATGATGTCGGCAAGCGGCGGCACCGAGGCCAACAACTCCAGGCACTCGCTGCTGTGCGCCGCCTTTTCCTCGAGCGCGGCAAGACCGGCGGCGGACGCCTCGCTCAGCGCGGCCGTGATCGCACTCTGCACCAGCGTGGCCAAAGCATCGAGTGTCGCGGCGGCGCCGATCATCTGGATCAGCCTGCCATTGGCGGCTTTCTCGATGGTCGGGCCGTAGACCAGGTTCTCGACAAGGCGGACGGCATATTCCGGCTGCCAGCCGAGCATCCAGCGCTCGCGGAATGTACCTCGGCTGCGGCCGACATCGGTCAGCCTGCCCCAGTCGACGCCAAGCACGTTCAGCCGGTGCAGCAATGTCGAGCGGAAAAGACCGCTCTCGCTGCGCAGGTCGACGGAAAGTTCCCGCTCCAGTGCCTCCGGCTTCAGCCTTGCAGCCTTCTGGTTGCGCTGCAGATCGTCAATCAAGGGCGCGAGCGGCGTGTCGGGCGGGATCTCGCCGACATCGGCGCCGAGCAGCAGCTCGGCCTCGACCATCTTCCACAGCAGGGCCTCGCCGTTGAAGAGCGCCGAGATCGAGGCATCGCGCAGTTCCTCGAAGCCCGGCTTCGGCCGTTCGCGGATTGCGGCAAGCGCGCGCGCCAGGCGCTCCGCTTCGATCAGCGATGCGGTGGAGATCATGTGGCCCTTCGCCCGCAGCACCGAGGCGATCCGCGCCAACCACAGGACCGAGGCGTCGTCCTGCCCACGTGTCTGCCACAGATGCTTGCACCAGCCCGGCGCGACGACGCCGGCGCCATAACCATAGCCCAGCGCCAGGCGCGGTCCGGTCCACGGCGCATAGGTCATCGTGGTCTTGCGCCGGCCGATGCCCTTGAGCAGCGCCTGGTCGCTCTTCTGCGTATGCCCTGCTTGAAGGGCAGGCACATGCCAGGCGCCGCAAACCACGGCCATGGGGCCGTCGAATTCCTTGCGCGCTGCGGCGATCTCTAGGCGCATATGCGCCTCGCGCATGGCCTCGAACCTGCCGATCGAACCTTCGCCGTCGCGCAGCGTCGTCATCGCGTCGGCGATGGCCGCGAAGATCGGGCCGGGCTCGGGATTCTGCTCGATGATGTCCGACCACCAGCTCTCGCCGTCCTCATAGCCGGCGGCACGCGCCAGGGTGCCAATTGGATCCTGCATGCGCGTGGGTTTTTCGCCCTGCTCGTCCTTGGCCTCCGCCTCGGCTGCTTCGGTGTCCGCTGCCGCTTCAGCCGCCTTCTCCGCAAGCCGCGCGGCCGACGGCAGGTCGATAAAGCGCAGCGCCGCCTTGTTGGCGACGGCCCAAAGTGCTGCCTGATATTCCGGCGAGAATTCGGCGAAGGGCCAGAAGCTGGTCGCGGCAGGATCATCCTCCGGATAGCAGAGCAGCGCTACCGGCGGCTTCATGTCGGGGCTGGCGAGCAGCGGCAACAGTGGCGAGGCATCCGCCGGCCCCTCGATCAGCACGGCGACCGGCTGCAATTCCTGCAACGCCTTGACCAGGCTCCCGGCGGAACCCGGCCCGTGGTGGCGGATGCCGAAATAGCTGATGCCGCCCTGCGTCATGGTTCAGATGGCCGCGTTGAGCGCCGCATAATAGCCGGCATAGTCCGGCCGCTTCTTCAGCACCGTCTCCAGATATTCCTCCAGCACCACCTTGTCCTGCACCGGGTCTTTGACGATGGCGCCGACAAGGCTCGGCGCCAGGCCTTCGGCATGCAGCTTGCCGTCGTCAAACCATGCCGCCTGGCTGAGACCGCTGACCATGGTTGCGATCGCCTCGGCGGTGGAGAGGGAGCCCGACGGCGTCTTCAGCGTCACCTTGCCGTCCGCCGTGGCGCCCGAACGCAGCTCGCGGAAGATGGTGAGCACCCGCGCGATCTCCTCGCCGACATTCTTCGGCACCGGCAGGTCCAGCCCGCCGGCCATCTCGCCGACGCGCCGGGAGACAATCGAGACTTCCTCGGCCATATCGTCCGGCAAAGGCAGCACCACGACATTGAAGCGGCGCTTCAGCGCGGAGGAGAGCTCGTTGACGCCCTTGTCGCGGTTGTTGGCGGTGGCGATGATGTTGAAGCCGCGCTGCGCGTAGATCGAGGTGTTCAGCTCCGGCACCGGCAGCATCTTTTCCGACAGCACGGTGATCAGCGTGTCCTGCACGTCGGAGCCCATGCGCGTCAGTTCTTCCAGCCGGCAAAGCTTGCCGTCCTGCATGGCGCGGTAGAGCGGCGTCGGCACCAGCGCCTCCTGGCTCGGCCCCTTTGCCAAGAGCTGGGCATAGTTCCAGCCATAGCGAATCTGGTTTTCGTCAGTGCCGGCGGTGCATTGCACGACGAGCGTCGAATTGCCCATGATCGCGCCGGCGAGATGTTCCGAGACCCAGGATTTTGCCGTTCCGGGAACGCCGAGCAGAAGCAGCGCGCGGTCGGTCGCGAGCGTGGCGACCGCCGTTTCCATCAATTGCCGGCGGCCGACATATTTTGGCGAAATCACCGTGCCGTCTGTCGCCTTTCCGCCCATCAGGTAAGTGAGCACGGCCTTCGGAGACAGCCTCCAGCCGGCAGGCTTTTGCCGGTCGTCGCCGCGCGCCAGCGCCTGCAGTTCGGCGGCGTAGACCTGTTCGGCCGGGAGGCGAATGGCTGCGTTCATGCGATCTTCTCCGGGTTGATCATCTGTCGGATTGAGACGGGTTTTCGGTCAGCGCTGCGTTGAGCCGCAGCAGGCTAAGCGATGGGGATGCGGGCGGCAGGCCGGCGGCAACGACCTCGCCGATCAATTTTTCCGCCGTCATTGGATTGGCCAAAAAGCCCAGGGCTTCGAGATGTTGCTCGGCGTTTCGTTTCGTAACGTCGTTGTCGCCCGAGATGGCGGACCGCAGCGCCGAAATAGCCTTGCCTTTTGCGAGGTCGCTCCATTCGAGCCATCCTGCTTCCGCGCCTTCGACCATATTGAGAGCGGCCAGGTTTTGCGCATCATTCAGGATCTGCCTGATCAGAGCTCGCTTCCTGCCGCTGTCCAAACGCAGCATGAGCTGGAGGGCGAGAAGCGCCAGCCTGCCGCCAGCGGCGACAAGCAGATCCGCCAAACTGGCCACTGCCGCATCGCCACCGGACACCGAGACCATTCGAACCAAAAAGAGATCGGCACCGTCATCGACGCCGAACTGCCAAGCGCCAATGAAATCGGGCTCTGTTCTGCCGAAGCGGGCGACGAGATCGCCGAAATAACAGGTGGCGAACAAATCGGCGCGACGTGCTTGTTGCGCCTGTGACTTGGGTTTTATCGGCGCATAGGTAGTGCGGCGGCGGATGAAACCGGATTTGCCTTCCTCGATGAAAGCGGCGAGCTCGGCTATCGGATCTTCCGACCCGCCGCCAGCCGGATTTCCACGTTCCCCTAACCGTGCCAGCAGCCGGCCCGCCATTTCGCGCACCTTGCCCGAGCGATCGGCGGACAGGCTCTTCAGAAATGGCACATCATCGGCACCAAGGCCGAAACGCATGAGTTCGATGAGTGCAAGCCTGACCTCGGCGGGCTCGCTTGCCCCTTTTGTCTCGATAAGGGTCCGCGCCAATGCGGGTGCGGAGCGCCGCAAATCGACCAGCGCGCTACGACGCGCGGCGGGATAGAAATCATCCCAGGTTTCCGCCGTCAGAGACTCGTTGCGGGATTTTTTCTCGCTGTCCGCGCCTGCCTGCCAGTCGACCCAGGGGGCGTAGATATCCGGGCTTTCCTGATCCGTCGCAGCGGGCATCCAGTCCATCGGATGCAGCACGAAGCCTCGGCTGGCGACAAGCGCGGCCACGCGGGTCTTGAGCCGCGCATCAGCCGCATATTTAAGCGCGGCACGCAACAACGGTCGCAGCCGTTCGGGAAGCATCGGCAAGGCCAACACCGGCAGCGGCAGGCGCCGCTTCAAGCTCTTCGGCGCCGCGGGGCGAAGCGCGACATCCAGCGCCTGCGCGGCGATGGCCAAGAGCCGCCGCTCCTGCTCGTCGGCGCTCGAAGCCGCGGCGACCTCCTTCCATTCGGCGGGCGCAAGCTCGTAAGCGGCTCCGCCGGAAATCCAGCCGTCGCGCAGCCGCGCCAGCCCTGCTTGGTCGAGCTCATTCATGACAGATCGAGCCTCCCGATGCTGCTTTGCGAGGCCAGCAGCTCGAGCCTGGCGCCGTTCCAGAGCGCCGCCGTCGCCGCGAGATCGATGCCGAGCAAGGTCTGGTGGACGGAGCCGGCGACAGGCAAGGCGATGCCGTGCGGATCGTTTGCCACCTGCCACCAGGCGCCGTCCTTTTCGTCCAACGCGATCGCGCCGGCCGGCAGGATGATGGGGCAGTCCGACAGCCATGGGGCGCAGTCCTGGAAGGCGGCGTAGGCGGCCAGGGGATCGCCGGCTGCATCCGGGACGAATGTCGGCCACGCGCCGGGCGCCACGTCGCCCAGCCGTTCGGCGACCAGCGCCCGCAGCGGATTGCGCGACGGATAGAACACCAGCCTCGCTCTGAAGCGGTCGCCCGCCGCGAAGGCGCCGGAGCGGCGTCCGGCGGAAGCCGGGAAGAAATCGAGCAGCACGGCAAATCGCGGCGTTGTGCTTTTCAGGTCGAGCAGCCAGGTCGCGTGGCTGACGAGGCCGTCGCGGCGGGTCTCGATCTTCTCGCCAAGCACCTCCCAGTCGCTCTCGACCTGAACGGCGTCGGGATTGGCGAGGATCTGGTCGCGCGTCTCCGATGCCGACACCAGGCGTTTCAGCTCGGCATCATCGGGTGCCGCGCGCCAGGCCTTGGCAAGCAGCACCAGCTTGCCCAACTCGCGGATCGCGGCGTCCGGCCGCTCCTCGCCGCGCAGCGCCATCAGCTTCGCGGGCAATTCGTCGATGCGCCCGGCGAGCGCCGTCGCCTTCAGGTCGACCAGCCGTGCGGCGATGCGGCGGCAGCGCTCGCTCGAGGCATCGACAAAGCCGGCCAGGCCGAGCCGCAACTGGTCGGCGATCCACTGGTCGAGCTCGTCGAGCGCGGCCGAAACCGCGCTGCGCGTGTCCTCCGCCCGTTTACGCTGCGCCGCCTCGCGGCGTTCGGCGGCAGCAACGCTCTCAACAGGAGGTGCCTCTTCCTGCCGCGATGCTTCGTCTATGCTTTTGCCTTCCGCGCGCGCTGGCGCCGCGGCCGGCGGCTGCCCAGGCTTGCGGCGCCTGCCGAGCCAGTCGTTCACCCAATCGGGCGTCTGGTCGACGCGGGTGAAACTGTCGGACGCCGTGGCGCCGATCCAGGCCAGCGCCAGAATGTGCTTGCAGGGGAATTTCCGCGACGGGCAGGTGCATTTATAGCCGTGGTCGGAGGTGTCGAACGCGACCCGGTAGGGATTGGAGCCCGAGCCCTGGCATTCGCCCCAGATCAGCGGCAGCTGTTCATGCGCTTCAAGCCTGGGCCAGTTCGACCGCTTGGTCAGCTTGGCGGCTGCGCCAAGCGAGGCCTGATCGGGGGCGAAAGCCTCAATTGTTTTCAAATCCAGCTGCAAGCCGCGCGCCTCTCACCACCCCGAAGCATGACTTCGCGACGATTGATAGCCGTTTGCGGCCGGCTGGTGTAGCTCCAGTCGCCGCAAAATCGAGAGCTTGTCTAACGTTCCGTTGTTCTCCTGAACGCCGGGTCGCGCGAAGCTCGCATCCAACATGATCTCATTCACCAATTCTAATTGTGAACGCTGTTCATTTTTCCTCTTGAACGTCGTTCACGATGTGCTATGCTGCAAATATGAACGATGTTCATTGGATTGTATCCGGCCTGAAACAGGCTGTCTCCGATCCGGCCTAATGCTGAAACGAAAGGATCATATCGATGCTCGCCGACAACCAAGCCCGCAAGCAGTCGAGTGCCTGGAAGGCCTGGAGACGGATCATGGACGATGGATTCCATGCACCCAGAACAAGAAACAAATGGATTGGAATAAATCGCAGTAACGAAGTTTAACCGGTTCCCGGTAAACAAGGCTCAAACCGCGCAAGTGTCCGCTCAGTCCAAACGGATTGCCAGCCGGACTTGCCCAATGGAAATTGCCATGAACACCCATCTGATGATGTCGCGGCGCTTCGCGCCTCTCTTCTGGACGCAATTCCTCTCGGCCTTCAACGACAATTTCCTGAAGAACACACTGGTGTTCCTCATTCTCTTCACGCTGGCGAAGGACCAGGCCGCGTCGCTGGTGACGCTGGCCGGCGCTGTCTTCATGGCCCCCTTCCTGTTGCTTTCGGCGCTTGGCGGCGAGATCGCCGACCGCTTCGACAAGGCGCTCATCGCGCGGCGCCTGAAATTCACCGAGATCGCCGCGGCCGCCGTCGCCGTCATCGGCATCGCGCTGTCCTCGATCCCGGTGCTGATGACGGCGCTCTTGATGTTCGGCATCATCTCGGCGCTGTTCGGGCCGATCAAATATGGCATCCTGCCGGATCATCTCGAGCGCAAGGAACTGCCCAAGGCCAATGCCTGGATCGAGTCGGCTACCTTCGCCGCGATCCTAGGCGGCACGATTGCCGGCGGCGTCGTTTCCGCAGACGGCATCGGCGTCGCGGTGTTCGGACCGATCATGATGGCGCTCGCCGTCGGCTGCTGGCTGATCAGCCGCTATATCCCGTCCACCGGTTCGGCTGCTCCTAACCTCACCATCGACTGGAACATCTTGCGCTCGACCTGGCGGCAGGTCGCCGACCTGCGCACCGATACGCGCATCTGGCGCGCCGGCCTGATGACCTCCTGGTTCTGGCTGGTCGGGGCCATCGTGCTTTCGATCCTGCCGGCGATGATCAAGGATTCGCTCGGCGGCAACGAGATCGCCGTCACCGCCTATCTCGCGGTGTTCGCCGTCTCGATCGCCGTCGGCTCGGCCATCGCCGCCTGGATGTCGCAGGGCCGCATGGTGCTTTTGCCCGCGCCGGTCGGCACCGCGCTGATGGCGCTGTTCGGCCTGCATCTTGCCTGGACCATCGGCAGCATGCAGCCTTCGCCGACAGCCGCCAGCCTGTCGGCCTTCTTCGCCGGCCCGAACACCATCCGTCTGGCCATCGACCTCGCCGGCATGGCCATTGCCGCCGCATTCCTGGTGGTGCCGACCTTCGCCGCCGTGCAGGCCTGGTCGCCGGAGGCGCGCCGCGCCCGGGTCGTCGCCGCGGTCAGCATCGTCAATGCCGGCTTCATGACGGTCGGCGGCATCCTTGTCGCCGCCATCCAGGCTGCCGGCGTCTCCATCGCGGGCATCCTGTTCGGCCTCGTCGTCGCCAACGCGATTGCCGCCTGGCTGATGCTGAAATTCCTGCCGACCAATCCGTTCCGCGACTTCGTCTCGATCCTGTTCCGCGCCTTCCTGCGGCTGGAGGTCGAGGGGCTCGACAATCTCAAGGCGGCCGGCAAGGCGCCGATCCTGGCGCTCAACCATGTCAGCTTCCTCGACGGTCCGCTGGCGCTGACGCTGACCGACGAGGAGCCGGTCTTCGCCATCGACTACACGATCGCCCAGGCCTGGTGGATGAAGCCCTTCATGAAGCTCGCCCGCGCGCTGCCGCTCAATCCGGCGAAGCCGATGTCGACCCGCACGCTGATCAAGATCGTGCAGGGCGGCGATCCGCTGGTCATCTTCCCGGAGGGCCGCATCACCGTCACGGGCGGCCTGATGAAGGTCTATGACGGCGCGGCCATGGTCGCCGACAAGACCGGCTCGATGGTGGTGCCGGTGCGCATCGAAGGGCTGGAGAAGAGCTACTTCTCGCGGCTCTCCTCCCAGCATGTGCGCCATCGCCTGTTCCCGAAGGTCAAGGTGACCATCCTGGAGCCGGTGAAGCTCGAAGTCCCCCAGGAGTTGAAGGGGCGCCAGCGCCGGGCCGCGGCGGGCTCCGCGCTCTACCAGGTGATGTCGGACCTCGTCTTCCGCACCCAGGATATCGACAAGACGGTGCTTCAGAAGATCATCGAGACGGCCCATGAGCGCGGCATGAAGGAACTCGCCGTGCAAGATCCGGTCACCGGTTCGCTGAGCTTCGGCAAGCTGCTCACCGCCGCCGCAGTGCTCGGCGAGAAGTTCGAGCATCTCTATGCGGGACAAGAGACGCTGGGCATCATGCTGCCCAACGCCAACGGCTCCTGCGCGACGCTGCTCGGGGTCATGTCGGCTGGCAAGGTGCCGGCGATGATCAACTTCACCGCGGGTGCAGCCAACATCCTGTCGGCCTGCAAGGCCGCCGAGGTGAAGACGGTGCTCACCTCCCGCGCCTTCGTCGAACAGGCCAAGCTCGGGCCGGTGGTGGAAGAGATCGGCCGCTCGGTCGACATCGTCTGGCTCGACGACCTGCGCGCCACGATCGCCCTCAAGGACAAGCTGCTCGGCCTCTTGCGCAAGACAACGCCGCGGGTGGCGCGCAAGGCGGACGATCCTGCAGCGATCCTGTTCACCTCCGGCTCGGAAGGCACGCCCAAGGGCGTGGTGCTCACCCACCGCAACATCCTGGCCAACGCCGCCCAGGCGGCGTCGCGCATCGACTTCCACTCGGGCGACAAGGTGTTCAACGTGCTGCCGATCTTCCATTCGTTCGGCATGACGGCGGGGACGGTGCTGCCGCTGATCTCGGGCGTGCCGGTCTATTTCTACCCCTCGCCGCTGCACTACCGCATCGTGCCGGAACTGATCTACGGGTCGAACGCGACGATCATCTTCGGCACCGATACGTTCCTCGCCGGCTATGCGCGCACCGCGCATCCCTACGACTTCCGCTCGGTGCGCTATTGCTTCGCCGGCGCCGAGCCGGTTAAGGCGGCGACGCGCACGACCTATATGGAGAAATTCGGCCTGCGCATCCTCGAGGGCTACGGCGTGACGGAAGCAGCCCCGGTGATCGCCATCAACACGCCGATGTACAACAAGTCGGGCAGCGTCGGCAAAATCATGCCCGGCATGGAGTATCGTCTGGACCCGGTGCCTGGCGTCGACGAAGGCGGGCGACTGTTCGTGCGCGGCCCGAACGTCATGTCGGGCTATCTGCGGGTCGAGAACCCCGGCGTGATCGAGCCACTGAAAGACGGCTGGCACGACACCGGCGATGTCGTCACCGTCGATGATGCCGGCTTCATCTCGATTCGCGGCCGCGCCAAGCGCTTCGCCAAGATCGGCGGCGAGATGATCTCGCTCGCCGCGGTCGAAGCGCTGGCCGGCGAACTGTGGAAAGGTTCGCTGTCGGCCGTCGCCACAGTGCCGGACGCGCGCAAGGGCGAGAAGCTTATCCTCATCACGGAAGCGCCCAGCGCGACCCGCGCGGACTTCCTCGCCTTCGCCAAGGCGAATGGCGCCATGGACCTGATGGTGCCGGCCGAAGTGCGGGTCGTGCCGAAAGTGCCGGTGCTCGGTTCCGGCAAGCTCGACTTCGCCGGCGTGACCCGGATGGTGCGCGGCGAGGAGGAGCTGAAGATCAAGGCTGCGTGATCCATAACCGAGGCAGGCCGGCGCGAAACGCCGGCCTGCCCGTCATTCACTGACAATCGGCATCTTGGCAGACGAATGTCTACATATTCGCCGCCGTCGGGCGCACGATCACTTCGTTGACGTCGACGCCGTCGGGCTGTTCGAGGGCGAAGCGGATCGCACGGGCGATGGCGTCCGGCGTCAGCGATTTCTGCCGCCACTCCTTCAAAGCCGCGGCCACCTGGGGATCGCTGATGTCGTCGCCCAGTTCGGTCGCGGTCACGCCGGGCGAGATGATCGTGGCGCGGATGTCGTCATGCTCCTGGCGCAAGCCTTCCGTGATCGCCCATACTGCATATTTGGTGCCGCAGTAGACCGCCGCAGTGGGCAGCACGAGATGCGCGCCGACGGACGCCACGTTGACCACGTGCCCGTTTTTCTGCGCGACGAAGCGCGGCAGCACCGAAGCGATCCCGTTCAGCACGCCGAAGATGTTGACGTTGATCATGCGCGCCCACTCATCGCGCTTCAGGGCGGCAAGCGGCGACAGCGGCATAACGCCGGCATTGTTGACCAGCACATCGATCCGTCCAAATTCGGCGTGCGCGGCATCGGCGAACGCATCGAAGCTCTCAGCCTTCGTTACGTCGAGCTCGCGCCAGGCGACGCGTTCACCGATTTCCTCGGCCAGCGCCTTCAGACGCTCGCCGCGTCGGGCGCCGATAAACAGCCTGGCGCCCGCCGATGAGAGCTCGCGAACCGTCGCTTCGCCGATGCCGCTCGAGGCGCCGGTGATCAATACAACCTTGTCTCTCAGTCCCGTCATGATCGTTTCCCTTTCGCTTGCGGTGACGGGTCGAAAAATGGTGGCGCGAAGGCGGAGAGCGGTAGCGCAATCGTCCAAAGAGTTTGCACGATCCTCCAAATAGCCGACCAAGCCTTGCAACATTACGCGCGATGCAGATTTATGCGGCATGAACAAAATTGCCGACCTGGCTCAGCTGATCTCGCGGTTCGCACCGGTTTCCGGCATATCCGGAACCGCTGTGCCCCGGCTGTCGCTCATTCGCGCCGACCATCCCAGCGCGCCGGTGCCGGCGGTCTATGAAGCTTCGCTTTGCATAATCGCCCAAGGGTCGAAGCGCGTCTCGCTGGCCGGCCAGAGCGTGGTCTATGATGCATCGAGCTATCTTCTTGTTTCGGTCGACCTGCCTCTGGTCGGCCATGTTCTCGAGGCCAGTCCGGCCGCGCCATATCTTTGCTGCAAGATCGACTTCGACCCCCCGGCACTTGCCGACCTGCTTGTGACCGAGCAGCGGGTTTCTTCCGAGAAGGACTTGCCCGTGCTTGCCGTCTATCCAAGCGATCCTGACCTGATCGATGCCGCATGCCGATTGGTGAAGCTGCTCGATCGCCCCGAGACCATCGATGTCCTGGCCCCGCTCGTGGAGCGCGAAATTCTCTACCGTCTGCTCACCGGTCCACATGGCGCAACGCTTCGTCAAATGGGAACCGTCGACAGCCACCTGAACCAGGTGAGCCGCGCCATCGCCACGATACGCAACGGCTTCCACACGCAGTTGCGGATCGACGAGATTGCCGCCGCCTCAGGTATGAGCACGTCGTCGCTTCACGCCCACTTCAAGGCGATCACACGCATGACCCCGCTCGAATATCAAAAGCAGCTACGCCTGCAGGAAGCGCGAAGGCTGATGCTGGCCGACGGGGCCAACGCCGGCACGGCCGGTTTCGCGGTCGGCTACGACAGCCCGTCCCAGTTCAGCCGCGAATATCGGCGCCTGTTCGGCGCCCCGCCCCGTCAGGACATCGAGCGCCTTCAGGCGATACCCGGCTCGGCCGCGGCCTATTAACCCTTTTGCTGAGCGGGGCAGCAGCCTGCAAACACGCAAGCGCGCCTCAAACCACGACCACCACCTTGCCGAACTGTTCGGGACAGGCGGCTGGGGGCAGCAAGGAGAAACTGCTCGCCCGCCCGCGCCTCAGACTCAATCTCGGAAATGCCTTTACCTGCGCTTTCAATTCGAATGCAGTATCACGCCGACTTCAGCACCGTGAACGGCCGTTTCTGCACCGGCCGCTTCGCCTGGAAACTTGCCGCCGGCAGCGGACGGCCGACGTGGTAGCCTTGCACCTTGTCGATGCCGAATTCGCGCATCAGCGCCATCTGCTCGTCGGTTTCCACGCCTTCGACCAGGATCTTGTGGCCGCGGTTGCGGACCAGCGCGATGATGTCCTGGAGCATGGCCATGCCCTTCGGCGTGCCGCAGTCGTGCAGGAACGAACGGTCGATCTTGACCGTGTCGAAATCGATCAGGCGCAGCCATGATAGGCCGGCGAAGCCAGTGCCGAAATCATCGAGCCAGATCCTGATGCCCAGGAGCTTCAGGTCGCTGATGCAGCGCAGGATGTCGGAGTCCATCTCCAGCTCGCGCCCCTCGGTGATCTCGAAGGCCAGCCGGCTGCCGGCGACGCCGGTCTCGCCGAGGATGCCGGCGACGGATGTCGCGAAGCCGGGCGTCTTGAGCTGGATCGGCGATACGTTAACGCTGACGAGACGGACATGGTCGTGCGCCAGCATATCCGTGCACACCTTCCGTATCGCCCAGCGCCCGAGCTCGAGGATGGCGCCGGTGCGTTCGGCGACGGGAATGAACAGGCTGGGCGGGACCAGTATGCCGTCGAGCATCTTCAGGCGCATCAGCGCCTCGACGGCTTCGAACCGGCCAGACGCGACATCCTGGATCGGCTGATAGACCAGCGAGACGAGATCCCGTTCGACGGCGATCTTCAGCAGGGCGGCGATGTTCTCGCTCTCGTCGCTCGATTGTGGATCGGTCGGATCGAACAATCGCGCGCAATTGCGGCCGCCGGCCTTCGCCAGGTACAGCGCGCGGTCGGCCTCGTGGATGATCTTCTCCAGCTTGCCGCCGGCCTGCGTCCTGGTAAAAGCGGCGCCGACGCTCACCGTCACGATAGAGGTGCCGTCCCGCCGCAGCTCATGTGTCAGCGCCAGGTCCTCCACCGTGCGGCAAACGGCTTGCGCGAGATCCGCGACCTGGTCCTTGTCGTTCATGCGCGCCAACACGATGAATTCCTCGCCGCCATAGCGCCCGATCGAGCCATTGTGTTGCCGCACGAGATCGCTCAGCGCGTTGGCGACATGAATCAGGCAACGGTCGCCCTCCTGATGGCCGTAGCAGTCGTTGAACTTCTTGAAGAAATCGACGTCGATGAGGATCGCCGCGAAACGAATGCCGAGCTTCTGCCAGTCGCTCCAGCAATCCCTGAGCTTCTCGTCGATCGCGCGGCGGTTCTCCAGGCCCGTCAGCGGATCCGTCCGCGATAGTCTCAGCAAGGCCTTGCCGCGCTCCGTCGCCTCTTTGTGCTGGATTTTGGCTTCCAGCGCGTTGAGGAACACATTGTAGCGTTCTTCATTGAGCTTCCAGTTCACATAGGAGGTGAAGGTGAAGCATGAGACGTAGAACGTACCGAACACCATTTTGTATGTGAGCGATGCGGGCACGAAATAATTCACCACGTACAATATGCACAGGATTATGGTCGACGTGATGATCGACGTTTTGAAGCTGAACGTGAAGAAGAGGTTGGCACTCATCATGAAGATCGTGCCGAACACCATATAGTATGCGACGGCTTGCCGGTCCGCGCCCAAGGATGTCGGCCAGAGCCAGCCGACATAGCCAAAGATAATGGCGGCAGCGCAGGTCATGTCCAGCCATTGCGTGGCAACACCGCGGCGAAGCTGTCCCTCCAGCGTCAGAAGCGCCGTGAGGCCCACGGCAAAGCGCGCCGTGATCGTGTAGAGCGCCACATCCGGTATCAGCAGCAGATCCGTCGCAGAAAACAGAACATAGATGGCAACGGCCATCCAAAGCCCAGGCCTGGCTTCCTTGCGCCGCTTCGCCTGCGATTCCTCTCGGTAAAGGAAACGCAGTTCGTTCGGCCCCGGGCCCGAGCGCGGCTCGTAGGGCTCCACATGCGCCATATCGGCCAATCTGGATGCGACGCGTTCGTTCGCAATGAAACCCTGTTCAACGGGTTTTTGCGCTTCGAACTCTGTTCTCGCTTCTGCCCCCACGCGGGCCCGCTCCTAGGGAAACAACGGTTTGCCGAGCAATAAAATGCCACGGCGGGAGACAAGTTTGCGTTAACTCGAACCCGGATTCCGACCCGCAAAATATCCAATGAAGCGAGATGGTTAGCGGGAAATTAATCATATTATTAAAATGCTACCGATCGCCGTTGGCAAACGAGACATTCTACGCAATAGATTAATGGACTGTTAACCACGGAGTATCCGGTGCAAACCGTTTTTGATGGCAAAAGCCTGATTACCGCCAAGACGATTGCCGCAGGTCTGCATCGAGGAAAGCCCGAGCATCATGGCGAAGCGTTCGAAACGGCGCGCGCGGAGCTGGCGCTCATCCTGTTGACGACGCAGCAGCAGATCGAGCTGCGGAAGGATCCCGCCGAGATCGTTCGCCGGCTGCTGTCGGTGCTCAGCGCGCTGCGCTCCAGGGTCCATCCCGACGTTTGGCAGGCCTTGATACCGGTGGCACAGAACCACGCGATCCTGCAATATTTCCTCCAGGATCCACTCACGCAATGGTCCTTCACCAAGCCCAGGGGCTATTCCGGCGACGCGCAGCTGCTCGACTTTATCTATTGCGATCCGCATGTGGCCGACGACGTGGCCAACGCCTCGGAGATCGGCAAAGCGCTCTACAGCCATACCCAGAATGTGCCGTCATGCGTCGCGGCGCGGGAACGGCGGGACCTGTTGACCCGATATGTCGACGAGACGGCGGCGAGGAATGGACCGGAAGCTGAAGTGCTGGCGATCGCGGCGGGCCATCTGCGCGAGGCCAACCGCTCGACCGCGCTTGCCGAGGGCAGGCTGAAGCGGTGGGTCGCGCTCGACCAGGATCCGCAGAGCGTCGGTCTGATCGCGCGCGATTTCCAGGGCACCGCGATCGAGGCCGTGGACGGCTCGGTGCGAACCGTGCTCACCAGAGGCCACAAGCTCGGCAAGTTCGACCTGATCTATGCTTCGGGCCTTTACGACTATCTTCAGCACAACGTCGCGGTGAAGCTGACGAAGACGTGCCTGCAGATGCTGAAGCCGAACGGCAGGTTCCTGTTCGCCAACTATGCCGAAGGCACTCCCGACGCCGGCTATCGCGAGACATTCATGGACTGGGTGCTGCTGCTGCGCTCGGAAGCCGACATGTGGAACATCATCAATGCCAGCGTCGACCGCAACACCGTCGACGCGCAGGTGTTCTATGGCGAGAACCGCAACGTGCTCTACGCGGTTATCGAAAAGCGCGGGTAGCGACGATCTCCGTAATTCGGGAGGCATGATCGATCGGGCGCGCCGCTCGATCGGGCGCGCCCGATCCTTTCAGGCCCTCACACAGTCACGACGATCTTGCCGAACTGTTCGCCCGCCTCGAGAAAGCGGTGCGCCTCGGCGATCGCCTCCAACGGAAACGTCCTGGCGATGATCGGCCTCAGCGCGCCCGATGCGAGGCCATCGAGGATGAAGCGCTTGGCTGTTTGCAGCCGGGCGGGATGGCCGGTGATCTCGTGGACAAGGTAGCCGCGCAGCGTCAACGTCTTCGCCAGGACCTCGAACAGCGGGAACGGCGTCGGCTCAGGGCTGAGGCCGCCATATTCGATGAGAATGCCGCCGTGCGCCATCGTGGCCGCAAGAGGCGTGAAGATCGGGCCGCCGACCGCGTCGAGCACGACGCGCACGCCTTGCGGCGCGATTTCTCTCAGCCGCGCCTCAAGATCGTCTTCAGCCAAGGCCACCACATGCGAAGCGCCGGCATCGAGCAATGCCGTCTTCTTGGCCGATGTCCGGGTGACGGCGATCGGCACGGCGCCGCTTCTGTTGGCGATCTGGATGGCGGCGAGCCCGACGCTGCTCGAAGCGGCGGTGATGACGACGGGCTCGTCAGGGCACAGATGGGCGATATCGATCAGCGCGCCATAGGCGGTGAGATATTGCATCCAGGTCGCGGCGGCGGCCTCGAACGAAAGCGACGGCGGATGCTTGACGACGAGCTCGGCAGGAAAGGTCACAAGGTCGCCATAGGCAGGCCAGCGCGCCATGGATCGCGGCGGGATGATGCTGACCGCATCGCCAGTCGCGAGGCCCTCCACATCAGCGCCGACCGCCTCGACAATACCCGCCGCTTCGAGGCCGAGGCCTGACGGCAGCGACGGCGTTTCGATGTAAGTGCCCTTGCGCATCGAGGCTTCGGCGCGGTTCAAGCCCAGTGCCCTGACGCGGATCCGCACCTCGCCAGGACCTGGCGACGGAACCTCTATCTCCTCGATGCGAAGCACCTCGGGACCGCCGTGACTGTGAAAGCGAACAACCCTTGCCATCCATGCAACTCTAAATCCAATCGATGGAATGGAACTATGCAATGGCGTGGAGAGCCGATAAATCGCTGCTCAGGCAGAACAGTCGAAACGGCAGGTTTTCAATATGGATCGCCTCGAAAGCATGGAAGTGTTCGTGAAAGCCATCGACCTCGGCTCGTTCACGGCCACCGCGGCGGCTCTTGACCTTTCGGGGCCGATGGTCGGCAAGCATGTTCGCTTCCTCGAGGAGCGGCTCGGTGTGCGCCTCATCAACCGCACCACGCGCCGGCAGAGCCTGACCGATTTCGGGCGCGCCTATTACGAGCGCTGCAGGATCGTGCTGGCGGAAGCGCAGGCGGCCGATGCGCTGGCAGCCGACCAATTGTCCGAACCGCGCGGGAAACTGCGGGTGACGATGCCCGCGCATCTCGGCCGGCACTGCGTCACGCCGATCCTGCTCGCGCTCGCGCGGCGCCATCCAACGCTGGAGCTGGACCTGTCGCTCAGCGACCGCTTCGCCGATCTCGTCGAGGATGGTTTCGATATGGCGATCCGTACCGGCGCGCTGGATGATCGGGCCGGCATCATCGGGCGCCGAGTCGCGCGCCAGCGCATGCTCGTCTGCGCTTCGCCGTCCTACATCGAGACCTTCGGCAAAGCCCACCGATCTGGAGGGCCTCGCCACCCATCAGGCAATCGTCTACCGGCGGCTCGGCCATGTGTTGCAGCCATGGCTCTTCCCGCGCGAAGACGGTTCCGTCGCAGAGTTCGCGCCGGTCGGTCGATTGCGTCTCGACGATCTCGATGCGATCGCCGACGCGGCGAGCGAAGGCATGGGGCTGGCCTGGCTGCCATACTGGCTGGTGCGTGAGCGTGTCGAAGCGGGCAAGCTCATCCGCGTGCTGCCTGGCCAGCCGGACTATCTCTACGATTGCCACGCCCTCTGGCTGCAGACGCCGCATCTGCCGTTGAAGGTGCGGCTGGCCATCGACGCGCTGGCGGCGGGATTGCCGAAGCTGATGAGCTAAAGCGCGTCGCGATCTTTCAGATTCGCTCAATGCGCTTCAGGTCTTTGGTTTACGCATGTCTCTATCCCGAAACCGGTTCCCACTTTCGGGAGACATGCTTTACGCCACTTTGTCGCGATCAGTATCGCCTTCGCCTAATCAAGGCATCTGTAAAGCATTTGAAAGAAAAAGGCCGGGCGCGAAAGCGGCCCGGCCAAGCATGAAGGTCATAACCTTCAGAGGGGAACATCGCCCGGCGCAATGGGAGGAAAACACCGAGCGATGCAACCTATTTGGGGTCTCGGCGGCGTATTTTCCACGAACGAAATTCCAAAAAAGACCGAGATAGCGAAAAAATCTCGCTTAATCATTGTGAAGTCGTCAGCCGGCGGCCGATGCTTTTTCCAACAGATCCGCATAATGGCGCCGCGCTACGTCGGGATGTGACCTCAGCCGGCTTTTCAGCACGTTGGTTCCGACATTGCGGAACAGCGGGTTGTCAGGGTCGCTGGCCGGGCCGCGCGCCTCGGCTGCCAGCTCCTCCGGCAGGTCGAGCAGCGGGATCGTGGCGTCGAGACGGGCGCTGAAGAAGAACGGCACCGAAATCCGTTCGACGCCGGCGGGCGGCGTGACGACGCGGTGCACGGTCGCCCTGAGATAACCGTTCGAGGCGAGTTCAAGCAGTTCGCCGATGTTGACGACCAGCGTTTGCGGGATCGGATCGACATCGACCCAGCTGCCGTCATACTCGACCTGCAGGCCCTTGTTCTCGTCCTGTAGCAAAAAGGTGAGGAAGCCGCCATCCTTATGCGCGCCGACGCCCTGGTCGTCGCCGGTCGTGTCGCGGCCGGGATAGCGCACAATCTTCATGCGGTGGTTCGGCTCGCCGCGATAGATGGCGTCGAAGGCGTCCTCCGGCTGGTCGAGCGACAGCGCGAAGGCCTTGAGCAGCCGGATCGCCACATCGGTCGCCTTGGCCTGCCAGGCGAGCAACGCCGGCTTCAGATCGGGGAGCGCGGCCGGCCACTGGTTCGGGCCCTGCAGCCGCGTCCAGGCCGGCACGCCCGGCCCTTGCGCAATGGTCGCGCGTTCGACGCCGATGTCGAGCTGCTCGCGCCAGTCGGCCTTGCCCCTGGTCAGTTCGCCGCCGGCGCGCGTGTAGCCGCGGAACTGCGGCGACTTCACCATTTCGATGGCGAGCTTGTCGGCTTCCGGCAAGGCAAAGAAGCCGCGGGCGGCGCGCAGCACAGCGTCGATCTCCGGCTGGGTGATGCCGTGGCCGCTCAGATAGAAGAAACCGACATCGCGGGCGGCGGTGCGTAGATCAAACAAGAAAGTTCGAAGTTCGGATGGACCCTGCTCCAGGCGGTCGAGATCGAGCACCGGAATTATTCTTGGCATGGTCAGGCTCCTGTTGGCGGCAACTCTATGTCTTCGGATTCCGGACAGAAAATCGCCGCGCGCTTTTCCCGGAATTGCCTTGGCGACCCGCCGCACGATGGCATGCGTGTCATTGCGGGTGAAGAAAAGCGCCGACCAATCTCATTGCAAACGGAGCAAGCCAGCGCTCAATTCCCGGTCTTTGCGGCAAATTGCGTTCGGATGCCGCACATCATCCACGATGATCCAGACGAGCGACCAGCCGGTCGCCGATCCACTGGATGCCGCAGACGAGCACGATGAGCACGATGACAACGGCGACCATGACGCTGGTTTCGAAGCGCTGATAGCCGTAGCGGATGGCGAGGTCGCCGAGACCGCCGGCGCCGATAGCGCCGGCCATGGCCGAGGCGCCGACAAGCGTCACCAGCGTCACGGTAAAGCCGGCGACGATGCCTGGCAGCGCCTCCGGCACCAGCACCTCGCGGATGATCGTCCAGCGGTTGCCGCCCATGGCGCGCGCCGCCTCGATCAGACCGTGGTCGACCTCGCGCAGCGACACTTCGGCAATGCGCGCGTAATAGGGCGTCGCCGCGATCGACAGCGGCACAATCGCCGCCCAGGTACCGATCGAGGTGCCGACGATCAGCCGCGTCACCGGGATCAGCGCCACCAGCAGGATGATGAACGGCACCGAACGGAAACCGTTGATGACGGCGCCGAGGATGCGGTTGACCCAAAGGCTTTCGGCGATGCCGCCGCGATCGGTGGCGACCAGGGCAAGGCCGAGCGGCAGGCCGAAGACAAGCGAGATCAGACCGGACGCGCCGGTCATCAGCACCGTCTCCCAGATCGAACGAAGCAGGAGTTCAAACAGGACCGGCGACATGGCCAAGCACCTCCACCCGCGCGCCGCGGTTCTTCAGGAAAGCGATAACCGCCGCCAGATGGGCTGCGTCGGCTCCAGGGACCGCCACGAACAGCGTGCCGACCGGCTCCTGCTGCACATGGTCAATGCCGCCATGCACAAGCCGGAACGCGCCGGGCACGCTGGCGGCAAGCTCGGACAGCAGCGGGCGACGCGCCGCCTCGCCGGCGACGTCGATCCGGAGGATCGTTTCCGCCCCTTCGCCCGGAACCAGCCGGCTGGCAATCTCGGGCGGCAGTTGCGGCCGGATGCCGCCGAGCAGGCTGCGGGTGATCTCCGACTTCGGATCGGCGAAGACCTGCCAGACGGCGCCCTCCTCGACGATCCGGCCGGCGTCGATCACCGCCACGCGATCGGCGATGGAGCGGATCACTTCCATCTCGTGCGTGATCAGCAGGATGGTGAGGCCGAGCCTGGAATTGATGTCCTTGAGCAGCGCCAGGATCGAGCGCGTCGTTTCCGGATCGAGCGCCGATGTCGCCTCGTCCGACAAGAGCAGCGCCGGCCGCGCGGCCAAAGCCCTGGCGATGCCAACGCGCTGCTTCTGGCCGCCCGACAGCGAAGCCGGATAGGCCTTGGCTTTCTCCGACAGGCCGACGAGTTGCAGCAGCTCGGCCGCGCGGCCCATACGCTCGGCGCGCGGGCGTCCTTCGATCTTGAGCGGCAGCGCGACATTGTCCTCGACGGTCTTGGCCGACAACAAATTGAAATGCTGGAATACCATGCCGATGCGGCGGCGCAGCGGCTGCAACTCGCGCTCGCCGAGGCGGCTGATCTCGCGCCCCTCGATGAAGACCTCGCCGGAATCCGGCCGCTCCAGCCCGTTCAGGCAGCGGATCAGCGTCGACTTGCCGGCGCCGCTGCGGCCGATGATACCGAGGATCTCGCCCTTCTTCACGGTCAGCGAGACGCCGTCGAGCGCCGCCGTCGCGCCGAAGCGGCGCTTCAGATCGACGAGGCGGACAACGTCTTCCCGCCCGGTCGGCTCGACGCGGACCGGATCGGCAAGTCCGGCGGTGACGTGCTGGTTCATCTCTATGTCCGTTTCAGTGCCACGCAAAGGCGACGGCGGTCCGCTCAACAGCGGACCGCCCATCTCTGCCAACCATGCGCCGGGTCAATAGGCGCTGATCCCGGTGCCCTTGTAGACCTTGTCGAACTCGGCCTTGACGGTCTCGTTCTGGTAGGAGGCGACCAGCGTCTTCACCCAGGGCTCGTTCTCGCTTCCGATCTTGACCGCGATGAAGTTGCGGTAGGGGTTGTCGGCCACCGGCTCCTGCGCGATGCGATTTTCCGGGCCGAGGCCGCTCTTCAGCGCCCAGTCGGTGTTGACGATCGCGGCGTCGAGATCGTCGACCGAGCGGCCGACGATGCCGGCGTCGAGCTCCTTGATCTCGAGCTTCTTCGGGTTGTCGGCAATGTCGGCGGTGGTCGCCAGGATGCCGGTGCCATCCTTGAGCTTGATCAGGCCTTCATGCTCCAGCACGTGCAGCGCGCGGCCTTCGTTGGACGGGTCGTTGGGCAGGCCGATGACAGCGCCTTCCGGCAGGTCGGCGACCTTGGCGTGCTTCTTCGAATAGAGCCCGATCGGCCAGACGCCGGTATAGCCGACCGGCACGATATGATAGCCTTGGGTCTTGATCTGGTTGTCGAGATAAGGCTTGTGCTGGAAGGCGTTGGCGTCGATCTCGCCGCGCTCCAGCGCCTCGTTGGGCTGCGTGTAGTCGTTGAAGACGACGGTCTCGATGGTCAGCCCTTTCTTGGCCGCCTCGGCGGTGACGACGCGCCAGACATCCTCGTCCTCGCCGCTGATGATGCCGACCTTGATCGCCTTCTTCTCCTCGGCGAAGGACGGCGACGGCGCGTTGAGGCCGATGACGGCCAATGTCGTGGCGAGAAGTGCCGCCAGTCCGGCGCGCCTGGTGATTGACGTAACGAGAGAATTTGAAGCGTTGCCGCGTTCGGACATGATGCGTTCCTTGCAATCCTGAAATCATTTGGGCCTGGCGGAATGCGAAGCCTTGATATCAAGCATCACCAATGCTGCCCGCTCGGGCAAAGAAGCGCATTTCCTCTCGGACGGGAGGCGGAAAATATTCTCTCAAAGATTTTATGACCTGGAGCACATTAGCCGCTGGCAAGCGGATATCGACTGCAAGGCGATGGAAACTTGCGCGTCTAAAGCGCATCGCGCCGAACCGGATTCGGGCGACGCGGCCTTAAAGTCTTTGTTTGATGCATGTCGTTGTCCCAGAACCGCTGCACACTTCTGGGCGCCATGCATTAGGAAGCCCGCCGGGTGACACGCAAGGACGGACGGCCGTCTGCCGGCAGCGACGAGACGGTGGGCAGGCCTCGCGCTTCCTGCACAGGGTATCCCAACCGTTGCAGGCTGGCCCGCGCCAGCGCCGCATTGCTGTCGACGACGACCAGTCCGTTCGTGTCGCCGAGGCTGGCTGCCACGACGGAAAGTTCCGTGCAGCCAAGCAGGGCGACATCTGCGCCGGCCATTTGCGCGAGATAAAGCGCGCGCTCGGTCTCGGCCGCGGCTTGCGCGATCGAACCGGCCTTGACGAGCATGATCGCGCTGTCGACGCGTTCCTGAAACTCGGCATCCTGCGGAAGGCAGAGGTCGAAGCCCGCCGCCGCTATCCTGTGCTGATAGAAACCGGAAACCAGGGTGCCCCTTGTTGCAAGGTTCGCTACCCTGCCCCGGTCCAGCCCGCGGCGGATCTCCGCCACCACCGCGTCGCCGATGTGGATGATCTCGGCTGGCGAGTTCGCCGCCAGCTTGTCGTACCAATGATGGGCGGTGTTGCAGGGCATGGCGATGCAGGCAACGCCGAGCGCGTTGAGCGTTGCGACCGCGGCCTGCAGCGGCGCCAGCGGCCCGTCATGACCGGTCAGGATCGCTTCGGTCCTGTCGGGCAGCTGCGGCAGGCTGAGGATGACGGAAGGCACATGCCCGTTGTCGCGCAGCGCCTCGGTCATTCGGGTGAGCTTGAAGTAGAAGTCTGCCGACGCCAGCGGCCCGAGACCGCCAATGATGCCGAGCTGCGGACGGATGGCGTCGTCGATCATAGAGCCGACTCGGCTTCGAGCTCTTGCGCGACGGTTTCAGCGCTCTGCGCCGCCTCCCGATGGCTGGGCGCGATCATTGCCGTGCTTGCCGCCACGGTGGAGACGCTGGATAGAGTCATCAGCGTGTCCACGGCGGCGTCCACCGCGACGAACAGGGCGAACGCCGCCTCGAAGGGAAGCTTCAGATAGCCGCAGACGATGGACATCTGCGAGAGGATGAGCAGGCTGCCCATGCCGCCGGTCGTCAGCGCCAGAAGCGCGGAGACGACGCCGACAAGCAAGAGGTCCGGGATCGCCAGCTGATGGCCGTAGAGCTGGGCAATGAACAGGGCGCCGGATGTGTAGACCAGCGCCGGCCCGGTCCGCAGCAGCGCCGCCTGCAGCGGCACGAGCAGCTCGACCACCACCAGGTTGAAGCGCAGCCGTTCGCTCAAAAGATTGATGACCCAAGGCAGCGAGGCGACAGTGGAGCGCGTCGTGATGGCTACCATCAGAAGCGGCTGAAGGGTCTTGATCGTGGCCCAGTAGCTTCGCCGCGAGCGTATAGCGATGATCGCAAACGCGCAGGCGAGGAATGTCAGGCAGGAAAGGCCCATCACCAGTAGATAGCCGCCCATCAGCATCAGCGGCTTGGTGCCGGTCGACGCGGTCTGGTCGGCGATCAGGACGAAGGTTGCGAAGGGCAATCCCCAGACGAACCAGTTGGTCAGCACCGTGCAGGCCCGATACACCGCGTTGAGCGCCTGTGACAGACTCAGCGACGAGGGCTGGGGAATCTTGCCCATCGCCAGCCCGAAAAGCAGGCAGAACAAGAGGACCTGGATGGTCTGGCCCGAGGCCAGCGCGTTGAAAACGTTGTTCGGCACCAGGTCCAGGAAGATCGAATGTCCGCCGTTCGGATCGCCGGTGGGCGGTGGCGGCTGGAACGGGAAGGCGAGATCGGTGGAGACGCTGCCTTGCGAATTGATGAATTCGCCGAGCTCGATGCGCGACTGCGGGTTCTCGATCTGGCCCGGCTTGAGTATCAGCGAATAGGTGCCGCTGACCAGCACGGCGAGAAACGACACCACCAACACGGCTACGCCCACTTTACCGAGATAGCGGACCGATTTCGGGTCCTGAACCATCGCCGTGATCGAGAAGATGACGGACGAGACCAGATAGGGCAGGACAACCATCTTGAGGAAATTCAGGTAGATCTGCGCCACGGGGCTGATCGCATGGGCAAAGGCCGGGTAGTACAGTCCGCACAGTATCCCGGCCAGGATCATGATGATCGTCGTCAACGGCGAGCGCAGGATGCGCTTTGCCGCCAGACGCCAATCGAGAGGCATGGGTGCGGCTGCATCCGAGACGGCCATTGTCAGGCTTTGCTCCCCTGGCGATAGCGCGCAATGATCTCGTCGGTGTTGAGGACCTGCTGACCCCTTGCCAGATCGAGATAGAGATCGACAAAGGCGGCGAGATGCGGATTGGCCGGGCTGACGCCGACTGCGATTGTGTCGACCTTGTCGGTCAGCGTGATCGAGCGCGCGACGACAGTCATCGACGGGTCGTCGACCATCAGCTTCTTGATCTCGAAATCATCGCGATAAGCAAGGTCGATCGTGCCGTTGCGGATCGCATCGATGACCGTGTTCCAGCCCGCGAAGCGCTGGATGGTGGCGTGCGGAAAGGTCGCCGCCGCGTAGGTGGCGAAGGAGGAGCCCTCGATCACGCCGAGATCGCCGGAGAAATCGCGGATGATCTGTTCGGGCGGCTTGCCTTGCGTGATGCGCGCCAGGTTCACGCGATTGGCGAGCAGGCCCTGATGCAGCATGGCGTAAGGCCGGGAATAGAGGATCGAGCGGCCGCGCTTAAGCGTGCGGCTGAGCTTGCCGATCGCCAGGTCCGCCTGACCGGACGTCAGCCTTTGCACCATGCCATCGAAGGTCGCGGCGGACCGGTCGAACACGGGTTCGACGCCAAGCTCGGCGGCTATGCCGCGCGCAAGATCCATGTCGATGCCGTTGTCTCCTGAGCCATCGGCCGGAAAGAACGGATCGGAGGCGAAACCGGGCATGGCGATGCGCAGCTTGTTGTCGGTCACGATGGGCTTTGGAGCGTCTTGCGCCTGGGCCGGCGTGGCCACGGCTTGCGCCTGCGCGATCAGCAGCCCTCCGCCTCCGGCTGCAAACAGCGTGCGACGTGTAAGCGGCATGCCCATTCTCAATTCGCTCAGGAGAGCCGGACAACAGATCTGAACAAACCGCAGTATGCACGCCGAAGTTAAGTAAAGGTATCTTTTATTTTTCGCTTTTTTACATTGTAAATCGCTAAAATGGCATCATGGAATATCAAGACCTTCTAAAATAACGCAGCCACGGCAGGGCGTTGTTGTAAGGTTCGTGCAGTGGGTCGTCAGAACGTCTCGACCCAAGGCCTCAGCTCGACCTCGAAGCTCCAGGCGCTGCGATGCTGGCGATGGACCGCAAGGTAGGTCTCGGCGATCGCGTCGGGCGAGAGGCGGCGGTCCGGACGTTCGGGCTCCGGCGCCTGACCGGCCGGCGCGATCTGGCCGTCGATGATGAAATGCGCGACGTGGATGTTCTTCGGGCCGAGTTCGCGCGCCATCGATTGCGCCAGCCCGCGCAGGCCGAATTTCGGCATGGCGAAACCGGCCGAGCCGGAAAAGCCCTTCAGGCTTGCCGTGGCGCCGGTGAACAGGATCGAACCCGAGCCCCGTGCAAGAAGCCGGCGCGCCGCCTGCCGGCCGACCAGGAAGCCGCCATAGGCGCCGACTAGCAGAGCTTGCTTGACCGCCTCGGGATCTAGATCGGCGATCGGCCCGCGCGTGCGGCCGCTGGCGTTGAAGACGGCGATTTCGAGCGGGCCTGCCTTATCGGCCATCTCGAACAGCCGCTCGACGGAGGCCGCGTCCGACACGTCGGTTTCGACGGCCACCGCGCCGGTTTCCTTCGCCAGCGCGGCCAGTTTGTCGACATTGCGCGCAGCGAGAACGACGCGGAAGCCTTCCCTGGCGAGAAGCCGCGCCAGCGAGGCGCTTAAGCCGGAGCCGGCGCCCGCGATCACTGCGACATTGGCTGCCATGGCATTTCTCCTTGAGACAGGTCGGCGACGGTCGAGCAGGCTCGCGCCTTCGGCGGCAAGAGGCAAGAACGTGGTTGCTCGATTTTCGCCATTTGGCGCAAAAGGCCGCCGGCAAAGGCACGGTGAAAGGCTTGCCTGCCGCGCCGATCCGTCCGACACGTGGTTGGACGACGATTCGGGGACAAGACCATGGAACCAATCTGGGCCGTCGGGCTGATGACCGGCACGGTGCTCGACGGCAATATGGACGTGGCGCTGATCAAGACGGATGGCGAGCGCATCGCCGACACCGGCACCTACACGCTGGCCCCCTACCCGCAATCGATCCGCGCCCTGCTCGAAGAGACGCTGCGCCAGGCGCGCGCCTGGAATTTCGAAGGGCCGGAGCCGTCGATCTTTCGCGAGGCCGAGGAGGCGCTGACGCGCGCGCAGTCGGCAGCGGTCAAGGATCTGGTCGAGAGCCAGGGCATGCGCATGGCCGAGATCGGCGTCGTCGGCTTCCACGGCCAGACGGTGCTGCATCGCGCGCCGCAGCCGGGGCGGATCGGCCGCACGCGCCAGCTCGGCGATGGCGAGCTGATGGCTTCGCTGCTCGGCACCAAGGTCGCCTATGACTTTCGCTCGGCCGATGTTGCGGCCGGCGGGCAAGGCGCGCCTCTGGCCGCCGCCTATCATGCCGCGCTGCTCAAGGAAGCCGATCCGAGCGGCGACACCGCCGTGCTCAATCTCGGCGGCGTCGGCAACATCACCTGGTGGGACGGCCAGGATAATATCGTCGCCTTCGACACCGGGCCGGCCAATGCGCCGGTCAATGATTTCATCAAGTCGAAAGGGCTCGGCGAGATGGACCGCGACGGCAGGCTGGCGGCCGCCGGCAAGGTCGATGAGGAACGGCTCGCCAGGCTCTTGCAGCATCCGTACCTGAGGAAGCCCTATCCGAAATCGCTCGACCGCTTCGACTTCACCGCGGCGATGGCCGAAGGGCTCGGCGTGGAGGACGGCGCGGCGACGCTGACGGCCTTCACGGTCTCGGCCGTCGGGAAGGCGCTCGACCTGTTGCCGCGCCGGCCGAAGCGGCTGGCGGTGAGCGGCGGCGGCCGCCACAACCCGACGATGATGGCGATGCTCGAAAGCCGCGCCGGCGTCGAAGTGGTGCAGGCCGAGACGCTTGGCTGGAAGGGCGACGCGGTGGAAGCGGAGTGCTTCGCTTTCCTCGCCGTGCGCGTGCTGCGCGGCCTGCCGATCAGCTTTCCGAGCACCACCGGCGCGCCAGAGCCGCTGCGCGGCGGAAAGCTGGCAGGTTAGGGCAACGTCTTCCGCAGGAAGACGCGGCGGCGGCCGATCGGGAAATCCGGCAATTCGCCGAACGGCTGGTAGCCCTGACGCCGATAGACCTTTTCGGCAATCGGATTGAAAGTGTCGATCCAGGCGCCATGGCACCCGCGCGCGACAGCTTCCTGTTCGGCGGCGTCGAGCATGGCGGCGGCAACGCGATTTCCGCGCAGTTTTTCGTCGACCCACAGCCACTGCACGTAAAGCCAGCCCCAGGCGGTGTAGCCGGATATGCCGGCAACGACGGCATCATGCTCGTCGCGCACGAAGACAACGAGAGGCTTCTTGCCTGAGGGGCCGACGTCGCCATCATTGAAAGCGGTGAGACTTTCGCCCAGGAAAGCAAGGTCCCGCTGCAGGGGCTCGGCGGTGATCTCGAGCGTCGTCTTCATCGGCTGCGACTCCGGTTCGCAAGCCAGCCTTAGCGAAGGTGTGAACGCAGATGCAAGCCTATTGCCGGATGGACGACCGCCATGCAGCCGCGCCCGCCGCCACCAGCATCAATCCAGCGGCGATCAGGGCGCAGTTGGCGAAGCCGAGGCTCGTGTAGAGCGGGCCGAAGCCTGCCGTGCCGACGGTGACGGCGAGATAGGTGACCGCGCTGTTCAGCCCCATGATGGTGCCACGCCGCGACGGGTCGAGCGCGGTGAGGCGCATGACCAGCACGTTGAGCCCGAAATGGTTGGCCAAGCCCCAGACGGCGATCGTCGCGATCAACGGGCCGAAGCCGCCACTCGCCAGCGCGATCGCGACATAGACGGCGGCGACCAGCAGATAGGCGAAGGGCATGACACGACGCGCGCCGAGACGATCGATGACGCCATCCAGCAAGGCCGCCGCGCCGAAGCCGACGCCGTAGGCGACCGCCGCCAGGCCGTTGGCGCTGACCGGCTCGCCGAGGGCTTCATGGAGATGATCGCCGAGATAGCCGTAAACGCCATAGAAGGCGGTCATGAAGGCGCCGCAGGCAATGAGCAGCGGCAGAATGCCGGGAACGGCGAGCGCGCCGAGTGGCGACGGCGCGGGGCCGCTTTTCCTGGTGTCGTGCAGCGAGCTCATCGCCAGACCGGCGACGGCCGTTGCCCCCAGCAGCGCCACGGCCGCGAAGACGGCCCGCCAATGGATGAGATCAGCAATCACCGCAGACAGCGAGACGCCGGCGACCATGGAAAGCGTCCAGCCGGTCAGCACCACACCGATGGTGCCGCTCTCGCGGCCGGGCGGCGCGATCGCGGCCGAGCTGGCATAGATCGCCGGCATGGCGATGCCGGCGGCAATGCCGGCGACGAGCTGGGCCGCCATCAACGTCGTCACCGTCGGCGCCAACGCGCTGGCGACCAGCGCCAGGGCCAGCAACAACAACGCACCCTGCAGCATACGGCGCGCGCCGATGCGGTCGATGTAGCGGGCAAGGAAGAGCGCGCTGGCCGAGGTGCCGAGGCCGAAGGCGGCGGCAGCCGTCATCACCGCCGGCACGCTGGCGCCGAACGACGCCGCGACGGCCGGCGCGATCGGTCCCAGAACCAGCGAATTAGAGCCGATGACGGCGATGCAGCCGGTCAGCAGATAGGCGGCGGCCGGGATCGGCGCGCGCGGCGCCTCAGTTATAAAAGCTGATTGATTGCTGTTCGACATATCATCATAATGGCCGAATTAAATTCCGCATCAATGGAGAATTTCCATATGGACGCAGAAACAGATGACATTCAGCGGAACAAGCAACCGGCCCGCGAGGTCGACCCGATCGACCGAAAGATATTAGGCGTTCTCGTCGAGGACGCGACCATCAGCTACGCCGATCTGGGCGAGCGCGTCGGCCTGTCGCCGCCGGCGGCGCATGAGCGGGTCAAGCGGCTGAAGCGCAGCGGCGCCATCCGCGCCACCTCGGCGATCATCGATCCAAGGGCGGTGAAGAAGCCGCTGCTCGCCTTCGTGCATATCGACACCAGGGGCTGGGGCAAGACGCCGGAGCTGATGGCGGTCTCGAAATATCCGGAGGTCGAGGAGATCCACACGGTCGCCGGCGACACCTGCATGCTGCTCAAGGTGCGCACAGAGGACACGCGCGCGCTGGAGGGCCTGCTGGCCCGACTCTACGACACGCCCGGCGTCACCTCGACGCGCAGCTATGTCGTGCTGTCGACCTATCTCGAGCGCCCGGTGCAGCCCGAGATCACGGGCGAATGGCCGGCGCCCAAGCACATGGCAAATCCCATGTATTAGGCCGTTGCCGGCTGATGGCGCCTCGAACGCGCCAGCAGATAGAAGGCCGCGACATGCGTGATCATCAGCAGCGGCACGTAGATGACCGGGATCGCGTAGGTCGCGCCCAACTGGCCGGCATGGCCAGGAAGGTCGAGCATGACGCCATGGTAGTAATCGCCGACAAGGTCGAACACGCCCGTGACATTGAAGGCGACGACGAGGGGCCAGAAGATCGCGGGCCTCGCCACCGTGAGCAGCGCCAGCATGGCGAGGAGTCCGGTCGCGAAGTCGCCATAGGCGGCGAAGCTTGCGAAGCCAGGAGCAAGGTCGGGGCCGACCACGCCCGGGATGAGGAAGACCAGCCCGAAGAAGCGGAAGCTGTGCAGCGTTGCGATGACGCGCTGCGCTCCTACCGGCTCCATCGACCTCATTCTCGGCCAGATGTAGGCGGTGAAGCAAAGCAGCCATGGCACGTAGCCGAGCCCAAGTTGGATGTTCAGGATCATCGCCTGTGACATCCGCACCTCCTATAAAGCCTTGGTGGGAACGGCTTCGAACACTGCTGTCAGAATGCCCAGCCGCCCCTGCATGAGATTGCGTCCGAGATTGGTGGTGAGTTCGGCGAAACCCTTCCCCATGACGACGCCGAGATTGAGCGGCGGCGGACCGGAAGCGCGGAGTTCGGCGAACCAGGCCTTGGCCATGGCTGTGTCGTCGCGGCGGACCAGCGTGCCGAAGCCGGCGGCTTCAACCGCCTCGCAAGTCGCTTCGGCGGTCAGCAGGAAGCTTTCGCCCGGCGTCTTCGCCCATGGAACCGGGTAGAGCGGATCGCCGCCATTCAGCACGACGTCGAAGGTCGCAAATTTTCCGCCCGGCTTCAGCACGCGCCTGATCTCGCGGTAGAGAAGCGGCCGGTCGGCAATGTTCATCGCCACATGCTGCAACAGTGCGGCGTCAAAGCGGCCGTCCTCGAAGGGCAGCGCCAGCGCGCTGCCGGTTTCGAACGACACCTTGCCGTCCTGCCCGGTTCGTGCGGTCAGATAGCGCGCAGCTTCGACGAAGGGCTCGCTGAGATCGACGCCGGTCACCTCACAGCCATGGGCCGCCGCCAGGAAGCGGGCGGGACCGCCGACGCCCGACCCGACGTCGAGCACCGACATGTCGGCGGTGATGACCGCCAGATTAGCGAGCTCGGCCGTCGCGGCGAGCCCGCGGGTGTGGAACTGGTCTAGCGTCGCGAGTTGTTCAGGCCCCAGCCGCTGTTCCTCCGACCCCAACACCGCCAGCGCGGTCTTCAATCGATCGGTCAGGCCGGTCGCGCGGTAGTGATCGCGCACGCGATCGAGTTCGTCGGTCATTGCCACTTCCCTTCAGGTTCCAAGTTAGCAAGAGATACGACCGCTTTCTGCCGGCAACTATCCGCGATAATGTCGATGGGTCATGAAGCAGAACTTCACAGTCAGGCATGGCGCGCTCGACGGCGTCGAGGCCTTCTTGCGTGTCGCGAAACACCGCAATTTCCGCAAGGCGGCGGCCGAGCTCGCCGTCACCCCGTCAGCGATCAGCCAGGCGATACGCACGCTGGAGGGGCGCATCGGCGCCGCCCTCTTCATCCGCACGACACGCAGCGTGGGTCTCACCGAAGCCGGCGAACGCTTTTTCGCGCGCGCCCGGCCGGCCTTCGAGGAACTGATCGCCGCGAGCGAGATCGCCCGCGGGATGGGCGAGCGGCCGGCCGGGCTGTTGCGCCTTTCGGTCCCGCCGGCCGTGGTGCCGGTGCTGCTGGAGCCGATGATCGCCTCCTTCTGCCAGGCCTATCCCGAGATCGAGCTGGAAATTGTCGCCAGCGGCGAGCTGGCCGATCTCGCCGCCGAAGGCTTCGATGCCGGCATCCGCATGGGCGATCTGATCGCGCCCGACATGGTCGCGGTGCGGCTGACGCCGTCCTTCCCGATGGTAGTGGTCGGCAGTCCCGACTATCTGCGCCGGCGCGCGGCGCCGGAGCGTATCGAGGATCTGCGCGACCATGCCTGCCTGCGCCTGCGCCGCTCCAACGGTTCGGTCGCGCCGTGGTCCTTTGTTGACGGCAACAAGACGATAGAGGCGATCGTCTCGGGACCGTTGATCGCGCATGACTACCCGTCGTTGCTCGGCGCGGCGATCCAGGGCGTCGGACTGGCGCAGGTGCCGAGCCCAATCGCCGAAGCGCCGATCGCCGATGGGCGCCTGCAGGCGCTGCTCGGCCGCTTCGCGGTGACGACACCTGGCGTTTTTCTCTACTATCCGGAACGGCACCAGGTGCTGCCGAAGCTGCGCGCTTTCATCGACCACATAAGGCAGCCGGGCGGCACCGATCCTTCCCCGAAGCGGTCGGGCGACGGCGGCTAGGCTGACGCTTCAAGTCTGGCGGTTCACCGGGCCGCCTGTGTTCGCGGATATTCGAGCTGCATGGCGACGAAATCGGCGGTACGCGCGCCGTAGCGCGCCGTGATATCCTCGAGCGTCCGGTCCAGCGCTTTTGCCGGCGGCGTGTCCGACATGGCTGAAACCTTCCGATCTACCGGCCAATCGCTCGCAACCTGATCGGGCAGGATGCGGATGCCGGCGCGGCTGACGACAGCGCCATCCTTCGCGGCAAAGGTGACGGCGCGGGAGCGAAAGGTCCGCGACCAAGCGTCGGCCGCTAGCGCCAGGGACACCTCGTCCATGCCCGGCGTCAGTGGAATGCCGAGCTGCTCATGATCGAAGAAGGCGAGCGTGTTGCCGATCGCCGTCAGCGCGAAAGGCCGCGTGAATCTGAAGGCGCCGCTGTCGTGGCGCGCATCCCAGTGGACGAGGCCGAGATCGCGGGCGACTGCTTCGGCCTTGCCGCGACCGGCAATCGCCTCGATCAGCGTCAGCATCATCGGCATCGACGCGGTGATGCCGGTGGTGGTCGCGACATTCCGGTCGACGACGTAGCGGCGGTCGGCGACATAGCGGATCGACGGATGTTTCTGGCGCAGCTCGCTCAGCGAATACCAGTGTGTCGTCGCGCGCTTGCCGTCGAGCAATCCGCTGGCGCCGACCACCGTTGCGCCGACGCAGATGCCGATCACCATGGCGCCCTTCGCCGACTGGGCCCTGATCCATTTCAGCACGTCCGGATCGTCGTCGCGCATCATGGCGGGAACGACGACGTAGTCGGCGCCTTCCGGATGCTGAGCATCGAACACCGCCGTCGTGGCATCCGGCTCGACGCGCAAGGCCGGGTGCAGGTGCACAGGTCCCGGATGCGTCGCCAGGGCGACGACATCGGCGATGTCGGCGCGGCGCAGGATGCCGTATGGCATCAGATAGTCGGTGGTCTCGGTGCCGTCATTGACGCCGATGATCGCGATCAGCGGGCGCTGGCGCTTCGGCTTCAGCGCCGCGAGCGTGGCGCCGGCCTCCTTGGCGTCGATTGCCGGCTGCGCCGCGGCCAGCGATGCCGAGGGCAGTGACAGCAGCCAGGCGGCACCGGCCGTAACGAAAATCAGGAGGATGCCCAGGGCGCTCCACAACACGATACGCAGCCTCATGGCTAAATCCTTCCAACCCCAAACGCTTGACCGGCAGGCTAGCTCCGATAGGTTTTGGCCGAAATGACATATATCGGGCAAAAACTGCCATGCGCATGATTGGCATCATCATCCATCCAGGCTTCCAGTTGCTGGATGTGGCCGGCCCCGCAGCAGCCTTCGAGTTGGCCGAGCACTATCAGCCCGGCAGCTACAGGCTCAGTATGCTGGCGCCGGGCGGCAGCGAAGTCGAAAGCTCGTCCGGCATGCGGCTAGCGGCCCGGCCCCTGTCCGACGCCGAGCCGCTCGACACGGCCATCATTTCCGGCGGTGAGATCATCCGCTCTATGGCCGCCGCCCAAGAAATCGTCGCCTGGCTGCGACAGGCAAAGCTGCGCCGGACGGCAAGCGTGTGCACCGGGGCCTATTTGCTGGCGGAGGCAGGCCTGCTCGATGGCCGCAGCGCCACCACGCATTGGTGGAGCACCGACGACTTCGCCCACCGCTATCCGAAGGTGAAGCTCGACGCAGAGCGCATCTTCATCCAGGACGGCAGCGTGTGGACGTCGGCCGGGATCGCTGCCGGCATCGACCTGGCGCTGGCCCTGATCGAGGACGATCTCGGCCCGGCGATCGCGCGTCGCACCGCGCAGCAGCTCGTCGTCCACCAGCGCCGTCCAGGCGGTCAGTCGCAATTTTCCGGCCTCGTGGAATTCGGCGGACGCTCGGGTCGCTTCGTCGAACTGATCGAATGGATGCGCGACAGGCTCGCCGAGACGCTGACCGTCGAGCGCCTCGCCGATCAGGCCGCGATGAGCCCGAGGAACTTCGCTCGCGCCTTCACTGCGGAGACCGGCACGACACCGGCCAAGGCGGTGGAGCGGCTGCGCCTAGAAACCGCGCGCATGGCGGTCGAGACCAGCAACGCGCCGCTCGACCGCATCGCCGGGGAGAGCGGCTTCGGTGACGCCGGGCGCATGCGCCGCGCTTTCATGAGGAGCTTTGGCCAACCGCCTCAGGCGCTAAGGCGCGCGGCCATACGCAGCTAGTACTGGCGCTATGTCCTTGCATGCCAAGCAAGGAACCTGCTTATCTCTTCCCGCTTGTCTTGCGACAAACCGGCAAGGAGCTTCTCATCCAGATAACCTTTCCGGATAAGACCGGCAAAGACAAGGATCAGCTGCGAGTAGCGATAGTCAAATATCTGCTCAAGGTTTCGCCGTTGCTGCCGCAGATAGTCTTCGATCTCCCACATGTCGGAAAACGTCGCCGCATCACTGGCTTTCTTTTTGAATTCGGCCAGTGTCTTGCCGAGCGCCACCTCCAGCGCCTTATCGAAGGCGGCGCGAGCGACCTTCTTCTCGGACGCAGACCATTTCAGATCGAAGTTCATGGAATAGCTCCCTAATCCTGCGGCCAATCTCAGACGCGCAGTGAAGCACAAAGACAATGGACACGGCGTCAGCCGGAGCGAGACGCGATCAGCGATTGGATGCGTTCCGCGTCCGCCCGCGTCGCGGGATTGTAGACGATCATGCCGAGCTCGGGCCGGCCGTCAACGGCAAAGACCGAGAACTCCAGCTCGATCAGTCCGATCTCGGGATGCCGCAGACGCTTCAAGCCTTCGCCATGCGGGGGGACGACGTCATTGTCGCGCCACAGCGCCTCGAATTCCGGACTGATCCGGCAGAGCTCTTCGACGAGCTGGGTGATTTCCGCGCCTGCGCCGGCCCTGGTGGCATCCGCCCTGAAGGACCCGACCACGAAGCGCGCGACGCTCTGCCAATCATCCTGCGCGTCGCGCACGCGAGGATTGCCGAACATCAGGCGCAGGATGTTGCGCTGCTCGCGCGGCAGCTTGGAATAGTCGGTCAACATCGCCGCGGCGGCACGGGTTCCACGCCACCACATCCCATGTCGCGGTCTTGATGATCGCCGGGCTGGGGTCCAAGGCATCGAGGACGCGCTGCAGGCGCGGCGTCACACTGTCCACGTTCCTGTAGCGCACCTCGGGCGGCCGCCCGAGACCCAGCATGAACAGGTGCTCGCGTTCGGGCTCGGTCAGCATGAGCCCGGTGGCGATGCGGTTCAGCACATCGGCGGACGGCGCGCCGCCCCGCCCCTGCTCCAGCCAGGTGTACCAAGTCGGGCTGATGTTGGCGCGCTGCGCCACCTCTTCGCGCCGCAGCCCCTGGGTACGCCGGCGACCCGTGGCGAAGCCGAAGGCCGCCGGATCGAGGCGCATGCGGCGGTCTCGAAGAAAGGTGCCCAGCTTGTTGGTCGTCTCCTTGTTGGCGGTCCCTTGGGGCATTATGATCCTGTTGACAATTATACCATGATAAAGTCACTACTTTAACAGAATGAGTTATAGCGCAAATAAGGCCTCCGAACAACCACAGGAGACCCTCCCATGCGTGTATTCCTTACCGGCGCGACCGGTTTCATCGGTTCGAGAATCGTGCCTGAGCTTCTCGCCGCGAGACATCAGGTGCTTGGCCTGACACGCTCCGAAGCCGGCGCGCGGTCGCTTGTCGCCGCCGGCGCCGAGCCGCATCGCGGCGACCTCGAAGACCTCGACAGCCTGCGCGACGGCGCGGCGAAATCGGATGCGGTGATCCACACCGCCTTCGACCACAATTTCTCGAATTTCGTGGCCAATTGCGAGAAGGACAAGCGCGTCATCGAAGCGCTGGGCGGTGCGCTCGCCGGCTCAGACCGGCTGCTCATCATCACGTCGGGTGTCGGCATGGGCTCCGCCGAACACGGACAGCCGGCGAGAGAAGACGTTTTCAACACCGATCATCCCAATCCGCGTATCTTGTCGGAACTCACCGGCGCGGCGATGGCCGAGAAGGGCGTCAAGGTGTCGGTGGTGCGGCTGCCGCAGGTGCATGACACGGTGAAGCAGGGCCTGATCACACCGCTGATCGCCCAGACACGCGCCAAGGGCGTGTCGGCCTATCTCGGCGAAGGCGGCAACCGGTGGTCGGCGGCGCATGTGCTGGATGTCGCGAAGCTCTATCGTCTGGCGCTGGACAAGCAGGAAGCCGGCGTGCGCTACAACGCCGTTGCTGAGGAAGGCATTCCGGTGCGCGAGATCGCGGAAGTGATCGGCGCCGGGCTGAACGTCCCTGTGGTCTCGCTGTCGCAGGACGAGGCAGCGGACCATTTCGGGTGGCTCGCCATGTTCGCCGGCCTCGACCTGCCGGCGTCGAGCGAATGGACGCGGGCGCATCTCGGCTGGCAGCCGACCGGACCCGGCCTCATCGCCGATCTTGAAAGGATGGATTATTCGCAGGCGGCTGCGGCCTAGCCAGTCCCCCGGCGGTTCAGCGACCCGGCTGGACCGCCGTCTGCAACAGATCCGCCAGGCTGTCGGATTTTTCCACCTTGTCGCTGAGGTCGAGACCGGAGAGCAGGTCAACCAGATGGCTGTTCATCAGGGCGGCCGCGTCGGCGCTGTCACCGGCCTCGATGGCGTCGACCAGCGCGTGATGGGCGTGCTTCTCGCAGGTCGCGTCGCGGCGCTTCCAGTAAAGCGCGATGATCAGCGAGGAATGCGAGACGAGGTCGCGCACGAAATTGGTGAAAACCGAATGCGCGGCGATCTCGGCAATGCCGACATGGAAGCGCGCCGACAGCATGATGGCGTCGCTGTCGCGACCGTCATGCAGCGCCTCATGCTCCTTTTCGAGATGGTGACGCAATTGCACGATGTCCGACGGCACCGCCGCTTTGGCGGCTAGCGCCGCCACCTTGGGCTCTATCAGCGCCCTCGCCTCGAATACCTCGCGCGCCTCCATCTTCGACGGCTGCGCGACAAAGGCGCCGCGGTTGGGCTCCAATCGTGCCAACCGGTCGTGCGCCAATGCCTGCAGGGCGGCTCGAACGACGGTGCGGCTCACCGAATAGATCGAGGCCAGCTCGTCTTCCGGCAGCTTGGTGCCCGGCGCGAGGCGGTGGCTGACAATGGCGTCCCTCAACCCATAATAGATCGGCGACCAGCGTGCCGCCGGCTTATCATCGCGATCTTCTTCCCTGAGTACCGTCAACATGCTTTCAATGCGCGAGTCCGAAATGGCTCGATCTGCCCCCAAATCGCCAGCAGCTAGCCCAATCTAGTATCGCTCGCGCGGCGGTCAATCCCACCTGCCAGTGCCGACCCGTCGTCCGGCGGCAAGAGAACCGCCTAGACGATCTCGGCTTCCGTGGGCGACAGCGGCGCGAACATGCCGGCAAACCGCTTGCCACGCGGCGCGGCATAGCCGCCGATCTTCGATGTCTTCAAGCCGACCCTGAACAGGCTCTCGGCCAACGTGACGGCGCAGACCACACCGTCGAGCACCGGAACCCCATGCTCCTCGGACAGGCTCCGCGCGAGGTCGGCCATGCCGGCGCAGCCGAGCACGATCGCTTCGGCATGGTCCTCGCGAATGGCGCGCGCAATCTCCTGCGATATCCGATGTCTTGCATTCGAGCCCGGACGTTCAAGCTCAAGCACGGCGACGTCCGACGAGCGCACCTTGGCGCAGCGCGAGGCAAGGCCGTATTTCGCCAGATTGTGCTCGATCGCCGGAACCGAGCGGGCAAGCGTGGTGACGACGCTGAACTTGCCCGCGACAAGGCTTGCCATATGGAACGCCGCCTCGCCGATACCGATGACGGGAGCCTCGGTGGCGCAGCGCGCGGCATCGAGGCCGGTGTCGTCAAAGCAGGCGATGACATAGGCATCGGCCTGTGCTTTGCCCATTTCAGTGATGATGCCAGGAATGGCGAAGACCTCGTCGAAATAACCTTCGATGCTGGGCGGGCCGTCGGCCGGATTGACGGCGACGATCTCTGTCGCGCCGGAGGCGACGCTTGCCGCCGCCTCGCCGATCTTGGCGGTCATCGACGCTGTCGTGTTGGGGTTGATGACGAGTATACGCATTCCAATCAGCCTCAGATCTCGCCGCCGAGATAAAGACGCTTGACCCGGTCGTCGGTCAGCAGTTCGGCGGAGTCGCCGCTCAGCGCGACACTGCCGGTGGTCAGCGCATAGGCGCGCTGCGAGATGCGCAGCGCCATGCGCGAATTCTGCTCGACCAGAAGCACGCTGACCTTCTCGTCGCGATTGATGGCGACGATCGAGCGGGCGATGTCCTGGACGAGCTTTGGCGCGACGCCGAGCGACGGCTCGTCGAGCAGCAAGAGCTTCGGCTTCGCCATCAGCGCGCGGCCGATGACCAGCATCTGCTGCTCGCCGCCGCTCATCGTGCCGGCGGCCTGCGAGAAGCGTTCCTTGAGCCGGGGAAAGCGCCCCAGCACCATCTCCATCGACGCGGCGATCTCGGCCTTGTTGGTGCGGGTGAAGGCGCCCATCAGGAGGTTGTCCCTGACCGACATATAGGGGAAGACGCGGCGTCCTTCCGGCACCATGGCGATGCCCATCTTGACGATCTCGTCGGGCGCGGCGCCATCGATGCGCTTGCCGTGGTAGTGGATCTCGCCGGACCTGATCTTGCGCAGGCCGGTGATGGCGCGAAGGATCGACGATTTGCCGGCGCCGTTGGCGCCGATCAGCGCGACCGTCTCGCCCTCGTTGACCTCCAGCGAGACGCCTTTCAGCGCATAGACATGGTCGTAATAGAGCTCGACATTGGCGAAGTTCAGGATCCGGTTCATAGGCCGATCGCCTCGTCTTCGCTCCCGAGATAGGCCTCGATCACCTTCTCATTGGCCTGGATCTCAGACGGGGTTCCCTCGGCGATCTTCTGCCCGAAATTGAGCACGACGAGACGGTCGGAGATCTTCATCACGGCCGGCATGTCGTGCTCGACCAGAAGGATGGTGAGGCCGCGTTCGCGCAGACGCCGCACCATCTCGACCATGCGCATCGTCTCATCATGGTTCATGCCAGCGAATGGCTCGTCGAGCAGCAGGATCGAGGGATTGGTGGCAAGGCCGATGGCGATGCCCAGCGCGCGCAGATGGCCGTGCGGCAGGTTGCGGGCGGTCTCATGGGCGAGCGAGGAGAGGCCGAGCAACGCAAGGATCTCGTCGGCCGATTGGCCGAAAGCTGCTTCGTCCGCCTTTGCCGTGCCGGTGCCGAGGAAGAAGCCGAAGAGGCTCGCCTTCGAGCGCAGATGGTGCGCGATGATGACGTTGTCGCGCACGCTCATATTCTTGAAGATGGTGGTTTCCTGGAAGGTGCGCACCACGCCCCTGCGGGCGGCGATGTGCGGGGCGAGACCGGAGATGCGTTCGCCTTTCAGGCGCACCTCGCCCGTTGTCGGCCGCAGGAACGACGAGATCAACTTGAACAATGTCGACTTGCCGGCGCCGTTCGGACCGATCACCGACAGGATCTCCTTCTCGCGCACCGAGAAGGACACGTTGTTGACCGCGACCAGACCGCCGAAGCGCTTGGTGATGCCGGAAACTTCGAGCATCTCGGCCATGGCTCAACCCTTTTTCCGGGTCGTTTCGGCAAGGCTGAGCAGGCCGTTGGGCAGCACCAGCATCAGGACGATCATCAGGCCGGAATAGATTAAGAGCTGGAATTGGCCGGTCTGGAACAGAAGGTCCCAGCCGAAATAGAGCACCAGCGTGCCGAGCATCGGACCGAAGACATAGCCGAGGCCGCCCAGAAAGCAGTTCAGCATGAAGTTGACGGAGTCGGTGACCGTAAAGCTCGACGGGTAGATCGATTGCGAGATGGCGGCGAAGATGGCGCCGGAAACGCCGCCGAAGAAGGACGAGACGGCATAGGCGATGACGCGCAGATAGGCGATGTTGACGCCGATCGAGGAGGCGAGCTCCTCATTCTGCTGCAGCGACTGGCACAGCTTGCCGATGCGCGAGTTGACCAGCCGGTACATGATGGCGAAGCAGACAACCATCAGCGTGACCGCCAGCAGATAGAAGGCGAGCCGCGAATTCTGCAGGGTGGCGAAATCGGGAATCAGCGTGATGCCGAAGACCGACAGCGCGCCGGGCAGCGGGATGCTGACGATGCCTTTGGCACCGTTGGTGATCGGCAGCGCTAGCGCGAGGAGCCGCGCCACCTCGGTCAGCACCAGTGTGACCATGGCGAAATAGACGCCGCGCAGGCGCAGGATCGGCAGGCCGATCAGCACGCTTGCGGCGGCGCAGAACAGGCCTGCGGCTGGCAGCGTCAGCCAGAACGACCAGCCATGATTCATCACCAGTATGGCCGAGACATAGCCGCCCATCAGCGCATAGGCGCCCTGGCCGATGTTGATGCGGCCGATGTAGAAGGTGAGCCAGACGCCGGTGCTGGCGATGCTGAGCAGCGCCACCGAGGTCAGCGTGTAATAGAGGTCGAAGCGGCCGCTCGCCGAGATCGCGACCGGCACGGCGACAAAGACGATCGTGAGGAAGGCGACGACCGCGGATATCCTGGTGTTGCGATTGGGGGTCATGGCGCGATCAACCCCACGGCTTGCCCATCAGCCCGTTGGGCCGGACCGACAGGAACACCATCAGGGCGGCGAAGATGACGAGATAGGTGACGTCGCCATATTCGCGCAGCACGGTGAGGCCGACCGACTCCATCATGCCGAGGATGAACCCGCCGGCGATCGCGCCGCCGACGACGCCGGCGCCGCCGATCATCACCATCAGGAAGGCCTTGATCGAGATCGGCCCGCCAATGCCTGAATTGACGCCGGTGATGGTGACCAGCAGCCCGCCGACGACGCCCGCCAGCATGGCGCCCATGGCGAAGCCGATCATCGAATAGCGGTCGACGCGGACGCCCATCAGCTGGGCGGCGACGCGGTCCTGGGCAAGCGCCCGCATGGCGCGGCCGACCCGGCTGTACTGCATGTAGAGCACGAAGGCGGCGATGAAGACGATTGCCAGCGCACCGACGACGATGCGGTCGTAAGGCATGATGATGCCAACGTCGTTGAACACGCCCTTGACGATCTTGGGAACGCCGCGCTGCTTCTCGCCGAACAGAAGCAGGATGACGGCGTCGAAGAAGAAGGCCGTCGCGGCGGCCAACAGCATGGTGCTCTCCTCGCGATGGCTGCGCCGGATGACGGTGCGGAAGAGAAATTTCTCCATCAGCGCGCCGATGACGGCGAGCGTCACGCCCGAGGCGAGCAGCGCGACCACGAAAGGCAGACCGAGCTGGCCGTAGACGGTGTAGGTGATGAATCCGCCCAGCACATACATCTGGCCATGCGCGAAATTGAGCACGTTCATCAGGGCGAAGATCAGGGTCAGCCCCAGCGCGATCAGCGCGTATTGGGCACCGAGATACAATCCGTTGGCGATGACCTGTTCCATGGAAACCTTCGATCTTCCATGGAGTCCGGCCTATCGACCGGACCCCATGGCAAGCTTGAGGAAATACGCTCGAAGGTTACGCTAGTCGACGGAGCCGACGAACAGGGTCTGGAAAGCGCCGTCCTTGTATTCGTTGACCACCATCGGCACCGCAAGCTGGCGCTTCTGGCCGAAGGACGTCGCGCCGACATAGCTGAGCTTCGCGTCGCCCTTCAGGAAGGGATTGGGCGCCGAGAAATTGTCCATGGTCTTCTTGAATTCCGCGACATCGTTGATGGCCGCCGGATTGGCCTTCAGCGTGTCGAGGATGTATTCCAGCGCGTAGACCTTGGTGTTGGACTCGTCGTTGTATTCGCCGAACATCTTGGTGTAGCGGGTGACGAATTCCTTCATCTCGTCCGAAGCGATCTCCGGCGTCGAGGCGCCGCCGACGGAGATGAAGCCGTTGGCATATTCGCCGGCGCCCTCTTCCAGCACCTTTGCGTCCTGCGCGGTTTCCGTCGAGATCAAGCCTTCATAGCCGAGCTCGCGGGCGGCGCGGATGAGCAGCGGCGCGTTGGCGGGTGCTACGCCCGACAACACGAGCAGGTCGGGCTTCAAGGCGACGATCGGCGTCAGCACCGGAGTGAAGTCGCGCGTGTCGTTCTGGTAGGTGTCGTTCTGGGCGACGACTTCCAGGCCGAGAGCCTTTGCCGCCTCGACACCCGAGTCGCGCTGGCTGAGCGGGTCGGATTCATTCGCCGCAACAAAGGCGATCTTCTTCACGCCCTTGTTTTCCTTGAGATATTTATAGATCGCCGGGCCGGACTGGTAATTGGCGATCATGCCCAGCACGGCATTGGAGGCCGGCTTCTGGTAGAGCGCCTTGGGGAAGGCATAGGGGAAATAGATGATGCCGTTGGCCTCGGCGACGGGGCGCACCGCGGCGGCGCCGTCATCCACGTTCGGGCCGACGACATAGTGGATGCCTTCCTGCGCCATTTTCTCCATGCCGGCGATTGCGCGCTTGGGGTCCTTCTGGTCGTCGAAGGTGACGATGTTGATGTTGTAGGTGTCGTTGCCGATCTTGACGCCGCCGGTCTCGTTTAGCCAGGCGGCGCGCGTCTGCATCGAGCGCACGTTCGAGGTGCCCCAGGCGGCGGCCGGGCCGCTGGTGACGCCGACAAAGCCGATCTTCAGTTCCTTGTTTTCAGCCTGCGCGTAGGAAATGCCGACAGCGGCAATGGCCAGGGTCGAGACGGCGCCGAGCGCCATGGATTTCAGAGTCGAGCGACGGTTGATCATATTGGCAGTTCCCCTTGGTTATCGCGCTTTGTGTTTTGCTCATAGGCTGCGCGGATAGCGTTAAGGGAAACCGTCCGAGGCGGATTGTCAACATATTTCTCAGGTATTGTATACAATGTTTCGCGAGAATGTGTGCACCCGTCAGGACGGGGTCGAAGGCTATTTCCCGCAATGGTGGTCGTTGATCTTGTTGATCGCGTTCGCGTCAGGCCCGACGCGGTCGTAGGAGCAAGCGCCAGCGGCGGTGCTGAACAGCTGCTGGTCGTAGTAACGCGGACCGCCGAAGAGCTGATAGAGAAGATCGTCGCTGGCCGGAACATAGCGCTCCTGCTCGACCGGCTGATAATGGCGATGATGATGCTTTTCGCCCGCAACCGCTTGGGCGGACACGGTCGCGGCCGTGGCCAGCACGAGCGCAAAGAGGGTCAGGTACTTCATCATCGACGGCAACCTTGTGGCAATTTGGATTCGCAGCATATCCAAAATCACCAGTCGCGCAAAAGTTTCCCGCACGGGGCATTTGTCGCCGCCGTACCGCCGGTTGAAGAAAGATAACGGCAATCGCGACGGCGGATTTTCGACAATGGCCGGCTGCGATGCCGGATATCCTCCATTCGTTCGGCCACCATTCCCGGAGGCCCAAGGAATAGCCCGATGACTACCAGAGTGATCATCCTCGACGCCAAGCCGCTCAGCACGGAAGATGTCGCGGAAATCGCGCGGCGCAACGCCCGGCTCGTGATCGGCGAGGAAGCCATGCGCCGCATCCGCGCAAGCAGGGCGCTGATCGAGCATCTTACCCAACTCGGCAAGCCGCTCTACGGCGTCACCACCGGGCTCGGCGCCTGTGTCGACACGCCGCTGGCGCCGGCGGACCTGATCGCCTTCCAGCACAGCGTGCCGCTCAGCCACTCGATGGGCGCCGGCCCATCGCTGCCGACCGAGGCGGTGCGGGCGCTGATGGTGGCGCGCATCTGCGGCATGGCGGCCGGCGGCACCGGCACCTCGGAGGGTGTGGTGCTCGGCCTGCTCGCGGCGCTCAACGCCGGCGTCCATCCGGTCATTCCAAGCTGGGGTTCGGTGGGCGCCGCGGATCTCGCGCCGCTCGGCCATCTGGCGCGGGCGCTGCGCGGCGACGGCGAGAGCGAATATCAAGGCAGGATCATGCCATCGGCCGAGGCGCTCAAGCTCGCCGGGCTCGAACCGCTCGACCTGCGCGAGAAGGACGGCCACGCCATCATCGTCGCCAACAGCCTTTCGACCGGAACGGCGTGCCTCGCGCTTGAGGAGATCGCCTGCCTGATCGACTGGTCGCTGGCGGCTGTCGCGCTCAACTACGAGGCGTTCCGGGCGTCGCTCAAGGCCATCGACGAGGATGCGCTTGCGGCGCGACCGGCCTTCGGCCAGCGCGAGATCGGCGCGCGGCTCAGGGCCGAACTTTCCGGCTCCGGCCTGTGGCACGACAACGCCGCGCGGCGCCTGCAGGATCCGCTCAGCTTCCGCTGCGTGCCGCAAGTATGGGGCGGCCTGCTCCACGCCTATGAGCAGGCGAAACTGGCGACGGAGATCGAGCTCGGCCACTCCGGCGACAATCCGGTCATCCTGCCCGAGGTCGAGCGCGTAATGTCCAACGGCAATTTCGACCTCACCGCCTTCACGCTCACCTGGGAAAATCTCGGCCAGGCGCTGGCGCATTGCGCGGTCGGCACCGCCAACCGCTCGATGAAGCTGATGTCGCCGACGGTGGCGGAACTGCCGCGCTTCCTGTCGGCCCGGGGCGGCAGCCGCCAGGGCTATGCGGAACTGCAGAAGCCGGTCGCGGCGCTCGAAGCCGAGATCCGGCACCTTGCCAATCCGATGTCGCTCAGCCCGCTCGCGATCTCGGACGGCGTCGAGGACCAGTCGTCGATGGCGCCACGCGTCGTGGCCAAGACGGCAGGCATCATCGAGCGCCTACGCTATCTGGTGGCGATGGAACTGATCTTCGCCGCCACCGGCGTGGAGTTGCGCGGCGTGCTGGATTCGATGGGCGAAGGCCCGCGGCGCAGCTATGAAGCCGTGCGGGCGCTCGTCGCCCCACTCGACGACGACCGCGAGATGAGCGCCGACATGGCGCGCGTCGCGCACATGGTGGCGGGGCCGCGGCTGTAGAGCGGCAGAGAGATCCGTTACGACCACTGTATCGGTCGGCGCGGACGATCTCGTCGGATGCTCGTCAGTGGTAGTAGATACCGCCGTCCACGTTCAACGCCTGGCCGGTAACGAAGGCCGACAGGTCCGAGGCGAAGAACAGCACCGGTCCGATGATATCCTCCGGCGCGCCGAGGCGCTTCAGCGCCGCGACCTCCTCCCAATGGCGGATCGCGGCTTCGCTTCCCAGATTGTTCTTGCCCATCTCGGTCAGGATGATGCCGGGGCAGATCGCGTTGACGGTGACGCCGTCCATGCCGACCTCCTGCGCCAGAACGCGGGTGAGCGTGATCACCACCGCCTTGGTCGCCGCATAGTGGCCTTGCGTCGGCACGCCCTGGCGGCCGGCGATCGAGGCGATGTTGATCACCCTGCCCGACTTCCTGGCGCGCATATGCGGCAGCACCGCCTGGCACATCATCAGCACGCCCTTGGCGTTGACGTCGAAATGCGCGTCCCAATTGGCTTCGTCCAGATCCTGCAGCAGGCTGGGCTTGAGGATGCCGGCGTTGTTGACCAGCACATCGATGCTGCCCGCCTCTTCAAGCAGTGCCTGCGCCGTCGCCTCGATGTCCTTCTTCTTGCTGACGTCCATCGTGTAGACATAGGCCTTGCGGCCCGCAGCCTCGATCTCGCCCTTGGTCACGTCGAGCTCCGCTGCCTGCGACGGCAGATCGGTGATGGCGACATTGAAGCCCGCTTCGGCGAGCCCCTTGGCGAGCGCCCTGCCGATGCCGCGGCTGGCGCCGGTTACGAGAGCCGTCTTGCCCTTGGCCTCAGGAAGAATGGTCATGCTGCTTCCACCTTTGATGTCTTGACCGGGAGCGAATTCATCGCCGCGACCGTGTCGTCGAATGAAACGAGTTTGCCGTCGGAGCCGAGACCCATCGCCACCTTGGCGGCGACCGCGCTGGCAAAGCGCGCGGACTGTTTCAGGTCCCAGCCTTTGACGATGCCGACGATGATGCCGGCGGTGAAGGAATCGCCGCAGCCCGTGGTGTCGAACACCTCGACCTCGAAAGCCGGCAGATGAAAATCCTCGCCATGCTCGGGCGAGACATGAACGCCGTCGGCGCCCAGCGTGATGATGCAGTTCTTCACGCCCCTCGCCTTGAAGAAGGCCGCGACGCGGGCCGGATCGCGGTCATGCGCCATCTCGCCGGCTTCGTCGATACTCGGCACGAAATAGTCGATGTAGGGAAGGCACGGCTCGACCAGTTTCCAGGTCTCCGGCGTCGCCTGGATGAGATCGAAGGTGGTGACGCGGCCAAGCTCCTTGGCGCGCTTCAACAGCCTGACGGTCGGCTCGCCGTCGAAGCGCTTCAAGAGCCCGGTGCCGCCGACATGGACGACGGTCGCGTCCAGCGCGGCGTCGAGATCGGCGTCGGCGACCTCGAACAAGGTGGCGGTGCCCGGCACATGCAATGCCGGCCGCTCGCCGTTCGGCCGCACCGGCAAAATGGTGGACGAGGTCTGGACGCTGCCGTCGCGGCGGACAAGGCTCGTCTCCAGGCCGTATTTCTTCAGCTTGGCGAGGAACCAGTCGCCCATGTCGTCGAGCCCGAGCGTCGTGACGGCGCGCGTCTTCAGGCCGAGGATGGCGCAATCCATGCCGGTGGCACCCGCCGTGCCGGCAACCGTCATGCGGATCTCCTCGATATAGTCGGCGCGGCCGCCTTCGGGGATACGCGAGACCGGCCGTCCCAGGATGTCGAGGACGTAGAAGCCGATCGAGCTGACGTCGAATTGGGGCATGGGCAAAAGACCTTTCGAAGTCAATGGGCGGCGCGACGCAGGCCGAAGCTTGCGGCGAGCACCAGGAAGACGAGCACGCCGATGCCGACCTGCTGCCAGTAGAAATTCCAGCCGACCAAAAGCAGCCCGTTCTTGACGATGGCGAGCAGCAACACGCCGAGCAGCGTGCCGATGACCGAAGGCTTGCGCTCGCGGCTGAGCGTCGTGCCGATGAAGGTGGCGCCGATGGCGTCGAGCAGGAAGGCATTGCCGGAGAGCGGCACGTAGGACTTCACCGTCGCCGACAACAGGATACCGGTAACGCCGGCGAGCAGCGCGCACAGCACATGCACCATCGACAATTCGCGCGGCACGCGGATGCCGGAATACCAGGCCACGCCCGGCTGCGCGCCCATCGCCTGGACATAGCGCCCGAACACCGAGCGATGCAGCAGGACATGAACGGCGACGACAAGGACGATCAGCACGATGACCGGCGTTGGCATCCCGAACAGAGCGGTGCGGGCGATGGCGTTGAACTGATCGGCAGCATAGCCGCTTGTGAGATAGATCGGCTGGCCGCCGCTGGTGGCGAGTTGCTGCGTGCTCTGACCGATGAAGAGCACGCCGAGCGTCGCCAGGAAGGGACTGATGTTGAGCCTGGTGATGAGGATGGCATTCAGCACGCCCACGATCAGCGCGGCGCCGAGTCCGCCAGCGACACCGACCACACCGCTATAACCGGCGGCCAGAAGCATGACGAATATCATGCTCGCCATGTCGACCGAGACGCCCACCGAAAGATCGATGCCGCCCGACGAGATGACGATGGTGAGACCCAGCGCCACGATCGCCAGCATGACGACATTGTTGACCAGCACGTTGAAGAGGTTGGCCGGCGTCAGGAAAGTCGGGCTCGCCACCGAAAAGAAGATGACGATGGCCGCGAAGGCGATGAGCACGCTGTATTTGGCGAGGAAGCCGCGCAGGCTCACCTTGGCGGTGGTGTCATTGGTCGAGACGCTCATCGCGAACCCTCCGAACCGCGGGCAAACGAAGTGATCGCCACCACCAGCAGGATCAGCGCGCCCTGCACGCCGTTGACCCAGTAGCTGGAGACGTTGAGCAGTTGGAAGCCGTTCGCGAGCAGGCCGATGAACAACACGCTGAGCAGCGTGCCGCCCATGGTCGGCACGAAGCGGCGCGAGAAGACAGTGCCGAGCAGCGCCGCCGCCAGCACCGACAGAAGCAGCTCGCCGGAGCCGGGCGTGCTCGCCGACAGACGCGAGACGGTGAGGATGCTCGCCACCGCCGCGCAGAAGCCGCTCAGCACATAGGTGAAGGACACGTAGAACGGCACGCTGATGCCCGCCGCGCGCGCCGCTTCCGGGTGTCCGCCGACGGCGTAGAGCCTGAGCCCGAAGGAGGTGCCGTGAACGACCACGATCATGATGGCGGAGAAGACGATCAGCGCCCAGGCGAGTGCCGAGATGCCGAGGAAGCTGCCGGAGACCAGCACGCCGAGCAGCGGGGAGGATGCGCCGACGACCGTGTTCTGGGTGAGGGTGAGTTCCATGCCGGCCGCGACATTGAGCACGGCAAGTGTTGCGAGCAGCGGCAGGATGCCGAGGCCGACCACGGCAAGGGCGTTCAGCGCGCCAACCGCCATGCCGACGGCAATCGCCGCAAGCACCGAGAGGAAGTCTCCGTAGCCCATGGACAGAAGAGTCGCATAGACCGCGGCGCAGAGCCCCATATTGGCGGCGATCGACAAATCGATGCCGCCTTCGGTGACATCGGAGCCGCCGCCGATGATGACGGAAGTCATGCCGTAGGCGAGCACGCCCAGGATCGCCGACTGCTCGACGACGTTGATCAGGTTGAAGGTCGAGGTGAAGCCCGGCGCGAAGACGACGAAATAGGCCATGATCGCGGCGAAGGCGGCGATGGCGCCCAGCCGCACGACGAGCGCGCCGAAGCGGCGGCCGGCGCTCTTGGCGGCGGCCTGCTTTTCGTCGGAAACACCGACGTCTGTGTGGAGGACAGTCGCGCTCATGCAGCCACTCCATCGATGTTCGAACGTGCGCCCGACGAAGCCGCCAGCAGCGCATCGCTGTTCATCGCAGAACCGGAGAAGCTGCCGGCAAGCCGGCCGCGATAGACGACCAGCACGCGATCGCAGACGCCGACCAGCTCGAGCAGGTCGGAGGACAGAAGCAGGATCGCCGCGCCCTCGCCCGCCAGCCGATTGAGAAGATTGTAGATCTCGACCTTGGCGCCGACATCGACGGCCACCGTTGGCTCGTCCAGCACATAGACGCGCGACTGGCAGCTCAGCCATTTGGCGATAGCCACCTTCTGCTGATTGCCGCCGGAGAGCTCGCGCACCAGCGCGTCGCGATGCGGCGTCTTGATCGACAGCTCCTTGATCAAGCTGTCCACCGCCTGGTTCTCAGCGCCACGGCTGACCAACCCGCTCTTGGAATAGCGGCGCAGGCTGGCCAGGGAAATGTTCTCGCGCACCGAAAGGCCGAGCGCCACGCCATGGGCGCGGCGGTCTTCTGGCAGCATGGCGATGCCGTCTCGCACCGCCTTGACCGGCGTCGACAGCGCGACCTCCCTGCCCTCGACCTTGATTTGGCCGCCATCGGCGGTCTTGAGCCCGAACAGGCACTGGACGATCTCCTTGGCGCCCGAGCCGAGCAGGCCGGTGAGGCCGACGATCTCGCCGGCGCGGACGTTGAAGCCGATGTTGTCGAAACTGCCGCCGAGGCGAAGATTGGAAACCTCCAGCACCGGCGCGCCTAAAGTGACCGAGCGCTTCGGGAACATCTCGCCGACATCGCGGGCAATCATCATCGCAATGATCTCGTCGATCGGCGTCTGGCGCGGATCGACCGTGCCGACATCGGTGCCGTTGCGCATCACGGTGACGCGGTCGCAGAGCTTTTCGATCTCCTGCATGTAGTGGGAGATGAAGACCACGGCGATGCCGTCGTCGCGCAGCCGGCGCAGCACGTCGAACAGGCTGTCGACCTCGCGCTTGACGAGCGCCGCCGTCGGCTCGTCGAGCACCAGCACAGATGCCTTCTGGGCCAAGGCGCGGGTGATCTGCACGACCTTCTGTTGCGCCGTGGTGAGATCCTTCACAAGCGTTCCGGCCGGCAGCTCCATGCCGAAGAAGCGCTTCAGCAGGTCGGCGGCCCTGCGCTCCATGCCGCGGCGGCTGACGAACGGGCCAAGGCCGATCTCATGGCCGAGGAACACGGCCTCGCCGACCGTCGCGGTCGGCACCAGCAACCGGTCCTGGTGGATGAAGTGCACGCCGAGCTTTTCGACCGAAGCCGGCGTCAGCGAAGTAACAGTCTCGCCATTGATGACGATGGAGCCGCTGTCCGGCTTGATGATGCCGGCCAGCACCTTGATGATGGTCGACTTGCCGGCGCCATTCTGGCCGACGAGGCCGAGGATCGAGCCGCGCGCGATCTCGAGGTTCGCGTTTTGCAAGGCGCGCACCGGACCGAACCGTTTCGAAATGCCTGTCATCGATACAGCAATGTCACGCTTTGCTGTCTGCATGGCCGTCAATCCTGGTTGGATGTGACGGGCAGCCACATAGGCGCGGCTGCCCGACGTTTCGTTCCGTCCTATTTAACGCCAGCCTTCTCGGCGGCGTCGAGGAACGGCTTTCCTTTTTCGGCGGCATTTTCCTTGTTGATCAGCACCGAAGGCACGAAAGTGAAGGGCGGCACCTTTTGGCCGGCCAGATATTTCGCGGCATTGTCGACCGAGGTCTTGCCGATCTCATAGGGCTGCTGCGCCGCGACCGCGCCGGCCGACGACTTCGGATCCATCACCATCTTGATGACTTCCGGGCTGCCGTCGATGCCGTAGGTCTTGACCTCGTTGCGGCCGGCGGCTTCGACCGCCTGCGTGGCGCCGATCTGCGGCACGTCCCAGCAGGCCCAGACCGCGCCGATCGACCCCTTCTCGGGCGACTTGGTCAGCATGTCGGTGACGTTGGAATAGGCGCTCTGCACCGTGTTCGGGATGACGTCGCGCAGCTCGGGCTCGACGATCTTCACATCCGGGAACGAGGTCAGCACATATTTCAGCTGGTCGTAGCGGATCTTGCAGACCGGGACGCTGTAGAAGCCGTTGAAGACCAGCACATTGCCCTTGCCGCCCATGTCGGCGACCATCTGCAGCGCGATCTCGGCACCGATATTGTAGTTGTTGGACGTGGTGTTGTTGATGGCGTGCGGCGTCGCCGTGTCGACCGTGAACAGCGGGATGCCGGCATCGCGGATCTTCTGCAGCCACGGGTTCAGCACTTCGAGATTGCCGAGCTGCTCGATGATCGCGTCCGGCTTCTGCGCGATAAGTGTTTGCAGCTGCGCGATCTGCTGCTGATCCTTGCGGCCGGCGTCGAGCGCGATGACTTCACCGCCGAGCTCCTTGACGCGGTCCTGGATGCCTTTGAAGGCCATCAGGTCCCAATAATGGTCGGTGCCGATGGCGGAGACGCCGATGCGCTTGCCTTTGAGCGACAGTTCCTCAGCGCTGGCGCCCGAGATGGCGGCCAGGCTGCAAGCCGCCCCCAACCCCAGAGCGAGCGCCTTGACGAGGCCTTTCATCGAATTTGTCATTTCATTTCCTCCCTTGTTGATCGCTCCGGGCCTTCCCGGAGGATATGCGAAACGTTGAATTGCTGCTCCAGCCCCTTGTTGGTCGCTTCGGGCAGAGCCCTCCGCTCAGGCAGCGGCGTCATTGTCGCGCAGGCCGTAGCTGGCCATGCGCTTGATGACGTTTTCGACCTCCTCGTCGGATAGGATCGGCGGCTCGCCGATTTGCAGGGCGCCGTGATACTGGCGCGCCAGCGTCTCGACCTCGACGGCGAGCCACATCGCCTGGGCGAGGCTCGATCCGACGGCGATCATGCCGTGCTGGGCAAGCAGGCAGGCCTTGCGGCCGCGCAACGCCTCCACCGCATGCGCCGAAAGCTCCGCCGTGCCGAAGGTGGCGTAGGGCGCGCAACGAATGTCGCTGCCGCCGGCGACCGCGACCATGTAATGGATCGCCGGTATCTTCCGGCCCATGATGGCGATCGTCGTGCAGTAGGTCGGATGCGCGTGGACGACCGCGTTGACCTCGGGCCGCGCCTTCATGATGTCGAGATGGAAACGCCATTCGCTGGACGGCGGCAGGCGTCCGTCGACCTCGCCGTCCCAGCCCATGAAGACGATGTCCTCGGGCACCAGCGTGTCATAGGGCGTGCTCGTCGGCGAGATCAGCATGCCCTCGCCATGGCGGCAGCTGATGTTGCCTGATGTGCCCTGGTTGATGCCGAGTGCGTTCATCTCGATACAGGCGTCGATGATGGCCTGGCGCACATCTCGGTCCGAAACGGTCATGCGATATTCCAATCCTTGCTCAGTCCGTCACCAGGCCGTGTAGCCGCCATCGATCGACAGGATCGCGCCCGTCACGTAGCTCGAGGCCGGCGACGCCAGGAACAGGATCGCCGAAGCGATCTCCTGCGGCGTGCCCAGCCGGCCCATCGGCGTCATGTCGATCCAGGTGTTGAAGAGTTCGGGACGCTCGCGCATCTTCAGCGTCATCTCGGTGCCGACATAGCCCGGCGCCAGCGCGTTGACGCGCACGCCCGACTTCGCCCATTCGACCGCAAGCGCCTTGGTCATCATGTGCACGGCGCCCTTGCTCACCATGTAGGACGGCGCGGTCTGCGGACGGTTGATGATCAGCCCCGACATGGAACCCAGATTGACGATGGAACCCTTCTTGCGGTCGACCATCGCACGGCCGAAGGCGCGCGAGGCCCAGTAGACGCCGTTGACGTTGACATCCATCACCAGGCGCCATTCTTCGTCCGGCGTGTCGAGCGCGGTGTTGAGGCGCGCGATGCCGGCGCTGTTGACCAGGATATCGACCTGGGCGAAATCGCTGACGATCTGAGCGGCCATCGCCTCGACGGCTTGCGGATCCGTGACATCGAGCACGCGGCCATCGACGCTCGCGACGCCAGCGGCCTGGAGCGCCTCCGCAGCGGCCTTCAGCCCATCCGCATTCATGTCGAGCAGGACGATCCTCGCGCCGCAAATCCCCAGCGCCTTGGCGGCCTCGAGACCGATGCCGCTGGCGCCGCCGGTGACGACGGCAACCTCGCCCGTCAGGTCGAATTGCGACCGGTAATCCATGCACGTCCTCCATCAGGACAGGCTTGCGCGCGGGCAAAAGGCTGCCCTCGCCGCCGAAGCGGCGCCGCAAGAACGGCCGGTCCTGATAATGCCTCCGAGGTCAGGCTCCTCCCGACCTCATGACAGGGACGTTACAGAAGCTTCCCGGGTCCGTCAATCTGGTTATAACCAGAAAAAGGAATCTTTTTTAAAGCGAAGAAAATCAGGTGCGATCGACACCATTCACCGTCGCCGACGGCTGCTCGACCGCCATGTGGATGCGGGCGACGGAGGAGTTGTAGAAGGCCTCGTAATATTCAAGCGCAGCGCCATCGGAATCATAGGCGATCGACTCGATCTCGATCAGCGGCGTGTTGGCGGCAACACCCATCTGATCGGCTTCTTCCTTGGTGGGAAGCGCGGCGCGCAGCCAGCGGTCGGCACGCTTCACCGTCAGGCCGAAGACGGCGCGGATGGTGCCGAAGATCGACTGGTTTTCCGACAGGATGTTCTCCAGCCCCGGCACCCGATGCCCCGGCAGGCTGATTCGCGTCATGGTGATCGGCGCGCCGTCGGTCATGTAGACGCGGCTGATGCGGACCACGCTGCCACTGGCAGGAATGCCGAAGACCTTGGACTCCTTCTCGCTCGGCGGGCAGCGGTAGATCTCCAGCGTGCGGGTCGAGACCTTATGGCCCTTGGCGGTCAAATCGTCGAACACGCCGAGATTGGCGGTCATGAAGTCGACATGCTCGCGGGGAGCCGCAACGAACATGCCCTTGCGCGGCATCTTGATGATGCGGCCTTCATTGGAGAGCGATCCGATCGCGGCGCGCACGACGGGACGAGAGACGCCGAAGAAATCGCAAAGCGCCTGTTCCGAGGGAATGCGCGAATTGGCTGCCAGCAGACCGGTGTTGATCGCTTCCTCGACCTGGTTGCGCAACTGCACCCAGAGCGGGGCCGCCTCGTCGCGGTTGAGCTGGACCTTGGAGCCGATCGAGCGGAACGCCGCGGCCGCCTCGGCGTCTTCCTGATCGTAACGAGGACGCCCGCGCGTTCTGGTTGCCTGTTCCATTGGGTCCCGCCGCAAATCATTTGCCGCGACTCAAAAAGCGGCAGCGCCTCCCTAGCGGAGACCGCTCGCCATTTTCACGCTCTCCGGCAGGTTTCGCAACCATAGCATGGCGGCGGCCCCCAGAAGCGGTCCAGGAACCAGGAGCAGGAAGGCCCAGCGCCAGCCGCCGATGAAGTCGGCGAAGCGCGGCGTCAGCCAGATGGCGAGCACCGTCAGCGCGAAACCGGCGCCGAGTTGTACGGACAGGGCGGTGCCGACGAAGCGGCGGTCGGCAAGTTCGGTGACGGCGGCGGAGAACTGCGCCGAATCACCGATCACCGAAACGCCCCAGACGATCGCCACCAGCATGAACAGCCAGAGCGGTCCGGTGAACAGAAAGCCCATCAGCAGCGCGCAGCTTCCCGAGACGATCATCATGCCGGCGGTGGTGGCGGTGCGGCCGATGCGGTCCGACAGATAGCCGCCGAGCAGACAACCGAGGATGCCGGAGGCGACAACAAGGAAAGTCGCGAGCGAGGCGGTGGCGGCGGTTCCGATCGACTGCGCCTCGAAGGCCGCGCGCGTGTAGGCGAGCAGCCAGGCCCACATGGCATAGAGCTCCCACATGTGGCCGAGATAGCCGAGATTGGCGAGGAGCAGCGGCTTTTCGCGAAACACCTGGCCGATGCGGGAGGGCTCGAAGATAGCCTTGCCGAAGGGATAGGGTCCTTCCTTCGCGAAGAGCAGGAAAAGCAACGCGCCCGCAGCGGTGGCCAAGCTTGCCGCGGCAACCACCGGACGCCAATCGAGCACGGTGGAGACGGCGCGGAAGAGATGCGGCAGCGCCGAACCGACTGTCAGCGCGCCGATGACCGCGCCGAGCGCCAGTCCCCGGTCGCGGGTGAACCAGGTTGCGACCAGCTTCAGCGCCGGCGGATAGACGCCGGCAAGCGCGGCGCCGGTGACGATGCGCGCGGCGATCACGCCGCCCGGCCCGGGATGGAAGAGCAGCGTCGCGTTGGCTAAAGCGGCGACAAGGGCCGCCGCTGCCATCAGACGGCTCAGCCGTACAAGGTCCGGCAAATTGACCAGGCTCGCCGCCAGCGCGCCGATGACGAAGCCGACCTGGACGCCATTGGTCAGCCAGGCCTCGGCGCTCGCGCCCAGCGCCAGCTCCTGCTTCAGCTCGGGAAGGATTGCGGTCGCGGAAAACCAGGTGGTCAATGACAGGACGACCGCGAGGCAAAGCAGCGACAGCACGCGCCAGCGCTCGCTGTCGGCCGCCATGCCAAGCCGGCCGCCCCCGACCGTGCTCATGCGCCTTGCAGCGGAACGGTGAAGACCGTGGCCGTGCCGGTCAGGCAAAGCTCGCCCTGGCCGTTGCGCACGCTGGTCTCGATCTTGCAGATCGGCTTGTCGGGCCGCACTTCCTTGACCTCCACGCGTCCGGTGATCTCCTCGTCAACGCCAACCGCCTTGACGAACTTCCACGCCACTTCGAGGAACACGGTTCCAGGTCCGGGCAGATCCTCGGCGACCAGCGCGTTCAGGAGGCCGGAGGTGACGCCGCCCTGAACGATCAGCTTGCCGAAGACCGACTTCTCGGCCAGCGCGCGGTCGTAATGCAGGGGATTGCGATCGCCGGTGATGTCGGTGAAGGCCTCGATGTCGCTCATCCTCGTGCGCCGCGTGCGCTCGGCGAAGGCGCCGACCTGCGGACGGCCTTTCACGACACCCACCCAACCGTCCTTCGTTTCGGTGTTCATTGCGGCTTCTCCTCTGCTCTGGATTCGACTGGTATGAAGGCCGGCAGGACACGGCCGCCGATGGCGGTCGGCGCAAGCAACAGCATGTCTCCGATCTGTTGCGGCCGTGTGCCGGGCAGGATGAAGCTCAGCATCGTCGGGCCTTCGGCCAATTCGACCAGGCCGACCACATAGGGTGCCGCCGGCAGCCAGCCGGGATGGCCGGGCTTATGTACCTCGGAAAAGGATTTGAGCCGTCCCCTGCCCGATGCATCCTTCCAGACCAGGCGCTTGCTCCAGCAATGGGGGCAGATCGGGCGCGGATAGAAGATGGCCCTGCCGCACTCCTCGCAGTGCTGGATGGTCAGCCGGCCATCGGTGGCGGCGTCCCAGAACGGCCTGGTCAGCGCGGTGATCGTCGGGCCGGCGGTCTTGAGCGTGTTCAAATCGATCGGCATCAGGCGGCTCCCAGCACGAGCGCGGTCGCTTCGCTCATCGTCGCGCCGTTGCCGGTGACCAATGCCAGCCCGGCCTTGCCGATCTGGCGTTCGCCTGCCTCGCCGCGCAACTGGCGCACCGCCTCGACGATATGAGTCATGCCGCCGGCAAGGTCGGGCTGGCCGAAGCCGAGCTGGCCGCCATGCGTGTTGAGCGGCTTGGCGCCTTTATGCGAAAGGTCGTGGTCGTTGAGCCACGCGCCGAATGCGCCCGGCGCGCAGAGGCCGGCATCCTCGATCGTCGTCGCTACCATGATCGTGTAGCAGTCGTAGAGCGACAGAAGGTCCATTTCGTCGGCCCGCGTGCCGGACTGTTGGAAGGCCCGCGCCATGGCGCTCTTCAGTGGACCGGAGGTGAGACTCGGCGCCTGGCTGACCGCCCGGTGCGTCACTTTCTCGCCGGCGCCGAGCAGATGGACGGGCGGCTTGCGCAACGAGCGCGCGCGCTCGGTGGAAGTGACGACGACCGCTTCACCGCCGGCGACCGGCATGACGATTTCGAGAAGATGCAGCGGCGAGGCGATCATCGGCGAGGCCAGCACTGCTTCGACATCGGCCGGCTTGCCGTAGAAGATCGCATCGGGGTTGAGCTGCGCATTGGCGCGCGCCGCCGCGGCGATCAGCGCGAAATCACGCGCGGTCGAGCCGTATTCCGCCATATGCGCCTGCATCAGCAGCGCGTAGGAGATGTTGGCGCCCGAGGCGCCGAAGGGCACGTCGAACTCGCGGATCGGATTGCGGTTGGGCGAGCGGGGCGCAACCTCCTCGCGGTTGTTGGCGAGCACGCACAGCACCGCATCGCACATGCCGGCCTCGATTGCGGCCGCCGCGCGCCAGACCATGCCGGCGCCGGATGCGCCGCCGAGGTCGACGACATTGGCCATGGTCGGCGCGAGACCCAGATATTCGGCAATGGTCGCCGGAACGTGCTGCGGCGTCTCGCCGACCTGCGGTCCGACCAGCAGCCCGTCGATGGCCGCCGGCTCCAGCCCTGCGTCGAGCACCGCCAGGCGCGAGACCTCGGCGATCATCTCCAGCGTCGTCAGGCCGCTGGTCAGGCGCTGCGGCTTCAACTCGCCGATGCCGACGATCGCTCCCTTTGCCCGGCTCATGCCGCCTTGCTCCGGTCGAGCGCGCGGTATTCCTCGAGGCAGGCCGGATTGGCGAGCGAAGCCATGTTCTTGACAGGCTTGCCTTCCAGCGTGGTGCGGGCGGCACCCTCGACGCGCTTGCCGTTCAGCGTGTAGGGCACGGCCTGGACCGCGTGGATGCGATGCGGCACGTGACGGGGCGAGGCGCCTTCGCGGATCGCTTTGCGAATTCGCCCGGCAAGCTCGGGGCTCAGCGCATAACCGTCGTTGAGCTTGACGCAGAGCACGATCTCCTCGTCACCTTCGATGGGCGCGCCAAAGACCAGGCAATCCTCGATCTCGGCAAAATTCTCGCAGGCCGCATAGATTTCCGCCGTGCCGATCCGCACGCCGCCGGGCTTCAGCGTCGTGTCCGAGCGGCCGTGGATGACGCCAGAGCCGAAAGCCGTCATCTCGGCGACGTCGCCATGCGTCCAGATCTCGCGGCGTGCGGCGAAGTAGGTTGCGTGATAACGCGCGTTGCCGTCCTTGCCCCAGAAGGTCAGCGGCATGGACGGGAACGGCTCGGTGCAGACTAGATCGCCTTGCCGGCCGATGACCGGCGCATTGCGCTCGTCCATCACTGCGACCGCGAGACCAAGCCCCTTCACCGTCAGTTCGCCGCGCCGCACAGGATGGAGCGGCGATCCCAATAGGAAACAGCCGATGATCTCGGTGCCGCCGGAGATCGAAGCGAAGGTCATGTCGCGCTTCACATGCTCATAGACCCAGTCGAACTGCCCGGGGGAGACGGGCGCACCGGCCGACAGCAGCGAACGCAGCGACGAGAGATCATGCAGGCGCGCCGGCGCGTAGCCTTCGGCGGCAAGTGTCGCCAGATATTTCGGGCTGGTGCCGAAATGCGTGACGCGAGCGCGCTCGGCCATTTTCCAGAGCGGACTGGGGTCGAGGCGATCGGCCGATTTCAGGATCGGCGCGCCGTCATAGAGCACCACGCTCGCGCCGCAGGCCAGACCTGAGATTAGCCAGTGATACATCATCCAGGCGGTGTTGGTGTACCAGCTCATCACGTCGCCCGGGCGGACGTCGCCATGGAGCAGGTGCTCCTTCAGGTGCTGGAGCAGCACGCCGCCGGCGCGATGGACGATCGCCTTCGGCGCGCCTGTCGTGCCGGAGGTGTAGAGCACATAGGCCGGGTGGTCGAAGGGCACGCGGTTGAAGGAGAGTGGAGCGTCGCTGCCGAAATCCTCGAACGAAATGCAATTCGCCGTGCAATCCGGCTTGGCGCCCGGTTCGCCGGTCAGCACCAGCGTCGTCACCGTCGGCATCGCGGCGACGATTTCGGCCAGCCTGCCGGAGATGTCGTGCTCCTTGCCCGCATAGCGGTAGCGCGGCGCGGCGAACAGCACCTTGACACCGATCTGGCCGAGGCGGTCGACGATCGCCGCGGCGCCGAAATCCGGCGAGCAGGACGACCAGATGGCGCCGACGGAAAGCGTCGCCAAAAGCGCCACGAGCCCGTCGACCCTATTAGGCAGGATGCCGCCGACACGATCGCCCTTGCCGATGCCGGCCGCGCGCAGGCCATGCGCCGTCCTGGCGACGAGCCGGCGCAATTCGCCCAGTGTGATGGTCTGGAAATGGCCGCCCTCGTCGGCCTCGATGAGAGCAACCCTCGCCTCATCGCCGCGCAGCAGGTTTTCCGCGAGATTGAGTGTCGCTTTCGGCAGGAAACGGCTCCCGGTCATCGGCGCATTGTCGTCGCGCAGGAAGGCGATCGCGCCAGGATCGCCGATGACCTCGGCGAAATCCCACAGCGCCCGCCAGAAGGCGCCGGGATCGCCGATCGACCAGCGATGCAGCGTCTCGTAGTCGCGCGGATCGAAGCCGTTGGCCATCGAAAAGCGCGCAAGATTGGACGATTGGAACGCGGCCGGCGCCGGCGTCCAAAGCACGGATGACATGGATTTCCTCCCGCAATGCAGGCCGGGCTCGATGCCGCAGCCTTGCCTGCCGATGCATTTCAGATTATTGGTTATAACCAGAATGTCAAGCCGCGATCGAGGTCGGCAATCGGCATTTGAGGAGGACCGGAATGGACGCCGTCTATATCGTTGCCGCCAAGCGCACGCCCATCGGCAAGCTGAACGGTGCGTTCACCAGCCTGTCGGCAGCGGAGCTGGGGGCGCAGCTTATCCAGGCGATGCTGGCGGAAGCGCAGCTCGCGCCCGACGCCGTCAGCGAGGTGATCATGGGCCAGGTCCTGACCGGCGGGGCCGGGCAGAACCCGGCCAGACAGGCTGCTCTCAAGGCCGGCCTGCCGGTCGGCGTGCCTGCCATGACCGTCAACAAGGTCTGCGGTGCCGGCCAGAAATCGATCCATCTCGCCGCCCAGGCCATCCGCTGCGGCGACGCCGACTGCGTGATCGCCGGCGGGCAGGATTCGATGACCTCGGCGCCGCATTTCATCTCCGGCGTCCGTGGCGGCATCCGCATGGGCGACCGCACGGTCAAGGATTCCATGATCACCGACGGTCTGTGGGACGCCTTCTATCAGGTGCATATGGGTGTCACCGCCGAAGCGCTGGCGCAGCGCTACCAGATCACCCGCGAGGAACAGGACAGGTTCGCGCTGCGCTCGCAGGAGAAGGCGGACGCCGCCATCCAGGCTGGCAGGTTCGACGACGAGATCGTCCCCATATCGATCAAGGCCAGGCAAGGCGATCTCGTCATCGAGCGTGACGAGCATCCCAACCCCTCCACCACGATGGAGGGCCTTGGCCGGCTGAGACCGGTCTTCGATACGGCGGGAACGATCACGGCCGGCAACTCATCCGGTCTCAACGACGGGGCGGCGGCGGTGCTTGTGATGTCGGAGGCGCGGATGAAGGAACTCGGCCTTACGCCCCTCGCCCGCATCGCCTCTTATGCCTCTGCCGGCGTCGAGCCGATGGACATGGGCCTCGGTCCAGTCGCGGCCTCGCGCCGCGCGCTCGACAAGGCCGGCTGGCGCCATGCCGATCTCGACGTGATGGAGATCAACGAAGCCTTCGCCGCGCAGGCCATCGCCGTCAACCGCGAGATGGGCTGGAACGAGGACATCATCAATATGAGCGGCGGCGCTATCGCGCTTGGCCATCCGCTGGCCGGCTCCGGCTGCCGTATCGTGGTGACGCTGCTGCACGAGATGGTCCGGCGTGGGGCGAAGAAGGGCCTGGCCTCGCTCTGCATCGGCGGCGGCCAGGGTGTCGCGATCTGCCTGGAGCGGTGAGCCTTCCGACGGCTTAAAGCACTTTTTTGATTTACGCATGTCTTTATCCCGAAACCGGGTCCCACTTTCGGGAGACATGCTTTAGCGGAGCAAATCGAACATCAGCTTGAAGAAGCGGTCGGCATCGACTTCATAGGCGATGCGCGCATTGTCCTCCTCACCGCGCTCATGCCAGAAATCGGCCACCGTGGCGCCGAATGTGTAGCTGCCGGACAGGTCCACGCCGATATGGGCCGGACGCGTGCGGACGAGCGTCGGATCGATCGCCAGCGCCAGCGCCAGCGGGTCGTGCATGGCGCCGCCGACGCCCATCGAGTTGCGGTGCAGCTTCTCGTAGAATTTCAGCCAGTCCATGACTACGCGGCCGAGCGGCGTGTCGATCCTGGCCAGTTCCTCATATTGCGGCGCCTCAATCAGCACCTGCATGGTCACGTCGAGCCCTATCATGGTGATGGGCACCCTGGCGTCCAGCACCAGCTTCAGGGCCTCGGGGTCGCAGAAGGCGTTGAACTCGGTCGGCGTGATGATCTCGCTCTTGCGATAGAACACGCCGCCCATCCAGATCAGCTCCTTGATCTTGGGCAGCACGCGCGGGTGCTTGAGCACGAGCAGGCCGATATTGCAAAGCGGCCCCGTCGCCACCACCACCAGCGGTTCGGGCGACGCGGCGAGCTTTTCGGCGAGAAAATCCACCGCGTGCTGCTTGATCGGTCCGCGCGAGGGCTGCGGCAGATAGGGCGAGCCTTCGAGCCCGCTCGGCCCATCCGCGGTGCCGAGGACCAGCGGCCTGGCCAGCGGCCGCGCGCAGCCGGCGGCGAGCGGCACATCGCCGGCGCCGAGGAAATCAAGCACGCGGATCGCGTTGTCCGTCGTCTTCTCGAGCTCCGCATTGCCGCATGTCGTGGTGACGCCGAGAAGCTCGATGTCGGGCGAACGGTGCGCCATGACCAGCGCGATGGCATCGTCGTGCCCGGGGTCGCAGTCGTAAAGGATTGGGGTCGGCATGGTCTGGGATCCTTCAAGCTGCGGGCTGGCTGTAGCGGGCCATGGTGGTTTTGAACATGTCGAGGAAGCGGCGGCCGTCGAGCCCCGTGGCGATGCGTGTCGTCTTGGGGCCGCCGCCGGGCAGTATCTGGTGGCCGCGATAGGCAACGACCTGACCGCGCGCCACGCCCTTCTCCAGCACAATGTCGGCAAAGAGCGGCGGGGTCGCCTCGACGAGGCCGGGATCGACGGCGAGCGCCACGGTGATGACGTCGTCCATCGGAAAGCCGACCAAGCCGAAGAACTCACGCCAGATGTCGATATAGATCGGGAAGACCTCGCGGATCATCTCGACCACCGGATTGGCGCTGCCGGCGGCCGAGGCTTCCATGTCGGCCAGGTCGTCGCGGGTCAGCATCGAGTCGGCGACGCGGTTGTCCTCGCAGACGTCGAGCGGCACCAGGATCTTGTCGACCTCGGCATTGAGCACGATGCGCGCGGCCTCGGGATCGGCCCAGATGTTGTATTCCGACAGCGGCGTCATGTTGCCGGGCGTCGAGAAATTGCCGCCCAGCACCAGCATGTTCTTCAGCAGCGACGGCAGTTTCGGTTCCTGCAGGAATGCCAGCGCCGCGTTCGTGGTCGGCCCGGTCGTGATCAGCGTGACCTCGCCGGGCGCGGACTTCACCGTATCGATGATGAAATCCACCGCATGGCCAGGCGTCGCCTTGCGTTTCGGCTCCGGCGCCGGCGGGTTGAAAGCCTTCAGCCGCTCGCCGAAGCGCGCTGTCAGCCTTTTTTCGAAATGGACCGGCGCCAGCATGTCTTCCTTGGAATTGCCGACGATCGGCCGCCAGGCGCCGGCATGCACAGGCACATCATCCTTGCCAGCCAGCGACAAGGTGTTCAGCACGACATCGGTGACCTGCTTGATCGGCCCGGCGGCGCCCGTCGTCGTCGTCACCCCTTCCAGCCTGAGGTCCGGATGAGCGGCGGCGAACAGCACGGCGAGAATGTCGTCGCCAGCCGAATCCACGTCCAGGATGATGCGTTGCATGAAGAGCCTCGGAAGGTTGAAGGGAATCACGGACGGTTGTCCGAGGGCAGCTTGCCGCCGCTGTCTTGCGGCTTCCCCGCCAGAGCGTTGCGCATCGTCTCCAGCGTCTCGCGGATCAGCTTGGGACGCGTGCGCCAGGATAGGGCGAACAGCGCCAGCAGCGCCACGGCATAGGGCACGGCGAGGATAAGGTAGGAGGGAAAATTGAGGATCTGCAGCCGCAGCGAAAAGGCGTCGGCAAATCCGAACAACAGACAGCCGAGCAGCACCTTGAGCGGGTCGCCGGCGGAAAAGATCAGGATCGCCACCGCCATGAAGCCGCGTCCCGACGACATGTTCTCGGTGAACATGGTGATGTAGCCGAGCGACATATGCGCGCCGGCGAGGCCCGCGAACAGGCCGCACAGCAGCGAGGCGATGTAGCGGACCCTGGCGATCGAGATGCCCAACGTCTCGGCGGCTTCCGGCTTCTCCCCGACGACGCGCAGATAAAGACCGAGCCGCGTGCGGGCGTAGAACAGAACCAGTAGCGGAACCGAGAGGAAGGCGACATAGACCAGCGGCGTGTAGCCGGAAATGAGCTGCGCGTAGGACGGCCCGAGGATGTCGCGCGCGCCCGGAAGCTGCACCTTCGGCAGCCCGACAATGCCGCGTCCCACGACCGATCCGCGCGTGCCGAAGATCGCCTTCATCAGCGAGATCGTCATACCGCCGGCAAGGATGTTGAGCGCCAGGCCGACGACCACCTCATTGGCGCGGAAGCTGACGACCAGAACGGCGTAGACCAGCGCGAAGGCGAGCGCCGCAGCCACGCCGATCAGCATTCCGCCGAAAGAGGAGCCGGTCCAGATCGAGCCGATGACGGCGAAGAAGGCGGCGATCAGCATCTGCCCTTCCAGGCCGATGTTGAAGATGCCGGCCTTGGTGGTGAAGGAGCCGCCGAGCGCCACCAGGAGGATGGGCGTGGTGGTTCGGATCGTGGCGACGACGAGCCCGACATTGAAGAACGTGGCTAGAATTTCCATCGGCGCCCCCCGGTGCGGTCACCCTTGCGGCGCAGCAGGAGATCGGCCGAGACCGCCAGGATGATCAGGGCCTGGATGACGGTGATGATCTCGCGCGACGCCGTGGTATCGACCTCGAGCAGCAGCGAACCTGCCCGCAGGGCTCCGAAGAACAGCGCCGTGAAGATCGTGCCGATCGGCGAACCGTTGGCGAGGAGAGCCGCGATCAGCCCGTCGAAGCCGAAGCCAGGCGCGAACCCTTCCATGAAACGGTGATGCACGCCCAGCGTCTCGACGCCGCCCGCCAGCCCACCGACGGCGCCGGAGGCAAGCAGGACGCCGAAGCCGGCGCGGCGCACATTGATGCCGCCATACTCGGCGAATTTGGGCGCCGACCCCACCATGGTGACGGCGTAGCCGGTTGTGGTGAAGCGGAAGAACAGCGCGGTCGCCACGGCCAGCGCAAGTCCAATCAACAGGCCGATGTTGAGCCGGGAAAATGAAAACAGCTCCGGCAGATAGGCGCTGGGCAGGATCGGCGGCGTTTCCGACCAGCCGCCCGGCCGCTTGAACAGGAAGATGGTGAAATAGGACGTCAGCAGCACCGCGACATAATTGGCCAGGATGGTCGACACCACTTCGTTGGCGCCGAACCGGACGCGGAAATAGGCCGGCACCGAGACCCAGGCAGCACCCGCCGCGACCGCCGCCGCCACCGCAACAAGCACATGCAGGACCGGCGGCAGCGCAAAGGAAAAGCCCACCCATGCCGCGGCGAAGCCGCCGAGAAAGAGCTGGCCCTCGATACCGACATTGAACATGCCGCCGCGCAGGCCGATGCAGGCGGCGACGCCGCAGATCAGGATCGGGGTGGTCTGCAAGAGCGTGCCGGCGATCTTCTCTGAATCGCCGAAGGCGCCGCGCATCAGCGTGGCGAACACACGCAGCGGATTCTCGTCGATCATCAGGATGACGACGGCGCCCAGCGCAAGCGCGATCGCCAGCGCCAGCAATTGACCGGCAAGCGTGCGCCTGAGGTTTCTCGGCAGGAGCGAGGCGATCATTAAACCTCCGCCGCGGCGACCGGATCTATTCCCGCCATCATCAGTCCAATGCTCTCCTCGTCCATCGCCGCTCCGTCGATCTCGCCCATGATGCGCCCCTCGAACATCACCAGGATGCGATCGGCAAGGGCTGCCAGTTCGTCCAGTTGCGTCGAGATCAGCAGGATGGCCTTGTCGTCCGCGCGCTGGCGCATGATTTCGCTGTGGATGGCCTCCTGGGCGCCGATATCGACGCCGCGCGTCGGCTGGTCAATCAGCAGGAAATCGCCGCCGGCGGTAAATTCACGCGCCAGCACCACTTTCTGGATGTTGCCGCCCGACAGGCTGCTTGCGAGGTCGCGCGGGCCGCGCGCGCGGATGTCGAAGCGCTGCATCAGCGCTTTCGTTTCGCGATCGACGGCGCGCCAGTCGATCAGCCCGCGACGGCTGTAGGGCTGCTTGCGCTGGCGCCCCATCAACATGTTGGCCGACAGCGTAGCGTTGCCGTCGACGCCGCGCGCCAGGCGGTCGCCAGGGACGTGGGCCAGACCGCGGGCGCGGATCTCAGCCGGCGAATGCTCGAGCAGTTCCTTGCCGTGCAGCAGCGCCGAACCATGGCTGGCCGGCCGCAATCCGGACAGGACCTCGGCAAGCTCTGTCTGTCCATTTCCCGCGACGCCGGCGATACCGACGATCTCGCCCGCGCTCACGCTCAGATTGACCGCCTTCAAAGCCGGCAGCCGGCGATCGTCGCGTGCCCAAAGATCGCTGACGGACAGCACCGCGCGTCCGGAACCCGGCGAGCGCGGCCGCCGGTCGAAGCTGACGTCGCGCCCCACCATCATCCGCACGAGCTCGCGCTTGGAAAGCTCTGATTTGCCGCGTGTCGCCACCACGCGGCCATCGCGCAGCACGGTGATGGTATCGGAAACTGCCATCACCTCCTCGAGGTGATGCGAGATGAAGATGACGGTCATGCCGTCCTCCACGAAGCTGCGCAGCGTGGCGAACAGATCCCGGCTCTCCTGCGGCGTCAGCACCGCTGTCGGCTCGTCGAGGATGATGATGCGGGCGTTGCGCGCGAGCACCTTGAGGATCTCGATGCGCTGCTCGATCCCGACAGAAAGACCGGCGACGCGCTCGGCGGGATCGACGTTGAGGCCGAATTTCCGCGACAGCGTCCGCGCCTGCTCGATCTGGGCCTTGCGGTCGATCAGGCCACGCTTGCGGATCTCCATGCCGAGAAAGATGTTGTCGGCAACGGTGAGCGAGGGCACGAGCTTGAAGTGCTGGTGCACCATGCCGAGCCCCTCGGCAATGGCGACGGCCGGGCTGGTGACGACGAGAGGCTTGCCGTTGACCGAGATGGTGCCCTCATCGGGCTGCAGCAGCCCGAAAAGGACGTTCATGAGCGTCGTCTTGCCGGCGCCGTTCTCGCCGATGATGGCATGGATTTCGCCGCGCCGCACGGACAGGTCGATGCGGTCGTTGGCGGTGAACGCGTCGAAGCGCTTTGTGATGCCTTGAAGCTTGACCGCTATGTCCATGAATGAAGACGAGCCGAAACAAGAAGCTGGCAGATGAAAGGCCGGCGCCGCACTGGGGCGCCGGCCGCCGGTTTCGGCAGGCCTATTTCGCCTTGGCGATCGTGATCTTGCCGGCGATCACGTCCTGGCGCAAGGTTTCGAGCTTGTCCTTGATCGCCTGCGGCAGTTTCGCCGCGACGTCGTCGCAAAGCTTAACCTCGACACCGCCCGAGGCAAGATCGAAGGTGCGGGTGCCGGGCTGCACCTTCTTGCCCTGGACCTCGTCCTTGATGATCGAATAGACGGCCACGTCGCCGCGCTTGAGCATGCTGGCAAGCACGTTGCCCGGCGCCGAGGAGCACATGTCGATGTCGACGCCAAGCGAGTATTTGTCGGCAGCGGCGCTGGCCTGCATGACGCCCTCGCCGGTCGGACCGGCGACATTGTAGACGATGTCGGCGCCCTGGCCGTAAAGCGTCTGGGCCAGCTCGCTGCCCTTGGCCGGATCGTCGAAGGTGCCGGCGAAGACCGCATTCACCTTGACGTCGGGAGCGGCGTATTTCACGCCCTGCTCATAGCCGCCGAGGAAGTTGCGGATGACCGGGATGTCGCGGCCGCCGACGAAACCGATGGCTTTGCCGGAGCCGATCTTGTCGAAGGAGGGTCCCAGATCCTCGACCATGCCGGCTAGCGCGCCGGCGATGAAGGAGCCCTGCTCCTCGGCGAAGTTCGCATAGATCATCGACTTGCTGTCGAGCACGCCGTCGATGAAGATGAAGCGCTGGTTCGGGTATTGCGCGCTGACCTTCTGCAGCGCGTCGACCAGCTCCCAGCCCATCACGAAGATCAGGTCGTATTCCCCGCTCTTGGCGAGGTTGGCGAACTGCTCCTCGTAGTCGAGCGAGCGGTTGCCGGTATCGACCAGCTTGAGATCGATGCCGAAATCGTCCTTGGCCTTGTTGAGGCCGTTGACGATCGAGACGCCGAACCCTTGCGCGAAATAACCCGAGATCGCGGCGACATGGACCTTGTCGGCCGCGAGCGACGGGAGCGAGGAAGCGGCCAGCACGATACCGGCCGCCAAAAGGCGAGCGAATGTCTTCATTTGGTTCAACCCTCTGGTAGCCTGTCGGCAGTGTCATCAACTCGGTCTTCTCACCGCCGATCTTGTTGATGGTCAAACGACCATCGAAAAATGCGGAAGCGTTGTCAATCCCCCACCGCAATCTTCGAATTGACCCTGCAAGTCATGAAACCGCTGAAACTCGGCAAAAACCTTGGTTCTCGCTGAGGTCCTGACGCGATGGCAGGGATTTCTGCACCGGCTCCGCGCCGGAACGAGACCAGGGTTGACTTTGGCACCGTGTCGAAAGACTGTTGCTACTCAAATGAATTCTGGAGCATAACATGGCAGAGGTCGCGGTGCGGAAATTCGTCGTTTCCGTCGATGAGATTTTTCATGAAGGCGGCCCGGTGGCCGAGACCCCGGCAAGGCGCGGAGCCATCCTCGCCGTCATCGAAAATCCGTTCGCCGGCGGATATGTCGAGGACCTGATGCCGTTCATGGACAGGCTCAAGCCGCTCGGCCTGGAGATGGCCCAGCGCCTGCTCGACGCGCTCGGCGGCGACCCGGCGGCGATCGAAGGCTACGGCAAGGGCGCGATCGTCGGCGCTGCCGGCGAGCTCGAGCACGCCGCGCTTTGGCACAATCCCGGCGGCTATTCGATGCGCGAGATACTCGGCGGCGCCAAGGCAATCGTTCCGTCCACCAAGAAGGTGGGCGGACCGGGGACCCGGCTGGACGTGCCGATCACCCATATCAACGCATCCTATGTGCGCAGCCATTTCGATGCCATCGAGGTGGGCATCAACGATGCCCCTCGGGCAAACGAGATGGTCGTCGCGCTCGCCATGACGACGGGCCCACGCGTGCACGCCCGCGTCGGCGGCCTCAAGGCCAGCGAGATCAAGGGCGAGGACGGCTTGCGATGAGCGAGAATATCAGCGTGCGCCGCATCGTCACCATCGTCGAGGAAACACTGATCGAAGGCGGCCGTGTTCTGGAAACCCCGACCCGCCGCGCCGCCGCGGTGGCGATCATCGCCAATCCTTTCGCCGGCGCCTATCAGGAGGACCTGTCGCCGCTGATGGCAACCGGCAAGGCGCTCGGCCGCATCCTGCCGGAGCGCGCGGTGGCGGCCCTCGGCATTCCGGGCGACAAGGTCGAGAGCTTCGGCAAGGCCGCCTTGGTCGGCGAGGACGGCGAACTGGAGCACGCGGCCGCCCTGCTGCATCCCGAGCTCGGCGCCCCGTTCCGCGATGTGCTGGGCGGCGGCGCCGCGCTCATTCCATCTTCCAAGAAACGCGGCGCGCCGGGCGCGGCCTTCGACATTCCGCTCGGCCATAAGGACGCGGCCCGCGTGCGCAGCCATTTCGACGGCATGGAAGTTCGCGTCGCCGACGCGCCCCGGGCTGGCGAGATCGCGGTTGCCGTTGCTGTCACCGATTCCGGCCGGCCGCTGCCGCGCGTCGGCGGACTGACCAAGGAGCGGGTGGTCGGGGTCGACGGCATGGTCTGACGACCGGCTGGCCGAAGGCCTGATGAAGGGTTCAGAAAGCCGCTCGGAATGAGAGCGGCTTTTTCATTTCCGACGTGCCGGCGTCGAGGCCGGTCAGGCAGCCTGGAATTCAGGCACGATGATCGAAGGCGGCGTGTTGCGGCTGCGCCCGATCCGCTGGACGCCATCGACCAGGATCATGCCGATGCCGGGCATGTTGCCGAGCGTCATGGCGTCGAGCACGCCTTCGCCAGCGCCGCCCATGGCCTGGTCAATGAAGACGAGATCAGCGGCAAGGCCTTCGGCTATGCGGCCGCGATCCCTCAGCCCGCGCATGCTCGCAACATTTCCGGTGGCGAAACAGATCGCCACTTCCGGCGCGACGTCACCCAGCGAGGCAAGCATGGTGACCAGCCGCAGCATGCCGAGCGGCTGCACGCCGGACCCGGCCGGCCCGTCGGTGCCGAGCACCAGCCGGTCGAGCGCGCCGATCTCGCGGATCACGTTCAGCACGAAAAGGGCGGCGCGCATGTTGCCGTTGTGGACGATCTCGAGGTAGCGCGGGCTCTTCTCGCAGATCAGCCGCAATTCGGCCTCGGGCAGCGAGGTGGGGCCGCCATTGAGATGCGCGGCGACATCCGCATCGACTTCGAGGACGGTCTCCGACCCGATGCGCGCGGAGCCCGGAATGGAATGGCCGCCGGTATGCGTCATCGAGGTCATGCCGTTGCGGCGCGCCCACTCGATCATCTTGCGGCCGGTGGGACCGTCCTTGACGGCACCGAGCCCGAACTCGCCGACCAGCGTGACGCCGCCAGCGGCAAGCTCCTCGAAATCACCTTCCTCCAGTCCCTTCTCCAGAATCAGCGCGCCGGCAAGCACCTTCATGCCGAGCGGCGAAAAACGCGAAAAGGCGCGCTGCGCCGTGATCGCCAGCGCCTTGACGCCGACGACGTCGCCTGGACGTCCGGGCACATGCACCTCGCCTGCCGAGACCAGTGTGGTGACGCCGCCATGGAGCGTGGATTCGATCCAGCCAAGCTGGTTCTGCCGCGGCGTCCAGTCGCCCATCACCGGATGCGAATGGTTGTCGATCATGCCGGGCATGATGGCCGAGCCCTTGGCGTCGATGACTGCGCCAGCGGAGCCGATCCCGATCGCGCTTTCGCGGCCGACCGCCGCGATCAGGCCGTTTTCGATGACGATCGTATCCGCGTCCGCCACCGGCCGGGCGATGTCGCCGGTCAGGACCAGACCGAGGTTGCGGATGACGAGGCGTCTCGCGGCGCCGCCGGGATTGGATGAATGCTGCATGCTGCCGAAGTCCTCGTTCCTGACTTGCAAAGGCAGACGGATCGTCCGGCATGCAGGCATGCGGACTCTGACCTCTGCCGGGGTGTCGATTGGAGCGAGAGCCGGACCGGCCCCTCGCCTGGGGTGTTATGCCGTTTCGTCAGACCCGCTGATGCGGTTGAGGAGTTCAAGCAGCGTCGCCTGCTCTCCCGGGGTCAGCGGCGCAAGCAGCCGGCGCACCACCTCCATGCTGCGGTCGAGCAAGGGCAACGTGTAATGGACACCGGCATTGGTCAGCGTGATCATCGTCATGCGCTGGTCGGTCTCCGAGCGCTTGCGTTCGATCAGCCCCCGCCTCATCAGCGCCTTCACCACCAGGCTGATGGTCGAGGGGTCCATCTGCGTCAGCCGTCCGAGATGGTTCTGCGAGACCTCTCCGTAGCGCAGCAAGGTCGCCAACGCCGCATGCTGCGTCGGGGTCAGGTCGGCATGCGGCATCACTTCCTGGAAACAGGCCGTCGCCCGCTGATGCGCTCTGCGCAAGATATGGGCGGCATGGTGCTCCAGCGAATATCCGGTGCGCGCATAGAAGGCGAGAATTTCCTCGCGGCCCAATTCCGGCAAATCCAACGCTGAGCCCGAACCGGCGGGCAGGGTCTCTTCGATTATCTCCTCTTCGCCACTCAATGAGGTTTCCATGTTTTTCTGTTCGTTCAAAGGCCGCGAGCCCTCCACTGCAGAAGCTAAACGTCGTTGTGTCAGGCGGCAATCATGTTGGCGATCGGCGCGCCCTGGCGCAGCGCCGCGACGACGGTGGCCGAATCCGACACCACGCCGAAATGCGTCGCGATGTCATACAGCGAGCTGTCGTGTTCGCGCGGCCCCGTCGCCGCGCAGGCGTCAGCCGGAACGACCACATCGTAGCCGATGAAGAACGCGTCATGCACCGTGGAGCGCACGCAGATGTTGGTCACCACCCCGCATATCACCAGCTGGTCCACCTGCATGTCCTTCAGGGTGAGGTCCAGATCCGTCTGGAAAAAGGCCGAATAGCGCCGCTTGACGACGTGGATCTCATCGGCTCGCGCGCCAAGGTCTTCTATGATCTCGACCGCCCACGTCTTCTCCAGTCCGTGCGGCGTGCGTTTTTCCCATTCGCGCTCGCGGCGCATGCCGGGGCGGTGCGCATCGTGCACCCAGATGACCGGCGCGCCGACCGCCCGCGCGGCCTCGATCAAGGCCAGTTGTGGCGCGACGAGCCGTTCATAACCGGGAAGCACCATCTTGCCGCCGGGCTTGCAGAACTCGTTGATCATGTCGACGACCACGAGCGCGGTGCGCGCGGGATCGAGCCTGAGCTGGCGATCCTGGAAATGCGCGGAAAAGACATCCACCGACATGGCTTCCCCTTTTCGCCGCCGTCTGGCGGTTATCATTGATGATCAAACAAGACGCTGAATGGATGTGAAGTCAAGGCCATTTTTGGCTCAGCGGCGTAAATCTCGGATAATCGTGAAAAATCACACCTGGTTGAGTGCCGAAAAGGTCAAAACTTGCAACTTGACAAGGCCAGAACCTTGCCGCTTACTCATATGACAATCAATGAATTCTCGAACTTCAGGACGGTTCGGGGATCAACAGAGGGGATCCTGAAATGTCTGATTTCATGCCCAGATTGCGCCTTGCGTTTACCCCCGCCTCGCTCAAGACCGGTGTTTTCGCCGTCTCGCTTGCAGCAGCATTCGCCGGCCCGGGATTTTTCGGCTTGGCGCATGCCGATGGCATCACGCTGAAAGTGTTCGGCGGCTCCTCGCTGGATGTGCTGGCTCCGCGCGAAAAGCCGGAAGTCCAGACGAAGATCCGCGACGAGATCGTCTCGGGCTTCCTGAAAGAGCACCCTGACGTCAGCGCCGTCGAATGGGACGCGCAGGGGCCGCAATCGGGTTCGCTGCAGCGGATGATGACGGCCAAGCTTTCCGGCCAGGAGATGGACCTCATCGCCTGCCCCGCCTATTGGGTCAACGGCGCCTATGTCCGGCGCGGCCTTCTCAAGCCCATCACCGACGAGGTCAAGCCGTTCGCGGGCAATGTCGACGCCACCAGCCTCGGCGCCTTCACGGTCAATGGAAAGCTCTACGGCGTGCCGATCAGCTCGCTGTCGACCTCGACGATCTTCTACAATGTGGAGCTGTTCAAGAAGCTCGGCATTCCCGAGAAGCCGACCTATGAAGACCTCAAGGCGGCCGTGCCGAAACTGCAGCAGACCGGCGTCATACCGCTGCTGCACCAGGGCGCCAACGCGGTCATGTGGCCGATGTGGTATTTCGAGGCGCTGGCACAGTCGAGCGGCGACTCGATCGCCCTGACCCAGGCGCAGCTCGAGGGCAAGGAACCGTTCAACGATCCCGCCAGTGTCGAAGCCTTCCGGCTGATCAAGCAGTGGGTGGACGACGGCATCCTGTCGAAGGATTCGCTGTCGGTCGACATGGACGGCATGCGCGCCGCCTTCGCCAGCGGCAAGAGCGCGATGTACTATGGCGGCACATGGGAAGTGCCGTCGCTAAAGGACAGCGTGAAGAGCTTCACCTGGGGCGTGTTCCCCTTCCCCAAGATGCCTGGAACCAAAGGCGAGCCGAAACATGGCGGCGGCGCCGATAACGGCATGTGCCTTTCGGCCTCGATCCCGGACGACAAGGTCAAGCCCGCGCTCGACTTCATCGCCTATCTGACCAAGCCGGAGGTGGCAAAGATCTACTTGGCGGCGGACCAGCCGATCGCAACCTCCATCAAGGGCGTCGATGGCGTGAACGAGCCTTATGCGGCGTCACTTCGCGAGACGACCTTCCCGAACACGGTGAAGTTCCTAGACTGGATGTGGCCGAGCGAGGTGACGACGGCGGTCGCCTCGGGCATCGCCGGCGTCGTCGGCGGCACCACCACGCCCGAGGATGCCGCGGCCAGCGTGCAGGCGGCGTTCAAGACGCTGGTCGACGAGGGCAACTGGCCTCCCAAGGACTGAGCCGGGACTCTTCAAATCACAGCAACCATCCTCCCCCCGCCGCGGGCCGGGCACTCGGGCCGGCCCGCGGCATCATTCCAGGCAGAAAGACACTTCCATGACGCGCGCGGCCCGACAGCGGTTCTCCATCGGCTATCATCTCAACAGCTGGGACTTGACCGGCCAGCCGCTGCGCCCCGCGCTCGAATTCCTCGCCGGCCAGGGTTTTGGCTGGTTCGAGATCCTCGCCTTCACCAGCCTGTCCGACCAGTTCGCGCGCAAATACATGCAGCTCGGCGACCTGCCGCCGCCCGGCGTCACCACCGACACCGACATCCTGCGCCGCTATGCGCTGCTGTCGGAGGCCCAGAGCGATCTCGGCATCAAGCTCTCCTCGCTCTATGTCAATGCGACCTTCATCAATCCCAACCTTTGGGCCTATGAGCGCGACTGCCTGGTGGCGCTGGCGCGGCTGCTGAAAGGTTTCGGCGCGCCGGTTCTGGTGCTTGGCGGCGGGCCTTCGGAAGCGTCCGGCAACGCGCATGGCGCTGAGGATTACAAGGCATTCTGCCGGGCGCTCGAAGACATCGGCCGCCGCACCGCCGATCTCGGCATCGCCACCGTCTACCACCCGCATCTCGACACCTTCATCGAGCGCCGCGAGCAGCTCGATCGCATGATGGACGAGCTCGACATCCGCCACACGGGGCTCTGCATCGATCCCGCCCATCTGGTGCAGACGCATTCCGATCCGGTCGATGCGCTGAGAACCTATGTCTCGGCGGTCCGCTACATGCACTTCAAGGACTCTCATGTCGACGACAATCTGAAGGGGTCGGAGCGCTACGCTGCCTTCTGCGAGCTCGGCGCCGGCGTGGTGGATCTGCCGGGTCTGGTCGACGTTTTGCTCGACGCGGACTATGACGGACTTGCCATCGTCGAGCTGGACGCATCCCAGAAGACGGCCGAGCAGAGCGCGCTCGAAAGCATCGAATATCTCACCGGCACGCTGGGTCTGGCGCTGGCCCCTGGACCGGGCTAACCGCGACATGGCGGCCAGCGCGCGGCGTAAAGAAGCGATGGGCGGCGATGCTTTCGCCGCCGCCCTCATGCTCGCTCCCGCTGCATTGCTGCTCGGCCTCTTCTTCGTCTGGCCGTTCCTGCGCGGCCTGTGGATCAGCGCGACACGCTGGGACGGTTTTTCCGCGCCGGTCTTCGTCGGCTTCGCCAACTACGCCCGGCTCTTCGGCGACGGACTGTTCCAGGGCGCGCTCATCAACAACCTGATCTTCGTCGCCCTCATCCTGGTCTTCAAGAACGGCTTTGGCATGGGGCTCGCGCTGCTGCTCGACCGCGCGCTGTTTCTTCGCGGGCCGATCCGCGCCGCGGTCTTCATCCCCGTCACGCTGTCCTTTGCCGCGACCGGCCTGCTATGGTCATGGATCTATAATCCGGTGTTCGGCCTGCTCAACGCGGCCTTGGACCTTGCCGGGCTCGCCGGCCTGAAGCGCTCCTGGCTGGGCGATGCCGAGATCGCCCTCTACGCCATCGTTGCGGTCGACATCTGGAAGTGGCTGGGCTTCCACGCGGTGATCTATCTCGCAGGTCTGCAAACCATTCCGGCCGAGCTCTACGAAGCGGCGCGCATCGACGGCGCCAATGCGTTTCACCGCTTCCGGCATGTCACTTTGCCGCTGATGATGCCGGTCGTGCTGATCAACGTCATCCTCGGCCTGTCGGGTGCGTTCGTGCGCAACTTCGATATCGTTCAGGTGTTGACCCAGGGCGGTCCCAACCATGCCACCGAAGTGGTGATGACCTTGATGGTCAAGACCGCCTTCCAGGACGGCAATATGGGCTATGCGAGCGCCATGGGCTTCACGCTGTTCCTGATCGTCGGCCTCTGTTGCGTGGCATTGCTGGCGCTCATGCGCCGCTCCAGGGTGGAGCTGTGACGATGGCGGCGCCCGCCCCTGCTGTCACGATCGGCAAAGCCACCTCCGTTTCGATGCGGTGGCGGCGCCGCGCCATCTTCGGCCAAAACATTGGCGAACTGGTCCTCGTCTACGGCCTGCTCTCGCTTGTCCTGATCGAAACGCTCTATCCGCTGATCTGGGTTCTGTTCGGCTCCTTCAAGTCGAAGGAAGAGGTGATCACCAATGTCTGGGGACCACCTACGCAGCTTCTGTGGTCGAACTATGCGGAAGCCTGGACGATTTCCGGCATGGGGGCCCGCATCTTCAACTCGGCGAGCATCACCGCCGGCGCGCTGCTGCTTCTTGTGCTCGCGGCCACGCCCGCGGCCTACGCGCTGTCGCGGATCAGGTTCCGCGGCCGCAACGTCGTCATGGCGTTCATCGTCGCCGCAATGCTGGTGCCGCCGCAGGTGATGGCGATCCCGCTCTTCATGACCGCGCGCGACCTTGGGCTCGTCAACAGCCGTGTCGGTATCGCCATCATCCATGCCGCGTCGACATTGCCGCTTTCCATCTTCATCATGCGCAGCTTCTTTCTGACGCTGCCGATGGAACTGGAGGATGCCGCCCGCATGGACGGCGCGAGCCGGCTGCAGACGCTGTGGCATGTGATGCTGCCGCTCATCCGCCCGGGCATCGCGCTGGTCACCATCTTCGCCTTCATCGAGATCTGGAACGACTTCTTCCTTGCCTTCCTGTTGCTGCGCGAGCCGTCGGTGCAGACGATCCCGCTGGGCCTCGTCGCCTTCTTCCAGCAATACGGCTCGATGTGGAACCTGTATTTCGCCGCGCTCACACTGACGACGCTGCCGGTCATCGCGGTGTTCCTCTTGATGCAGCGGCATTTCATAGCCGGCCTGACCGCCGGCGCGGTAAAGTCCTGAACGGAGATTGCGATGAGCGCATCCCAAAAGCGCCCGCTGGGCATCGGCGTCATCGGTTGCGGCGAGATCGCGCAGCTCATGCATCTGCCGATCATCCACGAATTGCCGCAGCTCAAGATCGCCGCCCTCTGCGACCTGTCGCGGAGCGTGCTCGACGGCCTCGGCGATCACTACGGCGTCGCGGCGCGCTACCGCGACTATCACGACCTGTTTCGCGATCCGGCAGTCGACGCGGTGGTGATATGCACCTTCGACCACGGACCGGTGGTGCGGGCAGCCATCGAGGCAGGCAAGCAGTTCATCGTGGAGAAGCCACTGGCCTTCACGGCGCAGGAGGCGCGCCCGCTGGTGGCCGCGGCCACTGCCAGCGGACTGACAGCCCTGGTCGGCTATATGAAGGTCTATGATCCCGGCTACAGGCTCGCCTTGGAGAAGATCGCGGCGATCGGCCGTCCAAAGATGATCCAGGTGCATGATTTCGCCGGCCGCTTCGACCGCTACCAGCAGCTCTACACCCAGCTGCGCGGCCAGGATGTCGACGCCGCCCTGATCAAGGCCGGTCAGCAGGAGGTGGCCAGCCGCGTATCGGCGATGCTGGGCTCCGGACACACGGCCTATGCCGATCTCTATATGACGCTGCTGATGCTGGGCAGCCATGACCTCGCCGTGCTGCGCGGCGCATTCGGCGTGGCCGAGACCGTATCCTTTGCGCAGGCGGTCGGCCCGACCCACCTGATGGCTGTGCTGGGCTTTGCCGATCGCGTGCCGGCGCTGCTGGAAGTCGCGTTCGGGGCGCAATATGAATGGTGGGACGAATGGATGACGGTCCACGGCGAGGCTGATGAGGTGCGCATCGACTTTCAGAACCCGTATGTGCGCAACGCCGCCGCCATCGTGCGCCTGCGCGAAGCCGCGGGCGAAGGCCCGAGCGAGCGCATCCTGCCCGGCACGCCGGAGACCGCGTTCCGTCGCCAATGGCAGCATTTCATCGCCTGTGTGCGTGGCGAGGCAATGCCGATCACGCCGCTTCAGGGCGGGCTTGACGATCTCGAACTTGCCGAACGCATCATCAAGGCGCTCCCGGCAAGAGCGCTCAATGAGGCCGCGGCATGAGCGGCATCCTGGTTACCGGATCGAGCGGCCTGCTCGGCCGCCATGTCGCCGCGGCGCTTGCCGAGGCGGGGCATGACGTCATCGGCCTGGACCTGGCTCCGCCGCCAGGCGGGTCGGCGTGGCGGCATGTGAGCGCGGACGCGACGGATCTCGCAACTGTCTGCGAGCTTGCAAAAGGGTGCCGTGCGCTGGTGCACATCGCCGCCATTCCGCGACCGACTGGGCGGGCGGCGGCGGATGTCTTCCGCATCAACATGTCCGCGATGTATGCTGCAACCGAGGCGGCGCGGCTTATGGGGATAGACCGCTTCGTCTATGCCTCCTCCTTCAGCGTCCTGGGCTATCCCTTCTTCGAGCAACCTGTCGTGCCGCCCTATCTGCCGGTCGACGAAGGCCACCCCGCCGCGCCGCAGGACGTCTATGCGACGACCAAGTGGCTCGGCGAGGAGATGGTCGAGGCCATGGTGCGGCGCGGCGCGTTTTCCGCCGTGAGCCTGCGCATGCCCTGGATCCAGACGCCGGAAAGCTTTCAAGGCGCCGTCGGGCCGCGCCGGGAGCAGGCCGATGCCGCCCGCGACCTTTGGGCCTATCTCGACGCGCGGGATGCCGCCTCTGCCTTCGTCGCGGCGGTCGAAAGGCCGGCGGACGCGCATCTGCGCGTCTTTCTGAGCGCGGCCGACAGCTATATGGACGTGCCCAGCGCAACGCTCGCGGCGCAAGCCTATCCGGACGTTCCGATCAGGCGCCCGCTGGATGGCCACGCCGCCTTCATCGAGACCTCGGCGGCCAAAGCGGCGCTGGGATTCGAGCCGCGCTTCTCATGGCGCGACTATCGCTGACCGGCATCTGGCTTTCGGAGACAAGAGATGCGCTTCAAGGACAAGATCGTTCTGGTGACGGGCGCCGCCGGCGCCATCGGCTCCGCGGCGGTGCGCCGCTTCGTCGAGGAAGGCGCTGCAGTCGCCGTCGCCGATCTCGACGGGCCTCGTGCTCAGGCCCTGGCCGCGGCCTTTGGCGACCGCGCCGAAGCCTTCGCGGTGGACGTCGCCGAACCCGTGGCGGTGGACGCTATGGTCACCGCGGTGGTTACGCGCTTCGGCCGGATCGATGTGCTGTTCAACAATGCCGGCATTTCCGGAAAGGTCGCGCCGGTCCACGAGCTGAGCACCGAGGACTGGCAACGCATCGTCGGCATCAACCTCAACGGCATGTTCTACGTGCTGCGCGCGACGCTGGCGAGCATGATCGCGGGCAAGATCAAGGGATCAGTGGTCAATATGGGCTCGTCGATGGCCGGCTGGGACGTGCTGTCCGGCGGCGCCGGCTATGCCTCGACCAAGCACGGCGTGGTCGGCCTGACCAGGATCGCGGCCCTCGACGCCGCCGCCTATGGCATTCGCGTCAACGCGATTTGCCCCGGGGTCATCGAGACCCGGCTCGGCGTGCCGGCGCAGGACCAGGCAGCCTATGAAGCCGGCATTCGCCGTTTCGCCGAGCGCATTCCGCTGCGCCGTATCGGCCAGCCCGAGGATGTCGCCGCCGCCGTGGCCTTCCTTGCTTCGGACGATGCTCGCCACGTCACCGGCGTCGACTGGCTGCTCGACGGCGGACAGACATTGCAGAGCTGGGCGAACGCGCCCGATGCGGACGCTTTCCCGCGATTTGTCTGACGTTACGGACGCCGAACAGCTCCGCTCGACTGCCTTCAAGACGGCATCGTCGTCGCCATATTGCATTGGCTTATCCGAAGGGCGCGGGCTCTGGTTTTGCCGCAATTCCTGACGGAAAACCGTGTCATTTTCCTAAATTGCTCCAGGCCCGGCGCTCACAGCGGACCCTCCTCCCAGAATTGATATCGATCAAGGTCGCTGCAGCCGGTCTCTGTTTTGGTCGCGCTTGGCAACCTGAACGGAGTTCCCCTGACATGGACGGCATTACCTTAAGCGCCGAACAGATCGGCGCCTGGCGGCGGGAGATTGCCTTCTCCGCTTCGGGGCCGCTGTCTCTGGCATCGGTTCATGCCGAAGGGTCGTCCCTGACGCCAGCCGGACCTGACGTATCGCGCAACACAGGAGGCCGGCTATGAAGGTCTCCCCGCGGTGGCTGATCCTTGGCGCCCTGATCGCCATCGGAGCGGCCGGCTACTATGCGTGGCAGCGCTCCAAGGACGGGCAACTGCCGCAAGGCATCGCCAGCGGCAACGGCCGCATCGAAGCGGTCGAGATCGACGTCTCCGCGAAGGCGGCGGGGCGGATCAAGGAAATCCTTGTCGGCGAAGGCGATTTCGTCAAGGCCGGCCAGGTGCTTGCCCGCATGGATATAGCCCAGCTCGAGGCGCAGCGCCGTCAGGCCGAGGCGCAGTTTCAGCGCGCCACCATCGGGGTCGAGACCGCAAGCAGCCTGGTGATGCAGCGCGAGGCTGAAAAGACGGCGGCCGGCGCTGTCGTCGCGCAGCGCGAAGCCGAGCTCGACGCCGCCGATCGGACCCTGGCGCGCTCGCAGCAGCTTGCGGTCAACAACACCGTCTCCCAGCAGGTCCTGGATAACGACCGCGCAGCCGAGCAAAGCACGAAAGCCGCCGTCGCCGCGGCGCAGGCCCAGCTCGCCGCCAGTGAAGCGGCCATCAACGCCGCGCGGGCGCAGGTCGTCGATGCCAAGGCCGCGGTCGATGCGGCGCAGGCCGCGATCGAAAGCATCGACGCCGATATCGGCGACGCCACGCTGGCGTCGCCGCGCGACGGGCGCATCCAGTTCCGCGTGGCGGAGCCCGGAGAGGTGCTGGCGGGCGGCGGGCGCGTGCTGAACCTCGTCGACCTCGGCGATGTCTACATGACCTTCTTCCTATCGACCGCGCAGGCCGGGCGCGTCGCGATCGGCTCCGATGTGCGCCTCGTGCTCGACGCGGCGCCGCAATACATCATCCCCGCCAAGGTAACCTTCGTCGCGGACGTCGCGCAGTTCACGCCCAAGACGGTCGAAACGGAGGAGGAGCGCCTGAAACTCATGTTCCGGATCAAGGCGCACATCGCACCGGAGCTGCTCCGCAAATACATCCAGCAGGTGAAGACCGGCCTGCCCGGCGTGGCCTATGTGCGGCTCGATCCGCAGGCAGAATGGCCGGCGAGCCTCAAGGGAAAGCTCGTGCAATGAATGCGCGGCCGGACGCCGGCGCGGCCCTTCCGTCGAGCGTTGCGCGGCTGGAGAATGTCGGCCACGCTTACGGAAAGGTCAGGGCCCTCGATCCCATAACGCTCGATTTCCCGGCCGGCCGCATGGTCGGCCTGATCGGGCCGGACGGCGTCGGCAAATCCAGCCTGCTTTCCCTGATTGCCGGAGCACGGACGATCCAGCAGGGGCATGTCGAGGTGCTGGGCGGCGACATGGCCGATCTCGGCCACCGGCAGAGCGCCTACCCCAGGATCGCCTATATGCCGCAAGGCCTGGGCAAGAACCTCTATCCGACGCTGTCGGTCTTCGACAACATCGATTTCTTCGGCCGCCTGTTCGGGCATGATCGGCGCGAGCGCGAGCGCCGCATCGGCGAGCTTCTGAAGCGAACGGGGCTCGCGCCTTTCGCCGAGCGGCAGGCCGGCAAGCTTTCGGGCGGCATGAAGCAGAAGCTTGGCCTGTGCTGCGCCCTCATCCACGATCCGGACCTCCTGATCCTGGACGAGCCGACCACCGGCGTCGACCCGTTGTCGCGCCGCCAGTTCTGGGAGCTGATCGGCGAGATCCGCAAGGGTCGCGAGGGCATGAGCGTCATCATCGCCACGGCCTATATGGAAGAGGCCGCGCGCTTCGACTGGCTGGTGGCAATGGACGCGGGGCGCGTGCTCGCCTCCGGAACCCCGGCCGACCTGCTCGAAAGAACCGGCGCGCCCGACCTGGACGCCGCCTTCATAGCCCTTCTCCCGCCGGAGAAGCGGGACAGCCACGAGGCCGTGGTGATCCCTCCGCGGCCAGCCGGCGCCGACGGCGAACCCGCCATCGAGGCCGAACACCTCACCATGCGCTTCGGCGATTTCACCGCCGTCGACGACGTGAGCTTCCGCATCGGCCGCGGCGAGATCTTCGGCTTCCTCGGATCGAACGGCTGCGGCAAGACGACCACGATGAAGATGCTGACCGGGCTGCTCGAGCCGTCCGAGGGCAAGGCACGGCTGTTCGGGCGCGAGATCGACCCCCGCGAAATCGAGGTGCGGCGGCGCGTCGGCTACATGTCGCAAGGATTCTCGCTCTACTCCGAGCTGACGGTCCGGCAGAATCTCGAGCTCCATGCCCGCCTCTTCGGCATGACCGATGCGGCGATCCCGCCCCGGGTCGAGGAGGTCGCGCAGCAATTCGGCCTCGCCGACAATGTCGACACGCTGCCCGAAGCGCTCCCGCTCGGCATCCGCCAGCGGCTGTCGCTGGCTGTGGCGATGATCCATTCTCCGGAGATACTGATCCTCGACGAGCCGACCTCCGGCGTCGACCCGGTTGCCCGCGACGGCTTCTGGCGGATTCTTGCCGACCTCTCGCGCAAGCGGAACGTGACGATCTTCGTGTCCACGCATTTCATGAACGAGGCGGAACGCTGCGATCGCATCTCGCTCATGCATGCCGGCAGGGTCCTCGTCAGCGACACGCCTGCCGCGATCGTCAAAAGCCGGTCGGCGGCAACGCTGGAGGAAGCCTTCGTCGGATATCTCGAGCAGGCGACAGGCGCGCAGACCGAAACGCCGAGCGCGACGGCCGGGACAGTGCCGGTCCCGGAAGCGCAGGCCAGTCGCCGCGAGAGGAGCGGCACAGGCCGTTCCTTCGATTTGCGCCGCATGTTCGCCTACACGCGGCGGGAGGCGCTTGAACTCGTGCGCGATCCGATCCGGGCCACGCTGGCGACCGTCGGCAGCCTCATCCTGATGTTCGTCGTCGGCTACGGCATCAACATGGACGTCGAGAACCTCTCCTTCGCCGTCCTCGATCACGACGACACGACGATGAGCCGGGACTATGTGCTGCAGATCGCCGGCTCGCGCTATTTCACCGAGAAGGCGCCGATCACCGACTATGCCGATCTCGACCGGCGCATGGAGGACGGGGAACTCAGCCTCGCGATCGAAATCCCACCCGGCTTCGGGCGCGACCTCGCGCGCGGCCGCGACGTCACGATCGGCGCCTGGATCGACGGCGCCATGCCGACACGGGCCGAAACCGTGCAAGGCTATGTTTCGGGAATGCATGCCGGCTGGCTGACGCAGAAGGCGCGTGAACTCTATGGCCACGCCGCCACCGCCAGCGCCTTCCAGCTCGACATCCGCTATCGCTACAATCCCGACGTCCGCAGTCTCGACGCCATCGTTCCGGCGGTTATCCCGATGCTTCTGCTGCTGATCCCGGCAATGCTGGCCGTGCTCAGCGTGGTGCGGGAGAAGGAACTCGGCTCCATCATCAATTTCTACGTCACGCCCGTCACCCGGCTGGAGTTCCTGATCGGCAAGCAGATTCCGTATGTCGTCCTCGCGATGCTCAACTTCGTGCTTTTGACGGGCTTCGCCGTCTTCCTCTTCGGCGTGCCGCTGACCGGCAGCCTTCCGGCTTTCGCCGCCGCCGCCCTTGTCTATGTCACGGCCACGACGGCAATGGGGCTTTTCCTGTCGACCTTCATGAGCAGCCAGATCGCGGCGATCTTCGGAACCGCGCTGATCACCATGATCCCCGCCACCCAATATTCGGGCATGATCGACCCGGTGTCGTCGCTCCAGGGCGTCGGCGCATTCGTCGGCCGGATCTATCCGACCACCTATTTCGTGACGATCTCGCGCGGAGTTTTTTCCAAGGCGCTCGGCTTTGCCGACCTGTCCGGCGCGTTCGTGCCGATGCTCGTCGCCATTCCGGTGCTGCTCGGCCTTGGAGCGGCGTTCTTGAAAAAACAGGCCCGCTGATGCGCATCGCCAACATATACAATCTCGGCATAAAGGAACTGCGCGGTCTCATGCGGGACCCGATGATGCTCGTGCTGATCGTCTATGCCTTCACCGCCGCCATCTACACCGCCTCGAAGGCAATGCCCGAGACGCTCAATCAGGCTCCGATCGCCATCGTCGATGAGGATCAGTCGCCGGTCTCGTCGCGCATCGTCACGGCATTTTATCCGCCCTACTTCACCGCGCCTTTGCTGATCTCCCAGCCGGAGATGGACCGTCGGATGGATTCAGGCATGGATACTTTCGCGCTGGATATTCCGCCGAACTTCCAGCGCGATCTGCTGGCCGGCCGCTCGCCGGCGATCCAGCTCAACATCGACGCCACCCGGATGTCGCAGGCCTTTACCGGCGGAGGCTACATCCAGTCGATCGTTTCCGGAGAAGTGAACGAATTCCGCGACCGCTACCGTTCCAAGGCCTCCCTGCCCGTCGACCTCGAGCTGCGGGCGCGCTTCAACCCCGAGCTCAACAAGGGCTGGTTCGGCGCCATTACCGACGCGATCTCATCCATCACCATGCTGTCGATCGTGCTCACTGGCGCAGCGCTGATACGCGAGCGCGAGCATGGTACCATCGAGCATCTCCTGGTGATGCCGGTAACCCCTTTCGAGATCATGACGAGCAAGATCTGGTCGATGAGCATCGTGGTGTTTGCAGCATCCGGCCTTGCGCTCGTCTTCGTCATCCAGGGGCTGCTGTCGGTCCCCATCAACGGATCGATCGCGCTGTTCATGGTGGGAGCGGCCCTCGACATCATCGCCATGACCTGCCTGGGGATATTCCTTGCCACCGTCGCCGGCTCCATGCCGCAATTCGGCCTGCTGCTGATGATGGTGCTCCTGCCCCTGCAGGTGCTGTCTGGCGGCGTGACGCCGCGCGAGAGCATGCCCATGGCCATCCGGGCCATCATGTTCACCGCGCCCAACACGCATTTCGTCATGCTGGCACAGGCGGTGCTGTTCCGCGGCGCGGGCCTCGATGTCGTGTGGCCGCAACTCGCGGCGCTGCTGGTCATCAGCTCGCTCCTGTTTGCGTTCTCGCTGCGGCGCTTCCGCCAGTTCCTGAAATAGGACCCACCCACAACCCAAGCCTGGCGACTGGGTGGTGATCTCGGGTATCGGCGGGCTCGGCCACCTGGCGGTTCAATACGCGAAGGCGATGGGGTTGAACGTCATTGCCGTCGACATCGACGATGCGAAGCTCGACCTCGCCAAACGCCTCGGCGCCGCGCTGGCCGTCAACGCCCGCCAGGCCGATCCCGCCGCCTTCGTCAAGAAGGAGGTCGACGGCGCACAGGGGGTTCTTGTCACCGCCGTGTCGCCGAAAGCCTTCGAGCAGGCGCTCGGAATGGTCGGCCGCGGAGGAACGGTGTCGCTCAATGGTCTGCCGCCTGGCGATTTCCCGCTGTCGATCTTCGATACCGTGCTCAACGGCTTGGCCGTCCGCGGTTCGATCGTCGGGACACGGCTCGACCTGCAGGAAGCGCTGGATTTTGCGGGGACGGCAAGGTCAAGGCGACAATCGAGACCGAACGGCTCGAGAACATCAACGACATCTTCTCTCGCATGCACAAGGGTGACATCCAGGGCCGCATCGTCATTGACTATGAGAAGCAGGACTGAGGCACTGAGGCGCTGCGGCTGTAACCTCAAACATGAGCTCAGCCGCCCGGTCGGCTGAGTTGGTTTGGCCGCCATCCGTTGCGCTCAACAGAGGCTGGGTAGCAGGAAGGCGCGCGCCTGAGTCTCCACCGGGGTTCACCAGAATCCCATGGGCGAGCAGCCCCCCCTACCCTCTGACGAGTCCGTCCTGATTTATCCTCATGCCACTTCGTGCGTCGAATAGGTGAACCTTCGAAACCATCACCTCCAACCCAACCTCTTGATCGGACTTGAACGGCGGCTGATCCCGAACTTCCGCCACGAGCTCGACCCCGCGTGTCCTCAACGTCAGTTCCTGAGCCTCTCCTGTCGGCTCCACCACCTGGACGCTTGCCCTCGCATGATCGCCCCCGACGATGATGTGCTGGGGACGTATCCCGTAAATCACCTCTTGTGCGCCGTCGGACTTCAGACCTTTGGGCAATGGCAGGCGAAGGCCTGAACGGGCTTCGAACGCGCCGTTGTCGACGCGACCTTCGATGAGATTCATTTCCGGGGAGCCGATGAAGCCCGCGACGAACAGATTGGCCGGTTTCTCGTAGAGTTCGGAAGGGGTGCCGATCTGTTCGATGCGGCCCTTGTTCAGGACCACGATTCGGTCGGCGAGCGTCATCGCCTCGGTCTGGTCATGCGTGACGTAGATGCTGGTGCGGCCGAGCCGCTGGTGCAGCTTCTTGATCTCGGCACGCATCTTCACGCGCAGCTTGGCGTCGAGATTGCTGAGCGGCTCGTCGAACAGGAAGGCCGAGGGGGCACGCACGATCGCGCGACCCATCGCGACACGCTGGCGCTGGCCGCCGGACAGCTGACGCGGCATGCGGCCGAGCAGGTCCTGCAGACCGAGGATTTCGGCAGCCGCCTTCACCCTGGAGACGATCTCCTCCCTGGGAACCTTGGCCAGCCGAAGCGCGAAGCTCATATTGTCGGCCACGCTCATATGCGGATAGAGGGCATAGCTCTGGAAGACCATGGCTATGTCGCGCGACTTGGCCGGCATCTCGTCGACGACGCGCCCGCCAATGCGGATCTCACCAGTCGTATGCTCTTCGAGCCCCGCGATGATGCGCAGCAGCGTTGACTTGCCGCAGCCCGATGGGCCGACCAGGACGACGAACTCGCCGCTGGCGATCTCGATATTGACGTCGCGCAGGACTTCCACCGCGCCGAAGCTCTTGCCGAGCTGTTCTATCTCGATTGCGGACACCTACTCTTCTCCCGTACCGGCGCGGCTCATTTTCCTTGGGCCTGCCGCCACGCGCGGTATTCGGCCTCGCCCTCAGGGCTCAACGGGTAGTATTTCCGCAGGTCTCCTCCTTGCGCGAGCCGCGAGCGCGAAAACTCCTCCCACTCGATATGCGCGCCGGCGAGCTCGACCAATCTGGGGGCAAGGGCGACCGGCACGACGACCACGCCATCGTCGTCGGCGACGATGATGTCGCCAGGGATGACCAGCACGTTCGAGCAGGCGATCGGAACGTTGACGGCGAAGGGGACGATGTTGGTCTGGGCGTGGAAATTCGGGGCGACGCCCCTCACCCAGATGCCGATATCGAGCGCCGCCGCCTGGGCGGAATCGCGAATGCAGCCGTCGACAACGACGCCGGCGCCGCCCCGCCCGGCGAAATAGGTCAGCATCATCTCGCCGAAAATGCCGCTGCCCAGATCGCCGCGGGCATCGACCACCACCATGTCGCCGGGCTGGGTGGGATAGAGCACGTGCCGGTGCAGTTGCCGCTCAGGCTCCTCATACTCCGTCTCGTTGTACAGATCCTCGCGCTTCGGCATGCACTGGAGCGTCAGCGCTGGCCCTGCCGCCGTGCTGCCGGAACGCAAGGGACGCGGCCCGCGGATCTGCGGGTCGCGAATGCCCATCTTGTGGTAGAGCTCGCTGGCCAGCGTCGCCGAACCGATCGCCGCCAGCGCGTCGACCAGTTCTCGTGGCGGCCGGGAAATGTCCCGTATCGCCGGTATCTGGTCAGCTTCCATTCCGTTCCTCCAATCCGCGCCGAGGCGCAAGCCGCATCGATCGTCACTCAGTTGCGTTCAACCATCGTTCCAGCCGTTCAACCGCGAACCGCACCGGTCGTCAGGCCTTTGACCAGCAGCCCCTGGGCGAACCAGACGAACACCAAGGTCGGGATGACCATGAGCACGCCGGCGGCCGACATGGCGCCCCAGTCGATGCCGTATTGCGAGACGAAATTGGTGAGTCCGACGGGCAGCGTCTGCGCCGCCTTGCTCGAGGTCAGCGTCAGCGCGAGCAACAGGTCGTTCCAGGTGAAGAGGAAGGTGATGACGGCGCTGGCGCCGATGCCCGGCGCAATCAGCGGCGCGACGATCTGGACCAGCGTGCGCACCGTGCCGGCGCCGTCCGACTGGGCGGCCTCCTCGATCTCCTTCGGCACATCCTGGATGAAGCCCAGAAGCAGCCAGATGGCGACCGGCAGCTTGGCCGCGGTATGGCTGAGGATCAGCGCCCAGACGGTGTCGAGCAGGCCCATGGCGGCGAACACGGCAAAGAGCGGGATGGCAAGCGCGATGACCGGGATCATGCGCATGATCAAAAGCAGCCCGAAGATCAGCATGGCGCCCGGCATCCTGAAGCGCGACAGCGCATAGGCGCAGGGGATGGCCAGCAGATGGACGAGGACGACCGTCGCCACCGAGACGATGACGGTGTTCCAGACATAGCCCATCGTGTCGTACTGGGCGAAGACCGCGACATACTGCGTCAGCGTCGCCGTCTCGGGGATGATGTGCACCGGAACCGAGAAGATGTCGGCCGAGCTGCGGATCGAGGTCAGGAACAGCCACACCAGCGGAAAGACGGTGAGCGCGACGGTGACGACCAGCGCCAGATACTGACCGGCGATCGCCGCCGTGAACCGGCGGCGCCGCCGCTTTGGCATGGAACGTGCGCCGACGATGACGGCTTCGGTCATATCGCCCTCCGTTTCGCAATGAGCCACGGCACTCCGTAGAGCAGGCCGAGCACGAACAGCGACATGCCCAGCGCGATGTAGGAGACCGCGGCCGCATGTCCGAAATCCACCGCCTGAAACGCCAGCAGGTAGGAATAGACCGTGAGCAGGTTGGTGGCGCCGCCCGGTCCTCCTTGCGTCATCAGCCAGACGACGTCGAAGGTGCGGAACGTGTCGATGATGCGCAGCATCAGCGCGATCATGATGACCGGACGCATCAGCGGCAGCACGATGTGCCAGAAGCGCTGCCATGGCGTGGCGCCGTCCACTGTGGCCGCCTCGAGAGGCTCCTGCGGCAGGGATTGCAGGCCAGCAAGAAACAGGAGCACCATCAGCGGCGTGTTCTGCCACACATCGGCGACGATCACGGAGACGAGCGCCCAGGCCGGATGGGTGAGCCAGGGAATGTCAGGCAGGTTGAAGATGCGCAGCAGCGCGTCGACTAGCCCGTACTGGGTGTTGAACAGCCAGCGGAAGTTCAGGCCGACGACGGCGGGCGCGATCATCGGCGGGACCAGGAGCAAGGTGCGCGCGAGACGCATGCCGCGCAGTTTGCCGTTGACGAGCACCGCGATCGCCATGCCGGCCACCACTTCGATCGTAATGGAAACGACGCTGAAGATGGTCTGGTTTCGCAGCGCCTGGTTGAACTGTCGGCCTAACAGCTCGTCGGTGTAGTTTCCCGCTCCGATGAATGGCGCCGAGCCGCTAAGGTCCCAGCGGAAGAAGCTCATGATGAAGGAGTATCCGAGCGGATAGATGAGGATGGCCAGCATGACGAGAAGCGCCGGGCTGGCCAGGAGATAGCCTCTCTGCCAGGTGTAGGGCAGCGGCGAACGTCGCCGGCGCCCTGACACCCGCGTCTGCGCAACGGGCGCCATGCTCAATCGTAGGCCCCGGCCCGGCGCATGATGTCCTCCGCCTCGGTCGCCGCCTGGTTAAGCGAGTCGGCGGGCGATGCCTGGTCGGACAGGGCTTGCTCGATGGCCGAGAACATCAAGGTGCAGACCTTCGAGAAGCCGGCAAGCTTGGGCCATTCCTTGCCGTTGGCGATCGTCGTCTCGAGCTGCTGCAGCCATGTCGCCTGCGGGCCCTTGGCCGCGGCGATCACTTCCTTGGCCAGGCTCTGGCTGCTCGGGAAGTTGGTGAACTGGTCGAACTGCAGCCGCTGGGCGTCCTTACTGACCGTGTATTTGATGAACTCGACGGCGGGTTCCTTGCGTCCGGACTGGCCATTCAGCGCCATGGCATGCGAGATGGCGCATGAGATCGCCGCCTTGTCCCGCACATAGGGCGCCGTCGACCATTTGCCGACGACGCGCGAGGTTTCCGGATTGGACAGGGCGGCGAAGGCGCCCGGCCAATCGAAAGTGGCGTAAACCGTGCCGGACGAGAATTCGGTCGAGTTCTCGTTCCATTGATAGCCGACGGCGTCGGGCGGCACGATTTTGTGCTTCTGGATCAGATCGCGATAGAAGGTGAGCGCCTTGATGCCGGCTTCGGAGTTGAAGGCCGGCTTGTTGGCCTGGTCGACCCAGTCGCCGCCTGCCTGCCAGAGAAGATCACTGAAGGTGCGCTGGGCCGGATCGCCCTGCCCCGGCACGACAAGCCCATAATGACCGTTGCCGGTGAGTTTCAGCCCGACATCGACAAGTTCTTCCCAGGTTTCGGCCGGCTTCAGGCCTTTCTCCTGGTAGATGTCGCTGCGGTAATACTGAACGCGCGCATCCATGTTGCGCGGAATCGCCGCCAGATTTCCGGTCTTGGGATCGCGCAGGTATTTGACCGCGACCGGATAGAAGTCCGCCAGCTCGGAGTCGCTGAAATAGCTGTTCAGCGGCGCGAAATGGTTGAAGTAGGAGTCGATCTGCGCCGTATGGGTGCTGTAGACGTCGTACTGGCTCGACCGCGCCGCGCTCAACGTGACCACCTTCGCCGTCAAGGGCGTGAATTCCAGTAGGTCGTAGCGAACCTTGATGCCGGTCTTGGCGGTGAAGTCCTGAACGATCTTCTCCCAGTATTTGGGATAGAGCGGGCCGCCCGTGATCAGCAATGCGGTGATCTCTTTGGCGTCTGCCCTGGCAACCCACGGCGCGGCAAGCGAGCCGGCCGTCACTGCCGCGCTCGCGGCAAGGAATTTACGTCTCGATAAGGTTCCGGACATCACAATCTCCTCCTGGTTTGACTGGCCGGTCCATCCAGGGACGGCCGACGACTTTCAGCCTCGGCAGCCAGCGGCGTGCTCCTCCCGCCGCTGGACTGCGTGGATTGGTTCCCGAACGACGCTTGCGAGCCTCCGGGCTATCGGCACTTGCGCTCCAACACGCCTCGCTGGGTTGCGCAGGCGTATCGATCGTGATCTCGGACGGGCGGCAACGGGGGCACGGCGGCTGGACACCGCTCGATGCTCCCTTCCCGCAGGCCGTGTTATAGGCTAGTGAGCGTTTTTATGAGATAAGTTGACTGCATATCTAGCTATCAGCCTATAAGCTTATCAGACAAGTGGATGTTAGTGATGGATACCGTCGAGGTCAAGCTTCAAACTTTGCCCAAGCAGGTGGCGGGTGTGCTGGCGCGGCGCATCGCCGGCAGCGGTGTCGCCGGCGCCCAGGGGCCGTCGGAACAGCAGATCCTGCAGGAATTCGGAGTCTCGCGCGCGGTCGCACGGGAGGCGCTGAAGATCCTGGCGTCGCTCGATATGATCGAGATCGCTCAAGGGCGGCGCGTGGTGCTGCGTCCAGCCGAGGAGTGGGACTATCTCAGCCCACTGCTCATCGACTGGCTGCCGCATGAGCAGATGCGCGAGATCCTGGCCGAAGCGCATGCGACCCGGATCATCATCGAACCGGCCATCGCCGCCATCGCGGCCAAGCACATGACCAAGGAGAATCTCGAACGCCTTGGCACCTTGCTGGCGGCGATGTCGGCCAGCGAGGACAATCCCGACGCCTATCTGAAGCTCGACCTCGATTTCCACATGGAGATTTGCCGGGCGGCGCAGAACAGGATCCTCGACCGTTTCATGTATTCGTCCCGGTGGTGGCAGATGGCGAGCAGGCGCATCAGCAACCAGATGCCTCATGCGCTGCCCTCCGCAACCGAAATGCACCGGGCGATCTACGAGGCGCTCGTGGCGCGCGACGAAAAGCGGGCCGAGGAAGCGATGCGCCGGCACCTCAAGAAGACCACCGCGGTCGGCCTGCCTCGCTGAAGAAGCGGCGCAGCCAGCATTTGCGCTGGCCGCGCCGCAGCGTGCCGGGAGGACACGGAGCAATCCCGCGGAAGTGAACTAAGCTCTCTTCACTTGTTGTTCCTGGCGCTGGCGTGCGCGGAAACCGAACATGTCGCCCTTGTCCTTGATTTCCGCCCAGATGGGCGCGGTGATCCTGTCGATGGCGGCGATGTCCGCGTCGGAAATCGTCCAGCCGGCGCTCTCGACATTTTCCTCCAGCTCCTTGACGGTGCGGGCGCCGACCAGCGGCGAACTGACGCCTGGCCGGCTGGTGAGCCACTGTATCGCAAGTTGCGGAACCGTCTTGCCGTAGCGCGCCGCGATCGGCTTGAGCCGGTCGACGGCGTTCACCGCCCGCTCATAGGTGCCCGGCTGGAACAGCACCGTCGTGCGCCGCTCATCGCCCTCGACGAACTTGGTGTCGGTTGACAGCGTTCCGGTGAGCAGTCCTTGGGCGAGACCGCTGTATGGCATGACGCCGATATTGTGCTTGCGGCAATAGGGCAGCGTCTCGGCCTCCACCTCGCGCCATAGCATGTTGTAGGGCGGCTGGAGCACGTCGATGACGCCGTGCTGGCGGGCACTGTCCATGTCGGCGATGCTGAAATTCGAGACGCCGACCGCCTTGATCCGTCCGGAGGCACGCAGCCGCTCCATCATCTCCATGGTCGGGCCGATCGGAAAATCCGAGTTCGGCCAGTGGACGAAATAGACGTCGACATATTCAGTCCGCATGCGCTTCAGCGAGCCGTCGAGCGCCGCCTCGATCGCGGCGGGTTCGAGATGATTGGGCGCGACCTTGGTCGCTATCACGGCCTTGTCGCGACGGCCGGCCAGCGCCTGTCCGACGACTTCCTCGGCATGGCCGTGTCCATAGGCTTCGGCCGTGTCGATCAGCGTGATGCCGAGATCAAGCGCGCGTCTGATCACCCGGATCGACTCTTCGTCGTCAGCCGCGCCCCAAAACGCGCCGGACATGCCCCAAGTCCCGAGGCCGATTTCCGATACCTTGACCGGCGACGATCCGAGCTGTCGCTGTTGCATCCTGTTCCTCCCGATAGACGACACGCATGAGCCATAGCTCTGCGGTCATCCAATTTATACGCTTATATACTCGTCTAACAAGTGTGAAGTTTGAGTTTCGGGATTCTTGGTCGACGCCTCTTAATTTCGCAAATAAAACAACGAGCAGCGGTCACCTCGAACGTCCGTCGCGGCAAAATCCACAGAAGGGGGTTTACGGCACATTGTTCGTTCTTGTATGCTTATTAGACAAGTTTTCCATGGCAGAATTCTGCGCTTGCAAGCGTGGCGCCATCACGGGGAGAGGGATCCGATGAAGATCGTGGACATCAAAACGGCGGTCGTGGCCTATCACGGCAAGGCGACCCTCATCCGGATCGATACGGACGCCGGCATCTCCGGCTACGGCGAGGCCAATCCCGACGCAGGCGCGGCCGCAATCGTCGGTCTGATTTCGGAGCTGAAGTCGGAACTGATCGGCCAGGACCCGCGCAATGTCGAATATTGCTGGGACAAGATCCGCCGCGATCATGTCTTCTCCGGCGCGCAGGCCGGCATCTTTCTCATCGCCCTCACCGGGCTCGAGATGGCGCTGTGGGACGTGGCGGCGAAAGCCGCCGGCCAGCCGCTCTACCGCATGTTCGGCGGCAAGTTCCGCGACCGCATCAGGCTCTATGCCGATTGCGGCGACGGCGACGACGAATTGGGATCGCCGCAGGGATGCGCGGCTCGCGCCCGCCGCATGGTTGCGGAAGGTTTCACGGCGCTGAAATTCGACATCGATAATCTGCGCCACCCGGGCAAGTTCGATGCGGTGAACCACACCATCAACGGCGCCGAGCTGCGCTTCATGATCGAGCGCGTTGCAGCGGTGCGCGAAGCGGCCGGCCCCGACATCGATCTCTGCATCGACCTGCATGCGCGCTATGACGTGCTCAGCGCGAGCCGCATCGCCGCCGAGATGGAGCGCTTCAATCTTCTGTGGCTCGAAGAACCGATCCCCGCGGAAAATGTCGAGGCCCTGAAGCAGATCCGCATGCGGACCAAGACGCCCATCTGTGTCGGCGAAAATCTCTACCTGCGCTGGGGTTTTCGGGAGCTGTTCCAGAACTACGGCGCCGATGTCGTCATGCCCGACGTGCCGAAATGCGGCGGCCTTGCCGAAAGCCGCAAGATCGCGAACCTCGCCGAGATGTACTACGTGCCTTTCGCGCCGCATCTGGTGTCGACGCCGCTGGGCACGATGGCGACCTGCCATGTCTGCGCCAGCGTCCCGAACTTCCTGGTGCTGGAATGGCACGCGCTGGAGGAGCGCGACGCCTGGGACAGCTATGTCCGCCTGCCGAATGGCGCCAGGTCCATCGTCGAGGACGGCCACATTGCGGTGCCTGATGTGCCCGGCATCGGCGTCGAGCTCAACATGGAGGGCGTCCACAAACATGCCGTGCCCGGCTTCGGCGTATTTGAATAGCGCACGACCGGCCGGTTCGCTGCTCGATCAAACAAATTCGCTCGGAGGAAGCCATGGGCAAGCGGATCGTCTTCACCGGCGGCAGCGGCAAGATCGGCCGGCACGTCATACCTTATCTGCTGAAACGCGGGCATCAGGTTCTGAACCTCGACCTGACGCCGCTGGATGTGCCTGGGGTCGATAGTGTCATCACCAACCTTGCGGACGCGGGCGAAGCCTACAATGCGCTGACGCTGCATTTCGGGTTCAGCGAGTATTTCGGCGGCAAGGGCCGCGCCCCGGTCGATGCCGTCGTCCATTTCGCGGCGCTGCCACGCATATTCCTGCGGCCGGACAACGCAATGTTCGCCGCCAATGTGCAGTCGACCTACAATGTGATCGAGGCCGCCACCAAGCTCGGCATCCGCAAGATCGTCACGGCCTCCAGCGAAACGGTCTACGGCATCTGCTTTGCCGAGGGCAAACGCGACTTCTCATCCTTCCCGGTGGATGAGGAACACGACGCCGATCCGACCGACAGCTACGGCCTTTCCAAACTGCTGGGCGAGAAGATCGCGCGGTCTTTCGCTTCCCGCACCGGAGCTGACATCTATGCGCTGCGGATTGGCGGCGTCGTGGAGCCGAAGGACTATGCCCGCTTTCCGGAATTCCTGGCCGATCCGTCGAAGCGGCGGCGCGACGCCTGGACCTATATGGACGCGCGCGATCTTGGCCAGATCGTCGACCTGTGCGTCGAGAAGGACGGCCTGGGGTTCCAGATATTCAACGCCGTCAACGACAACATCGTATCCGAATTGCCGACGGCGGAGTTTCTCAGGAAGCATGCGCCCGACATACCGGTCACCCGCGCCATGGACGCATTCGAGGGACCGATCTCGAACCGGAAGCTGCGCGACGTCCTCGGATTCCGGCAAGAGCATGACTGGCGGACACAATGAGCTGATCCCTACCGATCAGCTCAATGCCTGTCGCTCAAAAGCGAGCGGCGACAAGGTCAGTCGAAGAAGCCCGCATCCTCTTCCTTGAGGTATTTTCTCGCCGCCTCGGCGTCGATGTCGAGGCCGAGCCCCGGCGCCTCCAGCAAGTCCACCATGCTGTCCTTCACGATCTGCTTCGGCAAACCGATGACGAGGTCCTCCCACCAAGGGTCGGAGGCGCTCGGATATTCGAAGGCGATGTAGTTGGCGGGCAAGGTGGCGCAGACATTGATCAGCGCGCCGAGGCCGAGCAGGCCGTTCGCAGTGCCGTGCGGCGCCATCAGGATCGAGTGCATATAGGCGTGCTCGGCGACCCATTTGAGCTCGGCAATGCCGCCGATATCGGCAGGATCGGGGCCGACGACGCGTACCGCCTGCGTCTCGATCAGCTCCTTGAAATTGTGCCGCAGGTAGATCTGTTCGCCGGTATGGATCGGCGTCGAGGTGGAGGTCGTCAGCTCGCGATAGGCCTGCGGATTGACCCAGGGCACATAGTCGCCGGTGAGCATGTCCTCGAGCCACATCAGATTGTACTTTTCGACAGCGCGGGCGAATTTGATCGCATCGGGCAGCATCCAGCCCGGCCCGCAGTCGAGCGCCAGGCTCACCTTGTCGCCCAGCACTTCCTTCATCGCCGCCACGCAGTCGAGCATGTGATTGAAACCGCGTTCGCTGATCACGCCTTGATCCATGGCGCCGTGATAGCCGGCCTTCTCCTGCGTCACGCCGTAATGGAAACCCTCGATGGAGTCCTTCATGTTGGAGTGGAACGAGATCCCCTGCTTGACCATGAAGAAGTTCTGCGGCTGCTCCATCATCCATTTGACGTCAGCGGCATAGTCCTCCGGCCGATCGCCCGTGCGCTTGCGGCGGATCGAGCCGTTGTAGACGCGCACCTTGTCACGCACCTTGCCGCCAAGCAGCTTGTAAACCGGCACGCCCGCCGCCTTGCCGGCGATGTCCCACAGCGCGTGCTCGATGGCGCTCACCGCCGCGCCATAGGGCTTGAACGAGCCGCGCTGGCGGATCTTCAGCATCACGCGCTCGACATCGGTCGGGTCCTCGCCGATCAGCGCCTCGCGGAAATGCAGCACGAAGGGTTTCAGATAGGTCTTTGTGTATTCGACCTCGCCCAGACCATAGAGACCCTCGTCGGTGACGACGCGGACGATGGGATGCTTGCCGATGACGGCGCAGCGCAGTTCGGTGATCTTCATGGCGCAGTCCTATTTCACAGACGAGAAAGCTGTCGGCGTGAGCAGCTGGCTGCTGATATTGGCAACGATCTGCCCGTCGCGCTCAGACTCGTCCCGGGCCCTGTGCCATAGCGGATCGGTGACGAAAGCCGTCCATTTCGCCTCACGCTCGGCCAGCGATTCCCAAGCGAGCAAATAGGTGAGGCGATTGTTGTTCTCGCCGATCATCGTGGTGAAAAACCCGGCTTGGCGGATGCCATGCCTCTCCCATATGGCTAGCGTTTGCTCGGAAAAGCGCTTGAGCAAAGCCGGCAGCCTGCCCGGCAGGCAGTCATAGATGCGCAGTTCGTAGATCATGGTTTCGTCCGTTTCTTTCTCCGCCCCTCGCTTGGGAGAGGTCGACACGAATGGTCGGTCGGTGGCCCTGCGAGCCTGGGGAATGAGAGCAGAGTAGCTGAGCTAACTCCAGGTCCGGTCCCAGCTATATTCATTGTCCCAATGCTCGGTGGATTGCCATATCCCTGTGACACCGGGCTGCAGATGCCGGCTGATCACCTCGTCGACCACATCGTCTATACCCAGCCCCGGCTTGTCCGGAACGGTGATGAAGCCGTCTTTCACAAGCGGCTTGGGAAGGCCCGTGACGATGTCGTCCCACCAGTCGACATCGGCGGAGTGGTATTCGAGCGCCATGAAGTTCTCGGTCGCGGTCGCGACATGCGCCGCGGCCATCGCCGCGATTGGGCTTTCGGCCATGTGGATCGCCATGGCGACGCCGTGATCCTGCGCCATGTCGCCGATCTTCTTGGTCTCGAGGATGCCGCCGCTGGTCAGCAGGTCCGGATGGATAATGGAGAGGCCGCCGCTCCTCAGCAGCGGCTCGAAGCCCTGCTTGAGATAAATATCCTCGCCGGTGCAGATCGGCACCGACGTCGCCTGCTGCAATTGCCGGTATTGTTCGGTGTACTGCCAGGGGATCACGTCCTCGAGCCATGCCGGCACGTATTTTTCGATACGGCGCGACAGGCGGATGCCGTCCTGCAGCGAGATGTGGCCGACATGGTCGATGGCCAAGGGAATCTCGTAGCCGATGACCTCGCGGACCTCGTGGATATATTGCTCCAGCAGGTCTATGCCCTTTTCGGTAAAATGCAGGCCCGTGAACGGGTGCTGCACGTTCTGCGCATCGTAGGCGAGATTGCGGGCCTTGCGCTCCGCGAGCGTGCCGCCGCTGCCGCGCGGGTTGGCGCGGAACCCTTCGAGCGCACCGGCGGGCGCCGTCACGGCGCCCGGAATGTGGGCGATCTGCATCAGGCCCAGGTCCATCTTGAGGAAAGTGAAGCCGCGCTCCATGCGCGCCTTGAGGCGCTTGCCGGTCTCGGTGCCGCTCGGCTTCTCGGCGTCCGTATCGCAATAGACGCGCACCTGGTCACGAAACCTGCCGCCGAGCATCTGGTAGATCGGCACGCCATAGGCCTTGCCGGCGAGATCCCAGAGCGCGATCTCGACCGCCGAGACGCCGCCGCCCTGCCGCCCATGACCGCCGAACTGCTTGATGCGTCGAAACAGGCGGTCGACATCGCAAGGGTTCTCGCCAAGCAGCCGGCTTTTCAGCATCAGCGCAAAGGTGGCGCTGGCGCCGTCGCGCACCTCGCCGAGCCCGACGATGCCCTGGTTGGTGTAGATCTTGAGCAGCGCCGAAGTGAAGGGCGCGCCGACGATCTCGGCCACCCGCATGTCGGTAATGCGCAGCTCGGAGGGCCTGGAATTCGTGTTGATGCGATTGAGAGCCTCGTCTGCTCCATCCGTCTTTGGCATGATTTATCCTCGTTCTACTGGGAGTGGCCCCGCCCGCCGAGCCTGCTTTAAGCAGTGCTAGCCCAGCTCGATCTCGTGGGCCTGCAGATAGTCGCGGTTCATCTCGACACCGAGACCCGGCTTCGACGTCAGCTTGAGGTTGCCGTTCGAGACATCGAGCGGCTTGTCGATGAGGTGATCGTATTTGGAGAGGTCCCACTCCGATGTTTCGAGCTTGTAGAAGTTGGGAACGGTCATCATCACCTGCGCTCCCGCGACCACGTTGATCGGACCCGCGGCGTCATGCGGCGAGACCGGGACGTAATAGGCTTCGCACAGGGCGGAGATCTTCTTGAGCTCGGTGATGCCGCCGGTCCAGGTGACGTCGGGCATGATGTAGTCGGCGAGCTTGTTCTCTAGCACCGGCACGAAATCCCATTTCGTGTGGCCGCGCTCGCCCCATGAGATGGGAGCGCTGACCTTGTCGCGCACCTGCTTGAGCGCATTGAGGCTCTCGGGCGGACAGGGCTCCTCGAACCAATCGATCTGGCCGGCCTCCTCGAGGCTCCGGCAAAGGCGGATGGCGGTGGGAACATCGAAGCGTCCATGCGCGTCGATGAGGATGTCGACATCAGGCCCCGCCGTCTCACGGATCAGCGCCGTCAGTTCGGCGGCTTCACGCTCGTCCTTGCGGGTCATGCTGCCGTCGAGATAGCCGTCCCGTCTTTCGCGGGCCACGCCATCGATGCTGGGCCCCTGGTGCGGGAACGGATCGAATTTGAGCCCGGTGTGGCCGGATTCCACGATGTCGCGAATTTCGCGGACCACTGCTTCCTTGCTGGTGAATTTGGCCTGGTTGGGGTGGGTGTAGAGCGCGATTTCATCGCGCACCGGCCCGCCCAGCAGCTCGTAGATCGGCTTGCCGAGGACTTTGCCGCGGATATCCCAGAGCGCTATGTCGATGGCGCTCACGCATTCCACGGCGGCGCCGCGGCTGCCCATATAGGTGAAGCTGCGGAAGACCTTGTGCCACAGATGCTCGATGCGCGCCGGATCCTCGCCTGCTACGGTAAGCCCGATCTGGCGCAGGATCGTGCAGAGCGCGCGATTGGCGAGCTTCGTCGTGGTGGTGATCTCGCCCCAGCCGCTGATCCCCTCGTCGGTCGTCACTTCGACGAACAAATACTCTCCCCAATAGGAAGCCTCGGACTTGACTAGCCATGGCCGAATGCTCGTGATTTTCATCTGGATTATCCTCCCTGAATGGCCAGTCTGACGATGTTGCGGGTCTGCTACCCTGCCCGGGCGGCGCTGCGCGCGCGCATGTGTTCGAGGACATGCCGGCCGGAGCCCTCGACATGGCGAGCGATGAGTTCGGCCGCCTTGTCGGCCTCGCCCGATTTGACGAGCGCGATGAGCTCGCGGTGCTCGCGGATGATCGCGGCGCGCCGGGCAAGCGTGAAATTGAAACGCCGGCTGACCGCCCGCAGCACCTCGCGGTGCTTCCACCAGAGCTCGGCGGCATGGCGATTGTAGTGCCGCTGGTACATCACGGTGTGGAAGGCGGTATCCAGCTCGCTATGCCTGAACGTGTCGGCGAAGTTGTTCTCTTCGATCAGGCCCTGGAGACGTTCGAGCTCGGCGATGTCCTCTTCGGTCGCCATTCCCACAAACCAGCGCGTCAGGGCGGGCTCGATGAGAACGCCGATCTCGTAGATATCTCGGACGAAGTCCTGATCTATGGGCCGGACGCGCGCGCCCCGGTTGGGAACGAAGGTGACGAAGCCCTCGCCGCGCAACAGCTGCAGCGCCTCGCGCACGGGATTGGTCGAGGTGCCGTGACGGCGGGCGAGATCAGTGACCACGAGCCGCTCGTTGGCAGCCAGCCGTCCCTCGATGATGTCCTCCCTTATCTGCTCGTAAAGCGAGGCGCCCTCGCTCGATGCCCCGAGAGCGTCAATCCCCTCGGGTGGCTCTGCTTTGAAATCACTCGTTTCCGCCATCGCCGTCCCCCTAGTCCAATACACGATCTGACCGATATCACGCACATCTTCGACAAACAATGTACGATTTGTTGCGTTGACAGCTATTCTGCGATCTGAAAACGTATAAAGTGGTCGAAGGGATACATTAGGGCGGAGAAATATCCCCGCGATCGAAACGAGGAAGGACCGCTTGCCTAGGCGCAGAGCGGCGTAGGAAAACCTGGGAGGAGACCTATGAGGAGGATCACAGTCGGCGGTGCCGTCCTGCGCGGCGCTGTTTCCACAGCTTTGACGATATCGCTGATGTCGGGTTCGGCGCTTGCCGCGCCCCCGGTCGACCTGAGCAAGTGGTCGCCGGAATATGTGCGCTCGATTGCCGGCACGCAGGATTTCGACACGGCAGGCGATTGCGCCAAGGTCACCCCGCTCGACTACAAGGGGCGACTGACTTTCTGGTATCAGGGCGTGTTCGAGGGCGACCCCGACCTCCTGCGCCAGTACTACAAGGATTTCTTTGCGACCTTCCGCAAGACCTACCCGAACATCCAGCTCGAGGAACAGGCCCTCACCTATAACGACCTGCTCGACAAGTTCCGCACCGCGCTCCTCGGCAACGCGGCGCCGATGGCGGTCCGCCTGCAAATCCTGGGTGGAACCGAGTTCGCCTCGAAGGGCTATCTGCAGCCGCTGAAACCCGAGGATGTCGGCTATTCGACCGAGGATTTCTGGCCGGGCGCCATGAAGGCCGTGACCTGGGACGGCGTGACCTATGGCATTCCGACCAACAACGAGACGATGGCCTTCATTTGGAATGCCGACATCTTCAAGCGCGCGGGTCTCGATCCGAACAAGCCTCCGGCAACCTGGGACGACGTCGTCAAATATTCGAAGCAGATCCACGACAAGCTCGGCATCGCCGGCTACGGCCTCGTGGCGCGCAAGAATGCCGGCAACACGCCTTACCGTTTCATGCCGCAGCTATGGGCCTATGGCGGCGGCGTGTTCGACGAAGCGGCACCCAACCCAACCTACAAGGAAGTCCAGCTCAACAGCCCCCAGAGCAAGGCGGCGCTGCAGGCTTCCTACGACATGTATGTTCGCGACAAATCCGTTCCGGTTTCGGCGCTCACCAACCAGCAGGCCGATAACCAGCCGCTGTTCCTGGCCGGCCAGCTCGGCATGATGATCTCGCATCCGTCCGACTACAACGTCATGCTCGACCTGCAGAAGAAGGCGACGGGCACCGACAAGGACAAGGCGCAGACCGTCATCGACAACATGCGCTATGGCTTGATTCCGACCGGCCCCGACGGCAAGCGCGCCGTGGTGTTCGGCGGCTCGAACATTCACATCCTGAAGCCCGAATATGTCGAGGGCGGCAAGGTGGACGAGCCGGCGGCGAAGGCCATCATCTGCATGTGGACGAGCCCCGAATGGTCGCTGAAGATGGCCTATGCCGGCTCGAACCCCGGCAACCTCAACGGCTTCAAGACCAAATGGATGAAGGAGCGTCTGGACAGCATCAAGTTCCTCGATGTCACGACGTCGATGCTGCCATACGGCATTCCGTTCCCGGCCCTGCCGCAATCGCCCGAGATCATGAACATCATCGTCCCGGACATGCTGCAGAATGCCCTGACCGGAGCGATGACCGTCGACCAGGCGGCGGACGACGCGGCCAAGAAGGTGAAAGACCTGATGGGCGGCGGACTCTAGCACCAGCCTGATCTGCGATCTCACCGGCTGCGCCGACAACGCAGCCGGTTCGTTCCGATGAACAAGGGCACGCCAAAGTGACGATCGTGAGCGGCAAGGCCGATGCTCGCCGAAGACTGCAATCCGCCAGGTCCGATGTGCTCCGCAAGATGTGGGAGCATCGCGCCGACTATGCCTATGTGCTTCCGGCGATTGCCGTGATGCTCATCGTCATCGCCTATCCGATCTACTACACGATCGAATTGTCCTTCTTCAACACGCCGCCCGGCCTGCAGCTCCGCGACAAGATCTTCGTCGGTTTCAACAACTACACGGCCATCCTGACCAGCGGGGTGTTCTGGCAGGTCACCTTCAACACCCTGATCTGGACAGTCGCATCCACTTTCTTTTCCTTCGTGCTCGGCTTTGCCGCCGCCCTGGCGCTGCATCGCGACTTTGTCGGCCGCGGCGTCCTGCGCGCCATTCTCATCATTCCCTGGGTCATCAGCGCTGTTGCCGCCTCCTATATCTGGAAGTGGATCTACCATTCGGATTTCGGGATTATCGGCGCGATACTGGTCGAGCTCGGATGGGCCGAGCGACCGCCGAATTTCATCGACAGCGTCTCAACGGTGCTGCCCTCGCTGATCGTCGTCAACATCTGGCGGGAGTTCCCTTTCGCCATGATCATGATGACGGCCGGCCTGCAGACCGTGCCCGAGCAGTTGCTGCGCGCCGCGAAAGTCGATGGGGCGAATGCGTGGCAACGCTTCTGGCACGTCACCTTCCCGCATTTGCGCAATGTCTCGACGGTGACGATCCTGCTGCTCGCGGTCGCCAACTTCAACTCCTTCATCATCCCCTGGATCATGACCGGCGGCGGCCCGTCCAACGCTTCGCATATCTGGATCACCCACATCTACGAGCTTGCCTTCGGCCGCCAGCGCTGGGGCGTGGCATCGGCCTATTCGGTGCTTCTGTTCATCATCCTGATGACCCTCGGCTACTTCTATGTCCGCGCGCTGAGCGGCAACGAGCGGAAGGACGGCAGCGCATGAGCACGGTTTCCGAGACAATCTCACGAGGCCAATCCGCTCGCCGCATGCGTGTCGACGGATGGCGGTGGGGCGGGCGCGTCTTCCTGGTGTTCATGCTCCTTTACACCGCGCTGCCGATGATCTGGATGCTGCTCACCTCGATCAAGTCCGGCTTCGCGGCGATGCAGTTTCCGCCGCAATGGTGGCCTGACCAACCTACACTCGACAGCTACCAGAAATTGCTCGATCCGCAGAACAGCGTCGGCCAGGATTTCCTGCGCTTCTTCTGGAACAGCCTCATCGTCTCGACCGCCACGACCATCCTTTCGGTGATCGTGGCGGTTCCCGCGGCCTACGCGTTCTCGCGCTTCACCTTCCCGGGCCGCAATTTCCTGTTCTTCGCCGTCCTGCTGCGCAACATGTTCCCGGCGGTGATCTTCCTCGTGCCGCTCTTCATCCTGATGCGCGCGATCGGACTGGTGAACACGCACGGCTCGCTTGTTCTCACCTACCTCACCTTCGGACTGCCGCTGGCGATCTGGCTGTTGAAGGGGTTTTACGACAACATCCCGGTGCAGCTCGAGCAGGCGGCGCGCATCGACGGCGCGACGCGGTTCCAGGCCTTCATGCTGATCGTGATGCCGCTCTCGACGCCGGGCATCATCGCCACCGCGATCTATTCCTTCATCGGCGCGTGGAACGAGTACATCTACGCCTACACCTTTCTCTCCAAGAACGAACAGCTGACGCTGCCGGTCGGCATCCAGCGTTTCTTCTCGGAGAACACGACGGACTTTCCTGGCCTGATGGCGGCCAGCTTCATGATGAGCGTGCCCGTCGTGGTGCTGTTCCTCCTCCTGCAACGATACTTCGTACGCGCCCTCACCGAGGGCGCGGTCAAGCACTAGGGAGTTCCGGATGGCCCATGTGGTCCTCAAAGATCTCGTCAAGACCTATGGCAGCTTCAAAGCCGTCAACGACGTTTCGCTGACAATCAATGACGGCGAGTTCGTTGCGCTGGTCGGGCCTTCCGGCTGCGGCAAGACGACTACGCTCAATCTCGTCGCGGGCCTGACCTCCGTCACATCGGGCGACATCGTCATCGGCGACCGGGTGGTCAACGACCTTGACCCCAAGGACCGGGACATCGCCATGGTGTTCCAGAACTACGCGCTCTATCCGCAAAAGTCGGTCTATATGAACCTCGCCTTCCCGCTGCAGATGCGCAAGCTGCCCAAGGACGAGATCGACAAGAAGGTCAGGGAAGCAGCGCGGGTGCTCGATATGACGCAGCTGCTCGAACGCAAGCCGCGCGAGCTTTCGGGCGGGCAACAGCAGCGTGTGGCGCTCGGCCGCGCCCTCGTGCGCGATCCGGCGGTGTTCCTGATGGATGAGCCGCTCTCCAATCTGGACGCCAAGCTGCGCGTGCAGATGCGATCCGAGATCAAGCGGTTCCACCAGGACCTCAAGGCGACGATCATCTATGTGACGCACGACCAGCTCGAGGCCGTGACCATGGCTGACAGGATGGCGGTGATGAATGGCGGCTACCTGCAGCAATATGATTCACCGGCGCAGGTTTTCGCCCATCCCGCCAACATGTTCGTCGCGAGCTTCGTCGGCAGCCCGGCGATGAGCCTCATCCCGCTGGAGGCGTCGACGGCAAATGGCGGCGCCGTTCTGACGAGCGCGGAAGGCTGGAGTCTCGAGCTGTCGCAACGCAACGCGCGCAAGGTTGAGAGAGCTACCACCAGGAAGGTCGTGCTCGGCGCGCGGCATTCGACGATCAAGCTGCACAAGAGCGCGGTCCCCGGCGCGATTCCGGCCAAGGCCTATACGGTGGAGCCGACCGGAGACGTCACCTTCGTGCAGGCGTTCCTCTCCGGCGCCATCGTCAACATCAGCGTGCCCCCCAACGTCGCCGTCGCACCCGACGAGCAGATCTGGCTGGAGTTCGACCAGGAGCGCATGCACCTGTTCGACAGCGAAACGGAAATGGCGCTCGAGGCCAGTTGAGACGGCGAATGCATGGGACAAGGGGGGAGTGACGACGAAGATGAAGATCACCGCGATCAAGCCCTACCCGGTGTGGGTCGGGACCCGTAACCAGATGCTCGTCAAGATCGAGACCGACCAGGGTATCTTCGGCTGGGGCGAGAGCGGCCTGAGCGGTCGCGAGAAGGCCGTGGCCGGCGCGGTCGAGCACTATCGCGAATTTCTCATCGGCCGCGACGCCATGCAGATCGGCCGGATCTGGCAAGAACTCTATCGCAGCCAGTATTTCGAAGGGGGGCGGGTTCTGCAGGCGGCGATCTCCGCCATCGACATCGCGCTTCACGACATCAAGGGCAAGGCGCTGGGCGTGCCGGTCTACGAGCTGCTCGGCGGCAAGCAGCGTGATCGCATCCCCACCTTCGCCTCGACCGGAGACGAGGCCGAGGGCGACGCCGCCATCGAACGGGCGCGCGAACTGCATGCCGAAGGATGGCAGGCGATCCGCTTCTTCCCAACCGGGCAAAGCAGCAGGGACATTTTCGAGCCGCGCGAGTCGATAGGTCCCACCGCTAGCATGCTGAACAAGGCGCGCGAGGCGCTGGGTGAGGACGTGGTGCTCGGCATCGACTATCATCATCGGCTGTCGGTGGCCGAGGCGGCGAGCTTCTGCGGCAAGCTTGGCCGCGGCGTGCTCGATTTTCTCGAGGAGCCGATCCGCGACGAAGCACCGGAGGCCTATGAGAGCCTGCGCAGGATGACCGACATCCCCTTCGCCATCGGCGAGGAGTTTGCCAGCAAGTGGCAGTTCCTGCCCTATATCGAACGCGGCATCCATCAGTTCAACCGGCTCGATGTCTGCAATGTCGGCGGACTCACCGAGGCAATGAAGGTCGCCGGATGGAGCGAGGCGCATTATGTCGACCTGATGCCGCACAATCCGCTCGGCCCGGTGTGCACGGCCGCGACCATCCATCTGGGCGCCGCGGTACCCAACTTCGCCTGGCTCGAAACCAGGGTGCCCGAAAGGAAGCTGGGCTTCGACAATTCCGAGTTCTTTCCGGTGCAACCGCGGCTTGACGGCACCCATTACCCGGTCGGCGATCTGCCGGGGCTCGGGGTCGAGGTCAACGAGGCTGCGATCCAGGCGCAGAGCTTTCGCTTCTGGGAAGCGCCGCATCTCAAGCGCCACGACGGTTCCGTCACCAACTGGTAATTCCATCTCACCCGGAGTTCGACAATGACGCATACACCCGACATCAAGCGGCCGCCAAAGGATCTGATCGAAGCGCTGAAGGAGATCGGCGCCGCGACGGTTGCCGGCACGCTAGGCCATATGGGCTTCCGCAGCCCGCACATGGTCGGCCCGGTGGCGCAGAACCACGGCAAGTCGATCGTCGGACCGGCGCTGACGCTGCAGTTCCTGCCGCAGCGGCCGGACCTCTTCAACGAAGGCGAATATGCCGATCCGGAAACGCAGTTGCACCGGCATGTGCTCTACCACGCGCAGGAGGGCGACGTGGTCGTTGTCGACGCGCGCGGCGACATGAGATCGGGCGTCTTCGGCGATATGATGTCAACCTATTTCAAGGGCCGGGGCGGCGCGGGCATCGTCATCGACGGATGCATGCGCGACCGGCCCAATGTCGAAAAGCTCGACCTGCCGCTATGGCTGCGCGGCTGGACGCCCAACTATCATGTGCAGACCAGCATCTATCCCAATGCCGTCAACGTGCCGATCGCCTGCGGCGGCGTCACAGTGATCCCCGGCGACATAATCGTCGCCGACGATGACGGGGCCGTGGTGGTTCCCGTCTCGATGGCGCCCATGGTGATCGAGGAGGCGCAGAAGCATCACGACTGGGAGGAGTTTTCCCGAGAGAAGCTCATGCAGGGCGCGCCCTTGCAGCGCTATTATCCGCTGCACGACGATGCCCGCGGAGAGTATGAGGCGTGGCGCAAGACGAGGCGTTAGGAAAGCTCAACGAGGGCGGAGCGCTGGTGCAGGGATGTGGCCGCGCTTGGGGCCAGGTCATCTTCCAGGATTTGTTCAAGAAGGTGCAGTGATCGGTCCGCGACCGTGTGATCGACGCCGTGAAATGGTCGCGCGCGCTAACGTCTTGTAACCCATTGGATCAACAGGGTCGATTGGGCATCCATTCCATCCGACATTGGCCACAGCATTGAAATAATACCTACGAAGGAAACCGGCCGGCCACAGCGCGGCCGCCCACCCAGACGGTTGCGATGTTCGTCCTGGACGCAGTGTAGACGATCTTCTGCAGGATGCCTTCGCCGCGGTCGAGATCCTCCAGCAGCCTGATCGTGCCGCCCACGGCTTCGGTATCGATGACGAAGGCATCGAAATGGTAGCCTGCCGCGAACTGCCCGACCGGCAGGTCGAGCGCGGTCCCGCCCGCGGCGGTTGCGAGGTGGAAGGCGTCGCGGAAATCGATCCGCGCGGCCCTCCGGCTGCTCCGCCTTTCCGGCGGCACGTCGGGGTCGGTGCCGGCCTCCAGCATGCGCGATGCCATGACCGCGCCGCGCATTGCGTCGAAGAGCGAGGCGCTCGGCCCGCCCGAAATGTCGGTTCCGAGCCCGACATTGAGCCCCTTCTCCAGCGCTGCCTTCAGCGGAAAGACCGCGTTGGCGAAGTAGGCGTTGGAGAGCGGGCAGTGGGCGACCGCCGAACGGCGCACCCGGATCGTGTCCATGTCGTCCGGCGTGATGAAGTTGGCATGCGCGAGCACGCTCAATCGGCCAAGCAGCCCGAACCGGTCGAGGGCCGCGGTGTCGGTCACCCCGTACCGCTCCAGCACGTAGCCATGCTCCCAGTCGCTTTCAGAGCAATGCGTCTGCACATGGCAGCCGCAGCTCTTCGCGAGCGCACCCAACTCGGCGAGCGAGGCAGCCGTGCAGGAGGGGATGAAACGCGGCGTCACCACCGGACTGACCAGGCCGTGCCCGTTGTCCGGGTGCGCGCGGACATAGTCGATCAGCTCGGCCGCGCAGTCGATCGCCGCTTGCGCTGAGGCGTCGCGATAGTAGTCGGGGCATTGGTCGGCGTTGTCCATGACCACCTTGCCGACCAGGGCGCGCTGGCCGCGCTCGAGGCAGGCATCGACGAGGATGCGGGTCGCGTCGCGGTGGATGGTGGCGAAATAGAGCGCGGTCGTCGTGCCGTTGACGAGCAGGTCGTTGACCAGCAGGCCGTAATTGCGCCGGGCAAACGCGACGTCGGCGTAACGCGCCTCGAGCGGAAAGGTGTATTTGTGCAGCCAGACCTCCAGCGGCACGTCGAGCGCCTGGCCGAGCTGCGGGTATTGCGGCGCGTGCACGTGCAGGTCGACAAGCCCCGGCAGCAGATAGTGGCCCTTCGGCAGCCGGACGAGCGTGCCGGCGCGGGAGGCCGCGCTGACGGCGGCCTCATAGGCTTCGTCGCCCGGCCTCAGCACGGAGGCGATGACGCCGTCCTCGCGAACCGCGATCAGCGCGTCGCGAAGCTCGTCTATGCTGCCGCGCTCCGGCGCGTGGAAGCCGGAGGCGAGCAATGTCTTGCCCTTGAGGTCGGTCATGTTGCCTTCGCGCGGCCAGGCTGCCGCTCAGGCGGCCATGGCCGTGGTGCCGTAGACGATGCCCTTTTCCTTCAGCCAGCGGCGGTAGGCCACCGAGGAGGCGTCCGCGCGGGTGGGGATTTCGGCGCGGGGCTCGAGCGGCAGAAGCCGCGGCCGCTGGTTCTCCAAAATGATCCGGTCCTGCAGGAAGATGAGCTGCTGGAACTGAACGAGCGCTGCCGTCGTCGAGACGTCATCGATCAGGAACATCACCGGATGAGCCCGGCAGCGGTCCGGCTCGACCGGCTGGACGAACAGGCAGATGACGTCCCAGCGGTTCGCCGAGTTCGGGCATGTCTTGTAGAGCATGACCGCGAAGGGATTGGCGACACGGTACATGTACTGCGTCATGATGCCTCCGGTCGCGGACAGCGCGGCCTGCGGCTGGAAGAACTCGCAATTGGTCGCCCAGACCTCGTCGACGTCGCGACGGATCTCGGTCGTGTAGTGCCGCACTTCCGTGTGCGGCTCGGCGCCGAGGATGTCAGTGTGGACGAAGGGGAAATGCGCCATGTCGAGGAAGTTCTCGACGATCCTGAGCCCCGAGGCCCTGACCGAGACCGGACCGCAGATCACCCAGCGCCGGTCGTCCTCCTGCGTCTCCGGGATCGGCAGGACGTCGCGTTCAGGCGCGCCGAGCGTCACCCACAAATAGCCGTAGCGTTCGCGTATCGGCAAAGCCTCGCTGTCGCCCGCGCGTGTGACGGTAACCTTGCCGCCGGCATCGCGGCTGACGCTGAGATCGACTCCCAGCAACCTGTTGCGCATCGCGCCGACCGGAATGTCGTCCAGCGCCTCTATGCAGTACCATTGGTCGAGAGCAGCCTTCTCGGCTTGCATGGCCATGCCCGTCTCCCTCTACTGGCTGTATATCCTGTTCATCACTGCGCGGTGGTCGGCAAGGGCCTCCTCGACGTCGAAGGACCGAAAGGCGCCCTTGCCGATGATTTCCCTGCCGTTGATGTAGGAATAGTCGACGCGGAAGGGCCCGCAAAGCACGAGCGCCGCGAGCGGGTCGCGTTCGGTTCCCGACAGGCCGAGCTGGTCGCGCCTCACTGCGATGAAATCGGCGCTCATGCCCGGCGCCAGATGGCCGATGTCGCCGCGGCCGAGCAGCGCCGCCCCGCCGCGCGTCGCCATCTCCAGCGCCTCGCGTGCCGAAAGCGCGGTCGGGGTGCCGCCGAAGCCGCCGCGCCCGCCCGGCTTCTCGGAAAGGTAGCGGTGCGGCGCGACGCGCTGCAGCATCAGCGCGAGCCGCGCCTCCATGAACAGGTTGGACGTGTCGTTGGAGGCCGAGCCGTCGACGCCGAGGCCGACCTTGACGCCCTTGTCCAGCATCTCGCGGATCTTGGCGATGCCCTGTCCGCAACGCATGTTGGCCGACGGACAATGCGCGACGCCCGTGCCTGTCTCGGCGAAGCGGTCTATCTCGCCGCTCGTCATGAAGATCGAGTGGGCGAACCAGACGTCATCGCCGAGCCAGCCGACGGATTCGGCGAACTCGACCGGCCGCATGCCATAGATCTCGTGGCAGTACTTCTCCTCGAACAGCTCTTCCGCCAGATGCGAGTGGAGGTTCACGCCGGGATGCTGCCGCGCCAGCGCGGCCGCGTCGCGCATCAGCTCCGGCTTCACCGAAAAAGGTGAGCAGGGCGCGAGCACGATGCGGCCCATCGAGTGGCGCGACGCGTCGTGATAGGTGTGGATCAGGCGCTCGGCATCCTTGAGGATGGCGTCTTCCTTCTCCACGCAGCGGTCCGGCGGCAGTCCGCCCTGGCTCTCGCCGCGCGACATGGCTCCGCGGGCCGCATGGAAGCGCAGGCCGATCTCGCGCGCCGCCTCGATTGTCGAATCCAGCGTGCAGTTGTTGGGCAGGATGTAGAGATGGTCGGAGCTGGTCGTGCAGCCGGATTGGATAAGCTCCGCCATAGCGACCCGGGCGGAGACGCCAATAGCGTCATCGTCGAGCTCGGCCCAGATCGGATAGAGCGTCTTCAGCCAGACCAGCAGCTCGTCGTCCTGCACCATGACGCACGTCAGGTTCTGGTACATGTGGTGATGGGTGTTCACCATGCCCGGCATGACGACATGGCCGGAGAGGTCGAGCACCGCATCGGCCTCAAGTCCTGCGAGTTCGGCCGTCGTGCCGACCTTGTCGACCACATTGTCGCGGACGAACAGCGCGCCGCCCGAAATCTCGCGGCGCGCGTCGTCGAACGTCGCGAGATGATCGATGTTCTTGACCAGAAGCGTCGTCATCGGCCGCCCATCAGCGTACATCGCGGTAGAACGGCTCGCCGAGAGCGGCCGGCGCGGCCATCAGGCGGCGCACTTTCTGCCAGGCGAGCACCGGCACGATCATCAGCGCGATGGTGCCGAGATAGGGCAGCATCGACAGGAACGGCGCGGCCACCGGCCAATTGCGCGCCTGACCGACGAAGCCGATCGACGTGATGAGGCCGAACAGCAGCGCCGTGAGCACGGCGTTGACCGGCCGGTAACCGGCGAAGATGACGAGCGAGACCGCGATCCACCCGCGCCCCGCGACCATGCCGTCCGACCAGGCCGGCACGAAGGCGAGCGTCAGGTAGGCGCCCGCGCCGCCGCACAGCGCCGCACCCGCAGTGACGTAGGCGAAGCGGATCAGGCCGACCGGGATGCCGGCGGCGTCGGCGGCGGCCGGGTTCTCGCCGACGGCGCGCATGTTGAGCCCGTGCCGTGTGTGGAACAGCAGGTAGTGCAGGCCGAGCGGCAGGACGATGTAGATGAGGTAGAGCAGCACGTTCTGCGAGAAGAGCGCCGGCCCGAGGATCGGGATGTCGCTCAGCAGCGGCACCTCGACACGCTCGAAGACCGCGGCCGATGGCGTGCCGGAGTAGCTGCGGCCGATGGTGTTGGCGAGCCCGGTGCCGATCAGCGTCAGCGCCAGGCCGCAGAGAACCTGGTTCGCCCGGATGGTCACCGTGGCGAAAGCGAAGACCATGCCGAACAGCGCCCCGACCACGAGAGCCGCGGCAAAGCCGAGCGCCGGCGAGGGAACGGCCGCGACGGTCGCTACGCCGGTGATCGCGCCCATCGCCATCAGCCCTTCGGCGCCGAGATTGACGACGCCGACGCGCTCGGCGAGCACCTCGCCCATGGCCGCGAGCGCCAGCACGCCGCCGGCGAGAAAGGTGGTGGCGAGAATTCCGGTCAAGAGGTCCAATGTCGGTCTCGCTCTATGCTCTCGTCGATCCGGCGCGGAGGATGCGGTAATGCGCGAGCTCGTCGCCGATCGCCGTCAGGAACAGGATCGCCCCGGTCATCGCCAGCACCGCGGAGGTGGTGATGCCCTGTGTCTGCAGGATGATGCCGGAGTTGAGGATGAAGGCCATGAGTATGCCGGTGAAGATGACGCCGACGCAGGAGTTGCGGGCGAGCACCGCGACCATGATGCCGAGATAGCCGAAGTTGTTGGAAATTCCACCCTGCAGGCGGTGCACCGTGCCGGCGAGCTCGAAGGCGCCGGCGACGCCGGCAATCAGGCCCGATAGCAGCATCACGGTGATGATGTGGCGCCGCACCGCGATGCCGGCATAGGCCGCGGCGGAAGGATTCGAGCCGGACAGCCGCACCTCGTATCCCCAGCGGGAGAAGGCGAGGATCGCGGCGGCGGCCAGCGCCATCAGGATGGCGATCGGCAGGCCCCAATGAATCAGCCCCCAGAACTCGGGCATCTCGACCGTGATCCGCGCGGTCGAGGAGTTGGACATGCCGACGCGGTCGCGCCACGGGCCGGTCGAGACGTAGTAGACGAGCAGCGCGGCCACGAAGTTGAGCAGCAGCGTCGTGATCAGCTCGTTCACGCCGACGAAGGCGCGCGCCAGTGTGGGGACCAGGATCCAGACGACGCCGCCGAGCGCGCCGGCGGCAATGATCAGCGGCAGGATGAGCCAGGCAGGGCCGGGCACGAACAGTCCGACGGCCGTGGCCGCGAAGGCGCCGACGAGGAACTGTCCTTCGGCGCCGATGTTCCAGGTACCGATCTGCTGGCCGACCGCCACCGACAGGCCGGTGAGGATCAGCGGGATCACGAGCAGCCCGAAATCCTCCATCCCGAAGGTGGAGCTGAAGGTGGCGCTGACGAGCTGCGCTCCTAGCGCGAGCGGGTCCTCGCCCGCCACCAGCAGCGCGATCGATGCGGCCAGCACCACGATGGCGATGGCCAGCGCGCGCATGGCGAGCGCGATGCCAGGCTGGACGGATGGCAGCCGCTGGAGGCGAAGGCCTTGCAGCATCACGCCGCCTCCTTCCGCACGGTGCGTCCGCCCATCAGCAGGCCGATCTGCTCGACGTCGATCTTGTCGTTTTCGAGCGCGCCCATGAGCCGGCCCTCATAGAGCACGGCGATGCGGTCGGAGAGGTTGAGGAGCTCTTCCAGATCCTCCGAGATAAGCACGATGCCGGCGCCGGCGTCGCGCAGCTCGACGATGTAGCGCAGCATCGTGTTGATGGCGCCGACGTCGAGGCCGCGGCTGGGATAGGCGGCGACCAGCACCTTGTGGGCGATGCGCATCTCGCGGCGCGCCACCAGACGCTGCTGGTTGCCGCCCGACAGATTGCGGACCGGCATGGCGAAGTCCGGCACGGCGACATCCGCGGCCTTGGCGATCTCGCGCGCAAGCAGGGTCGCGGCGCCCGAGCGATAGAGCCCGCCGGAGCCGATGGGCGGCTTCTTGTATTCGCGCATCACGGCGTTGATGGCGACGCTCATCGCCGGGGCCAGCCCGCTGCGCAGCCGGTCCTCCGGGATGTGGCCGATGCCGAGCTCACTGAACGCAGCAGCATCCCCCGCCCCGATCGGCGCGCCGTCCACGACGATGCGTCCCGAGGCGATGCGCCGCAGCCCGGTGAGCACATGGCTGAGCTCACGTTGCCCATTGCCGGCGACGCCGGCGATGCCGACGATCTCGCTCGCATGGATATCGAGGGTAATGTCGTTCAGCGCGGTTTTTCCGCCGTCGTCGAGCGCCGAGACGCTTTCTAGCCTCAGGATCGGCTCCGCCGACCGGGGCGCCGCGCCGGGCGGCCGCTGCCGCATGTCGGCGAGCACGATGTCGCGGCCAACCATGAGCCGCGCCAGCATCCGGGGGCCGCAGTCGGATGTGTCGTGCGTCGCGATCCTGCGGCCGCCGCGCAGGATGGTGATGCGGTCGGAGATTTCCAGCACCTCGTCCAGCTTGTGGCTGATGAAGATGACCGCGTTGCCGCGGGAGGTGAATTCGCGCAGCGCCTTGAAGAGCTCGCGCGCCTCGGCCGGAGTCAGCACTGCCGTCGGTTCGTCGAGGATGAGGATGCGGGCCTCGCGGGCGAGCACGCGCAGGATCTCGACTCGCTGTTGCTCGCCGGTCGAAAGCTCGTTGATGCGCGCGTCCGCGCGCACATGCAGGTTGAAGCGTTCGGCCAGCGCCTTCGTCCGCGCCTCCAGCTTACGAGCGGAGGCAAGCCGGGGCGTCTCGCTCCAGCCAAGGTGGATGTTCTCGGCCACGGTGAAGGCCTGCACCAGCTTGAAATGCTGGTGCACCATGCCGATGCCCGCCGCGATGGCGTCGAGCGGCGTGGCGAACTGCTTGGCGTAGCCGTCGATGGTGATCTCGCCTGCATCGGGCTGATAGATGCCGGTGAGAATGTTCATCAGCGTCGACTTGCCGGCGCCATTCTCGCCGAGCAGCGCGTGGACCTCCCCCGGAAGCACGTCGAGATCGACGTCCTGGTTTGCGACGACGCCCGGGAAATATTTGGCGATACCCTTCAGCTGCACCAGCGGCGCCGTTCCCGGCGCCGCGATGTAGCGGTCCTGCGTGGCGTTCATGCCGGCCTGCCGCAATGCGCTGCGTTATGGCAGGTCATCAGGCGCTGAGGCCCGAGACGCCCTCGATCGACCAATCCCAGTAGTAGAGATCGAGGTCGGTCATGGTCTTGCCGGCCCCGACGCGGACCTTGCCGGTCGAGTCCTTGATCTCGCCGGTGAAGGGCGACCAGCCGTTGATGATCTTCTGCCGGACCTCATCGGCCGCCTTGGCGACATCGGCCGGGACCTTCTCGCCCCATGCGTCGCGGTCGATGCCCTTGCCCATCGCAAACAGGTTCTCGCTCGAGGTCCACTCGCCGGCCAGGCGCTTCTTCACCTGGTCGACGTAGAAGTCCTTGAAGTCGATGATGATGGACGAGACGTAGGCGTTCGGACCGTAGCGGCGGATGTCGGTGTTCCACATCGCTGCCCAGACGCCGCGCTTCTCGGCGACCTGCAGATAGGCGGCCTCGTCCATGATGCCGAACAGGAAGTCGCAGCCATTGTCGATGAGCGCGGTGCCGGCCTGCGCGGCGGCCTGCGGGTCGAACCAGGAGTTGATGACGACCGCCTGCAGCGTGGCATTCGGATTGACCGAACGCGCGCCCATCAAGAAGGCGTTGGTTCCGCTGAACACCGACGGAACTGGGAAGGAGGCGACATAGCCGAGCTTGCCGGACTTGCTGAGATGGCCGGCGGCAACACCCACCACATAGGTCGGGTACCAATGGTTGAGATAGTACCAGCCGAGATTGTCCATCGTGGTGCGGCCGTCGCACTCCATGAAGCCGACGTCGGGCGCCCGCTTCACAACCTCGTGCAGGAAGTCGCCGGTGCTGGATGTGTCGAAGATGAGATTGGCGCCTTCGCTCACGAATTGGCGGTAGATACGGGTGGCATCCGCCGAGTACGGCACGTTCTCCACCTCGAGCACCTTCTTCAGCTTAGGGAACGCCTTCTGCACGGCCAGCACGCCCTGGTGGTGCGCCCAGGTCCAGCCTTCGTCGGTGACCGGGCCGACATGGCCGAAGCCGATCACGGCATCTTCCTCGGCCACGGCAGGCAGCGGCGCGGCGGCGCGCGCGGCGCCGACCAGGCCCGTCCTGGGCAGCAGGAGCGAGGCGCCGGCGGCGGCGCCCATGTTGAGGAACCCACGGCGGGAAAGCTTCTCGATACTGATCATGTTCTATCCTTTGCGCGATACACGGCGGTCAGTTTGGGAGGAGTTCGGTCTTCAGCAGGCCATCGATTTCCGCCGACCATTCGGACATCCATGCCTGCTTGGTTTCGTTGTCGAGCCATGCGGCCTCGAGGCCGGCGAGCGCGATCTTCTTCAGCGCCTCCGGCGAGAGCGCGAAATTGTCCATAACCAGCGCGTATTCGCGGTCGAGCGTGGTGGCGAACATCGGCGGATCGTCGGAATGGATGGTGACGTTGAGGCCAGCCTCGATCATGCGCCGAATCGCGTGGCCAGGAGCCGCAAGGTCGCGCCAGACCGTGGTTGCCAACGTCGTGCTGGGGCAGCAGGTGAAGACGATGCCGGCTTCCTTGCAGCGCTCGACCAGCGCGGGATCGTCGACCACGTGGTAGCCGTGGTCGATGCGTTGCACGCCGAGCAGGTCGATGCTGTCGGCGACGTTCTCAGCCGGGCCGGACTCGCCCGCATGGGCGGTGACGTTCAGCCCCTCTGAGCGCGCGCGCTCGTACATCTTCGCGTAGGGAGCCGGCGGAAACGGCGCCTCGTTGTAGTCAAGGCCGATGCCGATCACGTCGGGCACGCGCTCGGCGAGCACCATGTCCAGGAACTGCTCGCCGCGTTCCGGTCCGAGTTCCCGGCTGTGCGCGGGAATGAGCTTGCAGACGACGCCGTATTTTTCCTTGGCGCGCCGCGTCCCGTCGAGGACGCCGCCGAGCATGGTGGAGTAGGAAACGCCGTGGGCGAGATGCGCATGCGGGCTGAAGAAGAGCTCGACGTAGCGCGCGCCGGCGATCGCGCAGCGCTCGAGCGCCTCGAAGGTGATCCTCGAGAAGTCCGCGGCGCTTTTGATCGAGGCGCAGACCAGGTCGTAGATTTTCAGGAAGTCGGGCAGGTTGTCGTAGCTGTACAGTTCAGCCGTCGGCTTGGGCAGCGCGACGGAGTTCAAAGCGGCGAGATCGGCGAAGGTAGAGGCGGAAACGGCGCCCTCGAGGTGCAGATGCAACTCGACCTTGGGCAGCTGCTGAACGAAGCTCGCCAAAGACATCAGCCTTCCCCAATCCGAGGCACAATGCCGCTGACGGCGCCATCTGCCTCATTTCCCTTCCGGCTCTTTCAGGCCGTTGCAGGACACCCACTCAACACGAAGTTGTTCGACTTTTTCATCGTTTTCCGTGCCTTCCATTCTCCCTTACGCAACAGATGTCAGGGAAATTTGGCTTGCACAAGCCCCAAAATGATGCCTAATTAGACAGAAAGCAATATTGCTCAAAAATTGTGCAAATGGCCGGGATTGTAGGCAGCGTGCGTGGTGCCATGAAGCCGCGAGGACTGGAGTGAAAGCGGTCTCGACCGAAACCGCCCGGCTGTCCTTCATCGGACGGCTGGTGCCGCCCAGCTTCGCCGAGTTCTGCGACCGGCGGGCGGAGAAGCTCGACCTGAAGATGGCGATCAGGAGCGTCGCCACCGACCGCTTCACCGTTGAAGTCTCGGGGCAGCCCGATCTCGTCGACGCGTTCGAGATGGCGTGCAGTCTCGGCCCGCTCGATTGCCTCGTGCTCGACTACGAGCGCACCAGAATCCACAGCATTGCCAATGGGGAATAAGAACGATGACCACCGCGGGTGTCTGGCATCCGGTCGCGCTGTCGGCCTCGATTGAGCCGGGGAGCTCGGCCGGCACGCATATCGACGGCAAGGAGTTCGTCGTCTGGCGCGACAACAGCGGCGCACCGCATATGTGGGAAGACCGCTGCCCGCATCGCGGCATGAAGCTCAGCTTCGGCTTCGTGCGCGGCGACCACATCGCTTGCCTCTATCACGGCTGGCAGTACGACACGGCCGGGCAGTGCCGCTACATCCCGGCTCATCCTGAGCTGGACGTGCCGGGGAGCATTAGGGTGCCGGTCTTCCAGACGGTCGAGGTGGCTGGCATGATCTGGGTGGCCACCGAGCCGACTGAGTCCGCGCCCCCTGCCCCGCAGGAGACCGGCGAGACCGTATCGGTGCGCAGTGTCTTTTTCGGCGCAGCCATTGACGCGGTGCTGGCGGCGATCGAGACGACACCGCCGCGCCCTTTCAGCGGCGAGGCTGCAGCCTCCGTCCTCCGCCAGATCGACGGCCGTCTCTACGCGCTGACGGTTGGCAGCGACACGCTTCTCCTCGGCCTGCATAGCCTTTCCGGAGAGCGCACGGCATTGCATGTCGTCATCGCCGGACCTGCCGCACGCTATTCCGGCAAGGGACAGGCGCATTTCCTGGCCTGGACGGCCGAACTGCGCCACCGCATCGAGACGCAGCCGGCAGCAGCGGTGGCCGCGTGATGGCCGGCATCGTCCTCTACAACTACGAGCTCGACGAGAACTGCTACAAGGTGCGGCTCGCGCTTTCGATGCTCGGCCTCAAATGGGAGCCGATCGCCGTCAACGCCTTTCCCGGCAACGAGCAGACGACGCCGCCCTTCCTGGCCATGAACCCGCTCGGCACATTGCCGATTCTGAAAGACGGCGACCTGACCCTCTTCGGCGCCGAAGCGATCCTCGCGCATCTCGCCCGCAGCAATGACCCAACAGACAAATGGCTGCCGGCGGAGGGCGCCGACTTCGCCGGCGTCATGCAGTGGCTGGTCTTCTCGGCCGGCGCGCTGGCGGTCGCGGGCGAGGCGCGCCGCAGCTCCCTGTTCGACACGCCGGGCGACGGCGAGGCGCTGCAGGCATCGGCGGGCAAGCTGTTGCGCATCATGGACGACCACATGATCGCGCGTGGCTACGAAGGCCTCGACTGGTTCGCGGCCGGCCATCCCACGATCGCCGACATCGCGCTTTTTCCGGCCTTCGCGCTCAGCCGCGATTTCGGGATAGACCACGACGAATATGCCGGGCTGCGGCGCTGGGGACGGCGCGTCCGTTCGCTCCCCGGCTTCGTGACCATGCCGGGCATCCCGGACTATTATTGAGGCGCAGACGCCAAGGCAGAAGGTAGAAAAGTCATGAGCAATCTCAGCCGCTTCTCGGTGCAGCCGCTCTCGACCATGACGCGAAGGCTGGCCGACGTCGCCTTCGGCAGGCAGGAGCCCGACCTGGTCATTGCCGGGGCGCGCGTGCTGTCGACCTATTCCGAGCGCATCCTGGCGGACCGGGAAGTCTGGATCTCGGGCGGGCGCATCGCCGCGGTGAAGCCGGCCGGCACCTACAAGGGAACCGCCGCCAGGGTCCACCAGGCCAAGGGCGGCATCGTCGCGCCGGGACTGATCGATCCGCACATCCACATCGAATCATCGATGGTGACGGCCTGCGCCTATGCGGAGGCCGCGCTGCTCAACGGGACCACGACCATCTTCTGCGACAGCCACGAGATCGGCAACGTGATGGACGTCGCAGGCGTCGAGGCAATGCTCGAAGACGCCCGCCAGGCGCCGCTCTCGATTTTCCTGACGGTGCCCAGCACGGTGCCCGCCACCTCGCCGCAGCTCGAAACGGCAGGCGGCGACCTGACGGCGGAAAAGATCGGCGCGCTGTTCGACAAATGGCCGGAAGCGGTGGCGCTCGGCGAAAAGATGGATTTCGTGCAGGTGGCGATGGGCGACGAGCGCAGCCATGCGATCCTCGCCGCGGCGCTCCAGCGCGGCCGCCCTGTCTCCGGCCACGTCTACGGCCGCGAATTCGTGGCGGCCTATGCCGCTTCCGGCGTGACCGACACGCACGAGGCGATCGACCGTGAGATCGCCGACGACATGCTGGAGGCCGGCATCTGGCTCTTCCTGCGCGGCGGCCCGCCGACGACGCCGTGGCACTCGCTGCCGCAGGCGATCAAGACGATCACCGAGCTCGGCGCCTCGCACAAGCGCGTCGCCGTGTGCACCGACGACCGCGACGCAGACGATTTGCTGCTCTTCGGCCTCGACTGGGTGACGCGCGAGGCGATGAAAGCCGGCATGAACCCGGAGCAGGCATGGGCGATGGGCTCGCTGCACGGGGCCACGCGCTTCGGCATGGAAGGCGAGATCGGGGGCTTGGGCGGCGGGCGGCGCGCCGACCTCGTGCTGCTCGACGATTCCTACAAGCCGGTGAACACCTGGTACGGCGGCGAACTGGTCGTCGAAGACCGCAGGATCACGCCGGTCCTCGACCAAGCGCTGTCGCAGCGTTACCGCTATCCCGAGGCGGCCTGTCACACGGTGAAGCTGCCGAAGGCGATCAAGCTCACCCCGGACCTTCCGACCGAGAAGGTCGTGGCGCACACCATACGGACCGAGCTGCCGGGCATCACGCTCGGCCACGAGCGGATCATGCTCGAGCCGGCGAACGACTGGCAGACGCATTTCGACCGGCACGGGCTCTGCTTCGTGACCGTGGTGGAACGGCATGGCAAGTCCGCCGGCAACGTCGCGCACGGGCTGCTCAGCAACTTCGCGCTGAAGCGCGGCGCGGTCGCATCCTCGATCGGGCATGATAGCCACAACATCATCGTCGCGGGGGTCAACGAGGCCGACATGCAGGTCGCGCTGCGCGCGATCGAGGAGAAGCAGGGCGGCGTCTGCGTGGTCAATGGCGGCAAGGTGACCGCGATGGTCGACCTGCCGATCGCCGGGCTTCTGTCGGACAAGCGCGTCACCGAGGTTGCGGAGGAGATGAAGGTGCTGAAGCGCGAGTGGGAAGCGGCCGGCTGCTCCATTCCCTATATGGGCTTCAACCTCATCCCGCTCTCCGTGATCCCGGAGATACGCATCACCGACAAGGGACTCGTGCTGGTGCCGGAGATGGCGATCGTGCCGGCCTTCGAGGCGGCCTGAGTGGATCCCTTTCGCCTCGGCCTCGTCTCGCCGCGTATCCACTATTTCCAACTGGTGGCGCGGCTGGGCTCGGTGCGGCAGACCGCGCAGGTGCTTAACGTCGCGCCGTCCTCCATAAGCCGCCTCATCAAGGCGCTGGAGGACGAGATCGGCACGCCGTTGTTCGAGCGGGTGCGGCAACGCCTGAAGCTAACCAGCGCGGGTGAGCTGCTGCTCTACCACGCCAAGGTGAGCACCTCCGAGCTTGGCCGCGCCTGGTCGGAGATCAACGACCTGCGCGGCCTCAACCGAGGCGGCGTCTCCGTGACCGTGGTCGAGAGCGTCGCGCGCGGCCTCATGCCGGCCGCGCTGAAGGCGTTCTGGGAGCGTCACCCGCTGATCACGGTGGACGTGCGGGTCGCCGGGTCGCAACAGGCGTGCGATGCCGTTGCGGAGGGCGACTGCCAGCTTGCGCTCGCCTTCGACGTGCAGGTGCCGCGCAGCGTGCGCAAGATCGCGGCAGCCATGCTGCCGCTCGGGGTGGTCGCGCATCCGGACAGCCGCTTCGCCGGCCGCAAAGAGCTGAGGCTGTTCGACCTTTCCGGCGAGCGCGTGATCCTGTCGGACGGCAGCCTGGCGCTGGGGCTTTCGGTAGAGGAGGCTATCAGCCGATCGGTCATCGATCTGACACGGCGCTCCCGAACCAATTCGATCGGACTGATGATCGAGCTGGCCAAGCTCAATCTGGGTACGGTGCTGCAGACGCGCATCGGCGTCGAGGCGGAGGTCGCCGACGGCACACTGGTCTTCGTCCCGCTGCATGATGCCAAGATACCGCCGCGCCGGCTGATGCTGCTCACTCGGCCGGAGCGCGAGATGTCGGACGCGGCCTCCGCCTTCGCCACGCAACTGGCGCGGACGGTAGAGCGGCTCGGAAACGGTCGATGACCACCGCCGCCAGTTGTTGCGTTTTGCGCATCGTGTCGTGGATTTCTTTTGCACTATTCGGAACATCTCCTTTTCTGCGAACCTGCGCCGGCAGGAGAGAATTCGCATGAAGAAAAGCGCGGTGGACGCCGTCATTCGCGGACTGAAGAAAGCAGGCGTGTCGATCGTCTGCTACCTGCCGGATTCGCTGTTCAAGGAACTCTACCCTGCGCTCGACGCCGATCCCGACATCAGGACGATCCGCGTCACCAACGAGGGCGAGGGCGCGGCCATCTGCGGCGGCGTGTTCCTGTCGGGCAAGCGGGCCGCGCTGGTGATGGAGAACTCGGGACTCAGGGCTTCGGTCGAGCCGCTGGCGCGCATGGGCCTGGGCGCCGGCATCCCGGTCGTGATGCTGATGAGCTACCGCGGCGAGCTCGGCGAGAACAACTGGTGGGCCATCCCCCACGGCATCACCATGGAGCCGGTGCTGGACGCGTTGCGCATCCCCTACCGCGTGGTGCGCGAGGAGGAAAAGATCGAACGGGCGATCGCAGACGCCTACTCCTGGTCCTACGCGTCCTACTACCATTCGGCGGTCGCGCTCGGCGGCGAGGTGGTGCGATGAAACGCTTCGACTGCATGAAGGTGCTCGCTGCCCGGCTGAAGGACGAGCTGGTGATCCTGTCGCTCGGCGGCAGCGTCGACGAATGGTACAACGCCGCGCCGCACATGCGCGAGGCGAGCCTCTTCCAGCAGCAGCTCGGCTGCGTGACGCCCCAGGCCTTCGGGCTGGCTGCCGGCCTGCCGCACCGGCGCATCGTCTCGCTCGACACCGACGGCGGACTGCTCTTCAATCTTGGCATCCTCGCCACGCTCGGCAATGAGCAGCCGAAGAACCTGCTGGTCGTCGTCTGGGACAACGAGCAGTATTTGTCGATCGGCGGCCCGCCGACCCACACCGCCTTCGGCCGGGTGGACCTCGCGGCGATCGCCCGCGGCGCCGGGGTCGAGGACGCCTATCTGGTGCGCACGCTGGACGAGTTCGACGCACACTGCAAGGCGGGGTTGGCCGCACAGAAGCCGTACATCGTCGTCGCCAAGGTGTCGGGCACGGTGCAGCCCGACATCAGGCGCAAGCACAGCGACGGCCGCGAGGACAAATACATCTTCGTGCGCCACGTCGAGGCGACGGAAGGCATAACCATCATGGGTCCGAGCGAGCACAACTGAAGTCCCCCCATGATCGCCTCCGCCCCAGCCATTCCCGCCAGGCCGCTCAAACCTTCCTACGACGTCATCGTGGTCGGCGCGGGCTCCGGCGGTGCAGCGGTGACGCGGCGGCTGGTGGACGCAGGCGCCGAGGTGCTGCTGATCGAGGCGGGGCCGGCCGGCATCGGCATCGCCGAGATCGACGATCCGGCGCAATGGGTGCCGCTCGGGCGCGGCGCCTATGACTGGGGCTACGACTACGCACCCACGCCCCACGTCAACGGCCGCGCCATCGGCATCCCGCGCGGAAAGGTGCTGGGCGGCTCCAGCGCCATCAACGCGATGATGTGGTATCGCGGCCATCCGCGCGACTACGATGCCTGGGAAGAGGCCGGCGCGAAGGGCTGGAGCTTCGCCGACTGCCTGCCCTATTTCCGCCGCTGCGAGGACTGGCGGGACGGCGCCAGCGAATGGCGTGGCGCGGGCGGACCGCTGCGCATCGAGCGCGCGGCCGAAATGCATCCCGTGGCGCAGGCGCTCATCGACGGCGCGGCGGAGCTGGGCATCCCTGTCATCGACGATCCCAACGGTTCCGACAACGAGGGCGCCGCGCCCGCCAACTTCAACATCGCCGGCGGCCGGCGCTGGAGCGCCGTGCAGGGCTACCTGCTGCCGATCTTCGACCATCCGCGCCTCACCATCCTGAACGAATCGCTGGCCGTCGGGCTGACGGTGGAGAACGGCCGGTGCGGCGGCGTGCGCCATCTCATCGGCGGCGCGGAGCGGGAGACCCGCGCGCGGGAACATGTCGTGCTGGCCCTGGGTGCCATCGACACGCCGCGCCTGCTGATGCTGGCCGGCATCGGCGACCCGGCCGCGCTCGGCAGGCTCGGCATCCCGACTGTCCACGCGCTTCCCGGCGTCGGCCGCAACCTCCAGGATCATCCGCTGGCGCAAGCCTGCGTCTTCCGGGCGAAACGGCCGCTCGGGCCGGTGACCGGCAATGGCGGCGGATCGATGGTGAACTGGAAATCGCGGCCGGACCTGCCGCAGGCCGACCTCCACGCCTTCCCGGTGCAGGGCAACAGCGCCGAGCCGGCGATCCGCGCCCGCTATGAGATTTCGGGTGACGTCTTCTCCTTCGGCGCGGGCGTGATGCGCTCGAAGAGCGTCGGCCATCTGCGGCTGCTGGAAGCCCGGCCGGGCGGCGCGCTGGAGATACAGCCCAACTTCCTCGCCGAGCCTGAGGATCTGGAGGCGATGGTCACGGCGGTCGAGGCCGTCATCGAGATGGCGGCCGCCCGCGCCAACGCGCATGTTTTCGCCGGCTTCGCCGCGCCCGACCGGCGGCTCTCGCGAAAGGAGACAGTTGCCTTCGTCCGCGACGCCTGCTCGACCTTCTTCCACACCTGCGGCACCTGCCGCATGGGCAAGGACGAGGAGGCCGTGGTCGACAGCCGCCTCGCGGTGCGCGGCATCGGCGGACTGACCATCGCCGATGCGTCGGTGATCCCGATCATACCGAGCGGCAACACCCATGCGCCGGCAACGATGATCGGGGAACGCGCGGCCGACTTCATCCTGCAGGCGGCCTGAAACTTGCCTGGCTGTGGGGACGAGGGACGAACGGATGAGGGGAACGTAGTGAGTGAAAGCATGATCCTGGCAGGCGACCATCTGCTCACCATGGACGCAACCAACAGCGTCATCGCCGACGGCGCCGTGCTGATCGAGGACGGCCGCATCGCCGCGGTCGGCAAGCTGCGGGAGATCACGGCCGCCAACCCGTCGGCGCCGGTGAAAAAAAACGCCGACAGCGTGCTGATGCCGGGCATCGTCAACGCGCATGCGCATTCCGGCTTCCTGCGCGGCACGGCCGAGCACCTGCCGGTCTGGGACTGGCTGACGCTGCACATCAATCCGATGCACAGGGTGCTGCAGCCGCACGAGGCGGAAGCCGCGTCGTGGCTATGCTACGCCGAATCCGTGCTCGGCGGCACGACCACGGTCGTCGATATGTGGCGCTTCATGGAGGGCAGCGCCAAGGCGGCGGAAGCGATCGGCAACCGGCTCGTCGCCGTGCCCTATGTCGGCGAGCATCCGGACTACAACTATTTCGACACGCTCGACATGAACGAGGCGATGATCGAGACGTGGCATCGCAAGGCCGGCGGCCGCGTCAACGTATGGATCGGTCTCGAGCATCTCTTCTATGCCGACGAGGCTGGGCAGCGCCGCGCCGTGGAGCTGGCGAAGAAGCACGGCACAGGCTTCCACACCCATTGCAGCGAAGCCCAGATCGAGCTCGCCGAATTCGAGAGACGCTACGGCAAGCGGCCGATGTACGTGCTCGACGATCTCGGCTTCTTCGAAACGCCGCTCGCCATGATCGCGCATGGCGTGTGGCTCGATTCCGGCGAGATCGAATTCATCGCGAAGCGCCGCGTGTCGGTCGCGCACAACCCCGTCTCCAACATGAAGCTCGCCAGCGGCATCGCGCTGGTCGGCGAGATGCTGGCCGCCGGCGTTGCGGTCGGCATCGGCACGGACGGCGAGAAGGAGAACAACAATTTCGACATGTTCGAGGAGATGAAGGTCGCCTCGTTGCTCGGCAAGCTCAAGGACCTCGACGCCGCCGCCATGGACAGCTGGCAGGTGCTGCGCATGGCGACGATCACCGGCGCAAAGGCGATCGGGCTCGACGCGGAGATCGGCTCGATCGAGCCCGGCAAACGCGCCGACATCATCGCGGTCCGCACCGACACGCCGCGCATGACGCCCCTCTACGGCGAAGGCCCCTACTTCAACCTGCAGCACAATCTGGTCCATGCCGTGCGCGGCAGCGACGTGGCGATGACAATGATCGACGGCCAGATCGTTGTCGAGGATGGCGAGATCAAGACCGCCGATCTGGGTGAGATCATCGCCGAAGTCCGTAAGGTAGCGCCCGGCCTCTTTGCCCGGCGCGCGGCCTTCCTCGCCGAGAATGCCGGCGGCATCCGGCAATGGACCGACTGAACGGAGCGGAGCCATGAAGACGACCGACAGGGCTGCGCTCGACGAATGGTACGCGGTGGCGACCGCCGTGGAACTCGGACAAGCTCCGGTCGTGACGCGCCTGCTCGGCCAGGACATCGAGCTCTGCCGCGACGAGGCCGGAGCGCCGGTCATCCGTGAAATCTTGAACGACGGCGGAAGAAGCGGCGCCCTGCCCGCGCAGGAGCGCTACGGCTGCATATGGACGACGCTCGGCCGGCCCAACAAGGACATCTTCGACATCGCCGAAAGCCATGAGGCGGACCGCCGCTTCGTGCCCTGCGGCTGGGTCAGGATGCGCGCCTCCGGCCTGCGCGTCGTGGAAAATTTCCTCGACATGGCGCATTTCCCCTTCGTGCACACCGACATACTCGGCTCGGAGCCGCACACCGAGGTGCCGCGCTATCTGAGTGAGATCCGCCGCGACGTGGACGAGGTCTGGGCCACCAACTGCACCTTCTTCCAGCCGCGCATCGCGGCGACGGAAAGCTCAGGCGACTTCGTGCACCTCACCTACCGCGTGCCAAGCCCGTTCGTGGTGACGCTCTACCGCGTCTGCCCCAGCGCGCCGGACCGCCTCGATGCCATCGCGCTCTTCATCCAGCCGATCGAGGAGGCTCTCTGCCGCGCGCAGCCGGTCATGTACCTCGTCGACGCGACCTCGACCGACACGGCGCTGCTCAATTTCGAGCAGGTGATCTTCCTGCAGGATCGGATCATCGTCGAGAACCAGCGTCCCCTCCTGCTGCCGCTCGAACCGCGCCTGGAGATCCCGACGCGGGCGGACGGCTCTTCGGTCGCCTATCGTCGCTGGCTCAAGGAGAAGGGCCTGCGGTTCGGAACGACGGGGGCGCACTGACCGTGCAGGTGCTTCGCCCGGCATCGATCGCTGACGCGCTGGCCATGCTTGCCGGCGGCGATGCGAGATTGGTCGCCGGCGGAACCGCGCTCCAGCTGGAGTGGGCGAAGGGCCTGCCGAAGCCGCGCAGCCTTGTCGACATCGGCCAGATCGGCGGATTGAAGGGGATTGTCCCTGCCGGCAACGGGCTCCGGATCGGCGCACTCACGACGCTGGGCGCTGTGGAGCGTGACGCGACCGTGCGCGAAGAGCTGCCATTGCTCGCCGCGGCACTCCGCGCGACCGCAGGCCCGGCGGTCCGCAATCTGGCGACGGTCGGCGGCAACGTTGCCGGCCGAACCGGCTGCCTGCTCCCCGCCCTGCTCGCGCTCGACGCCCGTGTTGAAAGCTCCTCCGTGGTAGGACGCCGGACCTTGCCGCTTTCCGAATGGCTGCGTCAGGAGCCCGGCGGCGAGATCATCGAAGCGATCACGGTCCCGGTTCCCGATGCGCATGTCCGCTGGACGCATCGCAAAATCGGCCTTCGCGCCGCCTTCACGCCGAGCGTGATCGGCGCCGCCGGCATGATCGAGATCGTCGACGGCCGTGTCGCAGCCGCACGCCTGGCCGTCGGCGGAGGCATGGTGACGCCGGCCCGGCTCGGCGGAGCCGAGGCCCTGCTCGTCGGCCAGCCGTTTCCCGGCGTCGACTGGAACGCATTGCGGGCGGCGATCGAGGGCGAGATCGTCGCTCCGGACGATGCCTTCCGTTCCGCTCGCTATCGCCGCAAGGTTGCTGCCAACGCCCTCGTGCATGGGCTGGGTGGCGACAAAACTGACGCGCAACCCTCCAGACCCTCCGCTCCGGCTGCCCGCCCCGCCACGCCGCCGGCCGGCGAAATCCGGCTGACGCGCTCCACCGCCGGAGAACGCTGGCACATACGCCCAGACGGGCCGGCCAAGATCGAGGGCAAGCTGAGATACCTGACCGACCATCGCCAGCCGGGCATGCTGGTGGGTCGGATCTTGCGCGCCGCCATTCCTCACGCGAGGATTCACTCCATTGACACAAGCGCGGCTGAGGCCTTGCCCGGCGTCGCGGCAGTCGTCACGTATCGTGACATCGCCGGAAGCAACGCTTTCGGCATTGTCGTGCAAGACCAGCCGGCGCTCTGCTTCGACAAGGTCCGCTATGTCGGAGATGCCGTCGCAGCGGTGGCGGCGGTCGATGCCGAGACCGCCGAGCGCGCGCTCGGCCTCATCCAGGTGCGCTATGGGCCGCTGCCCGTCGTCTCCGATCCGGAGCAGGCGCTTTCACCCGACGCCGAGCCCGTGCACGCGGCGGGCAATTTGCAAACCTCCCTCGGCTTCGAACGCGGCGACATCGCCGAGGGTTTTGCCCGCGCCGCCCACGTCGTCGAGGCCGTCTACGAAACGCCGCGCCAGATGCACGGTTTCATGGAAACCGAAGGCGGCCACGCCTTCGTAGATACGGATGGAACGCTGAATGTCTGTGCCGGCGGCCAGTACGGCCTGCGCGACCGGCTGCAGCTTTCGCGCGTCCTTGGCCTGCCGGAGGAGAAGATCCGGGTCGTAACCAGTCCGACGGGAGGCGCGTTCGGCGGCAAGGACGAGCTGACCGTGCAGCCGGCGCTCGCCTTGCTCGCCCTCAGGACCGGTCGGCCGGTGCGCCTGCAGCTCGACCGCGCCGAATCCGTCCTTGCCGGCGCCAAGCGCAACGCGATGAAGATCCGCATGCGCACGGCCTGCGATGCGGACGGCTTGCTGCTTGCCCAACAGGTGGATGTGATCTCCGACGCCGGCGCCTACGCCTCGCTTGGGCCCGCGGTCCTGGAAACTGCGCTCGAACACGCCTGCGGGCCCTATGTGGTTCGGAATGTTCGCACGTCAGGCAGGCTCGCCTATACCAACAACGGCGTGTGCGGCGCCTTCCGCGGCTTTGGCGCCAACCAAATGGCCTACGCCGTCGAATGCCAGATGGACCGGCTGGCAGCGGAATGCGGACTGGATGTCTTGGAAATCCGCCGCAGGAATATGCGCAAGCCTGGCACGCGCGGCTATCTCGGCCAGGTCGTCGCGCTGTCCGAACGCCTCGAGGAAATGCTCGAGGCCGCCGCGGCCGACCCGATCTGGCAAAAGCCTCGCGGCCCATCCGATGATGGTTCCGAGATCGTCGGCACCGGCATGGCGATGAACTACCAGGGCAACGGGCTGGGCTCGCTGCCGCCCGACCCCGCGGGCGGCGCGTTGCGGCTCGCTGCCGATGGCGCGATCGAGGCGCTCTACGGCTTGGACGAGATGGGCCAAGGCCTGCTGACCTCGATCAGGTCCGCCGTCGCCGCCGCGCTCGGTTGCGGCCGCGACGACGTCAGGCCGGTGACCGGCGATACGGGCCGTGCCCCGGAATCCGGCTCGACCACGGCGTCGCGCGGCACCTTCGTCGTGTGGAAGGTCGCGGCGGAGACGGCTCCGGCGCTGGCCGAGCGCATCCTAGCTCGCGCGGCCCAACGCCTCGGCCGGGAGCCCGCAACTCTGGCGATCGCACCGGGCGGCATCGTCGAGCGCCATTCGAACAGCGGCGAGCTGCTGCTGAGCTTCGCCGCCCTGGCGGAAGGGCTCGATCCCGAAGAACTGCCTTTCGCGGCAACGAGCTTCGAATTTCCCAAGTCTGACTATTTCGAGGGCAATGCCCGCATGATCTTCGCCTTCGGCGTGGCCCTGGCGCGGGTGGCCGTCAGCCGCATCACCGGGCAGGTGCGCGTGCTCGATCTCAGCCAGCATACCGCCGCCGGGCCGATCCTCGATCTCGCCGCCTATCTCGGCCAGATCGAAGGCGGCGGGCTGCAGGGCGTCGGCTTCACGCTGACCGAGCACGCCGCCATGCAGGACGGCCGCTACCTCACCGCCAACCTGGACAGCTACATGATGCCCAGCATCGCCGACGCGCCCGAATCCGTCGCAATCTACGCGCTCGAGGACCTCGACGCCGGCGACCCGTTCGGGCCGCGCGGCGCCGGCGAGCTCGGCATCGGCGCGGTCACGCCGGCGATCGCCAATGCGGTTGCCGACGCGACCGGCGTCTGGCCGCACGCCGCGCCCTTCGATGCCGAAAGGCTGCTCGACGCGCTGGGAGCGGCGGCATGATCGAGACGATTGCGGTCGCCTTTCGCCTCAACGGCGCGGACACGGCGATGCAGGTTCCGCCGGAGATGCGCCTCGTCGACATGCTGCGCGAGCGGCTGGGGCTGACGGCGGCCAAGAAGGCGTGCGGCATCGGCCGCTGCGGTGCCTGCGCAGTCCTGATCGACGGGCGGCCGGTGAATGCCTGCCTGCTGATGGCCTGGCAGATCGACGGCGCGGATATCCTCACGCCCGAAGGTCTCGACGCCCTGCCCGAGGCGGCCATCATCCGCAGCGCGCTCGCCGAGGAGAACGCCTTCCAGTGCGGCTATTGCGCGCCGGGCTTCACGATCGCGCTGACGGCGCTGCTGCGTGAGCACCTCGAGGCCGACGAGCCCGCCATCCGCGCGGCGCTCGAAGGCAATATCTGCCGCTGCACCGGCTATCACTCCATCATCCGTGGAGCGCTCGCCGCCGTCAGGGCAATGGCGGACCGCAGCGCTCCGCAACCGACACACGGCTGAAAAACGGAACCCGGGCCATGACCATCGCCATCCGCAACAGCGATCCCAGGCACGAAGGCGTGAAGGCGTTTCTCGCGCGACCACGCCTGCAGCACCTGATTGGCGGCCGATGGTACGACGCTTCCGATGGCGCGACCATGCCGGCCACCGATCCCGCCAGCGGACGCCTGCTCGCCAAGCTTGCGCAGGGCACCGCGGAGGATGCCGACCGGGCCGTAGCGGCGGCTCGCTGCGCGTTCGAGAGCGATGCCTGGCGCGGCATGACGCCCTCGGCGCGCGGCAAGCTTTTGTGGCGGATCGGTGAGGCGATCGACCGCCAAGCGGACGAGCTTGCCGAGCTCGAGACCCTCGACCAGGGCAAATCGCTGAAGACCGCGCGCTTCGGCGAAATACCGGCAGCCGCCGAGCAGTTCCGCTACTTCGCCGGCTTCGCCACCAAGATCCTTGGCACGACCATTCCCACCTCCATCTCACACCAGCCGGTGGGCAAGAAGATCTTCGCCTATACGACGCGCGAGCCGATCGGCGTGGTGGCGGCCATTACGCCATGGAACTCGCCGCTGTTGATGGCGGCGATGAAGCTCGCGCCCGCACTGGCTGCCGGCTGCACCGTGGTGTTGAAGCCGGCCGAGGAGACCTCGCTCACGGCGCTGAGGCTTGGTGAGCTCATGATCGAGGCCGGCCTGCCGGCCGGCGTGGTCAATATCGTCACCGGCCCGGGCGAGACGGTCGGCGCCGCGCTCGCCGCGCATCCGGGTGTCGACAAGGTCGCCTTCACCGGCTCAACCGAGGTCGGCAAGCTGATCGTCACTGCCGCAAGCGGCAATCTGAAGAAGCTCACGCTCGAGCTCGGCGGCAAGTCGCCGGCTATCGTCATGCCCGATGCCGATATGGGGCTCGCGATCCCCGGCATCGCGCGCGGCATCTTCGCCAATGCCGGCCAGGTCTGCGTCGCCGGCTCACGCGTCTATGCCCATCGCTCGATCTGCGAAAAGCTGATCGAGGGGCTGGCAAGGGAGGCGGCGAAGCTGAGGCTCGGTCACGGGCTCGACCCCCTTACCGATCTCGGGCCGCTGGTCAACGCGGTCCAGGCCGAACGCGTCGCGGCCTATGTCGCGGAAGGCGAGCAAGCCGGCGCCGACATCGTTGTCGGCGGAAAGCGGACGGGCACCTTCTTCGAGCCTACCGTCGTCACAAGCGTCAGGCCGCAGATGCGGATGATGCGCGAGGAGATTTTCGGACCCGTCGTCGCCGTGACGCCGTTCGACGAGCTGGATGAGGCGGTCGCCTTTGCCAATGACTCCCCCTATGGCCTCGCCGCCAGCCTATGGACGCGCGATCTCTCCACCGCGCATCGTCTGTCGGCGCGCATCCGTTCCGGCACCGTATGGATCAACTGCCATTCCTACTTCTCGCCGGAGCTGCCCAAGGGCGGGCATAAGCAGTCCGGTTGGGGCTACGAGAACGGCGCGCCCGGCCTGGAGAACTATCTCGAGACGAAGACGGTGTGCGCCCTGGTCTGACGCGGTGCTTTTGTGCTGATGCACCGGTTCAGAGCCGGGAAAGACGGGGTCCTCGGCACCGGGAACGTTGAGTCATTTCCGCACCGCACATCATGCGGTCGCGTTCACGAGATGGTCCGATACGGTCGAGATGAACGCGCGAAGACGCTGAAGACGCCGTAGGTCTCGGTGGTATCCCATCCAAATGTCTCGCGCTGGCGGCGACGTCGGGAGTTCCAGTCTGCGGATACCCGGGATCTGATTGCCGACCACGCGGGGCAGAACAGCGATGCCGACGCCTTGCCGGCACATACGCCCCTGGACGTTGCGGTTGTTCGACCGCAGGACCGGTCTCGCGTTGGGGAAACTCTCGACGAGCCATGCGATGTCAGGGAAATTCCCCGTGGATGTGTCATGGGTGATCAGCCGGAAACCGGTCCCATCGCCATATTTGGGATCGGTCTCCTCCTCGGCAATGTAGACGCCGTATTCGAGCCTGAAGAGCCGCCGCTGAACGACATCGGCAGTATTGAACGGAACGATACGAAAAGCGACGTCGGCCTCTCGCTGGGCGAGGTTGAACAGGCGTGTGCCGGTCAGGATTTCAACGTCGACATTGGGGTAGGCTTTCGAGAAATCCGCCAGGATAGGAGGCAGGACATAGGCGCCGAACCAGTCCGCTGATGAAATTCGCAGACTGCCTTTGAGATTCTGCTCCTGCCCCGCAAGCCGGCGCTCCATGGCCAGCGCGCCTTCTTCCATCTGCTCCGCCAGCGCGATGATCCCGTGGCCCTCGTCGGTCAGAACAAGACCGTCCGCTGTCCGCTGGAAAAGCGTGTGACCGATCGCCTGCTCAAGTGCACGAAGGCGCCTGCCGACGGTCGGATGGCTAGTCTGAAGAGAACGCGCGGCGCCGCCGAGCGTGCCGGATCGCGCAATAGCAAGAAAGATCCTGACGTCACTCCATTCCATGAGACTGCCCACACAAAACTGAACGCCGAGAATACATTTATGTCAGTTAAAGAACAAATCTAAGCACCTAGATTCCCACCATCGGCCCATCGGACCGTCTCTCGTCGATCACCTCATGTCATTCGGAAGGATTGGCAAATGTCCCTCAAATCTCTCTATCTCGGTGCTGCGGCTCTTGCAGCGGTGTTCGGCGCGCCCTCCGCTTTCGCGCAGCCGGCCCAAAATGTTATTTTGGTCCATGGCGCGTTGGTCGATGGCAGCGGCTGGAGGGGCGTTTATGAGCGCTTGGTCGCCAAGGGCTTGAAAGTCACGGTCGTTCAGGAACCGAACACTTCGCTGGCGGATGACGTTCAGGCGGTTCACCGCGCCATCGAGCAGCAAAATGGGCCGGTCGTGCTCGTCGGCCACAGCTATGGTGGTCAGATCATCACCGAAGCCGGCGTCGACCCGAAGGTTTCGGCACTTGTCTATGTCGCGGCCATCGTCCCGGATGTTGGCGAGGGCGTAGGCGATCTGTTTGAGAAGTGGCCGAGTCCGACCGCAGACGCGTTCAAGGCGACTTCTGACGGCTTCCTGCTGTTCGACCCCGCGAAGTTCCGGACGGGATTCGCCGCTGACCTGTCCAAAGCCGAGACGGATTTCATGACCGACTCGCAGGTGCCGGTTTCGGCGAAGATCCTCGGAACCAAGACGCAGCACGCGGCCTGGAAGACCAAGCCGAGCTACGGCATCGTGGCCGGGCTGGACATGGCTATCAGCGCCGAGGCGGAGCGGTCTATGTACAAGCGGGCAAGTGCGAAGGTCACCGAGGTGCCCGGTGCCAGCCATGCGATCTATATCTCGCATCCGCGCGAAGTCGCCGATGTCATCGCCGAAGCGGCGAGCAAATGAAGCCGACGCCCTGATGTTCAGGCTCAGGGCCGGAAGTTTCGTGACCCATGCGCCGAAGCCACTGTGGCTTCGGCATCGCGACCGGCCAACGCATCGGCGCGGGTCTCCCGATGCTTGAAGCTGTCCGCGAGGAGCTGAGCAAAGCTGTCTCGGCGGGGCCTCGGGGAGAAGGACTGGTCGTCATGGCCGACATGACGGTTCGCGGCGACGGCAGCGTGGCGTCGTCTGAAAACAAACTCGGAGAAGAAGTAGTGAAAACTTGGCTCATCACAGGCTGCTCAAGCGGCTTCGGCCAGCGGCTCGCGCTCGCCGCAGCACAGCGTGGCGACCGGGTCATCGCGACGGCCCGCAATGTCAAGACGATCGAGGCAATGGCCGAGCCTTTCGGCGGCCGCATGATCACCTTGCCGCTCGACGTGACCGATGCGGCGGCAGCCAAGGCAGCGGTCGCAAAGGCGGTCGAGACCTTTGGCGGATTTGAGGTGCTCGTGAACAATGCCGGCTACGCGCTGTTCGGCGCGATCGAGGAAGGCACGCCCGAGGAATATCGGCTGATGTTCGAGGTAAACGTCTTCGGTCTGATCGAAACCACCAGAGCCGCCTTGCCTGTCCTACGACGTTCGGGCGGAACGATCGTCAATATGTCGTCCGGCGCAGGCATCGAGGGCCGCGGCGGCGGAGGCTATTACCACGCCGCCAAATTTGCCGTGGAAGGGATTTCCGAGGCCCTCGCCGGCGAGTTGAAGCCGTTCGGCATTCGCGTGCTGATCGTCGAGCCTGGGCCGTTTCGCACCGATTTTCTTGGCCGTTCGATCACGATGGCAGCCAACGAGATGCCGGAACATGCCGCGACCTCGCGCAAGCACTATCGCGAAACCAACAACGGCAATCAGGCCGGCGATCCCGACAAGGCGATCGCGGTGATCCTGCGGGCGGTCGACGCCGATGACGCCCCGCTTCATCTGCCGCTCGGTCCGATCGCGCATGCGATCGCCGAGCGAAAGCTGGCTTCCTTTCGCAGCGATATCGACGCCTGGCGCGACATCACGATCGCCACCGATTTCGACCAGCCCTAAGCGCTGGCCGCAAGCTCTGTTTGAACGTCAACATCGATTGGAAAGCAATCATGATCGCAACTTTGGAAGGGTTTGCCCAGCAGCTGGTGCCGGTGAATGGCATCAAGATCAACGCCGTCACGGGGGGCTCGGGCCCGCCGATCCTTCTGCTTCACGGTTGGCCGGAAACATGGTGGGAATGGCACCATGTGATGCCGCGGCTCGCCGAGCATTTCAGCGTGGTGGCCATGGATCTGCGCGGTGCGGGCTTTTCCGATTGCCCGCTTGACGGCTATGACAAGGCCACGATGGCGCGCGACGCGCACGAGGTCATGGTTGCCCTTGGGCACGAACGCTACGCCCTGTGCGGCCATGACATTGGCGGAATGGTGGCGTTGCCGCAGGCCGCCATCCATCGGGAGGCTGTTACCCACCTGGCCGTCCTTGACGTTCCGCTTCCCGGCTGGACCGGATGGGAGGCGACAACCGCCAGGCTCTGGCACTTCAGCTTCCATATGAACCGGGATCTGCCCGAGCGCCTGATCCACTGCCGTGAATATGACTATGTTTCGACCTTCATGGCAGAGCGGTTCTACGATCACAGCACCTTCGATCCGGCTGACATCGAGATCTATGCCAAGGCGATGGCGCTTCCTGGCCGCACGCGCGGCGGCATGGAATGGTATCGCAGCCTCGCGGCCGATCATGCGGCTGCCCTCGAGTACAAGAAGCAGCCGCTCGAGATACCGGTGCTTGGCCTGGGTGGGGACCAGCGCTTCGGTGCGCAGATGGTCCCCATGCTCAAGGAGTTCGCCACCAATGTGACGGGCGGCTCGATCGCCCGGTGCAGCCACTATGTCGCGGACGAGCGGCCGGACGAAGTCGCCGCCGCTCTGATCGATTTCCTCAAGACCAATTGAAACTCTGCGCTTGCGCCCTCGTGGGCCGGGCGGACCGACTAAATAAGAATGGAGACTGTCATGACCGCACCCGTCATTCGCGGCGTCAATCATATCGGCATCACGGTGCCCGACATCGAAGCAGCAAAATCGTTCCTGGTGGAAGCTTTCGGCGGCCAGGTGATCTACCAGTCCTTCGGACCGCCGGACCCGCCGCGGCAGGGATCCGAATTCGAGCGGGCCGTCGGCGCGTTCCCCGGGACGGTCGTGCGTGCGCAGGCGATGGTCAAGATCGGAACCGGACCCGACATCGAGCTCTTCGAAATGCACGGCCCCGAACAAGCGCAGCCGATCCGGGCGAGCGACTTCGGCATTACGCACTTCGGTGTCTACACCGACGACATCGACGCATCGGTCGAGCGCTTCGAGAAGGCGGGAGGCACAGCCCTCACCGCGCCGCGCGCTATTCCCTATGCAACCGAGAAAGGTCCTGGAAACAAGGTCTGCTACTGCCGCATGCCGTGGGGCACGACGATGGAGTTCATCACCACGCCGGATCGCATGGCCTATCATGACCAGACGGATCTGCGCAGGTGGCAGGACGAGAACTGAGCAGGATGGTTCTCCAGCGACGCGGCGCCGGCCGATATGCCGGGATGGGCAAAATCATTCCCACTCGATTATTCACATAGCGTATAACTCGTTGAAATCACTGTGAAATATTCTCCATTCTGCCGCAAATTCTGCCACAAAGGTCCTCAAAAAATTACGCTATTGATTTTAAAGGGAAAATTGTCACAAAGATTTTTTTGAGGTTTCAGCAACTATCGGCACCAGTCGGCCAATTATATGCCACCGTGTGGCGGCCGGCTGCGCCCTTGCCTACTGGAGAAAGTACCGTCACGCTCCAGGTTGACGCATTTTTCGCCTGCGACATCGATGCTCGTGTCAGGCTCGGAGAATGCAAGGAAGCTGTCGGGTGTCGCTCCGTATCCTTCCGCGAGCCGCTGACTTACCCACCGACGGCACGATCACCGCAGTTTCAAGCGTCGATTTTTAGGCTCAAATCCTGGACAGGATTTAGCTTTTCTGTCCCGCGGGGTCGGCTTTGCCTCCTTGCGTGCCCCCTGATGACGGTTCAAATCAGCCGGCCGGCGTCAGCCGGATACAAGAACAGCCCGGATTGAGCCGGGCTGTTTTGGTTTTGGTTGCGGGACGCGCTTCTAGTGATCGGTTAAGCCTCGCGCTCTGGCAAGTTCATCGTCCGAGGAGATTCTTCTCGACGGTTTTGAGATGAATCAGCATAGCTGTCTTGGCGCCGTCCGGATCGCGACAAACCAGAGCGTCCAGAAGTGCCTGATGCTCCCGGCAATACACCTGGCGCCGCTCTTCCGAAAACGAGCGCTTCTTCATTTCGAACCAGGGTGACTGATTGCGGATGGCACGCATCAGATTGTGTATCTCTTTTAGGAAGTCGTTACGGCAGCAGGCGAACACCCGGTGGTGGAATTCGGCGTCCCAGTGCTCGAAATCCGGCATGTCGCTGGCCTCGCATGCGGCCTGATGCGCTTCGCGAACGGCATTCAACTCGGTTGCGCTGGCATTGGTGGCGGCAAACGCGGCCGCGGCCGGTTCGAGCAGTTGCCTTATTTCCATCATGTCGGCCGGGCTGGTTCCCTCCATGCGCGAGACCATCGCCGCGATTGAGGTCGGATCGGTCGCGGTCAGGAAGGTGCCGCGCCCGACATGCCGGACGACAGTCCCGTCCTCCTCCAGGAAGCCGACGGCACGGCGCACCGTGTTGCGCGCGACGCCGAATTCTGCGGCGAGGTCGCGTTCCGGAGGCATGCGGCCGTCCTGGAACCATTCGCCTGCGGAAATCCGCTTCTTCAGCATTGTGGCAATTTCGTTGGCGACGAGCTTCGGCATTTGTGACCGGCTTTATCTGATCCAATATTGAACCAATGTAGCTGACCGATTGCCCCTTGGTCTAGTGTCTTTCAAAAGAAACCCTGCACTTGCGGTATGTTTTTTGTGGATTTTCGCACCAGAATCCCCTTGAAGGGTGAACCAATAGGGGATAGCGTGTAGTGAAAGAGCCAATATTGGTTCAAAAAAGGCTCAGGGAGGATGGAATGCGGGTCGCGACCTTTTCGATCGCCGGCGAACGTCGCGTCGGCCTTGTCGATCTCGAAGCGCAGACAATCGCCCCTTTCGATTTTCCCGTCGACCGGGTAAGCACCGGCATTCTCGCTTTGATCGAGCGCAACGGATCCGGCCTGCCGCGCACCCTGTCGCCGGTCCCTCTAGCGCAGGTCGAGATTGAGGCGCCGATCCCTCAGCCGCGCCGCAACATCTTCTGTGTCGGCAAGAATTACCATGAGCATGCGCATGAGTTTGCCCGCTCGGGCTTCGATTCCAGCGCCGGCGCTGGCGCGATCCCCAAGCATCCGATCATCTTTTCCAAAGTGCCGGAATCGGTCGTAGCCAACCATGCCAGCGTGCTGATCGATCCCTCAGTCTCGACCGCGATAGACTATGAGGCGGAACTCGCCGTCATCATCGGCAAGGGCGGGCGCGGCATATCGAAAGAAAACGCGCTCGATCATGTCTGGGGCTACACGATTGTCAACGACGTGACTGCCCGCGACCTGCAGGGCAAATATAGCCAGTGGCTGATCGGCAAATCGCAGGACACATTCTGTCCGATGGGTCCGTGGGCCGTGACTAGGGACGAATTCGACCTGGAGACCGCCGGTATCCGTTGTTTCGTCAACGAGGATCTGCGCCAGGATTCGCGCATCTCCCTGCTGATCTTCGACATCCCGACCATCATCGCCACCCTGTCGCAGGGCATCACCCTGAAGCCCGGCGACATCATTGCCACCGGCACGCCGGTCGGCGTCGGCATCGGCTTCGACCCGCCGAAATATCTTAAGCCCGGCGACGTCGTGCGCATCGAGATCGACGGTATCGGCACGCTGGAGAACCGCTTCGTGGAGAGGCGCCAATGACGACCGTGACTGTCGGCCAGGTCGTCGCAGAGGTCGTCGGCGAAGGCGCCACCGTGGTGATGATCCACGGCCTCGGCGGAACTTCGAACATGTTCCAGCCGCAGATAGGCGCGCTCTCCGGCTACCGCATCGTCCGGGTCGACCTGCCGGGCTCGGGCCGTTCGCCGCGCCCGATCGAGCCGCTGACCATCGAGGGAATGAGCGAAGCCGTGATCCGCGCCATGGCCGGCACGGGCGTAACCTCGGCGCATTTCGTCGGCCATTCGATGGGCACCATCGTATGCCAGCAGATCGCCGCGATGCAGCCGGCGCTGGTCGCCTCGCTGACACTGTTCGGCGCCCTTGCCGAACCGGCCGAAGCGACCCGCCAAGGCCTGGCCAACCGGGCGCGCCTGGCGCGCTCCGGCGGTATCGCCGACATCGCCGATCAGATCGTCGCCAACGCGATCTCGGCGCACACAAGGGAGACGTCGCCCGCGGCAACGGCCTTCGTGCGGGAATCGATCACCCGCCAAGACCCCGAATCCTATGCCCGCACCTGCGAGGCCCTGGCAAAGGCCACGGCGGTCGACGCGCGCCGGATTTCGGCGCCGACCCTGCTCGTCACCGGTGATGCCGACACGGTCAATCCGCCGGGCGTCGCCCAGGCGCTTGCCGACAAGATCAAGGGAGCCATATTCTCGTCGCTCGATCGGTGCGGGCACTGGGCCACAGTCGAAAGTCCGCGCGAGAGCAGCTCGAAGCTCGCCGATTTTTTGAGACGGGTTGATAGGTGAGGATTTCGCATCGGGCGTAGACTTACGCGCTCGGCAAGTTGGGAGGCTTGTTATGGCAGACGAAAGCTGGGGCGGAAACGGGTCGGGAAGCACGCTCTTCACCAATGTGCGCGTGCTCGACGCATCAGGTGAATATCCCTACACCGGCGAAGTGCTGGTGCAGGGCAACCGCATCAAGCAGATCACCAAGGGTTCGTCCCGCTTCGGTTCGACCTCGTCGTCTTCCTACGGCGGCGGCGCGACAGTGATCGACGGCATGGGCGCGACGCTGATGCCCGGCATGATCGACGCGCATCTGCATCTGTCCTGGAACAACGCGCCCGGCATCGATCCCATCCAGATGATGGAGATCGAGGAACACATGCTGGTCACCATGGAGATGGCCAAGCTGGTGCTCGATGCCGGCTTCACCGCCGGACGGGGAGCGGCCGCCGCCAAGCCGCGGCTCGACGTCGTCGCCAAGAAATTCATCAACCAGGGCCGGTTTCCCGGACCGCGTTACCTCGCGGCCGGGCCGGAGATCACCACGGTCGGCGGCCTGGGCGATTCCGCGCCCTCGCATATCCCGCATGAGGGCCTCAATCTCGGCATCGTCGTCTCCGGCCCGGAGGAAATCCGCCGCACGGTGCGCCAGCTGATCAAATACGGCGTCGATTCCATCAAGCTCAACCTCTCCGGCGAGAGCATCACCGGCATGGGCGCGGAGGAAACTCCGATGTCCGAGGAAGAGGTGGCGATGGCCGCTTCCGAGGCGCGCTGCCGCAACAAGGTCCTGTCGGCGCATGCGCGCTCTTCCGGATCGGTCAAGCAGTGCATCCGCCATGGCATTCAGAACATCTACCACGCCTCCTTCGCCGACGAGGAGGCGCTCGACATGCTGGAGGCGGTCAAGGACAAGCATTTCGTCGCGCCCGGCATAGCCTGGCTGATCAACACCGCGCGCTATGCCGAGCAGTGGGGCATCAAGCCCGGCTCGCCGCTGTCGCTGGAATATGAGCGCGAGCTGGAAATGTGCATCGACACGATGAAGAAGATGCACCGGCGCGGCATACGCGTGTGCATTGGCGGCGACTACGGCTTCGCCTGGACGCCGCAGGGCACCAACGCCAAGGACATCCAGACCTTCGTCGAGATGCTCGGCTTTTCGCCGATGGAGGCGATCCAGGCCGGCACCAAATATGGCGGCCAGATCATGGGAATGGGCGACGAGCTCGGCCTGATCAAGGAAGGCTATCTCGCCGATATCCTGTTGATCGACGGCGACCCGATCTCGGACGTGCGCATCCTGCAGGACAAGAACCGGATCCTCGCCATCATGAAGGACGGCAAGTTCCACAAGGCGCCGCGCATGAACGAGCAGCGCCGGCGGCTGACCGCATGAGCATACTCGACCAGCCATCGTCCTCATCGCTGTCGGGGGGCGGCGTGACTCGCCGCCAGGCCTGGGGCCTTGTCGGCCTGCTGACCGCGGCGATCGTCGCCTGGCTGGTTTTCGCCGTCTGGCCCCAGTGGCTGAACGCAATCCTGATTTCCAAGAAGGCCTTCGTAAGCGCGATCCTCAACGGCCTGACGCTCGCAGGCCTCTATTTCCTGGTCGCCAGCGGGTTCACGCTGATTTTCGGCCTGATGCGCAACATCAACCTGGCGCATGGCTCGCTCTACCTGCTCGGCGCCTATATCGGCTACGAGGTCACCAGTCGCACCGGCCATTGGCTGCTCGGCGTCGCCGCCGGCTTCACGGTGCTCGCCATCATTGGCGTGGTCATGCAGGTTTTCGTCTTCCGCCGCCTGGAGGGCGACGATCTCAGGCAGACCCTCGTCACCATCGGCATCTCGATCGTCGCCGCCGACCTGATGCTCGCGGTCTGGGCCGGCGGCACCTACCAGATCGCGACGCCGGAATGGCTCGACGGAGCCTTGACCTTGCCGGTCATTACGGCAGTGCGCTCGAACGGCGCCTCGGTGTTCCTCACCTATCCGCTCTACCGCGTCGTCGTGCTGGCTGCCGCGATCGTCATCGGGGTCGGGCTCTGGCTGATGCTCAACAAGACGCGCGTCGGCATGATGATCCGCGCCGGCGTCGACGACCGCGCCATGCTGTCGGCATCCGGTGTGAATGTGCATGCGGTGTTCGCCATCGTCTTCGGGGTCGGCGCCGGACTTGCCGGCTTCGCCGGCGTCGTCGGCGGATCGGCGCTCTCGGTCGCGCCGGGGGAGGACGTGCGCTATCTGCTTGCCTCGCTGGTCGTGGTGATCGTCGGCGGCATGGGCTCCATCACCGGCGCGGCGATAGGCGCCCTGCTCATCGGGCTGGCCGAACAGATCGGCCTCGTCTACTTCCCGACCTATGGCGTGGTGCTCACCTTCGTTATCATGGTGGTGACGCTGGCGGTCCGGCCGCAAGGCATCATGGGGAAGGCAAGATGAGCCTGGCCACGATCGCCGACGGCGTGGTGCCGCAGCAGAACTGGCTGGACAAGATCGGCGCGGGTCACGTCATCCTCGGCACGGCGCTGCTTCTCTATCCGCTGGTGGGGTCGGATTTCTTCCTGACGCAGATCGCCGGCTATTCGATGATCTTCGGCGTGCTTTCGCTGTCGCTGATGTTGCTGGCAGGTTATGGCGGAATGCTCAGCCTGGCGCAGATCACGGTCGCCGGCATCGCCGCCTACGCCGTCGCCATCCTGGGCAGCAACAATTCCAACGTGCTGGGCTTCGGCTGGCCGTGGTGGATCGTCGTTCCCTTCGCAGTCGCCGCGGCGGCGGTGTCGTCGGCGCTGATCGGCTGGATCTCGGTGCGCACGGAAGGCATCTACACGCTGATGATCACGCTGGCGATCGCGACCGCGACCTTCTACTTCGCCCAGCAGAACTACGCGATCTTCAACGGTCATTCGGGCTATGCCGGCATCCACGCGCCGGTCTTCTGGGGCATCGACTGGCGCGACCCGAAACCCTTCTATTACCTCTGTCTCGGCCTTGCGATACTGTCCTACGCGGCGGTGCTCTACGGCTCCCGCTCCACCTTCGGCATGACCTTGCAGGCGATCCGCGACAACCCGCGCAGGATGCGGGCGCTCGGCTATCATGTCACCGCGCACAAGGTCTTCGCCTGGTTCCTGGCCGGCATCCTCGCCGGGCTGGCGGGCGTGCTGCTGGTCTGGTTCAACGGGCGCGTCTCGCCGGGCACAATTGGCGTCGACGTTGCGATCGACATTCTGATCATCGCCGTCATCGGCGGCCTGCGCCACCCGATCGGGCCATTCGTCGGCGCGATCGTCGTCATACTGATGCAGACCTTCGCCATCGACATCGTCGGCGCTGAGCGTTTCAACACGCTGATCGGCCTGGTTTTTTTGGCGATCGTCTTCGTCTCGCCGGATGGAATTCTTGGGTTGTGGGGGAGGATCAAGCCACATCTTGCCCAAGAGTCCTTGCGCGCCGGCCCCTAGCGGCCGTTGCGGATGAAGCACTGCTGATCATTCAAATGGGAGGAACCGAGGATGCATAGACGTACATTGCTGGCCCTGGCGCTGTTCACCGGGCTGACCGCGCCTTCGATGGCGCTCGCCGCCGACGATACGATCAAGATCGGCCTGCTCGCCACCTTCGAGGGACCGTTCACGGTGCTCGGCGAGGATGGCGAACGCGGCGCCATGACAGCGGTCGCCGAGACCAACGGCAGCGTCGCCGGCAAGAAGATCGAGATCGTCAAGGGCTCGTCCGACGCATCGCCCGACAGCGCCGTGCGCGCGGCGCGCAAGCTGGTCGAGCAGGACGGCGTGAAGGTGCTGGTCGGCCCACTTTCGGGCGATGAAGGTCTCGCCGTCAAGGACTACGCCAAGACCAAGCCGGATGTGACGTTTATCAACGGCACCTCGGCCGCGCAGGACACGACGCTGCGCAATCCGGCCGAGAACTTCTTCCGCTTCTCCACCGACGGCGCCCAATGGATGGCCGGCCTCGGCACCTATGCCTTCAAGGATAAGGGCTACAAGAAGGTCGCCACCGTCGCAGAGGATTATTCCTTCCCCTACACGCAGGTGTTCGGCTTCATGGCCGAGTTCTGCAAGGCGGGTGGACACGTGCCGTCGAAATCCTGGGTGCCGATCGGCAACAAGGATTTCTCCTCCGTCATCGCGGCAATCCCCGAGGATGTCGACGCCATCTATGTGGCGCTCGGCGGCGCCGACGCCGTCAACTTCCTGACCCAGTACCAGCAGGCCGGCGGCACGGCTCCGCTGATCGGCGGCTCGATCACCGTCGACCAGACCGTGCTGACCTCGAAGGGCAAGCTGCGCGACGTGCTCAAGGGCACGCCGTCAGCGGGACCGACGGCCGACACCAATGACGCGCCGGCCTGGAAGGCTTTCGTCGACGCCTACAAGAAGCAGCCGGGCGCCTTCCCTTCGCCGTCGCTCTTCGCCCATGGCTATTATGTGAACATGAAGGCGACGCTGCTCGCGCTGGACCAGGTCGGCGGCGACGTTTCCGACGGCGGCAAGAAGTTGCGCGAGGCCTTGTCGAAGCTCTCCTTCGACACGCCGACCGGCAAAGTCTCGCTCGACAAGAACCGCAACGCCATCGCCGACATCTTTCTGACCGAGGTCACCGAAGGTTCGGACGGCAATCTCCTGAACAAGCTGGTCAAGGTCGTACCGCAGGTCAACCAGACGCTCGGCATTCCGGAGGACGAGTTCATGAAGCTCGGCGCGGTCAACCGCGACAATCCGAGCTGCCCGTAACCGATCCTGTAAGAGCATCGTCAGTGACCGAAAACCTGGCCGCGAACCGTCTGCAGAGCTCTGGCGCCTATGCGCTGGAGCTCGATGGCGTGGCGCGGCATTTCGGAGCGCTGGTGGCGCTCTCGGGCATCGACATGAGGATCGCGGCTGGCGAGCGGCGCGCGGTCCTCGGCTCCAACGGCGCCGGCAAGACCACGCTGTTCAACGCCGTGACCGGCGACTTCCTGCCGACCGCCGGACGCATCCGTTTCTTCGGCGAGGACATCACCGACCTGCCGCCGCATGAGCGCATCCGGCGCGGCTTGCGCCGCACCTATCAGATCTCGCAGCTGTTCAGGGGCCTGTCGGTCCTCGATTCCATTTTCCTCGCCTGCCGCGGCGTTTCGCGCAGACGCTTTTCGCTGCTCAGGCCGGCCGCATCGGACGTCAACATGGTGCAGGCGGAATCGATCCTCAACGCCGTCCATCTCGAAGCCTATCGCGACACGCTGGTGGCGACGCTGAGCCACGGCCAGCAGCGCCAGCTAGAGATCGCGCTGGCATTAGCCGGCGCGCCGCGCTTCATCCTGTTCGACGAGCCGGCGGCCGGCCTGTCGCCGACCGAGCGCCGCGACCTCGTCGCCATCCTCAACGCGCTGCCCAAGCACATAGGCTACATCATCATCGAGCATGATCTCGACGTTGCGCTGCGCGTCTCGGAATATGTCTCGATGATGCACAATGGCCGGCTGTTCAAGGAAGGCACGCCGCAGGAGATCGAAGCCGATCCGGAAGTCCAGGAGATCTATCTCGGGGGCAAGCATGGCTGAGCGTCCCGGGAAAGCCGCCAGAGCAATGCTGCGCATCGACGATTTGCAGGTCTTCTACGGTGAAAGCCATGCGCTGCAAGGTGTTTCGCTGACGCTGGAAAGCGGCATTCTGTCGGTGGTCGGCCGCAATGGCATGGGCAAATCGACGTTGTGCAACACCATTGTTGGCCTCAACCGGGCGAAGTCGGGTTCGATCCGTGTCGACGGCCGCGAGATCACCTCGCTCGAGCCGCACGAAATCCATCGCCTCGGCGTCGGCTATGTCCCGCAGGGCCGCCGCATCTGGCCGAGCCTGACGGTCGACGAGCATTTGCGGCTTGCCGCCGGGAACAGGCGCGATGCCAGCTGGACGGTCGAGCGCGTCTACCAGACCTTTCCGCGCCTGGCCGAGCGCCGCGGCAATGGCGGCTCGCAGCTGTCGGGGGGCGAACAGCAGATGCTGGCGATCTCGCGCGCGCTGCTCAGCGACCCGAAGCTGCTGGTCATGGACGAGCCGACCGAAGGCCTGGCGCCGGTCATCGTCGATCAGGTCGAGAAGATGCTGGTCGACCTCGCCGCCGAAGGCGACATGGCGGTCCTGGTCATCGAGCAGAATATCGGCGTGGCGACCGCGGTGTCGAACCAGGTCGCCATCATGGTCAACGGCCGCGTCAACCGGCTGATGGACGCCAAGGCGCTCGCCGCCGACCGCGAATTGCAGCAGCGGCTGCTCGGCGTCGGACGCCATGCCGAGGAGGCGCCTGTCACGCCAGCGGAAGCGGCGCAGGCAAAGGAGCAACTGGCGGCGGTCTATCGCGTCGACCGGACGTCGGCCGGTACGGTCGAAGCAGCAAGGGGCGACGGCGTCTACCGCCCTGTTACCCAATTGCCCAACCGCTGGAACTTGCCGGTTACCGAACTGCGCCAGGCGGCCGTCGACAAGGCCGCACCCCAGGACGACCTGGGGAAGGTCTTCGCCATTCCCTTTGTCGAGCGCATCGGGAGGACCGTGCTGGTCGCGGGCACGTTCGACACCAAAGGCAAGGAACTGCGCTTCATCGCCGATCGCCTGAAGCAGCTTGGCGTTCCGGTCCGCACGGTCGACCTGTCGACATCGGGAAAGCCGTCGAGCACCGACGTGCCCGCCATGCAGGTGGCCGGCATGCATATCCGCGGGTCCTCGGCCGTCTTCACCGACGATCGCGGCGGCTCGGTGAGCGCAATGGCGGAGGCTTTCGCACGCTGGATCGAGCGGGAGCCGCGCATCGGCGGCGTCATCTCGGCGGGCGGCTCCGGCGGCACAACGCTGGCGACGGCCGGCATGCGGGTCCTGCCGGTCGGCATCCCCAAGCTGATGGTCTCGACGGTGGCGGCTGGCGACGTCGCCAAATATGTCGGCGGCGCCGACATCATGATGTTCCATTCGGTCGCCGACGTTCAGGGGCTGAACTCCATCACCGAGCGGGTGCTGTCCAACGCCGCACATGCCATGGCCGGCATGGTCGCGCAGTTGCCCAATGCAGAGGCGTGGGAAGCTAAGCGCAAGCTGGCGCGGCCGGCCGTCGGCATCACCATGTTCGGCGTCACCACGCCCGCGGTGCAGGCGGTGACGAAGCGGCTCGAAGCCGACTATGACTGCCTCGTCTTTCACGCCACCGGCATCGGCGGCCGCGCCATGGAGAATCTCGGCGATTCCCACCTGCTGTCGGCCTTCCTCGACCTGACCACGACCGAGGTAGCCGACATGATCGTCGGCGGCGTGTTCCCGGCGACTGAAGATCGGCTTGGCGCCGCCATTCGCAGCGGGCTGCCCTATGTCGGTTCGACGGGAGCGCTCGACATGGTCAATTTCGGCCCGCGCGAGACCGTGCCGGAGAAGTTCCGCAGCCGCAAATTCGTCATCCACAATACCAATGTCACGCTGATGCGCACGACGCGCGACGAGAACCGCGCCTTCGGTGAGTGGATCGGCGCGCGTCTCAACGCGATGAACGGCCCGGTACGTTTCCTGCTGCCCGAAGGCGGCGTCTCGATGCTCGACGCGCCCGGCCAGCCCTTTCATGACCCGGAGGCCGACAACGCCTTGTTCGAGGCCATCGAGAAGACGGTGCGCCGCACATCTTTGCGCCATGTCGAGCGGGTGCGCGCCAACATCAATGACACGCCTTTTGTCGATGCGGTGATCAGCGCTTTCCACGCGATCGCCCCGAAGCTGCAGAGGCGGGCATGAAGGATTGGACTTCGCCACCTCGCGGGTGGATGTTTGAAATCGTTGCCGGTCGCCTCGTGCCGACCGCATTGTGTTGGGGAGGATAGTTCATGGACGCGCAGACTTTTGGCGCTTTCCTGTTGTGGCTGATCGTTGCTGCGGTCGTCGTGGTGATCGCCGTCTACATCCTGCGGTGGCTCTATCGCCGCTCGACGAAGGAGACGGCGTTCGTGCGCACCGGCTTCCTAGGTGAGAAGGTGGTGGTGAACGGCGGCGCCTTCGTCATCCCCGTGCTGCATGACATCACCCCCGTGAACATGAACGTGCTGCGCATCGAGGTGCGCCGCGAGGACGCCCTGGCGCTGATCACCAGGAACCGCATGCGCGTCGACCTCATCGCGGAGTTCTTCGTCCGCGTCGGCGCGAGCCGCGAATTCGTCGCAGCCGCGGCGCAGACGCTCGGACGCCGCACGCTCCAGCCCGACAGCCTGCGCGAATTGCTGGAAGGCAAATTCGCTGGCGCTATGCGCACCGTCGCCGCGCAAATGACGCTGGAGGAGATGCACGAGCTGCGCGGCGACTATGCCGACAAGGTCCGGGCGCTTGCCTCGGACTCGCTGGCGGCCAACGGGCTCGAACTGGAGAGCGTCGCCATCGTCGATCTCGACCAGACCAGCCTCGAATATTTCGACCCGTCGAACGCCTTCGATGCCGAGGGTCTGACGCAGCTGACGGAATCCATCGAGACCAGGCGCCGGATGCGCAACGAGATCGAGCAGCGCACGCTGGTCGATATCCGCAACCAGAACCTCGACACGCAGCGCAAGGTGCTGGAGATCGAGCGCGACACCGAATACGCCCGCCTCGAACAGGAGCGCGAAGTCGAGATCCGGCGCGCGGCGCAGCGCTCCGAGCTCGCAAGGGAGCGCGCCGTGCGCGACCAGGAAGCCGAACAGGCGCAGCTTTCGGCGCGCGAAGCGGTGGAGAAATCGCGCCTCGCGCAGGAGCGCAGCATCACGGAGGAACGCATCCGCAGCGAGGAAGACACGCAGCGCCGGGAGATCGCGCGCCGGCGCGCGCTGGACGAGGCCGAGATGAAGATGCGCGAATTGACCGAGCGCGAGCAGATCGCTCTTGGACTTGCGCTGGAGAAGGCGCGCATCGAGCGCGAGGGCGCGCAGAGCGGACTCGAAATCGAACGCAAGAAGTCGCTCGAGATCGCCGAGCTCGAACGCCAGATCGCGCTCGCCGAAAAGGCGCTCGAAGTGACCAGGGCGGAGGCTGAGAAGCGCCGCACCGAGATTGTCGAGAACCAGGCGACCGAGACCGCGCGCATCGAGCAGGAACGTGCCGTCGACGAGGTGCGGATCGCCAGGGAGCGGCACCTGGAAGCCCTGCAGATCGCCAAGCGCCAGGCCTTCGAGGAAGCCGAGATCTCGGCCGGCGAAGAGATCGAGCGCGCCCGCATCACCACCGAGCGCGGAATCGAGGAGGCGCGCCTCATCAAGGAGCGCGACATTCGCCAGCTCGGCGTTGACCGCGACCAGAAGATCGAGATCGCCGAAATCCAGAAGGCCATCGACATCGCCAAGAAGACGCAGGAACGTTCCTCGGCGATCGCCGCCTCGGAAGCGGTCCGCGCCAAGGCCATCCAGGCCGAGGAACAGGCCCTGACCGCCCGCGAGCGCGAGATCGCCGAGCGCCGCAAGTTGACCGACCTGATCGCCGCCCAACGCGAGGCCGAGCGCGAGGCGCTTCGCGTGACAGCGGCCGCCGAAGCCGAGATGAAAGCCGCCAAGAGCTTGGCGGAGGCGCAGAAGATCGCGGCCGTCGCCGCCGCGGAGTCGGAAAAGATCCACGCGCTTGCCGCCGCCCAGCGTTACGAAGTCGATGCGGCCGGCCATCGGCAGATCAACGAAGCGGAGAACCTTCTCTCAAGCGAGGCGCGCGCCGGCCGCCTGCGCGGCAAACTGCTCGACCACATGGAAGGCATCATCCGGGAGAGCGTCAAGCCGATGGAGAAGATCGATGGCATCAAGATCCTGCATGTCGACGGCATCAATGGTGGGTCCGGCGGCAACCGCAACGTCACCGACGAGGTGATCGACTCCGCGCTGCGTTACCGGGTGCAGGCGCCGATGATCGACAATCTGATGAAGGAGATCGGCATCGAGGGCGGCTCGCTCGGACGGATGACCGACGTGCTGCGTGACGCCAAGGACATTTCCAGCCTGACCCGCGACAAGAAGGGTAAAGGCAAACCCACCAAGGACGATGATGACGACCGCGACCACTGACGGGATGATCATGCGGTTCGAAATATCGACGGCTTGCTAGAAATGACCAAGGTCTATGTCTCCTCCGTCATCCCGGCGCCCGCGGCGGAGGTGTGGAAGCTGGTGCGTAACTTCAACGGTTTGCCGGGCTGGGCGCCGTTCGTCGCCGAGAGCCGCATCGAGCAGAATGCCCAGGCCGACCAGATCGGCTGCATCCGGAATTTCGTGCTTAAGGACGGCGGACGCATCCGGGAACGCTTGCTGGCGCTGTCGGACTACGACCTGTCCTGCAGCTACGCTATCCTGGAAAGCCCGATGGCAGTGGAGAATTATGTCGCTACGTTGTCGCTGACGCCGGTCACTGACGGCAACTTGACCTTGGCCGAATGGCAGGCGGAGTTCGACTGCGCCCCCGACCGCGAGGCGGCTCTGAGGCATCAGATCGGCATTACCGTGTTCCAGAGCGCCTTGACTGCGCTAAAACACCGGTTCGGGCGCTGACGCCAGCCGATGGTCAAGCTTTGCCAGAGCACGATCATCGATGCGCCGGTCGACGCGGTCTGGGCGATCCTGCGCAACTTCAATTGCCATGACCGCTGGCATCCGGCAATCGCCTTCAGCGAGATCGTAGGTGGCGAGCCTGTCGATGCCGTCGGCGCGGTGCGCCACTTCCGGCTGAACAATGGCGGCGTATGGCGCGAGCAATTGCTGACGCTGTCCGACAAGGACCGACGACTTAGCTATTGCCTCCTCGAAGCGCCGCTGCCGCTGATGGGCTATGTCGCATCGATCCGGTTGAAGCCGGTGACCGACAGCGATGCCACCTTCTGGGAATGGCGGTCCGAGTTCAACCCACCAGCACATCGCCGCGACGAACTGGTCAAGCTGGTCAGTGAAGGCATCTATCAGGCCGGCTTCACGGCGGTACGCAATCTTCTGCAACGCCAAAACCGCGGCATGCCGATCGGGCCGTCTCCGGCAATTGCCGTGGCGCCCTCGCCCGCCAGCACGCCCCACGTCGCGCGAATGGCCGCCGCAAGCCAGGTCGAGACAACCCGCGCGATACTTGTCGAGCGCTATGGCGGACCGGAAGTGGTGGAGCTCAGGGAAATCGCCCTGCCGCCGCCGGCGTCCGGTGAGGTGCGGATCCACCATACGGCGATCGGTGTCAATTTCATCGACGTCTATTGCCGCACCGGCTTTTTCGATCTCTTGCAGCCGCCCGGCGTGCCGGGCATGGAGGCGGCAGGTGTCGTCGAAGCAATCGGCCCGGCCGTATCGGGCGTCTCGGTCGGTGACCGTGTCGCCTATGCCTGCCCTCCGGTCGGCGCTTACTGCGAGCGCCGGAACATGGCGCCGGACCTTCTGGTCAAATTGTCGGATGACATCCCGGATGAAATCGCCGCCGCCGGCCTACTAAAGGGCGTGACCGCCAGCTTTCTCCTGCACGACGTCCACGCTGTTAAACCCGGATCAATTGTGCTCATTCATGCAGCAGCAGGTGGCGTCGGCCAACTATTGGTGCAATGGGCTCGCCACCTTGGCGCGACGGTGATCGCCACTGTCTCGAACGATGAGAAGGCCCAGATAGTGACCCGGCTCGGAGCCCATCACACAATCGTTTATTCTAGAGACGATTTCGCCGAGTCGGTGATGCGGCTGACGGACGGCAAAGGCGCGGATGTCGCCTATGATGCCGTCGGCAATGACACCTTTGGTGGATCGCTGGCAGCGCTAAGTGTCCGAGGACACCTTGTTAGTTTCGGCCAAGCCTCCGGGCCCGTGGGAAATTGGGACATTGGACGGTTTTCGTCCAAATCCATTACTATCTCGCGTCCCAACTACGCCCACTATACGGATACCCCAGATAAACTTGGTCCCCACATCAAACGGCTTTTCGCAGCTCTGCGACACGGGGTAATTAGGATTGCGCCTCCCAAGACCTACAATCTGGGGGCGGCGGCACAGGCTCATCGAGATCTGGAATCTCGATTAACAACCGGCGCGCTTGTCATGACAGCGTAAGCTTGGTTGCCGATATCGGCCGGTTAGCTTGCTCGCGCTCCCCTTTCGCGCGGTCTACCTATGATTTGGCGCGACGACCGCATGCCGACCTCAAAACGCAAAAACCGCCCCGGGTTAGACCGGGACGGTAATTGATTTATGATAAAATTGGTTGCGGGGACACGCGTCGCGGGGTTGGGCGGAAGAAGCAAATGGGGCTGCGAGTAGCGACCATGGCTATCGCTAAGTTGATTTGCTGAACCGAGTTCGAATTCCGCCTGAAGCGCCTGGGCACGGGCGCGATCGGGGATGTTAGTCGTCGGTTAGGCTGTCGCGCCGGCTCCCACCCGAATAACGTTTCCGGTGGTGTCGAAAATATGGATATCCCGCCGGCGCGCCGTGAAATGGACCCTCTGCGAGCGTGCAACGGATCTCTCCCCATCCACTTTGACGAGGAACTTTTCGCTGACGCCGGGCAGGTCCACATAGAGGATCTGCACCTCTCCGAGATGCTCGACGAGATCGATGGTTCCGGCAAATGCCGGATCGGCACCCTTGCCCTCGCCGATCCGCAGGTTTTCCGGGCGGATGCCGATGCTGACGGCCTCACCTTTCGAAAGCCTGCCAGGTTCCACAGCGAGATCTAGAGTGATGCCGCAGTCGAGCTGGCAGCGCGCCGATGTCCCGGTGCTGTTGACGACCGTTCCTTTCAGGATGTTCATTGCCGGCGAGCCGATGAACTGGGCGACGAAGAGGTTCGCGGGCTTCCGGTAAAGATCGGTCGGTGTGCCCAGCTGCTCGATATTGCCATCCTTGAACACGACGATCCGGTCCGCCAGCGTCATCGCCTCGACCTGGTCGTGGGTGACGTAGATCATCGTCACGTCGGGCATGCTCTGCTTCAGCTTGGCGATTTCGATGCGGGTGGCGACGCGTAGCGCGGCGTCGAGGTTGGAGAGCGGCTCGTCGAACAGGAATACACGCGGATTGCGCACGATGGCGCGGCCGATCGCCACGCGCTGCCGCTGGCCGCCGGAAAGCGCCTTCGGCAGGCGCTTGAGATACTTGTCGAGTTGAAGGATTTCGGCGGCCTTGCGCACCCGCTCATCGATCTCGGCTTTGCTCATTCCGGCTATGCGCAGCCCGAAAGCCATGTTCTCGTAGACCGTCATGTGCGGGTAGAGGGCATAGGACTGGAACACCATCGAGATGCCTCGCTTCGAGGGCGCGACGACATTCATTCGCTCGCCATCGATGACGAGTTCGCCGGAGGTGATCGTCTCGAGGCCGGCGATCGAGCGCAGCAATGTGGATTTTCCGCAGCCCGACGGGCCGACGAAGACGATGAGCTCTCCCGACTTGATCTCAAGGTCGATGCCGTGCAGGACCTCCAAATCGCCATAAACCTTGCGAATGTTTCTCAGCGACAAATCGGCCATCGTTCCATTCCATTGGTTGATTTCGGAAGCATGCGCCGTCAGGGAGCGAGCCCGGCCAGGAATCGCGTCACCGCGTCCGGCTTCCTGTTGAGAATTTCGAGGTCGTTCTTTCGCCGGATGGCGCGGCGCACGACCCGGGCGCCGATATAGCGCAGGGGTTCGGGGGGAAGCCGCGTGCGCTTGCCAATGCCGACCAGCCCGCACCGGCTCCACGCATCATCACGCCCGAGGACGAGGCTTGCCATGATGCGGCCGGCGACAGGCGTCTGCGCGATGCCCGTGCCGTTGAAACCCATCGCGTAGAAGATGTTCGCGTGGTCCTTCAGATGCCCGAAGACCGGCAGGTGCTCCGCCGTGCAGTCGATCGGGCCGCTCCAGTCGCAAAGCACCGGCACGTCCTTGAGCTGGGGGTAGACCCGGTGCAGTTCCCGGATGTTGTCCGCGCCTCCGTCGCCGCCGCGGTTGAACCGGTCATCTATGCGGTCGCCATAGGCGATGCCGCCCGTGCCCCGCCCGAAGATGACTGTGCCTTCCGATGTGCGCTGGTAGTAGAGCACGTGGTGCTGCGCGTCGCAGATCGAGGCGCCGTCCGTCCAGCCGATCCGCTCGAGAACGTCGGGCGCAGGCGCGGTCGCGATGACCTGGCTGCTCACCACATAGAGATAGGGATGCAGTTCCGGAATGGCCGAAAGCCAGGCATTGGCGGCGAGCACCACCTTGCCGGCGGAAAGCACGCCGCCGGCCGTGCGCAATTGCGGCCGCAGGCCGGGCGCGATTTCGACAACCGGGCTACGCTCGTGGATAGCGATGCCCCTTTCATGGGCGAGCCGGCGTAGGCCGATGGCGAGCTTCGCGGGCTGCACGGTCCCTGCCCTCTCCTCGACGATGCCGAGATAGGAGGCGTCCGAGCCGGTGCGGCGCAGTATGTCCGCGCGCTGAAGGGGCTGGAAGCGCTCTTCGCCAAGCGCGAGACAGATGTCGCGGGCGGCGGCCCAGGCTCCTTCCTGCGCGGTCGAACTCGCCGTCCACAGCCAGCCGTCGAGCCTTAGCCCCATGTCGACGGTGCCGGAGATCTGAAGACCGTTCAGCTCCTCAATGGCGTCAGCGGTCGCGCGGCACAGCATAAGCGCATCGTCCTCGCCGACGAGCGCGCGCAGAATGTCGATCTCGGCGAACCAGCTATGAACCTGGCCGCCATTGCGGCCCGAGGCGCCGGAGCCGCAGAAATCGGCCTCGAGCACTGTGACGCGCGTTTCAGGCGACTGTTCCTTGATCCGCAAGGCCGTCCACAGGCCGGCATACCCGCCGCCGACGATCGCCACATCACAGTCCGCCGCACCCTGCAAGGGCGGGGTACCGGCGTCGGCCTCTATGCTGCGCAGCCAGTAGGAGCGATCGGCCTTCGCCGCCACGACCGGCGGCCGCATCGTGATGGTATTCATGTTCCGGTCCTCTGCGTGCCGCGGATGACATCGTCATATTTGGCGAGCAGCCATTGCGGGACCGCCCGGATGGGCTGCGGGAAGCCTCCTAGGTGGGTGCAGGTTTCCGATGCCCTTTCGGCGGCGAGCTCGAGAGCGGCTCTGCCCGATTGATCCGAGAGAAAGCGCGATGTGATGAAGGTCGCGATGAAGCTGTCCCCCGCGCCGCAGGTGTCGACAACGGCGACCGGCACCGAACCCGCCTGGGTGACGCTGCCCCCATCATCATAGAAGGAGCCGCGCTTGCCGCAGGTGATCACGATCTGGCGCGCGCCCGCGTCCCTCAACCGCGCGATCAGCGGTTCGACGTCCTCGGTCGGATCGTCCGGGCCGGAGGCGAAGACCAGCGGCACGCCTTCCAGCGAAAGCTTGAAATGCCGGGTGGAAACATCGATGCTGAAGGGCATGCCATCCGCGACGAGCCTGCGGACCAGCTTTTCGCTGGAATTCGTACCGAGATGCACCCAATCGGCCTGCCGTAGCATCTCGTAGCGTTTGGGGCTTGGAACGTAATCCTCTCCCACGCCAAGCGATTCAAGAAGGAAGCGCCGTTCGCCGGCATCATCGGCAAGCAGGGTCACGGCGGAGGAGCCGGGACGTATTTCTACGTCGCTCCTGTCGAGCCCCGCCTCCCCGATGGCCTCCAACATGATGTCGGCTTCCGTGTCCTGCCCCAGCGCCCCGAAATAGCGCGCGTTCAACCCGTGCCGTCGCCATTGCACGGCGACATTGAGCGCGTTGCCGCCCACGGTGACGAAACCTTTGGTCAGGTAGACGTCGAGGCAATTGTCGCCAACAGCGATCAGGTTGGGATTGGCTCTCGTCATTCTTCGTCCGCCTGATCGAGATGAGGCGCGATCGCGTCCAGGCATCGTCGCCAGGCGGAGACGGGGTCGAGCGCATAGGATCCGTTGCCGAAGGGCTCGAAGGTCAGCGTGCCGGCAAAGCCCTGTGCTCCGAGCTGCCCGAGATGGTGGGCGAGCGGCAGGTTGCCGTCGCCCCAGGCAAGATGCCCCGCCGGCGTCCCGTCGACGACATGGACATGCGCGACGCGCTTTCCGAAGCGCTCGAAATAACCGCCGACGCTGTCGCCCGCTGTCGCCATGGCAACGAGATCGAGGACCACGTCGACATCGTCGCCGTCGAGCGCGCGCCACAGGGCGTGAAGCTGATCCGCATTGGTGACGATGTTGCTTTCGAGGCGCTGCAGCGGCTCCAGGAGGCAGGAAACGCCGAGCGACCGCGCATGCGCCGCGATGCGGTTGATCGAGGCGACCGAATGCGCCCAGGCGGTTTCCCTGCTTTCGCATTCGAAGCCCCGGCCCGGCGTCAGGAAGAGATATCTCGCGCCGAGTTCGGCGCTGATATCGGCTGCGCGCATGAAGCGCTCGACGCTGGCCTCCCGATAGGCGCTGTCGCCGGACGCGATGTTGATCGGATAGAGAACCTGCTCCGGCGTGAAGCAGCGAACGCTCAGGCCGTTGTCGCCGAGGATCGACTTTACCTCGGCGAGCCGCGCGCGGTTGTCGTGGAAGAGGTCGAGATGCGGGGCGACGCCCCAGAATTCCATCCGGTCGAATCCCATGGCGCTGAGCTTTTCTGCGGTCCAGCGGAAGGGATGGTGCTGAAAGGAGAAATTCGCACCGATAAGCTGTTTGCGTTTCAACATGGACCTTGCCCTATTTTCCGATGCCCTCGGCAAGCCCGCGGATGAAGAAACGCTGAGCCGCGAAGAAGACCATGACGATGGGAAGCGCCGAGAGCGTCATGGCGGCGAAGACGACGGCGTAGTTCGTGCCGTGCTTGGCCATGATGGAGGTCAGGCCGACGGGCAGCGTCTGAAGGTCCGCGCCGCTGGTGAAGATCATCGCGAAGAGATACTCGTTCCACGCAAAGAGCACGTGCAGGATGACGGAGGACACCAGGATCGGCTTGCACAGCGGCAGCGTCACCTTCCAGAAGATCTGGCCTTCGCTGGCGCCATCCATGATGGCGGCCTCGTCGAGGTCGCGCGGCAGTCCAAGCATGTAGGCGCGGATCAGGAAAGTCGTGAAGGGAATGCGGAAGGCGGTGTAGAGGATGATCAGCGCCCAGTAGGTGTTGTAGAGGCCGAGATCCTGCATCATGCGCACCAGCGGGATGACGGCGACCGTCGGGCTCAGCATCAGGCCGCCAAGCACGATGCCGACGAAGAACGGCTTGCCCGGCAGCTTCGAGCGGGTCAGGCCGTAGGCGGTCCATGCGCTGACCAGGACGGTGCAGGCGGCGGATCCGAGCGTGACGGTGACGCTCGTCGCGATGTAATTGCGAATACCCTGGTTCCACGCGGCGATGTAGTTGGTAAGGCTGAGGCCGGTCGGCAGCGCGAACGGATTGCCGAAGATCTCCGCGTTGGTCTTAAAGCCGTTCAGGGCCATCCAGAACAGCGGATAGAGCACGACGATGCCGAGGCTGGTGAGGAAGGTGATGAGGCAGACCTTCGCCAGTACCGCGATGAAGTCCGTGCGCTCCGTCTGGCGCGGTTGGTGGGAGTGGCTCACAGCTCGACCCTCCGCCTCTTTGTGTACCAAAGCTGTGCGAAGCCGGTCATGAGCGTGATGACGAAGATGACCGATGCGATCGCCGCGCCGTAGCCGAAGTCGTCTTCGATGAAACCTTGCTGATAGAGCCACGTGCCGAGGACCTGGCTGCTGTTGTTGGGCCCGCCGCCGGTCATCACCATGACCTCGTTGAAGACCTGGAACGCGCCGGTAATGGTGATGATCACCATCAGGCCCGTCATTTCCCGCGTCAGCGGGAAGGTGATGCTCCACAAGCGCCGCCAGGTTCCGGCCCCGTCCATGATCGCCGCGTCGTAGAGGTCGCGCGGGATCTTCTGGATGGCGATGGCAAACAGCAGCGTGGAATAGCCGAAGCCCTGCCATTGGCTCATGGCGATGATGGCATAGATGGCCGTCCCTTCTTCGCCGAGCCAGGCGCGCGACCAGCCCGCAAGGCCGACCTGCGTGAGCGCCGAATCCAGAAGGCCGATGTCGGGCTGGTAGATGAAGTAGAAGAGAAGGCCGGTCACGGTGATCGAGATGGCCGACGGCACGAAATAGACGGCGCGCCAGAAGCGGCGCCATCTCTCCTCGGCGAGCCCCTCGATCAAAGCCGCCAGCACGAAGGCGCCGAAGACCTGGAAGACCACCGAGATGACGGCATAGAGTGTGTTGTTGACGATCGAGGTCCAGACCACCGGATCGGCTTGCAAGCGGCGGTAGTTTTCCAGTCCGACGAAGGCGGTTTCGCCGGTGAAAATGTCCTGGTTCTTCGTGCTGACGACAAAGTTGTCGATGATCGGATAGTAGACGAACCAGAGGATCAGCACGAAGGCGACCAGGATCCAGCGGAACGACCAAGCCGCGGCCAAGGGGCCGAGCCAGTCCCTCTCGGACCGGCTCGACCCGGCAAAGCCGATCTTGACGGCTTCGCCCCTGTGCCCGGGCTTCATGACGGTCATCGCGCCAATCCTATTTGGACGAAGCCGCCGCTTCCTTTACCCGCTCCATGACCTGTTCCGCGGTCATCGAGCCGCCGATCAGCGCCTGCAGGCCGGAGAGCCAGGCGGCCGCCACGCGCGGGGGGTTCGCGGTATCGAGCCAGGGCATGAGGTAGGAGGAATCGGCGATCACCTTCAGGCCGTCGACGACGGTCGGGTTCATGCTCTGCGCCGAATAGCCGCCGACCGTTGCGCTCGGCTGGCCGTAAGGCGGCGCCGACAGGATCTTACCGTTTTCGGCCGAGGTGACGAAGCGCATGAAATCGATCGCCAGAGGGACGTTCTTCGAGGCCGCGTTGATCATATAGCCTTCCGGCGCGCCTTCGATGGCCTTGACGTCACCCTTGGCGTCCTTCGGGACCGGCAGCTTGAAGAAACCGAAATCCTCGCGCTTCAGCGCGCCTTCGGCCGTCGACTGATCGAACTCGATGATCTCCTGATAGTACATGGCGGACTTGCCGTTGCTGAACTGCTGCAAAGCCGAGGCATAGGAGGAGCCGTTGGTGCCGGATCCGTCCGAGCATTCATCGATGATCTGCTTGTACTGCTTCAGGCTCTCGATATAGCCGGGATCGGTATATTCGGCGGTGGCCGGGACGAAATCCTTCTCCAGGGTCGCCTGCGGCACATTATAGGCAAGGAGCTGGCCCGCATAATGCACGCCCGGCCAGCCTTCCTTGTTGCCGTAGGAGATCGGCGTGATGCCGGTCTTCTTGAGGGCGGCGCAGGCGCTCAGCAAGTCATCGAAGGTCTTGGGCTCGGCAACGCCGGCCTTTTCGAACAGGCTCTTGTTGTAGCCCATGAATTTGGCGTCGAGATAAAGCGGAATGCCGTATAGCTTGCCATTGTACTGGAAGGCGGAGACGGCGGCGGTCGCGAGCGTCTTGCCCCATTCCGTGTTGGGCCCGATGACGGGGGTGAGATCGACGGCGCGCTTGCCGCGCACGAAGTTCTCGCCCCAACTACCTGTCCAGGTGAAGTAGACGTCCGGCAGCGAATTGGAGGCGACGAGCGCCTTGGTCTTGCCCTTTACGCTGTCGTCGCTCTCCTGGATGAGCTCGACCTTCACGCCCGGATGGAGCGCCTCATATTTCTTGGCGGCGTCGACGAAAAAAGGAGAAAGCTGCTGCAGGCCGAATTTCGTCAGGACGCTGACCGTACCCGAATAGTCGACCTTCGCATTGGGATCAGCAACGACCGCGTCGGCGGCGGATGCGGCACTGATGCCGCCGATTACAAACGCGGCGGCAGTGATTGCGGCGAGGCTGGGCCTGCTCAAAAATATATTGGCTTTCATTTCTCAGTTCCTCTCTGTTGTTTTGTCTCGTCAGGCATGCAGGCAAGGCGTGCGGTCCGGCGGCGGCGCCGGACCGCAAAGCTCAGTATTCGACGCGCTTGTAATAGCGGCGCGTGGTCAGCGGATGGTCGCGCAGCACCTCCAGATGCGCGCTGAGGCGCTCCAGCATGGTTGCGAGGACGATCGGAGAGATGAGGCCGCGCGTTTTGGCCAAGATACCCGGCAGGCTGGCGGAAGCCGCATCGAGAACGCGCACCTTGTTGGTATAGCGCTTGGCGAAGTTCTCCACCCGGTCGGTCAGCGGCCGGAACGCATCCTCGCCCTTGAAGATGAAGAGGCTGACACCAGGCTCCACCAGTTCGAGCGTGCCGTGGAAGAAGTCGGATGCCTGCACCGGGCGGGTGCGGATCCACTGCATCTCCTCGAGGATGCACATGCCGTAGTAGTGCGCTTCCGGCCAGACGGAGCCGGCGCCGGTGAAGATGTGGTAGGTCTCGTCCTTGATCTCCCTGGCGAGGGCGGCGGCCTCGGCCTCGTAGCTTTCCTTCACCGAAACCAGCAGCTTCGGCAGCAGCGCCAGCTCGGCCACGGTCGCATCGAAATCGGCATATTCGCCGCGCTCGGCCAGGAGGGCCAGCACGATGAGAAGGGTCTGGAGGTAGAAGGATTCCGAAGACGTGTCGTCCTCGGCAAAGTTGGTGAAGTTGTAGTCGGCGTCGCGGCCGAGCGGCGTATCCTTGTGACCGGTGAGCGACAGCGTCTTGACGCCACGCTCCTTCAGGAAGGCGAGGAGCTGCACGCTTTCCTTGGTGGTGCCGGACAGCGAGGGCAGAACGACCAGCGCCTTCTCGTCGAGGCCCGCCGGGGGCTCCAGCACGACCTGCGCGGAATAGGCGGCGGAAACCGGGAAGAGCGTCGTGTTGCGCGCAAGCTCGATGGCCGGCAGGGCCAGAAACTGCACGCCGCCGGTTCCCATGAAGAAGATGCGTTCCAGACCGCCGTCCAGCAGATCGCGCATCAGGACGCGCACGTCCTTGGCGATTGCAACCGCGCCGCTTTGGATCTTCACAAAGCGATCCTTATCGAAGTTGAGCATTTGAACCTTCCCGTTTTGCTTCCGCACTGGTCTCGAACCCAGCGGGCGTCTTCACGCAATGATCTTGAGACAATGACCCTGAGGCCATGTGAGATCGATCTCACACGCATTTAACGCATGAGAACTCGTTGCTGGCAAGGTAGGGTTTCAAAAAAAGTCTGGCTGGACGCTTTTGCGGCTCAACCGCGCCGACTCACGGACCCGCGAACGATCAGCTTTGTTTCAAAGCGAAGTTTTTGCGGCGCATCGGTTTTTCCGGAAAGCCGGTCGAACAGCAGCCGGGCCGCGGCGCGTCCGATTTCCGAGACCGGCTGCGAGACGACGGTGATCTGCGGATCGGTGAACGTCGCCAGGTTGAAATCGTCGAATCCGATCAGTGAGACATTGTGGGGAATGGAAATCCCCATCGAACGGAAAGCGAGAAGCGCGCCCTGCGTCATGAGGCTGTCGACCGTGAAAAGCGCTGTCGGCGGCGTCTTCTGGCTGAACAGGCGTATCGTCGCGTCGACGGCATGCTCCACCGTGGATTGCGAGACCGCGATCATCCGTTCGTCGGGCGCGATGCCGGCGGCGCCAAGCGCCGTCCTGTAGCCGGTCATTCGCTCGCGGGAGGTGAAGATACGCATGTCATCCTGCAGCAGCCCGATACGGCGGTGGCCCATGGCGATCAGATATTCGACCGCCTTGTGGGCTCCTCCCTCGTTGTCGACCACGACGCTGTCGCAGTCGACGCCTTCGGCGACACGGTCGATCAGGATCAGCGGCACGTTTTCCGCGATCAGGCCTTGCAGATGCGCGTTGTTGTCGGCCGATGTCGGCGCAACGATGAAGCCTCGTATGGAGAGCGACCGGAGGCTTGCCAGGAGCGAGACTTCCTGCCCCAGTTCCTCCTCGCTGCTGCCGATGACGAGATTGTACCCGCACTCGCGGGCAAGCACCTCGATGTCATGGGCGATGCGCGCGAAGAACGGGTTCTGGATGTCGCCGAGAATGCAGCCGACGATCGGCAGCTGCCCGCTGCGCAATGCCTGCGCCAGGCGATTGCCGCGATAGCCGAGCTTCCCGGCCGCAGCCTGCACCTTCTGGGCGGTCTCGTCGCCGACATAGCCGTAGCTGTTCAGGGCGCGGGCCGCGGTTGCGCGCGACACATTCGCAAGCGCCGCCACATCCTTCAATGTTGCCGGTTTGCTCCGCGCCATGCGACCCTTCGATTCGTCGGGCAGGACCCTTCCTGCGGTCGCTGTTTTAGCTTCGGGTCGTCGGCTAGCATAGGCCCCCTGTCACCACGGAAAGCGGCTGACTGGCCTGCACAGCGACTAGGATAACAATGCCATCTGGTATTAACGGCCCAATTCAGACCTTCCCGTCCCAAAACGCAAAAACCGCCCCGGTTAGACGAGGCGGTTATAGATTTATGATGAAAGTGGTTGCGGGGAGGGGATTTTGAATCTGTCGGGCCTGCTTGCGAAGTCCGGCCAACAGACGAACTCGGTTGCAGAAACGTATTGGCGGTAGCCCTTACCGAATCGTCCTCAGAATGGAACTTCGATCACGCTTGCACCATTACGGATCGAGACACCCATTGTTGTGCACGCGCAATTCGAGCGGAGGTCGCGATGAAGAGGGTACGAAAACTTTCGAGAATCCCCAGTCGGCCTCTTAATGTGGAACGGTGTGGTGACGGCTTTGGGCCGAGAGAGGAACTTCCGCTACCGGGACTGTTGTACTGGAAAGCTATCTAACCCTTACTGCGGATTTTTCCCATGAGGCGCGGGCGAGTTGCCTAGGAATGTCTACTGCAAGAGCGCGGCGGTCCTATCAAGCGCGCTCGGAAAGCCCTTCAGCGATAAGCCCAGATTCGACTCCTTACCGCCATCGGCGACCACCCTGACCTTGAGGCTGGTCCCCTTGCGGAGGGCCGCCACGGTCTCGCCGTCAAAGCTGAGATCGACGATACAGCCGCCTGGGAGGCAGGTACGGAAACGGAGCGGCGGAAGCACGACGCCCTCATCGATCTGCAGTATCACGCCCTGATCCAGCGCAAGGCCGAACGGCAGTACGAGCGTTCCCTGGAGAACGTCGCCGTTGGGCCGGAACTCAACCGCCAGGATGCGCTGGCGCGACTGCCCGTCGGCCTGCTCCTGCGAGAGTGAGCATGCTTTGCCTGCCGCGCCGTTTTGCGTGGTGACGTTGCAGGACACCGTCCAGTCGCCATGTCCCTCCCGCAGCGACGTCGCGCCGCCCGGCAAGCCGGTTTCCTCGGCAAAGGCCGAGATGGCAAATCCCATGACCAGCAGCGCGGCCGCAACCAGCAGGAGGCTCCTACCCAAATTCTTCCGCTTCATCTTCTTCCTATCTTCATTACGCACTCATCCGGGGCACAGCGCCCCGGATGTTGATTGGCGTCGGCCCCGGCTCACCACTTGACGCTGAAGCCGAGCTTGGCGCCGATCGAGCGGCTGTCGCCGAAGTTCTTCAGGCTGGATTTGGCGAAGGCCTCGCCGAAGACGGTGTAGCGGTCATCGGCCCAGGAGAGCGATCCGCCAAGGCCTAGCCCGCCCCAGAGCGGCTGGTCGTGCTCGTGGAAGGCCGTACCCGACACGTCGACGTCGTTGCCGTCGAGGAAGTCGTAATAGAGATTGGCGATGCCGTAGAGATGCGAGCGGCTGACCTTGCCCTGGGCGCCCGTCCAGGCCTCCTCGTAATCCAGCGACAGGCCGGCACGGCCGGTGAGCACATTGCTGCGGCCCAGCGACACCGCCGCGCCGAACGGATCGGTGAAGCTGCTGAAGCGAACCGAGGAGTAAGAAAGCTGAGCCTGCGGCGTCAGCGTCCACTTGCCCTGCAGCGCAAGCTTCTGGCCGGCTTCGATGCTCAGCGCATAGCCAAAGCCGTTGTTGCCCTTGGCGAGATCGCTGCCCAGCGTGGCGGACTTGAGATCGCTGTCATACCAGGTCACTTCGGCCTGGCCGTCGGTATAGAAGCCATTGTCGCCATACCAGGTCAGCGAGCCGCCGAAGCCGTAGCCGGTGGCCCGGATGGAGCCGACGCCGTAGATCGACGATATGTCCGATGACGCGGTCCCGTAGTGGAAGGTGAGGCCGCCAAGCAGGATGCCGGTGGCGTCCTCATAGAGGAGGCCATCGAAGCCCGACTGCAGCTTCCAGGTGGTCACGTCATAGTCCGAGACGGTGGTGGCGCTCTCAGGGCTCTGCCTCGAATGCGCCGTCTCGATGCGGGCCCAGATCGCGCTTTGCGTGGGCACGCTGCCGATCTCGTCGGCGCCTTGGCTGGCACCGGTCCAGGAGCGGTTGCCGACGCGCTGCTGCAGGGTGCCGAGCTCGTTCAAGCTCTGCAGCACGCCGGGATAGGCCTCATAGATCGGCACGGCCGGCGAATAGAGCGGCTGCGGAGATCCGTTGATCAGCGCCGAGCGCAGGTACCAGTCGCCGTCGCCCGGGGTGCTGATGCCGTTCTGGTAGAGCCTGTAGGCATAGGCGCCGCCGACCACCGCCTGGTCGCCCCGGAAGACGTAGTCGCCGGCAAGCGAGAAGGTGCCGGCCGAGATGCCGCCGACATCGATGATCTTGATGCCTTCCACCGTCTGCGCGCCGCCGCCGCCGAGATTGGCCACTTTGAGCGTCGTGGTGCCGGACGTGTTGCCGGTGACCACCAGCCGGTCGGTGGCGGAGCTGTCGTCGCCGAGCACGGTCTCGATCTCCAGCGTGCCGCCAGCGCCGGTGTAGTTGCCGGCGACGGTGAGCGTGCCCGGCACGCCGGGATTGCCGGCGGCGATCGTGCCGCCTGCGGCATTGGTGGTGTCGCAGACCGTGCCGGTGCCTTCGAGCCGCCCGCCGGAAAGCACATTGACGGTGCCGCACAGCTTCCCCGAGACATTGACCGTGCCGCCGCCGATCGCGGTGGTGCCGGTGAAACCGGACGAGTCGGCCGTCAGCGCCAGCGTGCCGCCCCCGCTCTTGGTCAAGGCGCCGGCGCCGGAAAGCACGCCGTTCAAGGTCAGCGTCGTGCCGGCATCCGTCGCGATGGTGCCCTGCCCCAGCACGTCGACGGCGCGGCCGCTCGCAAAGCTGGCGCTGGTGTTGAGCGTGCCGCCGTTGAAGGAGAGCCCACCGGCCGAATCGCCCAGGTTGGCATCGGCAGAGACCCTGAGCGTGCCGCCATTGATGGCGGTGCCGCCGGTGTAGCTGTTGGTGCCGGTCAGCACCAGCGTGCCGGCATCGGTCTTGACGAGTTGGGCATTGCCGGTGAGCGCCGAGGCGATGGTCGCCGTGTAGCCGGCGCCGGCACTGGTGCTGTCGCCGACCCGGATTGTCGAGGCCGGCCCGACAAGCGCGATGTCGCCGCCCTGAATGACATAGCCGTCGGTCGAGAACTGCATGCCGGCAGCACTCACCTGGCCGAGCCCATTGTCCACCGTCACCGTGCCGGCCTGGCCGGCGAAGATGGCGAAGGCGCCGTCGGAATAGGCCGCGTTGATCGAGCCGGTGTCCTCGGTCCAGTTGTCGTTGCCCGAAGAGCTCTGCCAGGTGCCGCTGCCGCCATTGACCGTGCCGTCGAACTTCGGACCGGCATCGCCGTCCCAGTAGTTGAGGTTCAGCCCTTGCGTGTTGACGAGGTTGACCTGGTGGTCGATCGAGGTTTGAACAAAATAGTTCGAGGATGGGATGGAGCCGATCGCAAGCCCGTTGTTGGTCAGCGTGCCGGCATAATTGAACACCCGGTAGATGCCTGGGCCGAAGCTGCCGCCTGGCGAAACGCTCACATTGAGCGTGCCGTCGAGCACGAGATTGCCGCCGACCGTCGTCAGGTCATTGAGAGCTCCGCCAGCAACGTTCGCCTGGCCAAAACTGTAGTTGAGGATCGATCCGCCCGACAGCGTCAGGTTCCCGCCGATTGCCAGCGTGCCCGGCGTGCCGTCGGCCGATCCTGGCGATAGCGTGGCGCCGTCGGCGATCGCGACATTGCCGCCGATCTTGCCCTTGCCGCCAAGCGTGGCCCCGATCGCAACCGAGGTAAGCCCAGTCGCCGCGCTCTGGTCGCCGTCGACATAGAGCCCGCCTGCCGCAACGGTGGTCGGCCCGGCATAGGAACTAGTGCCGGTCAGCGTCAGCGCGGCGCCGCCCGTCTTGGTGAAGCCGCCCGCGCCGCCGATCGGGCCGGAGAGCGTGAGATCGGCGTCGGTCTGGAACGTGCCGCCGCCGGTGTTGAGCGTGACGTTACGCGCCGAGCCGAACGCGCCCGTATTTTGCAGCGTCGCGCCGTTGTCAAACGACAGCGCTCCCACCGCGTCGCCGAGATTGCTGTCCGATGAGACCCTGAGCGTACCGCCACTAATCGCCGTGCCGCCGCTGTAGCTGTTGGCGCCGGTCAGCACCAGCGTGCCGAGGTCGGTCTTCACCAATTGGCCGGCGCCGGTGAGGTTCGAGGCGATGGCTGCCATATAAGCAGCCCCGCCAAGCGTGCCGTCGCCGACGCGGATGATCGCCTGCGGCCCGTCGAGCGCAATATCGCCGCCCCCGATGGCGTAGCCGCCAGTGGCGAACTGCATGCCGGCGACATGGATGCCGCCAAAGCTGTTGTCGACCGTGACCGTACCGCCGGCGCCGGCGAGGACGGCGAAGCTGCCATTGTCGAACGTGCCGTTCAACGCGCCGTCGGCTTCCGTCCAGGACGCATTGCCGCCGAGCCGCCAGGTGCCGCTGCCGCCGGCGATCGCGTCGTCGTTCTGGTCGCCGACATTCGGGCCGTCCCAATAGCTCAGCACAAGGCCGGCCGTGTTGACGAGATTGACCTGATTGGCGATCGAGGTCTGCACGATGTGATCGCTAGACGTGGTATCGAGACCGTTGTTGGTGAGCGCCCCGTCATAGCTGATGACGCGGTAGATGCCCGGCCCGAAATTGCCGCCTGGGGCTTGCGTGACATTGATTGTGCCGTCGAGCGTCAGATTGCCATGCACGACCGTAAGGTCGTTGTAGGCGCCCCCGACCACGCCGGCCTGGCCGAACGAATAGTCGAGGTTCGAGCCGTCGGCCAGATCGAGGTTGCCGTTGATGGTGAGCGTGCCGGGCGTCGTGCCAAGACCACCGGGAGCCAGCCGGCCGGCTGCGTCGACGAAGACATCGCCGCCGATGGTGCCGCTGCCGCCCAGCGTGCCGAAGTTGACGTTGGTGAGCCCAGTCGCCGCGCTCTGGTCGCCATTGATGTAGAGCCCGCCGCCCCCGGCAATCAGCGTCGTGCCGGCATAAGTGTTGTCTGCCGTGAGCACGGTGTTGCCGGCGCCGTCCTGGGTGACGCCGCCGCTGCCCGAGATCGTGCCGTTAAACGTATAGAGGTCGGAACGGTTGAAGCTGAGAGCGCCGTTGTCGACCACGTTGCCGACGATGGAGCCGGTCGTGCCGCCGGTGCCCAGCATCAAGAGGCCGCTCGCGATTGTCGTGCCGCCGGCATAGCTGTTGTCGGCGCCGAGGATCAGCGCGCCGGCGCCCGTCTTGGTGAGCGCGCCCGCACCGTCGATAGCGCCTTCCCACTGTACGGTGCTGTCGACCTGGAACGTTCCGCCGCCAGCCTGAAGCGTTGCGACGCGGGTGGTCACGATGCTGGCCGCGCCCTGCTGGTAGAGCGTGCCGCCGTCGAACGTGACCTTGCCGGTGGCGTTCCCGAGATTGGCATCGGCCGTGATCTGGACCGTGCCGTCGTTGATGAAAGTGCCACCCTGATAGATGTTGGCACCGCTCAGCACCAGCGTGCCGCCGCCCTCCTTGGTCAGCGCGCCGGCGCCGCTGACCATGTTGTTCAGAATCAGGCCGGTCGCACTGTCGGTGTCGAAGGTGCCGCCGCCGGCGTTGAGCGTCACGGCACGGGTCGAATTGACGTTGGCGGTTGTGTGCAGCCTGCCGCTGTCGAGAGAAAGACCGCCGGAAGCGTCGCCGAGATTGCCGTTCGACGCGATCTGCAGCGTTCCGCCATTGATGGCCGTGCCGCCGGTGTAGCTGTTGGTGCCCGACAGAACCAGCGTGCCGGCGTCGGCCTTCACCAATTGGCTGCCGCCCATCAGATTGGACGCGATCGTCGCGACATAGGCCGCGCCCCCCGCCGTGCCATCGCCGACGCGGATGATCGACTGCGGCCCGACGAGCCCGACATCCGCGCCCTGGACAAGGTAGCCGTCGGTCGCGAACTGCATGCCGGCTGCCTGCACCGCGCCGTTCGTGCCATCCACCGTCACCGTACCGGCAGCACCCTGGAAGATGGCGAAACTGGCATTTGCGAAAGGCGCTGCGAACACGCCGGTCGCGTCGGTCCAGTTCTGGTCGCCAGCGGCGCGCCAGGTGCCGCTGCCGCCATTCACCGCGCCATTGGAATGAGGACCCGCATCGCCATCCCAATAGCTGAGCGTCAGCCCGGCCGAGTTGACCAGGTTGACCTGGTGGGCCACGGAAGTCTGCACGAAATAGTTGGGATCGGTGACGGCGAGCCCGTTGTCGGTCAGGGAACCGTTGTAATTGATGACGCGGTAGACGCCCGGTCCGAAACTGCCGCCCGGTGTCTGGGTAACGTTGAGCGTGCCGTCCAGTGTGAGGTTGCCACCGACATTGACAAGATCGTTGAGCGGCCCGCCAGGTACGTTTGCCTGCCCGAAGTTCACGTTGAGGTTGGATGTGTTGTTGAGAGTGAGCCCGCCATTGATGGTGAGCGTGCCAGGAGCGCTGCCCGCGGCGCCGGGGCTCAGTGTGCCGCCATTGGCCACCAGGACGTTGCCGCCAATGACGCCCATGCCGCCGAGCGTTGCGCCGTTTCCAACGGAGGTCTGTCCGGTGGCGCCCGACTGATCGCCATTGATGAGCAAGGCGCCGCCGATGATGCTGGTCGGTCCGGCATAGCTGTTGTTGCCGGTGAGGGTGGTGGTCCCGGCGCCGAGCTTGTTCACGCGACCAGTGCCAGAGACTGTCGCGCCAAAGGTGTAATCGCTGCTCATGTTGAAGGCGAGCACGCCGCTGTTCGCCACGGTCGGCGTCGTCAGCGTGCCGGCCGTCACGCCGTTGCCGATCTCCAGGGTGCCTGTCGTGATCGTCACGCCACCGCTGTAGTTGTGATTGCCGGTCAGCAACAGGGTGCCGCTGCCCTGCTTATTGAGGCTCTCGAAACCGGCAATCTGGGTGCCGTCGAGCGTACGGCTGACGGGGACGTTCACCTGCAACGTATCGGTGCCGCCGCCGCCGTCCACGCCTGCTCCGGAGATTGTGGCTAAACCGCTCAACACAAACGTGTCGTTGCCGCTGCCAAGATTCAATGCAGCTGCGCCGGTATTGAGCGAACCGGCGGTGAGATTGACAGTGTTACCGCCTCCCCCCAGCGTACCGTTGCCGAGCAGCGCGCCCCCCGTGATGTTGATCGTGGCGCCGCCGGTACCGCCTGTGAACAGAGTCTGCGTTCCACCGGCGGCCTGGACCGTTCCGCCGCCGACGTTAAGCGTCGAGCCGGCATTCATGGTGATGGTCGGCGTGGTTATGGAGGAACCTCCTCCGATGTTCTGCAGCGTGCCGGCGTTGACCGTAATTCCCGCGGCGCTCGTCAGACTGCCGTTCACCTGCAACGTACCGGCGTCGACCCTGGCCGCGCCGACCTTGTTCGTCGCGGTAAGTATGGTCGTGCCGGTGCCGATCTGCGCGATGGTTCCGAGGGCGGCCTGCGGGTCCGGGTTGATCGTGCCGGTGAAATTGAATGTGTCGCTGCGGTTGAACGACAGTGTCGAGCTGGCGTCCGTGATGATGACATTGCCGGAACCGGCGTTGCCGCTGGTTCCGCCGTTGCCGATCATCAAATTGCCGCCGTTGATGACGGTGTTGCCGGTGAAGGTGTTGTTGCCGGTCAGCACCCAGGTGCCGCTGTCGTTCTTGGCGAGCGTGGTCTGGCCGCCTGGGCCATCGACGATGGTGCCGCCCATCGTGTTGAGGCCGGTGTTGATGCCACCCAGCGCAAGCGTGCGTGCGCCGCTACCGGTGTAGGCGGCAGAACCCGTGTTGCTGAAAACAATGGCGCCCGTGCCCGACGATTCGATGAAGCTGGTGCCGGTTGAGAGCGTGAACAGACGATCGGTGGTATCGCCCGCCCCGGTGTAGCGCAAGGTCGAGCCACTGCCGATGATCAGATTCGAGGCAGCGCTCGACGATTGGCCGATCGAGCTCGCCTGGCCGCCGTTGGTGAGCTTGTCGACGCCAAGCACGCCCCCGGCGATGTTGGTGACGCCGGTGTAGGTGCTGCCTGAATTCTTGAGGATCCAGGTTCCCGTGCCGGATTTTGTCAACGAAGTCGTGCCTGACCCGTTGTTGGTCAACTGCGCGGCGAGGCTGTTGTTGCCGGTATTGGAGCCGGTGAGCGTGACCGTCTGGCTGGTGTTCGGCGTCGTGAAGGCGACCGCCCCGGTGTTGGTGAAGGCAATAGCGCCTGTGCCCGATGCGTCGAGCGCGCTTGTTGCCGACGGTCCGAGGCTAAACAGCCGGTCGGTGCTTCCTCCCGTGCCTATGTATTGAAGCGTGCCGCCGTTGAGCACGAGATTGGCGGCGCTCGAAGTTGACGCGCCGATCGAGCTATTGCTGCCGCCGTTGGCAAGGCACGTGACCTGAAGAGTTCCGGCCCCAAGGGTAGTCGGCCCCGTGTAGCTGCTGTTGCAGCCCGTCAGCGTTTCAGTCCCCGCGGCCCCACTCTTGTTGAGACCCCCTGCGCCCGTTATCGCCCCCGAATACGTGGCGTTCAGGCCATTGCTTATGGTCAGAGTCGCTCCGCCGAGCGCGAGGGTGCCCGGGCCCGGGTTGCCAGAGTCGTCGCCGAGGTATCGGACGCTTGTGTTGAATCCGGCGAGATCGGCGGTTGCACCAGAGCCAATGACGAGCCCTCCCGCAGTGCCAAAAGCACTCGTAGAGCCAGCGCGCAACGTGCCGTTGCGAGCGGTCGTATCGCCGGTGTAGGTGTTCGTGCCGCTGAGCACCAGCGTGCCGGCGCCCGTTTTGATCAGAGCATCTGGGGTTACGCCGTCGACAATGGTCCCGCCAATTTGCAGGACGGTGCCGGCATTCGTCACCTGAATAAAGTTCCCGCCTGCCAGGGTCATCCCGCGATCGATGGCCACGCTCGCTCCGGTATAGACCAATTGCCCGCTGCCGCCGAAGACCAGATTTGAAGATGCCGAGCTCGACATGCCGATGTCGCTGGGCGATCCCCCGTTTGCGAGGCAGGACACGCTGAGCGTGGAGGTGATCGTGGTCACGCCAGTGTAGGTGTTGCCGCAGCCGGTGTTCATGACCTGAGTGCCGGCGGCTATCGTGACGCCTCCGGTGCCGCTGATCACGCCGGTGAAGCCCGCCCCGGTGCTGTTGTTGTTGATCCGCAAAGTGGCTCCGCCAAGCGTCACGGAGCCGCCGCCATTGAGGCCGCCGACCGTATTGTTGAGATTGTTGAGATCCAGCGTGCCACCGGCGTTCACGGTCATGCTGCCGACGCCCGTGCCATTGGAGTCACTGCCGCCAAATGCTTGCGTGGAGCCGGCCCGCAGCGTGCCGGCGTTGACGATCGTTCCGCCGGTATAGGTGCTGAGCCCGCTGAGGAGCAGTGCGCCTGCGCCCTCCTTGCGCAGTATGCTGCCGACCCCGGTCGCCTGACCACTCATCGTTAGTGTCGTCGCAGCGTTGCTGACATCGATGCCGCCGCCGGTCACGCCGGCGCCCAGCGTGAAGCTGCGGTTGCTGCTCGTCGAGGCGCCCGTGTACTGCAGGTTCGCGGCTGAGCTGATGACCAGGTTTGCCGCGTTGCTGCTGGATGCACCAATACCGCTCGCCAGGCCTCCGTCCGCGAGCGTCCCCACCGACAGCGTGCCGGTGCTGATGACCGTGGCGCCGACATAGTCGTTCGCGGCGTTGGCGAGGGTGAGCGTACCGTTGCCGATTTTGGTGAAGCCCGCATCGTCAGGACTGGTAACGATGCCGGTGAAGGTCAGGTTGGCGCCCCCCGAGACGCTGATGCTGCGCGAAGGGCCACCGTTGACCAGGGTGAAGCCGCGATCGGTCGTGGCGGTGCCGCCGGTATAGTTCAGAACACCGTTCTGGAGGACAAGGTTCGATGCAGCACTGCTCGACGCACCGATGTTGCTGGCCACCCCGCCATTGCCGATCGTGGTGACGTTGAGCTGGCCGCCGCTGATCGTCGTGGGGCCGGTATAGGTGTTGACCCCAGTGAGCGTAACGGTGCCCGTGCCCGCTTTGGTGAAGCCGACCGCACCGCCATTGTCCACGATGGTCGAAGCTATGGTGAAAGTGCCTGTGCTGTTTTGAAGTACGCCCAGCGTTCCGCCGCCCGCAGGCCCGGTAATGGACCCGCCGGTGATGGTGTCGCTGTTTGCGCCAACCGAAGGAGCCACGATGATGGTACCGCTGATGCCCAGCGTTGCGCCGGCACCGATGGTCACTGTGGATGCATTGGCGGCAGTGTATTTGAGCCCGCCGATCTGGATGCTGCTGCCGACTGTCCCGAAATACGCCGAATTTGCCGCGCCACCTGCGTCGCTGATCACCTGGCCATTGGTCCAAAGTGATGCGTTGTCCTGGTTTGTATACGAGGTGAATGCGGTTATGTTTCCGCCTACCACCTGCGCATAGTCGCTGTTGTTGACCGTGGCCCAGCCGAGCGTGCCATCGGGACTTGTGGTTGTGATGCTGCCGCTTGTAGGCAGAACGAAATTGACAAGACCCCCGCTGCTGCCGACCGCCCCCAGGTTCAACGTCATGCTTCCACCCGAACCAGAGGTGGCGCTGATCGTGCTGGTCCCCGTCGTGGCGGTCATACCACTGAAGGTTTGGAGGTTGGCGATGCCGCTCTTGCCTGTCACGGTCAGGGTGCCGCCGCTCATTACCAGGCCCGATGAGCTCGAGAGGATGTTGGTCGCCGGCGCCCCGGCAGCGGCGAAGTTCAGGGCCAGCGTCCCGCCATTGACGGTCGTAGCGCCAGTATAGCTATTGGTCCCTGAAAGGGTGAGCGAGCCGGTGCCGCCCTTGGTAATGCCGCCTGCGCCCGTCAGGCTGCCCGCAAAGCTCGTGCTGGACGTGCCGTTCACGGTGAGGTTGCTGGTTCCAAGGGCGACCGTTCCGCCCGTGCCCGAAAGGGACGAGGTGGTCAGGTCAAAGCCTCCGAGATCCAGCGTGCCGCCATTGACGACGACAGTGTTCGTTGCAGGCCCGAACGCTTGTGAGCTGCCGGCCCGCAGCGTGCCCCCGTTGACGATCGTCGAACCGCTGTAGCTGTTGGAACCGGTGACAACCCACGTCGTGGTCGATGCCGCATCGCTAAGCAGGCTGCCCGTGCCCGAAATCGCACCCGAAAGGGTGTTCGTCCCGGCGAAATTGCCGCTTAGGGTGAAATTCTCAGCGGGGCCGCCCGAGGTGAAGGTCACAGCGCCACTTAGCGACAGCGCTCCAGAGCCGTCGCTGCGGATTGTGCCGTCTCCGTCAACGACCCAAACTCGATTGCTGGTGGCGCCCGTACCAGTGTAGCTCAGCACGCTCCCGCTCTGGATGGTGATGGAGCCGCCCGTGCCAGTACCGAGGGCGCTCGCAGAGCCGGTGTTGGCAAGCGAGTTGACCTTCAATGTCACTGCACCGCCGCCGATTGGCCCGGCGCCAATTGTAACGCCGCCCGTGAACGTGTTGCTGCCGGTGACCGTAATCGTTCTGGCGGTGCTGCTGCCGGTAAACGCGATAGGGCGGTCTCCCGCGCTGCTGACCGTTCCCGACAACAGGAGGTCGGCCGTGTCGGCCCAGAATCCGTAGCCCGTTGCATTGCCGCCGCCGGCAAGTGAAATGGCGCCGGACAGCGTTAGGGTGCCGGTTCCCTGGTTGCGGATGATCGGTTCGCCGAAGAAGCCGGGGGAAAGAATCCAATTTCGATCAGAGCTGGCTGCGGCGCCGGTATAGACGACTTCTGTTTGTCCGTTTGCGGAACCGTTGACCGCGATGGTTCCGTTGGCGACCGTAATTGGCGCGCCCAACGCACTTGGCCCACCGCCGACATTGCCGATCGACGAGAAGAACATCTGGCCATTGGTAGCGTTGTTGTTCAGCAGGCCGAAGGTGGTTTGCCCGGTGTAGTCGCTCGCATTATTCGTCAGACGGGTGCCGGCCGAGCCAACCGTCAGTCCACCTGCTCCACTAAAGCGAGCCGAACCGACATTGCCAGCGCCAGTCTGGTTGATCGTGAGGATTCCTGCTCCGATCGTGACGGTCCGGGCAGCATTGATATCCGTGCTGCCGGTGTTTGTGAGAGCCGCGCCTGCTGCGGAAATCGTGATGTTATTGCTTGCACTGCCCAGCGCCGCATCCCCATTGAACTGGAGCGCGGTTCCATTCATCGTGATACCGCCGCTGAACGTGTTGGCGCCGTTGAGAATCAACGTGCCGCCGGTTCCGCTCCTGTCCAGCCCAGCCGTTCCCGCGATGACGGAATTGATAGTGGTGGTTACGCCGAAATTGTTGACGAAGCCCGGAGTTGAGCCGGCGAGCGTCAGCGTGCCGCCGTTCAGCGTATAGCCCGAGGTGGTGAAGGTCAGGGTATGCGCCGTGATCGGAGCGCCGATCGTCACCGTGCCGGCAGTGCCACCGAAGATCGCGTTGTCGACCCCGGCGTTGTTCCAGAAGGTGTATGGTCCGCTGACCCCGTCGCCGTTAGGACTCCAGACCAGATTGCTGGCGGTCGTATTCCAAGCACCGGTACCACCCGTTCCGGCAGAGGTGCCATTCACATCCCAATATCTGTCGGCAGCGGCAGCGGAACTTGCCGAAAGCGCCGCGATCGCGGCGGCCACCATCAGCCGGCCCGCCCAAGCCCGCGAGACAGCGAGAACCGGCTGCGCGACATGGGGTGCGCAGCTCGCCGCCTCGCCCTTCCACTTGGTCATGCGGCCGCCGCGCAGCAGCTGGAAGAAGTCGGGCCTGCGGGCCAACTCCGGCCGCCGCCCATGGCGACCCGAACGCGCCTGGGAGGATGCGCGTTCGGAATGCCGGCCGTCGGCTTGTAGCCTCCGGTCACGGGTCGCTTCGCCGTTTTCCATGTAGTCGTGGATCGTCCCGCCGCAGGCCAATCCAGCCATGTACCCCCCCTAATTTAGCAAAGTCTTATGCAATTGATTCCCGGTGAGTCGGGGCATATCTGTGATAGCAATGCATGGAATACCCTGCACGTATTTCAAGAAACTGCGCTGTTTTTCAAAAATCTCCGGTATAGGCAGATTGGTGTCGCCCCTTTGGGCAAGGTGTTACTCAAACAGCACAACTCGTTATTCCATAAGACTAAAATTGACTTAACAAAACTGGCAGCTTGGAACCCTCAGATCGAGGAGCGAAGACGGGTTGGCGTCGTGCCCCGGTGCTTCCTCATCGCAGCCGTCAGGTGGCTCTGGCTCGAGAATCCGCTGAGATAAGCCACATCCGCTATGGGCAGTTGCCCCTTCGCGAGCAGCCTGGCGGCATGATCAAGCCGCAGATCGAGCAGATAACGGTGCGGCGATCTTCCGAAGGTCCTGCTGAATGCCTGGGTGAAATGCCTTGGCGAGAGGTTTGCCAGATCAGCCAACGTGTCGACGGAGATTTTCTGGGTGAGGTTTGCCTTCAAGAAATCCTGCAGGGCGTGAGCGGTTCTCGGACCGAGTCCGCCCTTAAGCTGCCGAGGCTCTCTGTCACGCGAGCTATACGCATGCAGCAGGTGGACGCCGAGAATTGCGAGGAGGCGTTCAATATAAAATTCACTCGCGCCCTGCTCTTTGGTGAGCTCGGCTTTGAGCAATTGCGCTACACGCAATGCGGTGTGATCGAGCGTTCCCGGAGGCGGCGGCCTCAACTCGGCCTCTTCCGAGCCGAACTGCTGCAGGGCAAGTTCCTTCAGACTGTCTTCCGGGTAAACGATGATCGAGCTTTCCCTAGCCTTCGAAAGCTGGAGACGAGCCTCGAGATGCGCCGGCTTCAGGATGATGCCGCCTGCCGGCGCGTCATGACTTTCTGCGTCGCCCTCACCTAAAATTGCAGATACGCCCAGCGCGGGTTCGAGGCCAACATATACGACAAGATGGCGTGCCTTGAATGTATGCGACCCGGCCTTCAGCCGAGAGTACGCAGCTGCTCCTCGCTCTGTCGAAATGACTGGACCCTCAGCTACCGAAAAAACGGAAGCCAAGTCATTGACAGAATGGGCACCCGCATCAAGCCCATTTCCAGAAGGATTCATGCCGTTCGGCCCGTGCTTTAGCATCATCTAAATTGATTGAGCCACCATTCGATTGAGCAACGTTATCAATACGATCACGTTCCAACCAAGTCATGCTTGAGAAGAGAGCTACATTGAGCCACCTGTCGGCGTCGGGGCAGAAGCGCAATTACATATGATACTGCTCGGACCAGCCGCAACGAATATGACTTTCGTCATGTCGTCCCTGAATTGACAATCGAGGGACGCCGAGTGGTATCCGCGGACAGCCTCAAGGCGAAAATGGTGCACAGAGGCCTTGCCCCGCTCTGTGAGGGCGGCATATTCCGGCGCGGGCTTGCGGAACCCAACAATTGAAAAGAGAGACGCCACTTTGATGCACCACGACCGCCTTTTCCATCATCGCGGCCAGCGCCTGGGGTTTTGGACTGAGCATTCACAGGTCTGCTAGCGATGCGCGGTCGTGGCTGGATTCGGCAACAGCGGCTCGCTGAAGCCCAGGAGCTCACACTACAGATCACTCGGCTCGAACAGGAGTTGCTTGTCCCAGAAGGAGCAAAGCCGAGCGAGCTGCTCGAGGTCGGCTATCAGATACGGACCTACAAACGGCGCTTGCGCAAGTTGGAGCGCTGCATATGTGCACTGCAGTCACGGCAATCGGCAACATAACGATCAGCGTGTTGCTAGGCATCTTCGCTCTAGTGAGTGCGAGCCTGAATTGAAGAGCCCGCGTTCAATCTCGACCTAGGGCCGAGCAGCAGCTTGCCGCGTTGTCGCCTGTAGCGGAAGCTGAGTGAACAGCGCTGAGGAACCTTTCGTTTAACGTCCAGTTCTGCTCAATCTTGGGATCAAATTTGCCGGTAAACGATGCAGCGAAGCAGGCGTAGTTCGGACGAGCTAGCATCACTACTGCGACGGCAGTTCAGAAACGAAATAATGCGACGCCACTTGCGTGCGCTCCCGATATTTCGCCCCGAGAGATGGCTCACCGATGATCTGCGTGCAATCATGGGTCGTCTCAAGGCGGCCGACATGAAGAGCCGCCGACGCTGAGCGCCGGTTACCCACTGGGACGGTAGAACAAGAGGACACCTGTCTCGTTGCAGTGTTAGCTAGAGCCAGTTTGGTTTGCTGTGCCCGATAGCGCGTTTTGCGCGGCGGCGCTTCGGAGGCAGCGATCGCTTGCCAAGCACTTCCTCGATTTCCGCTGCCGTCAAATGCTCGAGCCCCGCAAAGTCGTTCTTGGCCCTGCCCGAACGGATCAGTTCGTCGAGTTTGGCTTGGACCGCCACGCCATCGCGATTTTGGCTGTCAGGAAGGTGACGATGGTCGTCCCGGTGTTGATGATGAGCTGCCAGGTCTCCGATAGTGGATGACGGGGGCGGAGATCACCCACGCCGTTACCGACAAGAGGCAGAGCGCAAAGGCTCATGGGCGTCCGCTCGCTCGGGCGACATTGCCAGCAAGCCAGCTGAACGTCTTTTCCAGCTGCGCCCTGGTCTGTTCGGCCATGGCTATCACTGAGCAAGGTTGGCCAGTTTCTTCCGGGTGCGGGCTGGTCGGCCTGCTCTCAATCGCAACGCTCTGACAAACGCGATCGCCCCCAGGTCGCAGCCATGACGGGAGGGACCGCTGGAGCTTATAATGATTTTGGCGTGCTGGACGGTGAGCCCCGATTTGCGGGTCAAGGCGTCCGTCATCATCTTGTGAGCGAATGGGCGGGCATCTTCGCGAAAGAGTGCGACTACGGGTCTCTCGAACCCGCTTGGCGACGGTATGGTCACGAGCATCTGGAAAATTGTAGGCATGCGTCGCGCACGAAATTGCCTTCTGATCTGTGACTTGTTGGTTGCGGGTAGAACCCTCAACCGTGCTGATGAGCTCGTCGGGCTCGAAGACGGCCGCCTTCAACATCAATCCCCGAACCGCGCTGGCGATCGACATGGGGGTGGCGATGGACTTTCCCCGCGCCCGCCCCGAAGATCAGGGAAGGCTGGACCTCGGCAAAGGGCCATCACCCCAGGGTGCGAACACCAATCCCGTGGTCTTCGAGCTGCTACGGTCGGTTGCCAAGGAAGAGAATATACCTTTCCAGATCCAGGCCTTGGGCAGTTCCAGTCCGACGGATGCCCGTGTGATCCAAGAGATAGGCGGCGGCGCGAGCGGTGGCTGTCGGTGCCGTTGCGCCATATGCACACGCCGTCGGAAGACGTCACGCCTTGGTGAAGGCCATAAGCGGCAGGGGATTCCCTCCGATCCCAATCGACGGGGCGTGCGGCCCTTCGTTCACGAACGGCCCCAAGCGAGTCCCGCCAATCAGATCTTCACCCCGGTTTCCGCGGATATGGCCTCCCATGCGAGGCTCGCTCGTGAGCTGCCCGAATGATCTTTGCGGCTTCGTGTATGGTGATACCGCACTTGCGGGCATAGTAGCCGGCTTCATCAACAAGCGGGTCTTCTGTGGGCATTCATCCGCTTGCAAGGCCCTAAGTTTTGACTTCTTTCCCATCCCCCGAATCACATTATTGTAGTCGGCCTGCTGCTAGTGATGCCTCAGCCAAGAGAATTAGCAGCGGACCGACGGGCATTGTGCCCAACCCGAGGAGTACACGGATTGGCTGCCTGAAGTCCGAACTGCCTGAAATGATCTCTGTTCCACTGGGTTTTCACAAAGCTCCACGACATGGGTGGCGCTGCTTGTCCTCGCCCTTCAAGTCACGCCTACAAGCCGAGCCTCAGCCACTGCGCTTTTCCTTCTTCAGCTCCTGATCTTTGGGGGCCTCGACGGGATTCCGAGGCCCAGGCCAGGCTTGCCGTTGATGCGAAAGAACGGAGCTGGCGGGTTGGCATCCTCGCGGCGCACTTGAGCGATGTTGGCAAGGCGAATGATGCGATCGCCCACGGCGAAATTGATGGCGAGGATATCCTTCTCGGATTTCAGCGCGCCGCTTACCTGAAGTTTGATGCCTTCCTGATCGGTGACGATCTCACCCGAGGTAACCACGACGTTTGGAGCCTGCAGCGCTGTTGTCAGAGCTTCCGCGGTAAGGCCGAAGCCCGCGAGCGAAGGTCATCCAGGCATTCGATGCGCGATCACTCGTAGGCTGGTGTTCATGCTGCATTGCAGCATGGCGAGTGAGCCCGAATGTCAAGGCGAGACGCATGTTCTTGGTCCGGGTGGTGCGGACAAGCGGCTGGTTGGACGAGGATTTAGGGTCGCCTTTCAATCCTGCTTCACGTGCGCTGGGGAATTCGCCAGCGCGATGGTCTCGTCGTTCTGGATGCCGTAGCGAGCTTCAATCACCGCAATTTTTGCCGGTGTGTCCGCCTGAGATCGCTCGATCTCGATGAACATTTGTTCACAGCCGCCGGGCGTCACAAGGCCAAACATCTGACCGGGCTCATCGCTGATGTTTCTCCAGGCGTGACGAATGTGCGGAGGCAGCACAACGACCGTTCCCGCAGGCGCATCGAATTGGTCGGCCCCACACCAGAAGCGATACGTGCCGCGAAGGACCCTGAACGTCTCGGTCTCCCTTGTATGGGTATGAGGTGCGGGGCCCTGCCCTGGCGGGGTGAAGGTGTCCCACATTCCGAATGCGCCACCTGTCTCCGCCGCGGTGGCGTGGATCACAATTCGGGCTCCAAATGGAGTGCGCGCTACGCGCTCCGCTCCCGGAATGGACACCACGCACCTTCCGAAGCCTGTCGCTTTCTCCGTACCAACTCGGGGTGCAAGTCCAGGGGCCTTTTCCATACCTCCCTCCCTCTTCGATTGCGGGAGAGACAAATTACATTCCTTGCGGGTGAACGAGAAGGGAGAGCACAGCAGCAGGTTGACAACTCTGAGCCGCCGCGAGCGGACAGCCGGGTCCGGCTCATAACGACCCCATGACCGCCAGCAGCTCGTCTGGCGTGTAAGGCTTGGTCAGCACCGGCCCGGAAAACGAGAACGGCAATGTCTTCCCGTAACCGGTCGTAAGTGCCACAGGGACTCCCTTCGCCTGCAATGCAGAGACAACGGGATCGCTAA
>CCNC01000044.1 GCA_000824845.1 Mesorhizobium sp. ORS 3359 | reverse complement strand
CAAGCGGCGCGCCGGCGGCCACCTCCGCCGACACGACGGGCGCCGTGCCGCCGGCGAGCAGCCAAACGGCCGCCGCCAAATTCGACATTCCTTCCGAAATCGGTCCGGTGGCGCTGCGCGAGGCCGCTGCCGGCGGCGACGCCAAGGCGCTGTTCGAGGTCGGCTCGCGCTATGCTGAATCGCGCGGCGTGAAGGAAGACATGAAGGCCGCCGCCAAATGGTATGAGCAGTCGGCCGAGCTCGGCTTCGCGCCGGCCGAATACCGCATCGGCAATTTCTACGAAAAGGGCATCGGTGTCGCGCGCGACATCAAGAAGGCCAAGACCTACTACCAGCTCGCCGCCGAGCAGGGAAATGCCAGCGCCATGCACAACCTCGCCGTGCTGTTCGCCATGGCGGCGGACGGGGTGACCGACAATGAATCGGCCACGCACTGGTTCCAGGAAGCCGCCGACCTCGGCGTCAAGGACAGCCAGTTCAACCTCGGCATCCTGGCGGCCAAGGGCGTCGGCATGAAGCAGAACCTGGAAGAGTCCTACAAGTGGTTCGCGCTGGTCGCCAAGACCGGCGACAAGGACGCCGCAGCCAAACGCGACGAGATCGCCAATGCGCTGCGGCCCGAGCAGCTCGAGCGGGCGCGCGCCGCCACGGAATTGTGGAAGGCCAAGCCGCTCAACGCCGCCGCCAACTCGGCTGATGTTCCGGAATCCTGGCAGGACAGCACGCCGCAGACCACCGCCGGCATCGACATGAAGAAGGCGGTGAAGAACATCCAGCTGATCCTCAACAAGAACGGCTATGATGCCGGCGGCGCCGACGGCGTGATGGGCGGCAAGACCAAGACCGCGATCATGGCCTTCCAGACCGACAACAAGATGACGCCGACCGGCGAGATCGACGCGCCGCTCGTCAAGGCGCTCTTGGCGAAGAAATAACGGCAGCGCGTCGCATACACGACGCCCTGCCACACATTTGCCTGTTAACTGATTGAGATGGTTTTTGTTTCGGCGCGGCGGCGGGTCAAAACCCCGCCGCCGCGCCGGCGCAAGAAAAAATTGGCTTTTCGGTGCTTTAGTGTCCGGGGACGGCGCTATACGCCGACAAGCAAACTGATCGAGACAGACGGGTGGGCATCTATCTCCCGATCGCGGAAATTTCCGTCAACGTCTTCGTGCTGCTGGCGATGGGCGCGGCGGTGGGCTTCCTGTCGGGCATGTTCGGGGTCGGCGGCGGCTTCCTGATCACGCCGCTCCTGATCTTCTACAACATCCCGCCGGCGATCGCGGTCGCCACCGGCGCCAACCAGGTCATCGCCTCCTCCTTCTCCGGCGCGCTGTCGCATTTCAAGCGCGGCACGCTCGACTTCAAGCTGGGCGGCGTGCTGCTGGCCGGCGGCATTGTCGGCTCGACAGCCGGCATCTTCGTGTTCGCGCTGTTGCGCCGCCTTGGCCAGTTGGACCTGTTCATCTCACTGCTTTACGTCGTGCTGCTCGGCACCGTCGGCGGGCTGATGCTGGTCGAGAGCGTCAACGCGTTGCGCGCCAGCCGCAGCGGCGCGGCGCCCGTGCTGAAGAAATCCGGGCAGCACAACTGGATCCACCGGCTGCCGTTCAAGATGCGCTTCCGCGCCTCGAAGCTGTTCGTCAGCGTCATCCCGGTCCTCGGGCTGGGAGCCGGGATCGGCTTCCTGTCCTCGATCATGGGTGTCGGCGGCGGCTTCATCATGGTGCCGGCGCTGATCTACCTGCTCAAGGTCCCCACCAATGTCGTTATCGGCACCTCGCTGTTCCAGATCATCTTCACCTCGGCCTACACAACGCTGGTGCATGCCACGACCAACCAGACGGTCGACGTGATCCTGGCCTTCCTGCTGATGGCCGGCGGCGTCGCCGGCGCGCAATATGGCGCCAAGGCCGGGCAGAGGCTGCGTGGCGAACAGCTGCGCGCGCTTTTGGCGATGCTGGTGCTGGCCGTCGCCATTCGACTTGCCGTCGATCTCTTCGTGACGCCGCCCAATCTCTATTCGCTGTCCGCCGCGGGCCTCAACTGATGGCGGGACCAAGAGCATTTGCAGCCGCCGCCTCGTTGTCGATGCTCTTTGCCATTTCCCCGGCGACGGCGCAGGCGCCGCCCACCGAAAGCATCCAGATCGGCCTTTCGACCGACGCGATCTCCATCACGGCGGGTTTCTCCGGCGCCGACCTCACCATCTTCGGATCGCTGGAAAATCCCGATCCGCTGATCGCCAGGCAGGGGCGCTACGACGTGGTCGTCGTGCTCGAAGGGCCGCCACGCCCGGTGGTGGTGCGGCGCAAGGACCGCGTGCTCGGCGTCTGGATCAACCTGGACTCGGAGACATTCGAGAACGTGCCTGTCTCCTACTCCGTCGCGACGACGCGGCCGCTGCAGGACATCGCCGAGCCTGCCAAATACAAGCAGCTCTCGCTCGGGGCACAGAACCTCTACCTGAAGCCCGCCGACGAGACCGACAGTCCGGCGACGATCCAGGAATTCACCGCCGCGCTGCGGGAGCGCAAGGCGGCGACGGGCCTCTACAGCGAAAATGTCGGCGGTGTGCAGTTCCTGTCGCAGAACCTGTTTCGCGCCACCGTGCGGCTCGCGCCCAACGTGCCGGTCGGCACCCACAAAGCCCGTGCATTCCTGTTCAAGAGCGGCATGTTCGTCAAGGAAAGCTCGGCCCAGCTCGAAATCCGCAAGTCCGGTTTCGAGCAGTCGGTCTTTCGCGTCGCACATGACTATTCCTTCCTCTACGGCGTGTTCGCCATATCGCTCGCCATGCTGACCGGCTGGCTGGGCCGGATCATCTTCCGCAAGGATTGATGCTTCGGGGAAATGGGAGCACCCATTTTCCTCGAAGAGGGTTTCCCTTTTCCCGGTTTTGCGATACATCGCCGCCTCCCAGCCTTAGGGACAAGCACACACATTTCGATTTTCGGCAGAGCGGTCCGGCTTTCCGGATGACGGCGCGCAATGCGTCGCTGGCGGTTCTGCCTGCATGAAGCAACGACAGGAGGCTGCGATGCAATCAGCATTCGGCGGCATCGATTTCGGGACGTCCAATTCCACCGTGGGCGTGATCCGCGACGGCCGGGCGCGACTGGTGGCGCTGGAGGGCGAGCAAGCCACTCTGCCCAGCGCCGTGTTCTTCAACTTCGAGGACGGCTACACCTATTTCGGTCGCCGTGCGATCAGCGACTATACCGACAGCATCGAAGGCCGGCTGATGCGCTCGCTGAAGAGCGTGCTCGGCAGCACGCTCGCCAACGAAAAGACGCGCATCAAGGCGCGCCAGATCGGCTTCATCGATATCGTCGGCATGTTCGTCGGCCATCTGAAGAAACGGCTCGAGGAAGACGCCGGCGGTCCGGTCGAGAACGTGGTGCTCGGCCGGCCCGTGCAATTCGTCGACGACGACGCGGCCGCCGATGCGAAGGCGCAGGGCGAATTGGAAAAGGCGGCGCGCGCGCAAGGCTTCAGGCACATCGCCTTCCAGTTCGAGCCGATCGCAGCGGCGCTCGATTACGAGCAGAAGGTCATCCGCGAGGAGCTGGCGCTGATCGTCGACATGGGCGGCGGCACCTCCGACTTCTCCATGGTGCGGGTGTCGCCGGAGCGTGCGCGCTCGAGCGACCGCAAGGCCGACATTCTCGCCAATCGCGGCATCCATATCGGCGGCACCGATTTCGACCGGCTGCTCAGCATCGCCCATGTCATGCCCGAGCTCGGCTATCTGACGCGGACCAAGGACCACAAGCGCAACCTCCCCGCCGCCTATTTCATCGACTTGGCGACCTGGCAGCGCATCAACCTTGTCTACACCGCCAAGGCGATGAGCGACCTGCGGCAGATCCGCTACGAAGCCGAGCGCGCCGATCTCGTCGACCGCTTCATCCATGTCGTCGAGCATCGCTATGGCCATGCGATGGCGGGTTTGGTCGAAAGGGCCAAGATCGCGCTGACCGACCAGTCTTCGGCCGAGGTGAAGGTGTCGCTGCCCGGCGCGCGCTTCGCGGCGGAGATCACGCGCGCGGGCCTCGAGGAGACCATTGCGAACGACATCGAACGCGTGGCCGCGACGGTCAGGCAGACGATCGCCGACGCCGGCGTCAATGCCTCCGCCATAACTGCGGTGTTCCTCACCGGCGGATCGACCGCGATCCCGCTGGCGAAGCGGGAGATCCTGTCGCTGGTGCCGCAGGCCTCCGTCATCGAAGGCGATATGTTCGGCTCGGTCGGCCTTGGCCTCGCGCTCGACGCACAGCGCAAATACGCCTGATTATTCGGCGCTTGCCGGCGCGTCCGCCCGGCCGGTGAGATGCGCCTTCAGCGCCATCTGGGCGAGGCTGGCCTGGCGGTCGCGGTGCGTTATCATGGCGAAGGCACGCTTCGGCAGCTCGACCGGAACGGCCCTGAGGCTTCCCTCCGCCAGGGAGCGCGCGACGACGAGCTCCGAGATGATCGTGGCGCCCGCGCCGGCCTCGACCGCCTGGCGGACGGCCTCGTTGCTCGGCAGGACCAGGAATATCTGCAGCTCCGCGGGCGGAACGCCCTGGCTATGCGCGAAATCCTCCAGCGCCTCGCGCGTGCCCGACCCGCCTTCCCTGATGATCCAGCGCAGCGCCCTGATGTCGAGGTTTCCGGCACGCGTCATCGGGATGTCGGGATGCGAGCGCGCCACCACCAGCATCATGCGGTCCTCGTCGACCGTGGCGCGGCGCAGGATGTCGGACTCGGTTCGGCCCTCGACCAGGCCGAAATCGGCGCGGCCGTCCAGCACATTGGTCTCGACCTGCCTGGTGTTGCCGATGGTCACGCTCAGCTTCACGGCAGGATAGGCCTCATGGAAGGATGCCAGCCGGCGCGGCAGCCAGTAGCTGGCGATGGTCTGGCTGGCCGCGATCGACAGGCTGCCGGCAACGGTCTGCGAGACATCCTCCAGAACGCCACGAGCGGCCGCGGCGCGATCCAGCACCGCCTTCGCCTCCGGCAGGAAGCGGTGGCCGGTCTGGGCCAATTCGATGTTGCGGCCGACCCGGTTGAACAGGCGCACGCCATGCTGGCTTTCGAGCGCGCGAATAGCGGCCGAAGCCGCCGACTGCGAGATGCCGAGCCGCTCGGCGGCCTTGGTCATGTGGCCGTGCTCGGCGACGGCGACGAAGATGCGCAACTGATCGAGGGTCATGATGAACTAAGAAGCAAAATCGATCGGAATTACAAGAGCCGCTTGTTAGACGCATCAATTGCTTTGTTCTAAGTTTTTGACTGAAGTTGGAAAAAATTGGTCGCCAGAGGCCAAGAGCGGGAAATGACAGGGCGCTTCAAATCCCTATTCGCGCATTGGAGCCGCCGGCTGAGGCGGCAGCTTGCCGGCGAGCGCTATCATCCTGAACTTCACTACATGCGCGGCCCGGGGCCCAAGACGAAGGCCAAGATGGCGAACGGCAAGAGCGTTCGCCAATCATGAGCAAAGCCGCGCCGCGCGGTGCCAATTCCGCACCCTCACAACGGCCTCTTTCGGACACTCACGCGCCAAATGAGGGCGACGGCGTCGAGACTTCGCCCAGCGTCTCCGACCGCATCGCCAAGACCACCTGCTATATGTGCGCCTGCCGCTGCGGCATCGACGTCCACATCAAGGACGGCAAGGTGCGCTACATCAACGGCAACAAGGACCATCCGGTGAACCGCGGTGTGATCTGCGGCAAGGGCAGCGCCGGCATCATGCAGCATTACAGCCCGGCGCGGCTGAAGAAACCGCTGCTGCGCACAGGCCCGCGCGGCTCGGGCGAATTCCGTGAGATCGAATGGGACGAGGCTCTGACCATCGCCACCGAGAGGCTGTCGGCGATCCGCCGCACCGATCCGAAAAAACTCGCCTTCTTCACCGGACGCGACCAGTCGCAATCGCTGACCGGCTGGTGGGCGTCGAAATTCGGCACGCCGAACTTCGCAGCGCATGGCGGCTTCTGCTCGGTCAACATGGCGGCCGGCGGGCTCTACACGATCGGCGGCTCGTTCTGGGAGTTCGGCGAGCCCGACTGGGACAACACCCGGTATTTCATGCTGTTCGGCGTCGCCGAGGACCATGATTCCAACCCGATCAAGATCGGGCTGGGCAAGCTCAAGGCGCGCGGCGCCAAGGTGGTTTCGATCAACCCCTGCCGCACCGGCTACAATGCCATCGCCGACGACTGGATCGGCATCAGGCCAGGCTCCGACGGCCTGTTCGTGCTGGCGCTGGTCCACGAATTGCTCAAGGCCGGGCGCGTCGACCTCGACTATCTGCTGCGGTACACCAATGCGCCGGTGCTGGTCGTGCAGGAGCCCGGGTCCGCCGACGACGGGCTGTTCGTGCGCGATAGCGACGGTAATTCGCTTGCCTGGGACAGGGTTGCGAAGCAGCCGGTCAGCGCAGCCGCCCCCGAGGCAAAGCCGGCGCTGACCGGCAGCCATGAGGTCGGCGGGCGGCGTTGCGTGCCGGTGTTCCAGCTCATCGCCGATCGCTATCTGGACGACAGCTACTCGCCGGATGCCGTGGCGCAGCGTTGCGGCGTCAGCGCTGACACCATCCGGCGCATCGCGGCCGAATTGGCGCATGTCGCCTTCGAGCAGGCGATCGAACTGCCTATCCCCTGGACCGACTGGGCGGGCCGCCGGCACGAGACGATCAAGGGACGACCTGTCTCGATGCATGCCATGCGCGGCATCTCGGCCCATTCCAACGGCTTTCATACCTGCCGCGCCATCCATTTGCTGCAGGTTCTGCTCGGCACGGTGGACGTTCCGGGTGGCTTCCGCTTCAAGCCGCCCTATCCGCGCTGCGCGCCGCCGGGACCGAAGCCATGCGGAAAAAACGCCCAGCCGATGACGCCGCTGGATGGCATGCCGCTCGGCTTTGTCTGCGGCCCGGACGATCTTCTGGTCGACGAGGCCGGCCGGCCTGTCCGCATCGACAAGGCCTATTCCTGGGAAGCGCCATTGGCCGCGCATGGCTTGATGCACACGGTTATCCGCAACGCCTGGGCCGGCGATCCTTATCCGATCGACACGCTGTTCATGTACATGTCGAACATGGCGTGGAACTCGTCGATGAACACGGCCGAGACGATTGCGATGCTGACCGACAAGGACGAGGCCGGCGCGTACAAGATCCCCTTCATCATCTATTCCGACGCCTATTACTCCGAGACCGTGCCCTTCGCCGACCTGGTGCTGCCGGACACCACCTATCTCGAGCGGCACGACTGCATCAGCCTGCTCGACCGGCCGATCAGCCATGCCGACGGAGCCGCCGACGCCATTCGCCACCCCGTGGTGCAGCCGGATCGCGACGTGCGGCCGTTCCAGTCGGTGCTGATCGAGCTTGGCGCGCGGCTCGGCCTGCCTGGCTTCGTCGAGGAGGACGGCTCGGCGACATACCGCGACTATGCCGACCACATCGTCAACCATCAGCGCACGCCCGGCATCGGCCCTCTAGCCGGCTGGCGCGGCAAGGATGGTGGCTCGATCGGCAAGGGCGACGTCAACCCAGACCAGTTGCAGCGCTACATCGACAATGGCGGCTTCTGGCACCACGAGTTCGCCGACGGTCAGCGCTACTACAAGATGGGCAACCGCGCCTATCTCGATTTCGCGGTCGAGATAGGTTTCATCGCCAAGGCCGAGCCGATCGTCTTCCAGCTCTATTCGGAGCCGATCCAGCGGTTCAGGCTGGCAGCACGTGGCCACGGCAAGATGCAGCCGCCCGACGCCGACCGGGGCCGCATCGAGGCCTATATGGACCCGCTGCCCTTCTGGTACGCGCCCTTCGAGGACGACACCGTCGATCTCGAAAAATATCCGCTGCATGCGCTGACGCAGCGGCCGATGCATATGTACCATTCCTGGGGTTCGCAGAATGCCTGGCTGCGGCAGATCACCAGCCAGAACCGGCTGTTCGTGCATCGCCAGACGGCCAGCAAGCTCGGCCTTGCCGACGACGACTGGGTTTGGATCGAAAGCGTCAACGGCCGGGTGAAGGGCCAGATCAAGCTGATCGACGGCGTCAACCCGGACACGGTGTGGACCTGGAACGCGATCGGCAAGCGGCACGGCAGCTGGGGGCTGAAGGACAATGCGGCCGAGAGCAATCGCGGCTTCCTGCTCAACCACATCATCGGCGACCAGACATCGGCCGACGCCAATGGCAAGCGCTATTCGAATTCCGATCCTGTCACCGGACAGGCGGCATGGTTCGACGTGCGCGTGCGCATCACAAAATGCTCGGCGGACGAAGCCGGCTTCACCGAGCCGCAATTCGAGCGTTTTGCCCGGCCGCCGCATTTCGAATCTTCGCCCGACATACTTCGCTTCGGCGCGGAATTCCGCGTGAACAGGGAGGCCGCCGAATGACCTGCCTTCCCGCGCAAACCGATAAGAAGCTCGGCTTGGTCATCGACCTCGACACCTGTGTCGGCTGCCAGGCCTGCGTCACCGCCTGCAAGGAGTGGAACACGGGCGGCCATATGGCGCCGCTGACCGACATCGACCCTTATGGCGGGCATGCCGACGGCGTCTGGTTCAACCGGGTGCATGCCTACGAGCACACGACGGAGCGGGGCGGCCGGACAGTGAACTTCCCGCGCTCCTGTTTGCATTGCGAGCAGCCGGCCTGCGTCACCGTGTGCCCGACCGGCGCCTCCTACAAGCGCGCCTCGGACGGCATCGTGCTGGTCGACGAGAGTAAATGCATTGGCTGCAAGCTCTGCAGCTGGGCCTGCCCCTATGGCGCGCGCGAGTTCGATGCGGATGTCGGCGTGATGAAGAAATGCACGCTCTGCGTCGACCGCATCTACAACGACAATCTGGCCGAGGAGGATCGCGTGCCCGCCTGCGTCGCCGCCTGCCCGACCAGCGCCAGGCATTTCGGCGATCTCGGCGACCCTACTTCGGCGATCTCGCAACTCGTCGAGGAGCGTGGCGGCGTCGCGCTGATGCCGGAGCTTGGCTACAAGCCGACCAACCGCTATCTGCCGCCGCGCGCCCACAGCGAAGGGGCGGCGAAGGTCGACGCACCGGCGCTGGAGCCGATCAAGGCCGAGGGCGGCTTCCTCGGCTGGATCGATCGCATGCTTTCGAACTGATCATGCACCCCGCTTTCTCGGTCGTCTTCTTCACCACCGCCACGGGGGCCGGCTACGGCCTGCTGGCGCTGCTCGGTGCGCTTGGGGGGTTGGGGTTCATTCCCGCCGATTTCTGGCTTGGCTTCGTCGGTATGGCTTTGGCGCTCGGCCTGATCGTCACTGGCCTGTTGTCGTCCACGGGCCATCTCGGCCGGCCCGAGCGCGCCTGGCGCGCCTTCTCGCAGTGGCGCAGCTCGTGGCTGTCGCGCGAAGGCGTGGCGTCGGTCGCGACCTTCATCCCGGCCGCGCTGTTCGGCATCGGCTGGGTGCTTCTCGGCAAGAGCGGCGGCTGGGTGGCGGTCGCCGGGCTGCTGGTGGCGGCAGGCGCAGTAACGACCGTCTGCACGACCGGCATGATCTACGCTTCGCTGAAGCCGATCGCGCAGTGGCACAGCCGCTATACGTTGCCGGCCTATCTGATTTTCGCAGCTATGACCGGAAGCGTTCTCGCCAACGCTCTCCTTCAAAGCTTCAGCCTTGGGTCCAGCGCTATACTAGCACTCGCGCTGCTTGCCACGCTCGGGGGCTGGGTCTGGAAGCTCGCGACATGGCGCTACAATGACCGGCTGGAGATTCCGACAAATGCCAACACCGCGACCGGGCTCGCCGGCGGCACGGTGCGGTCGATCGAATGGCCGCATACGGAAGAAAACTACCTGCTGAAGGAAATGGGTTTTCGCATTGCGCGCAAGCATAGCGCGAAGCTGAGGCGGATCACGCAGGCACTGGCGTTCGTGGTGCCGATCGTCCTGCTCATCCTCGTCTTCATGGCGCCATGGCCTTTGGCGGCGATGGCGTCCGCGCTGGTGGCTGTCTCGCAATTCGCCGGCATGCTTGTCGAGCGCTGGCTGTTCTTCGCCGAGGCGAAGCATACGGTCACGCTCTACTATGGCAGGGAATAGAACCTCAGCCGGGCCGCAGCATCGAGCCGGAGATCGCAAAAATGCGCTCGGCGCCGAGCATATAGGCAACCAGCGTTTCCAGGCGGAACAGGCCGGCATAGGCGCGGTCGAGCACGTTAAGCGAGCCGGTATAGGCGCCGAAGGCCGGCATGATCATGCGGCCGCCATCGCCGGCAAAGCAGCGCCGCCTGACGGAGCGGCCGCACTGGACGATGCGCGCGCATGGATGGAGATGGCCTGATATCTCGCCCTCGATCCGCGTCTTCGAGGGCTCATGCCGGAAAAGCAGCGAGCCTATGGCAAGCTCCTTCACCGTCTCGCCGGGCAAATCAGCGGGCGCCTCGGGATCGTGGTTGCCGGCGACCCAGAACCAGTCGCGGCCGGCCATCATCGCTTCCAGTTGTCCGCGGAAGCTCTCATGCATGCGTTCCGCGCCGCCGCCGTCATGGAAGGAATCGCCCAGACTGACGACGATCCGCGGCTGGTAATCGGCGATGACCGCTTGCAGCCGCAGCAAGGTCGCGCCCGTATCATAAGGCGGGATCAGCGCTCCACGCCTGGCGAAGGACGAGCCTTTCTCGAGATGCAGATCGGAGACGGCGAGCAGGCGAAGATCGGGGAAATAGAGCACGCCGCGGCGATCGCAGACAGCGCGCTCGCCGGCGATGCCGACAAGGTCGGCCTCGGCGATCAGCGTTGCGCGCGACAGCGAAAAATTCATCCCCTCTCGGCCCCCTCTTTCAATCCGTCATCTCGGGCCCCATGGCCTCTTCAACGAGGGTGGCGGCATCCATCAACAGCGTCTCGTCCGCATCGCCATTCACCGGCATCTTACCGATTTCGAGCATGATCGGCACCGCGAGCGGCGATATCTGTTCGAGATTCTTATGCATGATTCGACCACGGATGCGCGAGAGCATCTCGGCAAGTCTGCTGACATCGAGCAAGCCGGTCGCGGCATCCGTACGGGTGGCCTGCAGCAGAATATGGTCGGGTTCATGGCTGCGCAGCACGTCATAGATCAGGTCGGTCGAGACGGTCACCTGTCGGCCGCTTTTCTCTTTGCCGGGGTGGCGCTTTTCGATCAGTCCGGAAATCAGCGCGCAGTTGCGGAAGGTGCGCTTCAACAGCCAGCTGTCGGCAAACCAGGCCTCGAGATCATCGCCCAGCATGTCCTGATCGAACAGCGTGGCCAGCGACGGTTTTCTGTTCTTGAACATCCAGCCCATGTCGGCCAGCGACCAGATGGCCAGCGCATAGTCCGTGGCGACAAAGCCGACCGGCTTGGCGCCCGCCCGGTCCAGCCGTCGGGTCAGCAGCATGCCGAGGGTCTGGTGCGCAAGCCGGCCTTCGAACGGATAGGCCACCATGTAATACCGGTTGCCGCGCGGAAAAGTTTCGATCAGCAGGTCGTCGCGTTTCGGCAGGACGGATTTGTCCGCCTGGAACCGCAGCCAATCCGCGACTTGCTCGGGGAGTTTCTTCCAGCGTTGCGGGTCGTCGAGCATGGCGCGGACCTGCTCGGCGAGATAGGTCGAAAGCGGGAATTTGCCGCCGCCATAATAGGGCACCTTCGCGTCGCTGCCCGGCGCGTTCGAGACGAAGCACTCATTCTCGCGAATGCCTTCGAAGCGCAGGATCTTGCCGGCGAACATGAAGGTGTCGCCATGGGTCAAAGTCTCCAGGAATGCTTCCTCGATCTTTCCCAAGACCCTGCCGCCGCGCGAGGCTGCCCCCCTGCTGCCGGCCTGGACGTAGCGTACATTGAGCGCCGGCACTTCGATGATGGTGCCGACATTGAGCCTGTATTGCTGGGCGACGGCCGGATTTGAAACCCGCCACAAGCCTTCCCTGGTCTGCCGGATGCGGGCGTAGCGCTCGTAATTCCTGAGCGCGTAGCCGCCGGTGGCGACGAAGTCGATGACCCGGTCGAATGTCGGCCTGTCCAGGCTGGCGTAAGGCGCGGCCGTCCTTACCTCATCGAACAGTGCATCGGCATAGAACGGCGCGCCGCAGGCGCAGCCCAGCACGTGTTGCGCCAAGACGTCCAGCCCGCCATTGACCAGTGGCGGGGTGTCCTGCGCGCCCAGATAGTTGGCATCGAGCGCGGCGCGGCATTCGAGCACCTCGAAGCGGTTGGCCGGGATCAGGATCGCCTTCGACGGCTCGTCCATGCGATGGTTGGCGCGGCCGATGCGTTGTGCCAGCCGGCTGGCGCCCTTCGGCGCGCCGACATGCACGACCAGATCGACGTCGCCCCAGTCGATGCCGAGATCGAGCGTCGAGGTGGCGACGATGGCGCGCAACGCGTTCTCGCCCATGGCCTTCTCGACGCGGCGGCGCTGGGCGACATCAAGCGATCCGTGATGAAGCGCAATTGGCAGCGTGTCTTCATTGACGCGCCATAGTTCCTGGAACAGCAGCTCCGCCTGGCTGCGGGTGTTGACGAAGAGCAGCGTGGTCTTGTGCCGCTTGATCTCGCGATAGATTTCCGGCGTGGCGTAGCGGGCCGAATGGCCGGCCCAGGGAACGCGCTCTTCGGAATCGAGGATCGAGATGTCGGGCTTGGCGCCACCCGCGACGACGATGAGCTCGGACATGGCGCCCGGGGAAGCCTGGCTGACCAGCCAGCGCCGCAATTCGTCGGGCTCTGCCACGGTGGCTGACAGGCCGATGGTCTGGAGGTCGGGAACGAAAGCGCGCAGCCGCGCCAGGCCAAGCGCCAGAAGATGCCCGCGCTTCGAGGTGACGAGCGAATGCAGCTCGTCGAACACGACATAGCGCAAATCCTCGAAGAAGCGCCTCGCGTCGTTCGAGGCGATCAGCAGCGCGAGCTGCTCTGGCGTGGTGAGCAGGATATCGGGCGGCGCCAGCTTCTGCCGCTGGCGCTTGTGCGAGGGCGTGTCGCCGGTACGGGTCTCGATGGTGACGGGCAGGCCGATCTCCTCGACCGGCTTGCCGAGATTGCGCTCGATGTCGACGGCCAGCGCCTTGAGCGGCGAGATGTAGAGCGTGTGGATGCCGCGACGGGCCTGGCCAGGCTTGCGCTTGGGACGGTTGGCGAGCTCGGTGAGCGACGGCAGGAAGCCGGCCAGCGTCTTGCCGGCGCCGGTCGGCGCGATCAGCAGCACTGATTGGCCGCCTTGCGCCTTCGCCAGGAGCTCGAGCTGATGGGCACGCGGCGACCAGCCCTTTTGGCCGAACCATCTGACGAATGGCTCAGGCAGCAGGACGGCGGCGTTCTGTTGGGCAAGGCGCGGCTGCTCGGTCACGCGCAACAGGTAGCGCGGCGGCACGCGATCGCCAAGGAAAATCGGAACAAAAGGGGATCAACGCCCTTTTCCTTCCCCCCTTGTGGGAGAAGGTGGATTGCCGCGAAGCGGCAAGACGGATGAGGGGTGTTCCAGCGGAGTGAGACGTCGGCATTCCCTGGAGCACCCCTCATCCGTCGCCTTCGGCGACACCTTCTCCCACAAGGGGAGAAGGGGAAATGGCGCTACGGCCTCCTGAACCCGGTTGGGCCGCCATAGAGATAGCCGATGCGCTCGACCGCTTCCTTCAGCCCTTCGCGCGACACCAGCATGGTGTGGCCGTTGGCGTGGATCATGTCCCTTTCGTCGGTCATGATCGCCACATGGCCTTTCCAGAACACGAGGTCGCCGCGCTGGAGGCCGGTATAGTCCGGACCCGGCTCGAAGGGCGTGCCGATCGACGCCGCCTGCATGTCGGAGTCGCGCAGCACATCCTTGCCGGTCATGCGCATCGCCAATTGCACGAGGCCGGAGCAGTCGATGCCGAAGCCGGAGACACCACCCCAGAGATAGGGCGTGCCGAGGAAACTTTCGGCGACGGTGACATAGTCGTCGGCCAGCTCAGCGATCGGCCGCAGATGGCCGGCGATGATCGCCTGGCCGGAGGGCAGCAGCGCATAATGCGTGCCGCGCGTCTCGGCCGAGCCGCTCACGGTCACGGTCGAGCCCATCGACAGCTGTCCGCTGAGCGGAAAGCGCAGATCCGGCCCGGGATAGAGGAAGGTGCGCGGCACGCAGACGATGTGGGTCGGACCATGGTCGCGCGCGCCAAGAAGATTCTCCGCCACATAGCCGACATAGCCGTCGCGCTCGGCCTGCACCCAGGCCCAGCCTTCCGCGTCCTCGAAGACGAGCACGTCGTCGCCGAACAGCGCCTGCGTGTTGACGCCCGCATCGGGACGCGGCGCCTTGCGCAGGTCGGCGACCGAGGCCGTGATCCGCGCCGGGCGGCCGGTGACGAAGCGGTCGGCGGCGACTTCGCCTTTCAGCCTCGCATCGGCAAGGTCGGAGCGGAAGGCGTGAAGGCGGGCATCCCTGGCGGTCAAATCGATAATCCAGTCGTTGGCGGTGAGGTCAGATGGGCAGTTCGTACGCCCTGGCGACGATACCATCGCCGAAGCGCTCGACAAAGAGCGCGCCTTCCACCGTGCGGCGGATGAGCACGTTGCGCTTGTCGAGCTCGTCGCGGTGACGCGAGACCAGCTTCAGCGCGCCCATCGTGTCCAGCGCCCGGGTGATGACCGGCTTGGTGACGTTGAGTTTTGCCGCAAGCCCGCGCACCGTGTGCGGCGGCGGATCGAGATAGATGGTGAACAGGATCGCCGTCTGGCGCATGGTGAGATCGGGCTCGCCATCGCGCACCTGGGCCAGCATCACCTGCTGCCACAGTCGCAAGGCCTGGCTCGGGCGCATCGAGATCGACATCGCCCCAGCATGCCGGCAAATTGTTTCGGTTCCGTTTCAGTAATGACTTGTTCGTTGGGCCATGATCTTGTCCGAAAGCCGGTTCCCACTTTTTGCTACGCTGACCTCCGGTTCGCGATCATGGTCTAGCCAAAACGCCCGGCGATGACCCGCTCCAGCGCACGAATGCCCTGCGCCTCGCCGCCGGTCAGGCCGTGGGGGCGGTCGGCCAGGTTCCAGGCGAAGATGTCGAAATGCGCCCAGCTGTGGGTCTTCTCGACGAAGCGCTTGAGGAAAAGCGCCGCGGTGATCGAGCCGGCAAAACCGTCCGTGGTGACATTGTTGATGTCGGCGATCTTTGAGGAAAGCTTCGCATCATAGGGACGCCATAGCGGCATTCGCCACAGCGGATCCTCGACCGCCACGGAGGCTGCGGCAAGGTCGGCCGCGAGCGTCTCGTCGGCGGTGTAGAAAGGCGGCAGATCAGGGCCGAGCGCGACCCTGGCAGCGCCCGTCAGCGTCGCCATGTCGATCAGCAAATCGGGCTTCTCCTCATCGGCCAGTGCCAGCGCATCGGCCAGGATCAGTCTGCCTTCGGCGTCCGTGTTGCCGATCTCGACCGTGATGCCCTTGCGGCTCCTCAGCACGTCGCCGGGCCGGAAGGCATTGCCGGCGATCGAATTCTCGACGGCGGGAATCAACACGCGCAGCCGGACATTCAGTTTCGCCGCCATGATCATGGAAGCGAGGCCCAGCACGTTGGCGGCGCCGCCCATGTCCTTCTTCATCAGAAGCATGCCGGACGACGGCTTGATGTCGAGGCCGCCGGTGTCGAAGCAGACGCCTTTGCCTACCACCGTCACCTTCGGCGCAGCGCTCGGTCCCCAGCTCATGTCGATCAGCCGCGGCGCGTCGGCCGAAGCCCGGCCAACAGCGTGGATCATCGGGAAATTCCGGGCCAGAAGATCATCGCCGTGGATAGCGGAAATCTCGGCGGCATGGGCGGCCGCCAGTTGCCGGGCGGCTTCTTCCAGCTCGACCGGGCCGAGGTCGCTGGTCGGCGTGTTGACGAGATCGCGCGTCAGGAAAACGCTGTCGGCGACGCGGCGCACATGCGCGGCGTCAGCGCCCTCCGGAAGCGCGAAGCGCAAGGCCTTGCCCGGCTTCTTGCCGTAGCGGGTGAAGACATAGCCGCCCAGAACAAGCGCCAGCGCGGCGAGACCAGGCTGCGCGAGGGCCGACGCGAAATGCCAGTCGCCCTCTGGCAACGATCTTGCGAGCACGCCGAGGGCCAAAGCGCTTTCGCCGTCGCCGGTGCCGAACAGCGCGCCGGCAAGGCCGCCACCCTCGCCCGGCAGGACGAGCGTGCGCCCTGCCTCGCCGGAAAAACCGTTGGCTCTTGCCCAGGCGATGGCGGGCGGCGGCAATGCCGCGGCTTCAAGGGCGTCCTTTGCCACCAGATAGACAGGCAAGGCGGCTTGCGGCTTTTGTTCGACGAGTTCGACAGGCATGCGATGATCTCCGGCCGAACAGGACGAGTCGGCTTCTTAACGGTCCGTTAGGGTTAACAGAATATTTCTGCGGGAGGGAAGACGGCCAGCCTATGGCCGCACACGAATGGAGACCGGGCGCCGATGCCGATCAAAGCGTTGAACCATAGAGCCAAGCGTCTGATCAGCACAGCCTTCATGGCGGCCCTGGCAGCCAGCGTGGCAGGTTGCGGCAGCACCAGCCAAATGACCACCGGCTCCATCTCGCGCTCCGACAGAAGGCCGCTGGAAACGATGTCGGCCGGCGAACTGCACACGGCCACGTCCAGGCTTGGCGAATCCTATGCCCGCAATCCCAATGACAAGCGCATGGCGATGAATTTCGCGGCGGCACTGCAGATGGATGGCGATGCCGATCAGTCGCTCGCCGTGATGCGCAAGCTGGCGATCGCCTATCCCAAGGATCGCGACGTGCTTGCCGCCTATGGCAAGGCGCTTGCGGCCAACGGCCAATTCGAGCCGGCACTCGACGCCGTGCGCCGCGCGCAGACGCCCGAATATCCGGACTGGAAGCTGGTGTCGGCGGAAGCCGCGATCCTCGACCAGATGGGCCAGAAGGACGAAGCGCGTCAGGACTACCGCAAGGCGCTGGAACTCAAACCGAACGAGCCTTCGGTGCTGTCCAATCTCGGCATGTCCTATGTGCTCGAAGGCGACCTGCGAACGGCCGAGACCTATATGCGCTCGGCCGCGCAGCAGCCCAGCGCCGACAGCCGGGTGCGGCAGAACCTTGCACTCGTGGTGGGCCTGCAGGGCCGCTTCGACGAGGCCGAGAAGATCGCCTCGCAGGAATTGTCGCCCGAACAGGCGCAGGCCAACGTTGCCTATCTGCGCCAGATGCTTGCCCAGCAGAATGCCTGGAGCCAGCTGAAGGATCAGGACAAGAACAAGGCGAAAGTCGCCACGAACTGACAGACGTCGCCAAGCGCCGCCCGCTCCGGCAATGCAAAAGCCGCGCGGCTTTTTTGATTGACGCGAACGGCTCTTTCTCTTTGCTTTTTACGCAATTCCGGACGGAAACCCGCTCGACACTTTGCTGGAATTGCCTTTTTCTACGCAATTCCGGGCGGAAAACCGCACCACACTTTTCCTGGAATTGCTTTATTGGCTCGAGGAGCTGTGCTGGTCGCCGAAGATGCCGCGCTGGCTGACCTGGATGCCGGCCGGGCCAAGAATGATGGCGAACAGAACCGGCAGGAAGAACAGGATCATCGGCACGGTGAGCTTCGGCGGCAGCGCGGCGGCTTTCTTCTCGGCCGCGTTCATGCGCATGTCGCGGCTTTCCGAGGCGAGCACGCGCAGCGCATGCGCCACCGGCGTGCCGTAGCGTTCGGCCTGGACCAGGGCCTGCGACACCGACTTGACCGATTCCAGGCCGGTGCGGCTTGCCAGGTTCTCATAGGCGATCTTGCGATCCTGCAGATAGGACAGCTCGGCATTGGTGAGCACGAATTCCTCGGCAAGCGGGACCGACTGCGCGCCGATTTCGTCGGCGACCCTGCGCAGGGCCGCTTCCACCGACATGCCGGATTCCACGCAGATCAGCATCAGGTCGAGCGCGTCCGGCCACGCCAGCTGGATCGACTGCTTGCGCTTGGTGGCGCGGTTGTTGACATAGAGGATGGGGGCGTAGAAGCCGCCATAGGCGACGACGATACAGACGAACAGCTTGATGAAAGCCGGCTGCTGCGGCAGGCCGCCGAGCACGAACAGGTATACGGCCGCCAGCGCAAAGCCCACAAATGGCAGGACGAGGCGGAAGAAGAGGAAGCGTGTCAGCGGGTTCTGGCCGCGGAAGCCCGCGACCTTGAGCTTCTGGATCGTGTTTTCATCGGCAAGCGCGCGCTTCAGATCCAGGCGGTCGACGATGTTGCGCATGCCGATGGACTGTTCCTCGCGCAGGCCCTTGCGGCGCCGGTCGGCCTCGCTGGCCAGCCGCGCGCGCTGCTCGGCGCGCAATTGGTCGCGTTCGAGCGCCACGGACTTCATGCGCGATTTGAGCGACGTGCCGCCGAACGCCGGCATGAGGGTGAACACGGTCGCGAACACCGCGATGCCGACCAGCATCGCGATCAGGAAGGAAGGGTCGGTGAGTGTTTTGACGACCTGTTCTGTCACCGGATCCGCGCCCCTATACTTCGAAGTTCATCATCTTGCGCATCACCAGGATGCCGATCGACATCCAGACACCCGAGCAGCCGAGGATCAAGTTGCCGACACTGGTGGTGAACAGCGGCATGATATAATTCGGGCTCGACAGATAGACGAGGAAGGCCACGACAAAAGGCAGGGCGCCGATGATAACGGCGGACGCCTTGGCTTCCATCGACAGCGCCTGGACCTTGGCCTTCATCTTCTTGCGGTCGCGCAGGACGCGCGAAAGGTTGCCTAGCGCCTCGGACAGGTTGCCGCCGGCCTGCGACTGTATCTGGATGACGATGCCGAAGAAGCCGGCCTCGCTGCATGGCATGGTCTCGGACATGCGCATGGCGGCGTCGGGGACCGACATGCCCATCTGCTGGGAATCGACGATGCGGCGGAACTCCGACCGGACCGGTTCGGGCGATTCATTGGCGATCAGGCGGATCGCGTCGTTGAGCGGCAGACCGGACTTGACCGCGCGCACGATAATGTCGAGCGCGTTCGGAAACTCTTCCAGGAAGGCCTTGACGCGACGTGTGCGGCGAAACGAAACGAACCAGCGCGGCAGGCCGAGCCCGCCCACCAGCAGGGCGCCGGGCAGGGCCCACAGAGGCGCGCCGACGAAAAAGAGAAGGGCCGTCAGAATGATGCCGCAGACGGCGGAGTACATGTAGAAGCGCTCTATCGGGACCTGCATGCCGGCCTGGCTGATCTGGACCTTCAGCGGCGGTTTCTTGAGGTTGCGATCGTTGGTCTTCTGTTTCTCGTCGAGCTGCTTGAGCGAGTCCTGGAGACTTTTGCGCCGCTTGACCGCCTCCGCGGCGCGATCGCGCGTGGCTTTCACCACCGACCTGTCGGTTTCGGCTGTCTTGATGGTTTGAAGCCGCTTGCCCGCCTGCTTCTCGTTGTCGATGCGCGTGAACAGGAAAGCATAGGCCACCGCGCCGGCGCTGAAGCCGGCGAGCACGATGAACGCCAGGACGGTGGTGTCAATTCCGAACATCGACCGGTGCCCCTAGGCCCTTTCGCCGTTTCAAAGAAACGGCGAACCGCCCTATTTCTTTGCTTAGACGCAATTCCGGACGGAAAACCGCTTCACACTTTTCCTGGAATTGCGTCAGACCTCCAGACAAATCAGTCAGCGCGTTTCTCCATCGCCTCGAGCGCATTGGCGAGGCGCTGCTCCTCGCCATAATAGCGGGCGCGATCCCAGAAATGCGGGCGGCCGATGCCCGTCGACACATGCTCGCCAACCAGCCGGCCGCTCGAGTCCTCGCCCTTGATGTTATAGAGGACGAGATCCTGGGTGATGACGACGTCGCCTTCCATGCCGACCACCTCGGTGATGTGGGTGATGCGGCGCGACCCGTCGCGCAGGCGAGCAGCCTGGATGATCACGTCGATCGAGCCGACGACGATCTCGCGCACGGTGCGCTGCGGCAGCGAATAGCCGCCCATGGCGATCATCGATTCGATACGGTTGAGGCATTCGCGCGGGCTGTTCGAGTGGATCGTTCCCATCGAGCCGTCGTGACCGGTGTTCATCGCCTGCAGAAGGTCGAACACTTCCGGTCCGCGCACTTCGCCCACGATGATGCGCTCGGGCCGCATGCGCAGGCAGTTCTTGACGAGATCGCGCATGGTCACCTCGCCCTCACCCTCGAGATTGGGCGGCCGGGTTTCGAGACGCACCACATGCGGCTGTTGCAGCTGCAGTTCGGCCGAGTCCTCGCAGGTGATGACCCGCTCCTCGCGGTCGATATAGTTGGTCAGGCAGTTGAGCAGTGTCGTCTTGCCGGAGCCGGTGCCGCCGGAGATGACGACATTGCAGCGGACACGGCCTATGATCTTGAGGATTTCCGCGCCTTGCGGCGAGATGGCGCCGAACTTGACCAGCTGGTCCAGCGTCAGCTTGTCCTTCTTGAACTTGCGGATGGTGAGCGCGGTGCCGTCGATGGAGAGCGGCGGCGCGATGACGTTGACGCGCGAGCCGTCGGGCAGGCGCGCATCGCAGATCGGGCTCGATTCATCGACACGACGTCCGACCTGGCTGACGATGCGCTGGCAGATGTTGAGCAGCTGCTGGTTGTCGCGGAAGCGGACGCCGGTCTGTTCGACCTTACCGTTGACTTCGATGTAGACGTTCTTGAAGCCGTTGACCATGATGTCGGCTATGTCGTCGCGGGCAAGCAACGGCTCCAGCGGTCCATAGCCCAGAACGTCGTTGCAGATGTCTTCGAGCAGCTCCTCCTGCTCGGAGATCGACATCGCGAAATTCTTGATCGCGATAATGTCGTTGACGATGTCGCGGATTTCCTCGCGCGCGCTCTCGGGATCGAGCTTGGCGAGCTGCGACAGGTCGATCGTATCGATAAGCGCGGAGAAAACCTGGCTCTTGGTGTCGTAATAGGTCTCTGAGCGCTCGCGCTGGGCCCTTCTTGGCGGCTCCGGCGCCATCGGCGGCGCCTCGACGGGACGGCGAGCCGGCGGCGCGGTCGGCGCGCTGGACGCCGGCGCAGCCGGCCGCTCGGCCGTCATCGTTCCCGTCGAAGCGGGAGCGGCGGGGGGCGGGGGCGGGGGGGGGGGGTTGGGGGGGGGCCCCGGGGGGGGG
>CCNC01000043.1 GCA_000824845.1 Mesorhizobium sp. ORS 3359 | reverse complement strand
CGCTGCCGCCGGCGATCGCGGCCGCCGCCACCACTTCGATCCGCCACCTGAAGCGCTCGCAGGCCGAGCGCGACGCGCAGCAGCGCCAGGCGGCGCGCACCAAGCAGGTGCTTGCCGCGGCCGGCCTGCCGGTGATGGAATCGGCCACCCACATCGTGCCGGTGCTGGTCGGCGATCCCGAGCTTTGCAAGATGGCGAGCGACCGGCTGCTTGGCGTGCACGGCATCTACATCCAGCCGATCAACTATCCGACGGTGCCGCGCGGCACCGAG
>CCNC01000042.1 GCA_000824845.1 Mesorhizobium sp. ORS 3359 | reverse complement strand
GACGCGCTGGTCGAGACCTGGGATGCGCTGGGCATCCCCTATGCCGGCTCAGGCCGCCCGGCCGTCGCCAAGACCGATCGGATCATCCCGCTGCTGGTGAACAAGGCAGGCGGCTGAAATCCGGGACGTTGAACTTGTCCGGAGCGATGCGCCGTTCCTAGCAAGGGAGAACCAAAACAGTCGAAGGATAACGAGGATGACACACGCAGTTTCACACACTTCGATCACACATGCCGCCGAGCAGGCGCAGCAATGGGTGAACGAGCTTGCCAGGGACCTGGACTGGAACGAGCAGAGCGCGTTTCGCCTGCTGAAGGCGGTCCTGCATACCTTGCGCGACTGGCTTTCGCCGGAGGAAATGGCCGACCTGTCGGCCCAGTTGCCGACGCTGATCAGAGGCATCTATTTCGAAGGGTGGAACCCGGCCGGACCGACGTGGGAACGCAAAAAGAGCGACTTCGTCATTTGCGTCCGCAACAGCTTTGGCTACGAGCCGGAGATCGATACCGACAAGGCGATCGGAGCGGTGTTCAGGCTTCTCGATCGGCATATTTCGCACGGTGAGATCGTCCAGGTCCGAAACTCGATGAAGAAGTCACTGCGCCACCTGTGGCCGGAGGAATGACGATGTTTCGCGATCGCCAGGAGGCTGGGCAGAAGCTCGGAGCATCGCTGGACCTGCTTCAGCTGAAGGACCCGATTGTGCTCGCCTTGCCGCGAGGCGGCGTCCCTGTGGCCGCCGAGATAGCCAAGGCCCTCAGGGCGCCACTGGATCTGGTGATCGTTCGAAAGGTCGGAGCGCCGGGCAATCCGGAACTGGCCGTGGCCGCCATCGTGGACGGCGAGCCTCCCGACGTCGTTCTCAACCGGGAAATCGTGGAGGCATACGCCCTCGATGACGGCGCGCTTCGCGTCCTGATCGCGCAGGAGCGCCCCGAACTGGAACGGCGACGGGCGCTATATCGTGGGAAAGACCTGCCCCTGTCGGTGACGGGCAAAACGGTGATCCTCGTTGACGATGGGGCGGCGACCGGAACGACGATGAAGGTCGCCATTCGCGCGTTGAAGCGACGTTCGCCGCGAAAGATCATCGTCGCTCTTCCCGTGGCACCGGTGGACACCGCGGACGAGCTTGCGCGGGAAGCGGATTTGATCTGCCTCAATCAGCCTGCACGTTTTCGGGCGCTGAGCTATTATTACGGCAACTTCCCGCAGCTCTCCGACAACGAGGTTCTGGATATCATGGCCCTCGCCCGCGGAAATGCCGACGAAAGAAGGCGCTCCGGCCAGCACACCGCGAAAAGATCGCGGCGCGAGACCGGCAGCTAGGAGTCCCGCCAATGCAGATCCGCGCACTGTCCACTCTGGAATGCACCAAACTGCTGACGGCCAATCGCGCCGGCCGGCTGGCATGTGCGAAGGATGGGCGGCCCTACATTGTTCCGTTCCATTACGCGCATGCGGACAATCACCTCTATGCCTTCTCGATGCCAGGCAAGAAGATCGACTGGATGCGCGCCAATCCGCTCGTGTCCGTGCAGGTCGACGCCCCCGGCACAGGTCACGGCTGGAAAAGCGTCATCGTCACCGGCCGTTATGAGGAACTTCCCGATCGGATCGGACAGGAGGCGCAGCGTGACCATGCATGGTTCGTGCTGAGCAAGCACTTCGACTGGTGGGAGCCGGGCGCGCTCAAGCCGGCCGCCGCCTCGGATTTGGAGCATCTGCCCCACGTGTTCTTCCGCGTCTCAATCGCCGAAGTTTCGGGCCGCGAAGCGTTGGAGAGCTAGCCTTACATGGCGAGGCCATGCGGAAGCCGCGCCAAGCCGACCGCTGGCCGAAGCGGCTGGTAGCGTATGCAGCCAATCTGAGGTAGCCGCCATGGACACGCTCATTGCCCGGCTCGGGGTCGCCCTGGCAATAGGCCTGCTCGTCGGGTTGGAACGCGGCTGGAGAGAGCGCGATGCGCCCGACCGCAGCCGGACGGCCGGCATTCGCACCTTCGGCATCGCCGGGCTTCTCGGCGGCCTGGTTGCGGCATTGGCCGAAGCGCTCAACGCAATTTCGGTGCTGGTTGCAGGCTTCCTTGCCTTCGCTGGCATTTTCGCCTGGTACAAGGCACGCGAAGCCGCGCATGACGAGGATTTCAGCGTCACAACCGTTATCGCGGGCCTGGCCGTCTTTACGCTTGGCGCGCTCTGCGTGGCGGGCGATTTTCGCGTTGCCGCCGCGGGAGGCACAGCGCTCGCGGCGCTCCTCGCCAGCCGCGAAATCCTGCACGGGCTTCTGAAACGTCTGACCTGGATCGAGCTTCGCTCGGCACTGGTCCTGGCAGTGATGACCGCCATAATCCTACCCCTGCTGCCGGACCGTCCATTTGACCCATGGGGCGGCTTCAACCCGCGGGAGATCTGGCTCCTGACGGTGCTGATGGCCTCGATTTCCTTCGCTGGTTATGTCGCGGCGCGCGTCCTCGGAAACGCCCGCGGTCTGGTTGTGAGCGCGCTCGCCGGCGCTGTGGTCTCGTCGACCGCCGTCACCCTGTCACTGGCCCGCACGGCCAATCGGTCGGACAATTCCTTGTCCTTCGCCGGCGCGGCTTCGCTGGCCGCTATGATCTCGATCTTGCGTGTCTGCCTCGTGGTTTTGATACTGGCGCCGCCGGTGACCGCCTTCATCGCCATACCCGCGCTCGCAGCCGCGCTGACACTCGGCGTCTGCGGAACGATTGCGCTGGCAATTCGCGGCAGCAAGCCTGAGAGCCCCGGCGCAACGCGCAATCCGTTTGAACTGGTACCGCTGCTGATCTTTGCGCTGCTGTTCGCGGGCGCCTCGACAGCGAGCGCCGCGTTGGCGTTCCAATTCAAGGAACAAGGCCTGCTGGCGAGTTCCGCGATCGCGGGCGCGTTTGACGTCGACGCTTCGGTGCTCAGCGCCATACGGCTTGTCAAGCAGTCCATGCCGATCGAAACCGTTGGAAATGCGGTGCTGACAGCGCTGGTGGCCAACGCAATCGGGCGCCTGTTCCTGGCCGTATTCGCGGGTCCGGTGAGATTCTGGTTGCCCCTGGCCGGCATGACCTTGACCGCCGCTGCCGCGGGCTACGGCGTCATGCTGCTCCGGTAGGCTTGTCGCGGCCGTGCGCTGGCGCTGGGATTATTCTGATTTGACCGGTATCAAAGCTGCCGACCCGCTTTCCTGTTGAGTTGCTCCCATCATTGCAAAGGTGGGAGGGCCTCATGGCCACAACAGACATCAACATCCCTATCGGGGAAAAAGTCGCGACCCCGGCTTCGGCGAAGCTCCGGCTGGGGTCGCTGACCGCGCTCGTCATCGGCTCCATGGTCGGCTCGGGCGTCTTCAGCCTGCCGCAGAACATGGCGGCCGGCGCCGGTCCGCTCGCGATCCTGATCGGTTGGGCCATCACGGCGGTCGGCATGCTTGCGCTGGTGTTTGTCTACCAGTCGCTGGCGGTGCGCCGTCCCGACCTCGACGCCGGCCCCTATGCCTATGCCAAGGCCGGCTTCGGTCCGTTCGTAGGCTTCAACAGCGCCTGGGGCTACTGGATCAGCGCATGGGTGGGCAACGTCTCCTACGCGGTGATCGTTTTCAGCGCACTGTCCTATTTCTTCCCCGCTTTCGGTGACGGAAACACGTGGCAGGCGGTGCTCGGGGCATCGATCCTGCTGTGGCTCATCCACGTTCTGATCCTGGCGGGCATCCGTCAGGCGGCGGTCGTCAACACCATCGTGACCGTGGCCAAGATCGCGCCTGTCGTCCTGTTCGTCGGGATCGTGGCCGTCGCGTTCAAGCTCAATGTCTGGACACTCGACTTCACCGGGCTCGGCAACGCCTCGCTCGGCACCATCGCCGCCCAGGTCAAGAGCACGATGCTGGTGACGCTGTGGGTGTTCATCGGCATCGAAGGCGCCAGCGTCTTCTCCGCCCGGGCAGAGCGCCGCAAGGACATTGCGACGGCAACTGTGCTCGGCTTCTTCACCTGCCTCGCTCTCTATGCGCTGGTCTCGCTGCTTTCGCTCGGCATCCTGAGCCAGCCGGAACTCGCCGCCCTGAAGAACCCGTCGATGGCTGGCGTGCTCGAGGCGGTCGTCGGACCCTGGGGCGCCGTGCTCATCAATCTCGCCCTCGTCATCTCGGTCATCGGCGCCTTCCTGAGCTGGACGCTGCTTGCGGCGGAGGTTCCGCATGTCGCCGGAAAGGACGGAACCCTGCCGAAGTTCTTCGGCCGGGAAAGCGAACGCGGCGTTCCCTCGACGTCGCTGCTGATAACCAACCTGCTTGTCCAGGCCTTCCTGGTGATCACGCTCTTTGCCCAGAGCACCTACCAGGCGCTCTTCTACATCGCTTCGGCCGCGATCCTCGTGCCTTACATTTTCTCCGGAGCCTTCGCCGCGAAACTGGCATTGACCGGAGAAAGCTACCAAGGCGGCGAAGGGCGCACCGGACCGCTCGTCGCCGGCGTGCTGGCAACGATCTACGGGCTGTGGCTCGTCTATGCGGCGGGGCCTGCGTACCTGTTCATGTGCGCGATCCTCTATGCCCCGGGCATCATCTTCTACATATGGGCTCGCCGCGAGGGCAACCAGCGTGTCTTCCACCCGGTGGAAGCCATCATCGCCGTCGCGCTCGTCGCGGTCGCGATCCTTGCCGTCTACGAGATGTGGACCGGCGCTGTCAGCGCGCTTTGAGAGGCCATACAATGACAAATCTGGGAGTGCATTCGGAGGTCGGCCGCCTGCGCGAGGTCATGGTCCACAGGCCGGATCTCAGCCTGCGCAGGCTAACGCCGGATAACTGCAAGGCGCTGCTGTTCGACGACGTGTTGTGGGTAAAGCGGGCGCGCCAGGAACACGACGTCTTCGTCGACGCGTTGCGCGAGCGCGGCGTGGTGGTGCATTCGTTCGGTGAGCTGCTTGCCGAGACAATGGGGATCGGCAAGGCCCGCGACTGGCTTCTCGACCGCCGGGTGCATGCCGGCGTGGTCGGCCTCGACATGGTGGACGAGATGCGTGGCTGGCTGAACGAAATGTCGGCCGGCCTGCTGGCAACCTGTCTCGTCGGCGGCATTGCGCGCGCCGAACTGCCGTTTGAGCCCAAGGGCCTGACCGGAAGGACGCTCGCGCCGCAGGACTTCGTGCTGCCGCCGCTTCCCAACCAGCTGTTCACCCGTGACAGCTCCTGCTGGATCTACCGCTCCGTGTCGGCCAACCCGATGTATTGGCCGGCCAGGCGGCCGGAGGCGGCCAATGTCGAGGCTGTCTATCGCTTCCATCCAAGGTTCCGTGACAGCGGCATCCCGTTCGTCTCGCCCCAGGCCGGAACGGGCGTCAGCCTCGAAGGCGGCGACGTCATGCCTGTTGGCGGAGGCGTCGTTCTGGCCGGCATGGGCGAGCGCACCACGCCGCAAGCGGTCGGCGATCTTGCGCGAAGCCTTTTCGCCGCCGGAGAGGCCACGCGCGTGATCGCGGCTCTGATGCCGCGCGACCGTTCCTTCATGCATCTCGACACCGTCTTCACCTTCTGCGACCGGGACCTCGCGACCATGTATCCGCCCGTGGTCGAAAGGCTGCGCACCTTCTCGATCCGGCCGGGAGACGGCGATGCGGCGGTCGAGGTCAGGGAGGAGAAGGAACCCTTCATATCAGTGGTCGCGGAGGCTCTTGGGCTGAAATCGCTGCGGATCATCGCCACTGGCGGCGACCGCTACGAGGCCGAGCGCGAGCAGTGGGACGACGGCAACAACGTCGTCGCCGTCGAGCCGGGCGTCGTCATCGGCTACGACCGCAACGTCTACACCAACACGCTTCTGCGCCGGGCGGGAGTCGAGGTGATCACCGTCGAGGGTGCCGAGCTCAGCCGCGGCCGCGGCGGCGGCCATTGCATGACCTGCCCCATCGCCCGAGACCCGCTCTGAAAGGACCCCCAATGTCGATCAACCTTCATGGACGCTCGGTGCTCTCGCTGGACGATCTTTCGGCGGACGAGATCCGCTTCCTGCTGAAGCTGGCCGCCGATCTGAAGGCGGCCAAGCAGGCCGGGCACGAGATACCGCGCCTCGTTCGCAAGAACATCGCGCTCATCTTCGAAAAGGACTCGACCCGCACCCGGACGGGTTTCGAAGTGGCCGCCTACGATCAAGGCGCCCACGTCACCTATTTCGGCCCCAGCGGCAGCCATATCGGGCACAAGGAGTCCATGAAGGACACCGCGCGCGTGCTCGGCCGCATGTATGATGCGATCGAATATCGCGGCTTTGCGCAACATCAGGCCGAGCTGCTTGCCACGCATGCCGGGGTGCCCGTCTACAACGGCCTGACCAATGAAGCGCACCCGACGCAAATCCTCGCCGATTTCATGACCATGCGTGAATTCACGCACAAGCATCTGTCCGACATGACGGTCGCCTTCGTCGGCGAGGGTCGGGACAATGTCGCGCTATCCCTGGCAGTGGGCGCCGCCAAGCTCGGCATCGACATGCGTATCGCTTCACCCAAGGAGCTTTGGCCGGACGGCGAGTTCTGCGCCCATGTCAGAACCCTGGCGGAGCGCAGCGGTGGCCGCTTCAGGCTGGACGAAGATGTGAAGAGCTGCGTCGAAGGCGCCGACTTCATCTATACCGATGTCTGGCTCTCCATGGGTGAGGACAAGTCGGCCTGGGCCGAGCGTATCCGCCTGCTGATGCCCTATCGGGTGACAAGCGAGGTGATGTCGGCCAGCGGCAATCCGCACGTGAAATTCATGCATTGCCTGCCGGCGTTCCACGATACCGAGACCGAGGTCGGCGCCTCGGTCGCCCGCGAATTCGGCATCGACTGCATGGAGGTCACCGATCAGGTCTTCGAATCGGGCGCGTCGATCGTGTTCGACCAGGCGGAGAACCGCATGCACACGATCAAGGCGCTGCTCGTCGCCACGATCGGCAATTGAGATGCTGATCGTTGCGGCTCTCGGCGGGAATGCGCTGTTGCGGCGGGGCGAGCCCATGACCGCCGAAAATCAGCGCGCCAATGTCAAGCATGCGGCATCCGCCCTGGCGGCGCTTATCGACCAAGGCCATTCGCTCGTCATCACGCATGGCAACGGCCCCCAGGTCGGCCTGCTGGCGCTCCAGTCGGCGGCCTCGACCGACGGCGCTTTCCCGCTCGACGTGCTCGGCGCCGAAAGCGCCGGTATGATCGGCTACATGATCGAGCAGGAGCTTGCCAACCTTATCAGGAACAGGTTGTTTGCAACCCTGCTGACGCAGGTGAAGGTCGACCCGGGCGACCCCGCCTTCGCGCGGCCGACGAAGCCGATAGGCCCCGTCTATGACGGCGCGACGGCGCGACGGCTCGCGGGCGAGCGCGGTTGGACCGTTGCGCCTGACGGCGACAAATGGCGCCGTGTCGTGCCCTCGCCGCGGCCTCTCGATATCCTGGAAGTGTCGGTGATCTCCTATCTGGTCGAGCATGGCGTCGTCGTCATCTGCACGGGTGGTGGAGGTGTCCCGGTCATCGCCCGCGACGATGGCAGCATGATCGGCGTCGAAGCCGTCATCGACAAGGACCTGGCAAGCTCGCTTCTGGCGCGTCAATTGAAAGCTGACATGCTTCTGATGCTGACGGATGTCGATGCGGTTTATGCCGGCTTCGGCACGCCGGAGGCCCGCGCGCTCCGGCACGTTGCCACGACAGAGATCTCCGGACGGAATTTTCCGGCCGGATCCATGGGGCCGAAGGTCGCTGCCGCGATCGAGTTCGCCGAAGCAACGGGCAAGCCTGCCGCGATCGGCAAGCTCGAAGATGGCCAGGCAATCGTCAGGGGCGAGCGCGGTACCTGGTTGGAAGCCCCGGCCAAGGAACCGCAAAACAGCTGATCGCGGTGTACTTGCGCACCGCGAGTTCGCTATGTTGAACGTGCCCAATGTCGGCGTGCCGAAGGGATCAATGAAGCAGCTCGAGACCGCGGTGACCACCCGCACCTGCCTAGGAGTCATCCCCGCGGGGATTTGGGTGTTGGGCTTCGTGTCTCTGCTGATGGACGTCTCTTCGGAGATGATCCACGCCTTGCTGCCAGTCTACCTCGTCACCGTCCTGGGAACGTCGATGGTGACGGTCGGCACCATTGAGGGCATCGCCGAAGCGACGGCCGCCATCACCAAGGTGTTTTCGGGCGCGCTGTCCGATTGGCTGGGAAAACGCAAGCTGCTGGCGATCATCGGCTACGGCCTCGCCGCTCTCACCAAGCCGGTGTTCCCGCTGGCTTCCTCGATCGGCTGGCTGGTGGCGGCGCGATTTGTCGACCGCGTGGGCAAGGGGATTCGCGGCGCCCCGCGCGATGCCCTGGTTGCGGACATCGCCCCCGCCGACGCGCGCGGCGCGAGTTTCGGGCTTCGCCAGGCACTCGACACGGTTGGCGCGTTCGTCGGGCCGCTGCTGGCGATCGGCCTCATGTGGCTGACCGCCAATCAGTTTCGGACCGTGTTCTGGGTCGCGGTTGTTCCAGGCCTTCTGGCGGTCGTGCTGCTGGTTACCGCCGTCCGCGAGCCGGCCCGGCCCACGGGGCTGCGCGAAGTGCGCGCCCCCTTGAGCCTGCCGGAGCTCAAGCGCCTGGGCTCGTCCTTCTGGCTGGTTGTCTGCGTGGCTACCGTGTTCACCTTGGCCAGGTTCAGCGAAGCGTTTTCCATCCTGCGCGCGCAGGGCATGGGCCTGCCGATCGGGCTCGTCCCGCTGGTGCTGGTGGTCATGAACGTTGTCTACTCGCTCTCTGCCTATCCGGCCGGCGCGCTATCGGATCGCGTCAATCGCCTGACGATGCTTATTCTCGGCTTCCTGGTCCTGATTGCCGCGGACATCGTGCTGGCGTTCCCTGGAAATCTTGCGGGCGCAGCGCTCGGCGTGGGCCTGTGGGGCCTGCATCTGGGGCTTACGCAGGGCCTCCTGGCAACGCTCGTCGCCGATACGGCCCCGCCGGAACTGCGAGGCACCGCCTTCGGGATGTTCAACCTGTCGACTGGACTTGCGCTGCTGGCCGCCAGCCTGCTGGCGGGCACGCTCTGGGATTTTTTCGGACCGAGGATGACCTTCCTGGCGGGCGCGGGCTTCACGGCGCTGGCGCTCCTCGGCCTTGGCCTCGTCCGTTGGCTGACGCCGACCCTTGGCCAAGACGCAAAGGCCCCCGCGGCGGTCGTCACGCCGACAATCACCGGTTCCGCGGGCTAATGGTTTGACGGGACCAGGCCCGCGCCGGCCAGAAAGGTGCGGATTGCCATGCGAACCTCCTGCGTCCGCCCGACGAGAAGATGTCCGCCGGTATCGTAGACCACCAGCTTGGCGCGGGGAATCCTGGCCGCCGCGAACTCGGCTGCCGGCAGCGTGTTGAACAGGTCGTCGCGCGCCGAGACGATCAATGCAGGTACAGCGATTTCCGCCAACGGCTGTTCATGCAACTCCGGAGCGCTGTCGAGATTGATGCCGGAGAAGCGCAGCGACAATGGTTCAACGCCTCTGACGAAGCTCATCACACGGTCCCTTTCGGCTTGGGGCGCGGCCGCTACCAGCGCCGGCCGAACGCCGAGGAAGCGAATGAGTACCGATGGCGCGATGTTCTCGGCTGCCCACCAGGCGAAATCGCCGCCGGCGTTGACAGCCCAGAACGCAAACCTGTTACCCGGATCCACGTCGATCGAGACCGGACTGGTGGGCGAATAAAGGGCTGGGACGACCAGAATGAGAGCGGCGACCTTGTCCGGGTGCCGAAGGCTCAGCTCGACCGCCGACTGCGCGCCAGCCGAAACGCCGACGACCACCGCTTTGGGAACGTCCAGTTTGGTGAGCAGCGCCGCGAGCGCATCGGCCTGCGCGGCCGGAGAAGGGTCTTGCGGAACAGGCGTGCGCAGATAGCCGTAGCGCGACGGCGCGATGATACGGAAGCCGTCCCCCATAAGGCTGGAAGCCAGGGCAAGGCCTTGGTCAAAGCCGCCGCCGGAGCCGTGGATCGAAAGCAGCGGAATGCCCGCGCCGCTGTCGGCGTATTCAACCGGGCCGATGTCGAGCTTGGCGACCAGACTGCCTCGGCTGACGGCGTCGCGCAAGCGACCAAGCTCGTTCCTGTAAAGCACGAAAGCCACACCGGCCGCGGTCGCCATGGCGATAAGCATGACCAGCAGGAAACCGCCAATTCGACTCATGCAAGGGCTCCATCAAGGCGCGCATATTGACCTGCCTCGCTCGGGGGCAAGTCCATCTATCCAAACTGACAGCGCGTTGCGTTGTGGGCTAGCCCACGGCCGCTACCCCAACGACATAGTTCTTTCCGTAGGCTTCGGCGCATTTCGGGCAGGTCGTATAGAAGAAATAGACGTCGCCCGGTTCCGATTTCCGATCACGCGCCATCTGCAGCATCTCTTCGTGCCACTGCCTTGCCTGGCTGAAGGGGCCTTCGAACACTTTCGTCACGAAGTTCCCGCTCAGCGTCGTCATCTCTTCCTCGGGCACAGATTTCGAAACCGAGAAGAGATGTTCGCTGGTCCAGGGCGAGAGATCGCGGCTGAGAACGATGGAATGGCCATCGGCCGAAGCGCCGGCATCGTCGATGTGCCGATTAACGCGTGCGAAAACGCTGCCCATGTTCACGGGGACATGCATGACGCTGTGCGTCACCGCTCTCACGAACGGCTTGTCACGGAAATGCAGCTCCTGATCGTCCCAGCCGCCGGGGTTGAACTTCGGGCAGCAGCCGGTCGTGTTCACGCTGGTATCGTAGTGTGGCGTCTCGTTCGTTCGCATCGTCGTCTCCTGACCTGAGAGCCTCATCAGACCAGCTGGCGAACCGGTCCTCATTGATTCCGGTCAACGCCGTCAGTGATGCACAATTGACGCGCGTCAAGGCTGGTCGGCACCAACGCGGCTATGGGAATCGGTCGGATAATCTGGAGACCACCATGGCCCACAAACAGGTATTGTTCCGCTCGGCGGCGCGCGAAAAAATCCTGCGCGGCGCGACCCAACTCGCCGACGCCGTGCGGGTGACGCTCGGTCCTCGTTCGAAGTCGGTTCTGATCGAGAAAAAGTGGGGCGCGCCCATCGTGTGCAACGACGGTGTGACGATCGCCAAGGAATTCGACCTGAGGGATCCGGAGGAAAATCTCGGCGCCCGCATGCTGAGGCAGGCGGCCGAGAAGACCGGCGACATGGTCGGCGACGGAACGAGCACATCGACCATACTTGCCCACGCGATGTTCGCCGACGGCGTGCGCAACGTGGTCGCCGGCGCAAGCGCGATCGACATCAAGCGCGGCCTCGACCGCGCGACGAAGCGGGCAATCGAAACGCTCAAGCAGATATCGCGGCCTGTCTCGACCAGGCGCGAGAAGGAACAGGTGGCGACGATCTCCGCCCATAACGATCCGCTCATCGGCGAGCTGATCGGCGAAGCCATGGAGAAGGTCGGCGGCGAAGGCGTCATCACGGTCGAGGAATCGAAGACCACCGAAACGGTCCTGGACGTGGTCGAAGGCATGCAATTCGACCGCGGCTTCCTCTCCCCCTATTTCGTGACCGATACCGAGAAGATGGAGGCGGTGCTGGAAGACGCGCTGGTACTCATCGTCGAAAAGAAGATCTCTTCGCTCAACGACCTCATCAAGCTGCTCGAGGCGGTGGCGAAATCGGGTTCACCTCTGCTGGTGATCGCGGAGGACGTCGAGGGGGAGGCGTTGGCCACGCTCATCGTCAACCAGATCCGCGGCACCTTCAAGAACTGCGCCGTGAAGGCGCCAGGCTTCGGCGACCGCCGCAAGGCGATGCTGCAGGACATCGGCGTCCTGACTGGCGGACAGGTCATTTCCGAGGATATCGGCCTCAAGATCGAGAATGTGACGATGGCTCAGCTGGGACGCGCCAAGCGCGTGGTTGTCGACAAGGACAACACCACGATCATCGGCGGCAGCGGCGACCAGAAGGCGATCAAGGGGCGTGTCGAGCAGATCCGGCGAGAGATCAGCGATACGACCAGCGACTATGACCGTGAGAAGCTCCAGGAGCGGCTCGCCAAGCTCGCCGGCGGCGTGGCCGTCATCAAGGTGGGCGCGCCGACGGAAGCCGAGATGAAGTCCAAGAAGGAAGCGCTGGACGACGCCATCAGCGCCACCAAGGCGGCCGTCGCGGAGGGCATCGTGCCTGGTGGCGGGCTTGCCTTGTTGCGTTGCATCGGCGCGGTCACCGAGGAAGAAGCACGGTGCGAAGGCGATGAACGCACCGGCGTCCAGATCCTCAGGCGCGCGCTGGAAACACCTGTGCGCCAGATCGCCGAGAATTCGGCCGTCGACGGCGGCGTCGTCATCGCCAGGATGATCGAGGGCAAGGGAAATTTCGGTTTTGACGCCGGCCGCAAGGAATATGTCGACCTGGTCGAAGCCGGCATCATCGACCCGACCAAGGTGGTCCGCATCGCACTGGAAAACGCCGTCTCGGTCGCCAGCGTGCTGCTCCTGACGGAGGCGACCATGACAGAGATACCCGAGCCGGCAAAGGAGCGCGCGCTTGAGCCGGAAATGCCGATGTAGTCAGCGCGAAGGATGGTGAAAGGCGGAAATAGAGCGCTTCGCCGTTGCCGTCAAACGGGGAACCGCTCCAGCGACAGACGACTCTTCAGGCGTGCCCTGTATGAGCGCTCTGGCGTCGGCTGACCCGGAGGCCCGCATGCAAACCAGCGAGCAAGAGGCGGAAGATTCAGCAGCACAGCCGCCAGTCCCGGTGTTCGTGGCCCGCGGGTTGAGCAAGGTCTATGGCTCGGGGGACTCGCAAGTGACAGCCCTGAAGAACGTGGATCTCGATATTCGGCAGGGCGAGTTCATCGTTCTTCTTGGGCCCTCCGGTTCGGGCAAATCGACCCTTCTCAATATCCTTGGTGGACTGGACGCTCCAACATCGGGCTCGGCAAAGTGGCGGGATCACCAACTGACGGGAGCTGGCGACACTGAGCTAACGACATATAGGCGCGAGCATGTCGGCTTTGTCTTCCAGTTCTACAATCTGATACCGAGCCTCAGTGTCGAAGAGAACGTGCGGCTTGTCGCGCAGATAGCCAGCGATCCGATGGATCCCAAGGAAGCGCTCGAACTGGTCGGATTGTCACATCGCGCACGTCACTTCCCATCGCAGTTGTCGGGCGGAGAACAGCAGCGCGTAGCCGTGGCTCGCGCGATCGTGAAACGTCCTGATATCTTGCTTTGCGACGAGCCGACCGGCGCGCTCGACGTGGATACCGGCCGGTTGGTTCTTGCCGCGATCGCCAAGGTGAATGCGGAACTCGGCACGACCACTATCGTGATTACTCACAACTCTGCAATCGCCGGAATGGCCGACCGCGTCTTAAGGTTGAGCGGTGGGCGCATCGTCAAGGAGGAACCGAATCCGGATCGCGTCTCCGCCGAGGACGTGCAGTGGTGAACGTCCTCGACATCAAGGTGGTGCGCGATCTCTGGTCGATGCGGCTTCAGGTTCTCAGCATCGCAATGCTCGTCGCCGCGGGCGTGGCAGTCTTCGTGATGTCGGTATCGAATTACCGGGCGCTTGTTGGCGCGATGGAAAGCCACTACCGCAACGAGCGCTTCGCCGACCTCTTCGCCGGCACGACGCGCGCTCCGCTGGTCATCGCTGACCGACTGCGTGAGATCGATGGGATCGGGATCGTCGAGCCGCGGGTTGCGAAGCCAGTGCGGATAATACGCGAGGACACGAACCTGCCGATCTCGGGCCGCATCATCTCGCTGCCAGCCGAGGGGCAGCCTCTGCTCAATCGTCTCCATCTGGTGCAAGGGCGCTGGCCCGATCCGTTGCATCCCGAAGAAGTCATCATTAACGCAGCCTATGCCGAGGCACGTGCTGTGCGAATGGGGCAACCTGTTGAGGTCGTCCTCAACGGGCGCCTGCAGGATTTTCGCGTCGTCGGTTCCGCCTTGTCGCCCGAGTTCGTCTTTGCCACGCGAAGCGCTGTGCCGCTTCCCGACGATCGCAACTTCGTCGTGCTGTGGGCAGGTGAGGATGCGGTGGCCAGTGCGTTCGACATGAAAGGCGCGTTCAACGACGTGGCGATGACGATAGCTCCGGGGTCAAGCGTGCGGCATGTGCTGGATGAGGTGGACCGCCTGCTGGCTCCATACGGCGGAACGGGAGCCTACAATCGCGGCGATCAGCCCTCGCACCGCTTTCTTGAGGATGAGCTGGCAGAGCAGGAAACCTTGAGCATCTTCATGCCGTCCGTCTTCTTCGGCATCGCGGCGTTTCTCCTTAACGTCGTCATCGGCAGAATGGTTGAAGCGCAACGCGGTCAGATCGCTTCGCTCAAGGCGTTGGGATTCGCCAACGGCACCATCGCGCTTCATTACTTCAAATTGGTCACGGCCATCGCGCTGCTGGGATCGGCCGTAGGCCTCGTCCTCGGATGCTGGTTCGCCGTTGGCGTCGTGGGAAGCTATCGCGCCTTCTTCCGATTTCCTTCGCTCGACGCGCGGTTCGAGCCGTGGCTTCTCGTTGCGGCGACGCTGGTCAGTGTCGTCGCCGCGAACCTTGCGGCTGCGACATCGGTGTATCGAATAGCTGTGCTTCCACCCGCCGAAGCCATGCGACCCGCAACCCCGCCTGCTCTGCAGACCTTCGCGTGGCTCCAGACGATGGGGAGCCGCGTCATTCCGCTGCAGTATATCATTGCGGCCCGCACAACGCTGGGTAGGCCGATCAGGACGGTGCTGTCGACCATCGGCATCGCCCTTGCCATTCCACTTATCCTGTTTGGGCTCTACTGGTTCGATGCCATCGACTACATGATCGACGTCAGCTTCAGCCGGATCGAGCGCGGCGACGCCTTTCTCACCTTCACCGAACCTGTTTCCACGGACACACTCCACGAGTTGAAGGCGCTTCCCGGAGTGCTGAATGCTGAACTCCAGAGAGTGGTTCCTGTGAGATTGCGAGTGGGGTACCGGACCTATCGCACGTCGGCCATTGGCCTGGACCCCGGCTCCGAGCTCAGAGTTCCCAGGGACAAGGCGTTGCAGCCAATCTCCATTCCGGCAGACGGCATCATGCTGAGCCGGCAGATCGCGAGCCAACTCGATCTCCATGTGGGCGACACTGTGTCGATCGACGTACTTGAAGGCGCCAGAGCGGTAAGGGAAGTCATCGTCCGCAGGATTTCCGACGACATCTTGGGATCGTCGGTGACCATGGACCGCAGTGCGCTCAATCACGTGATGAGGGAAGGTCCTGTAGCAAATGTCGCGGCTCTCAGGATTGACTCGGCTCAATCCGAACTGGTCTGGTCCAGGATAAAGTCGATGCCAAGGATAGAGGGAAGCTCAGTAAAGGCTCTGTGGCTGTCACTGTTCAACGACACGATCGGCGAAATGGTGCTGATCGGCGCGCTGATCCTGGCGGGGTTCGGAATGCTGATCGCGATAGGTGTCGTCTATAACAGCGCACGCATTGCCCTGCAGGAGCGCGCATGGGAACTGGCCGGTCTGCGCATTATCGGACTGACTCGGCGCGAAGTGTCGGCGGTCATTGTAAGCGAGCTTGTCGCCGAGCTTGTCGTGGCGATTCCATTGGGACTCCTGATCGGTCGCTACCTGATCGAGCTGATTGCCTCTGCCCGAGCGAGCCAATCGTTCCAAATACCCGTTGTGATCGATCCGAGCAGTTACGTCATAGCCTTGCTCCTGGTGATCGCCGCGGCTTTCGCCAGTTTCATCATGATCCGCCGAAGGATCGATACGCTCGATCTGGTAGCCGTCCTGAAGACCCGAGACTGATATGAAGCACCGGCCTGTCTCGATCGTTGGTGGACTGTTGCTGGTGGCGATCGCGGCGGCCGGCCTCTATTGGCTCCTCATGCCGCAGCCGATTCTTGTCGAGACCGCCGACGTCGTGACGACGACGTTTCAGGACACGATCGAAGAAGACGGCCGCACGCGCGTGCGGGATCGCTATACGGTGTCGGCGCCTTTATCGGGTCGCGTCCAGCGGCTGATGCTGAAGGCCGGTGATGTCGTGCACACCGGGCAAAAACTGGCGATCATCACGCCGCCTGTTTCGCCTTTGCTGGATTCACGAGTGCGGCAGGAGCTCGAGGCGCAGGTCGGCGCAGCGGAAGCTGGCGTCGAAGAGGCTGAAGCGCTTCACGAGCAGGCCAAGGTCCTCCTGGCTCAAGCCAGCGCCGATCGCGAGCGCACCCGGCAGCTTGCCCAGCGCAATGTGGCGGCCGTTGCGCAATTGGAAAGAGAGGAGGCGCTGTTTCAGTCTGCAAGCCGGCAGGCGGATGCGGCCGAGCGCCGCTCGCATGCCGCCTCCCATGTCCTGGAACAGGCTCGAGCAGCATTGCAGTCCGCCAGTAATCCCGATCCAAGCGAAGGCTTCCCGGTCCTGTCGCCCATAGACGGGCGCGTTCTCAGGGTCGAACAAGAAAGCGAAAGCGTGGTCTCGATGGCGGCCCCCTTGGTCGAACTGGGGGACCCGGACGACCTTGAAGTCGCGGTGGATGTGTTGACGACCGATGCCGCCCGTATAAGGCAGGGCGACAAGGTGACCATCGCGCGATGGGGCGGGCCTTCGGATTTGCAGGGCGTCGTGCGGCGTGTCGAGCCTTCCGGCTTCACCAAAATCTCTGCGCTCGGCGTGGAAGAACAGCGCGTCTGGGTCATCATCGACATAGGCTCGCCGCGGCAGACCTGGACCAGTCTCGGAGACGGTTACCGTGTCGAGGCCAATATCGTGGTCGATCGGATCGACAAGGCAATCGTCGTGCCGATGGGCGCGTTGTTCCGGCGAGGCGATGCCTGGAACGTCTTCGTTGTCGATCAAGGGCGCGCATATCTCCGGCAGGTACAAATATCACACCTTTCGGCACGTGTTGCTGCAATAGCTCAGGGCGTACTTCCTGGCGAAACCGTCATCGCCTACCCGCCCGTTGCCCTCACCGAGGGTAGCAAGGTGAGATTTCAATAAGAGAGCCTCGTCACGCGCTTAGTCGCCCGCCCAGATATTTGAGAAACTCCAGCAAAGCGACCAACCCGATTGCGGCCGCCAGAACCGCGGCAAGATCGATCATGCTTGGCGATCCGAACTGGAAGAGGAGGTTCGCGGACGGCCACAGAAGCACCAGGGCGAGCACGACTGAGTCCAAGGCGATGACGGCAGCGAGGGCGCGATTGGGTCTTGATAGGGCTGAAATCAACGAGGCGCTGAAAGCGCGGTTGACCAGAACCAGGCCGATGATGCTCACCACCAGGGCGAAGAACGTTAGGGCTCGAAGTTCATTTTCCGGAATTCCGGAGTTGAGGCCGAGCAGGAAGATCGCTGCGACGACCGCCAATGTGAGCAAGCCCTGGGCCAGGCTCCATGCCACCAATGGGCGGGTAAACAGCGCTTCTTCCGGATCGCGCGCCGGCCGCTTCATTATGTCCTCCTCCTCGCCCTCCGCTTCGAAGACGAGCGAGCAGACCGGATCGATCACCATCTCCAGAAATGCGATGTGGATCGGTCCGAACAGAATGGGCAGGCCGAACAGCAGGGGCATCAGAGCCAGTCCCGCGATCGGCACGTGCACGGCGAAGATGAAACGCATCGCCTTTCGCAGATTGTCATAGATGCGCCGTCCCAGCCTGATTGTCTTGACGATCGAGCCAAAGTCGTCGTCGAGGAGGACGATGGAAGAGGCTTCGCGCGCAACGTCCGTGCCGCGCCCACCCATGGCGACGCCGATATCCGCAGCCTTCAGCGAGGGCGCATCATTGACCCCGTCGCCGGTCATCGCGACAATGTCGCCGTTCGCCTTCAGGGCATTCACGATCGCCAGCTTCTGGTCAGGCATGATCCGCGCGAAGACGGTCGTCGTCTTCACCGCATTGGAAAGGCTCGCCGGGCCTAGTGCCCTCAGCTCTTCGCCGGTGATGACGTCCCCGACATCCAACCCGGCCTCGCGCGCTATGGCTTTCGCCGTGGCGGGATAGTCGCCGGTGATCATAAGCACGCGAATACCCGCCGACCGGCAAGATGCAACAGCGTCCTGAACCCGCGGCCGCAGCGGATCAGCCAACCCGACCAGGCCCACGAATTCGAAAGCAAAGCCAGTTTGCTCGTCGGCCAATCCGCTCTCGGCATGGCTCGCGCGCGCCACCCCCAGAACCCTTAGCCCCTCGGCCGCCATGGCATCGGCGTCCTTCCGGATCGAGACGGCCTGATCCGCGCCCAGGCGGCAAAGCTTCAGGATCGCCTCCGGCGAGCCTTTGGCGGCGACGAGGCAATCGCCATCGCCGGTGCTTGTCCGCCAGACATTCGACATCGCCAACAGTTCCGGTCGGAGTCCGTAAGAGCGAATGAGCCGCCAGTCGTTCGCGCCCGGACGCCCCGGCAGTCTTTCAGCCGCCAGCTCGTAAAATGCCTTTTCCATTGGATCGAAAGGAATCTCGGCGCTTGCAAGCACGCTAAGCTCGACCAGTTCGCGGAATGCCTCGGGAACGACATCCGAGGTCTTCAGAAGCGAGAAGACGCCGCCTGGCGTTCTCAGCTCAGCAACGGCCATCTGGTTCCTGGTCAGCGTTCCGGTTTTGTCGGTGCAGAGCACGGTCGCGGACCCAAGCGTTTCGATTGCCGCGGCCCGACGGGTCAGCACCCGCACCTGGGATATGCGCCAGGCGCCCATGGCCATGAAAATCGTCAGCACCATCGGAAACTCTTCCGGCAGCATCGACATGCCGAGGGCAATACCCGCCAATATCCCATCAAGCCATCCGCCTCGCAGCAAGCCATAAAGCAGCATCGCCAGCGCGCTGACGACAGCGCCGGCCAAGGCAAACAGTCTTACAAGGTGCCTGGTCTGCTTTTGCAGACGAGGCGCCTCGCTCTCCAGGCAGCTCAACGCCTGCCCGATGGCTCCGATTTCCGTTCGCGCACCGGTCGCTACCACCTCGCCGATGCCCGAGCCGCGCACGACAAGCGATCCCGAAAATACAGCCGGAACGTCATCGCCGCCGGGTCGATGTCTCCCCGCCCGATCTGCCGGCGTGGCGGCTGCTTTTTTCACCGGAAAGGATTCGCCGGTGAGCAAGGATTCGTCGACCTGAAGATTACGACTCTGGACCAGCAGCAGATCGGCGGGGACACGGTCTCCCTCGACAAGCAAGACGATGTCGCCGCGCACCACCTCGCGGCCGGCAATCCGCCGGCGTTGGCCATCGCGCACGACCAGGGCGCGAGGGCTTGTGAGATCGCGGAGGGCTTCCAGAACCCGCTCTGTGCGCGCCTCCTGGATAATGGTTATCGCAATCGACAAAGTGGCGAAGCACAGCAGGATCACCGCCTCCTGCAGATCGCCAAGCAGGAGATAGACCGCGCCGCCACCAAGCAGGAGCGCAAGCATCGGCTCGCGCATGACCTCGACGGCAATTCTCAAGGGTGTGCGACGCCCGGATCTGGGCAGCTCGTTCGGCCCCTCCGCCAGCCGTCTGGCTTGCGCTTCAGCCTCGCTCAGGCCGCAAGGAGGCGAGGCGCCCGGTCGACTCTCGATGGCTTGATGCCCGGTTACGGCCCTCGGCATTCGCTCAGGTCCAGATGTTCGAGGGTGGATCTGCCTGGCGCGCGTCGCGCCGCAGCCGATTCAGACGACGCGCCGCAAGTGTCAGTCTTGCCGCATGCCGTTCCCCCAGACCAGTCGAATGCCTTAAGGGCGGTTTGCATCAATGCGACATCAAGACCGGCAGGCGCAGATTCGACAAAATCCCCTCCGTTGCCCCGCCAAGCACAAAGTCCCTCAGGCGGGAGTGGCCCCAGCCGCCCATGACCAGCAGGTTGCCGCCGATTTTAAGGGCATGCTGCTGCAGGGCGGCGCCAATTTCACTGTCGCCAGTTTGAATGGACTGGGCTTTCGCACGCAGCCCGCGCGCCGCAAGTCCATGAGCAAGGCGTTCAGCAATATCCTTGCCCGGCAGCACCTTCTCATCGGTCACGCTCACGATCGATATAGTCGATGCGCGTTCCAGGAACGGCTTCGCGTCGGCCACCGCCCTTGCAGCCACGCGGCTCCCGTCCCAGGCGATCACCACGTTATCGAGCGCACCGATATCTTCGTCACCCGGGAGGATCAAGGCCGGCCGGCCGGAGCTGAAGACGACCTCCTCCGCGGTCATGCGGATGGACTCGGTATCCCTCGCCCATCCCACCATGCAGAGGTCGAAATAGCGGCCCTCCCGGGCGGCGGCTTCCCCTATGAACGCGGGCTGCGCTTTCAACTCCTGAGTGGTCAGGGTAACTTTGCACCGCGCGGCTTCGGCCGCGACATTCTCAAGCAGGGCCTTGCCGCGATTCCTGCTGGCAGTCTCGACCTCACGGATCTTGGCAGGGAGGTCGAGCAGGAAGCTGGACAGTGCGTTGGAAACGTCCGGAATGTCGACATTGATGACCGCCGCATCCAGCGTGGCGCCAAGCTGCTTGGCCACAGCCACCGCATTCAACGCGATCTTCGGGCCCGGCGGATCCGGATAAGTCGGCAGGAACAGGGATGCCAGCATCTGCATAGCTTGTCTCCTTGGATCTTATGCCCGCCTGGCGGACATGGAATGCAGTGGCTACTCAGTTCGACAGCAGCCTGTGGAACGAGCCCGATCCGAGCAGGGATCGCGTCGCGCCCCCGAACGCCCATTCGCGGAAGCGGCTATGGCCATAACCACCGGCCACAATGAGATCGGCCCCGATTCGATCAGCCCCAGCGATAATCGAGTCGCCCACCGAGCTTCCCTGGCTTTCGAGCAGTTGGGACCGGGCTTTCACACCATGCCTCATCAGGAAGCGCACCACGTCCGCCGCGCCATCCCGCGCGACGAGCGTTCCTTCCTCGGCCGCATTGAAAACGGTCACTTCCCTGGCATTGCGCAGGAAAGGCATCGCGTCGACCACGGCCCGCCGTGCTTCGCGGCAATCCTTCCAGGCGACCATGATCCTCTCACCCTTGATGGAGGCGAGATCGTCGGCCGCAAACAGAACCGGCCTGCCCGCGGAAAGCACCAATGCCCCCGGATCCACGGTCCTTCGGAAATCGCCGGCGGCGGCCGGGGCCGGCGCTCCGGTGATCACCAGATCGGCCGCCCGCGCGTGCAGCGCCACGGCTCGCGTAGGGTCGTCGAGTTCCGCATGCCAGGATGCGCGCTCGTTGTCACCGGCGACGGCGAGGAACTCCTCCTTGAGCTTGCTGATACGATCCTCGATCTCGAGCGTCCGGTGACGCAACACCTCGGCCACAGCCGGAGAAGACTCGCTCGGCGACACCAATGTGGAGGGCTCGGCAGCCGCCACCGCGATAAGGTCCGCCTCGAACTTGCTTGCGATCTGTTGCGCGAAGATCAGGCGCGGCGTTGCCGGGGCATCGATATCGAGCTGGACCAATACCGTCGTGTAGATCATATCCGTACTCCATCAGAGACGGGTAGATCAGCACGGCCGAAAACGTCCCGCTTTGATGTGCATCAACTTCGATTCAGCCGGGGCAAGACAGGCCGAGAGCGTCGAGCCCGGCCGCAAGGTGATCGCCCAACAGCGGATTGCCGCAAAGATAGTCGGCCGTGTGCCTGTTGTGAGCGTAGGCGGCCTGCTGGCGAACCTCGTCCCAATCCGCCACCTTGCCGTCATCCCTGCCGAGCCATGTCAACGCCACGAGATCGATCTGCTCGTCGACGGAGAGATCCGAGATCAGCGACCCAAGCTCTTCGCGCACGGGGTCGTCATCATGGTCCTGAAGCACCGCGACTTCGCCGTCGTCCGTGGGATTGGAGCCCGCATCCGGCTCGGTGACGGCGACCTTGACGTCGAAGCCATGCGCCTTGGCGATTATGAAACAGACCTTGCCGGCGGAGATCGCCAGCTCAGGAGCCTCGGTGTCCTCACTACCGATTCCGCGTTTCATCCGATACCTCCTCTTGCGCCGTCAGCGCTCTACTCCCTGGATCCCGTCATCGGCCGAGGCTCCCGATATAGGCGATGATCGCCTCGATCTGATCCGGAGAGGCCACAAACTCGGGCATGTCCGGATGGCCGGTGGAGATTCCCTCGGCCAAGGCTTCCTGCAGGTCCTCGATCGGATAGCGGCGGTGCAATAGACGAAAAGGCGGGGCATCGGGATGGGTGCTTTCGCCAGTCCGGCCGACTGCGTGGCACCGCGCGCAGTTTGTTTGGACCAGCCTTTTGCCATAGGCGACCTGCAGATTATCGCCCGCCCAAGCCGACGATGCGAAAACGATAGCAAACGGCAGAATCTTAAGCGCTGTTCGACGTTTCATGGCTGCTGATTAGGCCCCTGGCGGACGCCGCGCCTTGACCTCGCTCAAACTGCTGGAACGCAGCTACCGCTCGAGGACATACGTGCCGGGCGCCGCGTAAACCGAATTCAGGGCGCCCAGGGCATCGCCCCGGTCGGCCGCGACCTCACGGCTGGAGTGACCGGCCAGCCATTCGACCCAGGCCGGCCACCAGGAGCCATATGTCACGGCCGCCTCTTTTGCCCACTCGTCCGGGCCGGGGCGAATGGCGGCATGGCGGCAACTGAGCCTTTTATAGGAACGGTTCGGGTGTCCGGGCTCCGACACGATACCCGCATTGTGCCCGCCGGTGGTCAGGACGAAGTCGATGTCGGTGTCCAGGAGATAGGTCAGCTTGAATACCGAACGCCACGGCGCGACGTGGTCCGTCTCGGTTCCGACCGCGAACACCGGGGCTCGAATGTCTTCCAGATGAACAGGCCTTCCCTCGACGCGAAAGCGTCCCTCGACATGGTCGTTGTCCAGATAGAGCTGCCGCAAATATTCCGACTGCATGCGAAACGGCATACGGGTTGAATCGGCATTCCAAGCCATGAGGTCGGTCATCGGACCGCGCTCCCCGAGCAGATACTCGCGCACCATGCGTGACCAGATCAAATCCTGCGAGCGAAGCATCTGGAAAGCGCCAGCCATGCGGCGCTGGTCGAGGGTGCCTTCCACCCACATCACGTCCTCGAGCAGCGTGATCTGGCTCTCGTCCATGAACAGGCCGAGCTCGCCCGGTTCTTCGAAATCCACCTGCGCTGCGAAAAGCGACAGGCTGGCTAGGCGGTGGTCGCCATCACGGGCCATTGCCGACGCCGCTATCGACAGCAGCGTCCCGCCAAGGCAGTAGCCCACCCCGTGAATCCGGCTGCTTCCCGTCGCTGCCTCGACCGCGTCCATGGCCGCCATCGCGCCGAGCTGGCGATAGTCGTCCAGCGATACTCCGGCCTGGTCGCTGCCCGGATTACGCCAGGAGACGCAGAAAACCGTATAGCCGCTCTGGACAAGATAGCGGACCAGCGAGTTCTTCGGTGAAAGATCGAGGATATAGTATTTCATGATCCAGGCGGGGACGATGAGGATCGGCTCCTCCTTCACGGTATCCGTCATCGGGGCATAACGGATCAGCTCGATCAGTTCATTGTGGAAGATCACCTCGCCCGGTGTGGCGGCGACCTCGAAGCCCGGCCGGAAGTTTTCAACGCCAGCCGCCAGCTTGCCGTCGGCCAGACGCAGCAGGTCGTCGACCAGATTGTTGGCGCCTTTGACGAAATTGGCGCCATTCTTCCGCAAGGTCTTGTCGATGACCTCCGGGTTGAGCGCCGGGAAATTGGAAGGAGAGAAGGTATCCAGGATCTGGCGGCTGTAGAACTCGACGAGTCGCTCATGCCTTCTGGTAACGCCTGGAAGTCCGCTGGTCGCGTTGTGCCACCATTGCTGGGAAAGCAGGAAGGCTTGCTGCGCGGCGTTGAAGGGGAATGACTGCCACGCCTGATGCTGGAACCTTCTGTCTTGCGGCAGGGGTGTGATGGTCGGCGCAGCGGTCCCCATTCCAAGCCCGCAGCGAAAAAGAAAATCATTCAACCTGACGAGCTTCTCGACCGCCTTGGTGGAGACCTCCGCCTGCTTGCCCGGTGATGTGGACAAGTGCAGCAGCCAGTCCTGCCAGGCCTGCAGGAGGCTGATCGGCGAAATGCCCGCGGTGAAGGCCGCCACCAGAGCATGCGAGAGCCTGTCGACATCGCGATAGACGCTTGCGCTTTCTTCGTCCGGCAATAGCGGCACCGGGGCCGCGGCCATCACCTCGGTGCCCATGGAGCCCTGCGGCGTCCCCGGATCTTCCGCCATGTCTTGACTGCTCCAGGCGGAGGACCGATCGGCGGCTGGCTTCCTGCTTTTCCCTGACGCCGACATTTCAGGCGGGAAGCGTTGCCGCGGCCATGTCGTTCATCGTTGCTTCGGCCTCCTTGCGGACTTGCCCGGCTGTCTCCGAAGCCAGCTTGGCGCCGATGGAAGCGAATTTGCCGGCTTCCTTCGCATAATCGGATGTGGCGTTCTGGACGAAATTCACGAACACATCGAACGCATCGACGAACTCGTCACCGCCGGTCAGCTCCTCTACAAGCTTCAGGTCATCCTCGAACCGCCGCTTGAGGAACGATACGCCTTCAATCTGGTAGCGCAGCAGCGCGCGGACCGAATGCGCCTGCATCGCGGCGGTCGCCCGCAAGAATTTCTGGCCGGTTTGGGCGAAAGGGAGCAACTCGGGGCTCCGAAACTCGTCTGGATTCCACATCATGGGGTCTTTTCCTTCGCTTCTCGCTTCAATTTCCTGATTTTGGCTGATGCGGCCGTGAGCGGCGTCCAAAGCCATGGCTTGCGGACAAGCCTTTGCTTCGCCGGAACGACGCCCGCTCGAAATAGATCGCGGCTCCGGCGATGAAGCCGAGGCAGAGCACGGCGCCCCATAGCAGGAAATCTTCAGTGACCATCAACGAGCCCCTTTGGCCGTCCTGCCTAAACATCGCAGGTGCCGCGAAGCTGGCATTGATCATGATCAATCCGGCCCGGCAGGCCGGCTTTGACCCTGATCAAGGCGAGTGACGGCAATGCCCGCGACAAGTCCGGGACAACAAGCCCACAAGCCCACCCGCAGACGCAAAGCGAGGGACGGATATGAAGGAATTGCCGCTTGCCGATGTCTACCGGCTGATTGAGCCCGGTCCGGTCGTCCTCCTTTCGACGCGGTCCAGGCAAGGCCGCTCGAACATCATGACGATGTCCTGGCACACGATGGTGGAAGTCGCGCCGCCAACGATCGCCTGCGTGGTGTCAAGCAATGACCTCTCCTTCTTCGCCTTGCGTCAAACCAGGGAATGCGTGATCGCGATTCCTGCCGTCGGCCTTGCGGAGAAAGTCGTGAAGGTCGGCAATTGCTCCGGCCGGGACACGGACAAGTTCGCGACCGCATGGTTCACGCCGCTTCGCGCCGAACAGGTGTCGGCGCCGCTGGTGGCCGAGTGTTTCGCCAACCTCGAGTGCCGCGTGGTCGATACGCGCCTGGTCAACAGATACAATCTCTTCCTGCTGGAAGTCGTCAAGGCGTGGATCGATCCGCAACAGCCGAGGCCGAAAACCATCCATCACATCGGGCATGGCACCTTCGTGGTCGATGGCGAGGTAATCCATTTCGAATCCCGGATGCCTTGAACGTCGGGGCGCGGCTTAGAAACGACTTTGATCCACATCAAGGCGCGCAGGCTCTTGCGACATAGGGTTTGGTTCATCGAGAAGGATCGAAAGCGCGTGCGATGAGCTACAAATCAATTCTCCTGAGCCTCAACATCGACGGTCCGATCGAACCGATCACGCGGATCGGCGTGAATCTCGCCAAGCGCTTTGACGCCCGCTTGATAGGGTTTTGCGCCGCGGATGCGCCGTTGCCGGTGACAATGGCGCCTGAGGGCGCGGCGATCGCCGCCGATGTCTGGGAACAGTCGCGGGATGAGATCCGACGCCGCCTGACCAGCCTGAACGGCGAGTTCGACGGCCTGGTGGCCGGAGCGGTCAAGACGGACTGGCATGGCGATATCGAAAATCCGAATCACGCCGTGGCCCGGAGAGCCCGCATGGCCGACATCGTCGTCACCAGCGCTTCCCAGGGCGCGTCGACGGGCGACTCCTACCGCACGGTCGATCCAGGATCCCTTGTGCTGCGCGCGGGCCGGCCGGTCCTGGTCGCGGCTCAGGGCGCGATGGATTTGCCGGCTCGCAGGATCGTGGTGTCCTGGAAGGACACGCGTGAGGCCAGGCGGGCGGTGGCCGACGCTTTGCCGCTTATGGCCATGGCCGAGGAAGTCACCATCGTCGCGGTCGATCGCAACCCGGACGATTGGATCAGGGACAGCGTCAAGGACGTGGCGAGCTTCCTGGCGGGTCACGGCATCAAGGCGCGCACCGAGATCATCAAGACGACCGATGATGAAAGCAATCGCCTCGTCGATTTCTTCGCCTCGGTGAAGGCCGAACTGATCGTGTCGGGCGCCTATGGGCATAGCCGGTTGAGGGAATGGGTGTTCGGCGGCGTTACCCGCTCGCTGCTGGACGAGGTGTGGCTCAATCGGCTGATGTCGAGCTGACGCCGCTGCCTAAGGACACACCTGCATGCACGGGAATGCGTGGGGGTCGCTGTGGGCGACTCTTTTTCGACGCATTGACCGAAATCAAATTCTTCGCATCGAAATCCTTCATATGTGGCGCAGTCAGGCACTTAAGGTAACGCCGCTCAATGAGAAATGCCGTCGCGAGGCTTGTCGACACCTGCAATGCTGAGAGAAGCAAGGGATCGGACTTTCCAACCATCTGGAGAGATGTGCTGAAGGCGCATCCCTGCGTGCTCGGGCAGCCGGTGCAGGATAGTGGAGAGGACGGTCCGCTGCTGAGGATTCCCTTGATCACCGGCCAGGTCCTCGTGTTCCTGGGTTCGCATTTTTCTCTCTGGTGAGCTTCCCTGCCGTGTGGTCCTGACGGTTTGGCCGCATCCTGTCCAACTTGACGAGGATCAAGGTCGTTGCGTCCCCGACCTGTCTTGATGCCGTCAGCAATCAGCTGGAGACGCCAAATGGTCGGCATTACCTTGAGCCCCGAGCAGATCCGAACCGCTCCGCCGGCGGTCCGGCAATGGCTGGAACATGAGATCGTGCATTCGCTGGGACTGGGTCCGTCAGCGGAACCAGCTCCGCCCGACGCGCCGCATCTGGTTGCCTGCAGTCCACAGGAAGCAGCGGCGATCTATGCCTCGATCCGCAGCATGCTCCCCGTCGTCGCCGTTTTCTTCGAGCTTGGCCGCGAGGGGACCATGGTCGGCGACCAGGGCCTTGTCGCCTTCCGGCTTGTCGACATGCTTCGCGACACGCGCCTGCCCGATGCGCGGCACCTCGCCACTTGTCTGGACGTGATCGACCGGGCCTTCCGCCTGGCGCGCCGCGACGATCACGCCGTGCTGTCGATCCTCGACGCCTCAGGCTACTGCATCGTCGCCGAGGCGACCCGGCGAAGCGTGCTCGCCGTGTGGTCGCAGGAGATGGCGGTGCAGCAATTCCCGGACGGCGCGGCGCCTGAGGGCGCCGAGATTTCGCCGGCCGAACCTTTCTCGACCTCGGGCGCGCTTCCGCCTCAGTCGATCCACCTTGGCCAGGCCCTTGGCGAGCCGGTCGCGCAGCCGAACGACCGACGAAATTAGCAGGCCGCCGTCGACCGTGATGTTGATCGCCAACCGACCGAGCGTCGGGACCGTCAGCGGGTTGTCAGGCTGGGCTTGCTAGACAGCGCCCGCGACCGATCATCTTTCAAAGCAGCCCGCCTTTGTGGTCGCCGGACGGCGGACAGGAGCACATTCGATGCAGTTTCTGAGAATTGGACTGGCGTTGACCACGCTGGCCGTTGCGGCGCCGGCATTCGCGGATTCCACGGTCAACGTGAAATTGTGGGACAAGAACGGCGACATGAACGCCGATGCCAAGATGGGGCTGGGCATGCCGGCGAATATGAGCATGGCGATGATGAAGATTCAGGTCGACAAGAAGGTGGTGCCGGCAGGCAAGGTGACCTTCGATGTGACCAACACCTCCAAGGCTACGGTCCATGAAATGATCGTCGTGCCCGTCACGGATCCAAAAAAGACGACGTTGCCCTACATTTCGAACGAGAACCGTGTCGATGAGGATGCGGCCGGCCATCTGGGCGAGGTCTCGGAACTCGATCCGGGCAAGTCGGGTTCGCTGACGCTCGACCTCAAGCCAGGCTTCTACGCGGTCTTCTGCAACATCCCCGACCATTTCATGAACGGCATGTGGGCCACCATCAAGGTTCAATAAGACGACATCGAGCACGCCCGGCGACGAACCGCGGCGTGCTCGCCAGGCCAAGTGTGGTTGTGCCAATCAGGCGAACCGCTTGTCGATCGCCTCAGGCGGTTTCTATGGCGCCTTTGATCGATATCACCGAATGCTTGACGAAGTCCTTGGCGATCTCGCCGACGAGTTTGGCGCTCAGTGACGGCTGATAATGCCTCCGCATCTCGCCAAGCGTGCGCGGATCGGCGATCACCAGTATATGCTCGCAGGCTTTCTCGTGGGCCTTATGATTGAGATAGCTCGCGATCGACGCGGCAAAGTCGTCTTCGCCCAGCCGGGACTCGTCCGGATTGGCGGTTGAACTGCGATGCCGCCCGCCGGATCCGGCGTGGGCCACTTCAAGGACCGAATCGTCGACTTCGATCAGGTCGAGATGAGGTTCGTGCCCCTTGTTGTGAAACAGTCGAAGGCTCTCGCCATCCGTAACCACGACAAGGGTGCCGTTATTCAGGATCATGTGTTTCTCCGAGGGTCGGATCAGCCGAGCACTCCGGCCATCCGATCATTTCACTGCCATTGGCAGACAGGTAAGCCCGGATCGCGTCGCGTCGCTTTGACCTCGATCAAAGCCGGCCACGGCCATGCAACGACCGGCTAAGTCGGGCAGAAGGCGGAATGCAGCGCCTCGATGACAGTCAGCACCTCCGGGCGGGTTATCCGGTAGTGAACCGTCGTCCCTTCGCGGCGGGCCTCGACCAGCCCATCGGCCCTCAGCCGCATCAGCTGCTGAGACATCGGCACCTGATCGATGTCCAGCAACTCCCTCAGTTCAGCCACGGAGCGTTCCTCATTGCCGAGCGCGCATAGCACCAGCAATCGCTGCGGGTGCGACAGGCTCCGAAGCAATTCCGCCGCCTTGTCCGAGGCCGGGATCATATCTCTTACATTCATACTCTTGAATTTATAATCTTTGAATGTTAGATGCAAGCTCGCCACGCGGGCTCTGCCGAAGCCATACCTTACAACCGCGCCGGCCCGTTTGGAAATTGAGCCTGATCAACGCAGAGCGCCGCTCTCCAGCGCAGAATACTGCGCAAGATCAAACACCGGGAGGATCATCATGTCACACATCGTCGTCCTTGGAGCAGGTCTCGGCGGCACCATCATGGCATACGAAATGCGCGACAAGCTGCGCGGGGAAGACCGATTGAGCGTCGTCACGCTCGGCACGTCCTATTCCTTTGTACCCTCCAATCCCTGGGTGGCCGTCGGATGGCGGGAGCGCGACGACGTCACCGTCGATCTGGCGGATACTTTCAAGCGGCGCGGCATCGCACTGCGCCCCGAAGGCGCGAAGAAGGTGCATCCGAAGGAAAACCGGATCGAGCTCAACGACGGCTCGTTCGTCGATTACGAATATCTGGTCATCGCGACCGGCCCCGACCTTGCCTTCGATGAGGTGCCGGGGCTCGGACCGTCGGGTCACACGCAGTCGATCTGCCACATCGACCATGCCTTGGCGGCCAAGGGCAAATTCGACGAGCTGGTCAGAAAGCCCGGGCCGATCGTCGTCGGCGCGGTTCAAGGCGCGTCGTGCTACGGGCCCGCCTATGAATTCGCCTTCATTCTCGACACCGCGCTGCGCAAGGCCAGGGTGCGCGACCAGGTGCCGATGACCTTCGTGACGCCCGAGCCCTATATCGGCCATCTTGGCCTGGACGGCGTCGGCGACACCAAGGGTTTGCTCGAGAGCGCCATGCGCGAGCGGCACATCAAGTGGATCACCAATGCCAAGGTGACTTCGGTCGATGCCGGTACGATGCATGTCGAGGAAGTCAACGAGGATGGAACGGCCAAGGCCACGCACGATCTGCCTTTCGCCTTCTCCATGCTGCTGCCAGCCTTCCGAGGCGTTCCGGCGGTGACGGGCATCGAGGGGCTTGTCAATCCACGCGGCTTCGTGACCATCGACAAATACCAGCGCAACCAGGCCCATCCGAACATCTTTGCGATCGGCGTCTGCGTCGCCATACCGCCGGTCGGCAAGACACCGCTGCCGGTCGGCGTCCCGAAGACCGGCTTCATGATCGAATCCATGGTGACGGCCACGGCCGAGAACATCGCGGCATTGCTGCGCGGCAAGGAGCCCAAGGCGGTGGCCACGTGGAACGCGGTCTGCCTCGCCGACTTCGGTGATGAAGGGATCGCCTTCGTGGCGCAGCCGCAGATCCCGCCGCGCAACGTCAACTGGTCCTCGCAGGGCAAGTGGGTCCATGCGGCCAAGGTCGGCTTCGAAAAGTACTTCCTTCACAAGGTCCGGCAGGGAAAGAGCGAGACCTTCTACGAGGGGCTGGCGCTCGACATGCTCGGCATCAAGAAACTCAAGGCAATCCATATCGAGCCGGTGGAATAGCGAAGGCTCGCATCTCAGGAGACGTGAAATGACCATCGACAAGGCCGTGCTGATGTTTGCGGGGTCCCTCGTGCTGATCTCGCTGGCGCTGGGCATCTATTATTCGCCCTACTGGTTCCTGCTGACCGCATTCGCCGGACTGAACATGGTCCAGGCCTCGATCACCGGCTTCTGCCCGGCGGCGATCGTGTTCAAGAAGCTCGGCTGCAAAGCGGGCGTCGCGTTCAAGTAGAGGGACGGCATCTCAGGGCCACCACCATCAACAACGGGAGGCGCGGGACGCGCCTCCCGAGGCAGTTCACGACCGGAAACAGCGCAATGCGGACCAAGAGATCGGCCCTCGCCGCCATTCTTCTGATCGGCACCGCATGCCTTGCAGTATCGAATGCGAAGGCAGCGGAATTCACGGTGAAGGCCGCCACCGTGACCGAGATGAAGGCCGTCTACGGACAGGTTGAAAGCCGTACCGTGGTGCCGGCGCGGGCTCGCATATCGGGAACCATCAGCGAGGTCCGCGTCTCCGAGGGCCAAGAGGTGCATCAGGGCGATCTGATTGCCGTCGTGGTCGACGACAAGCTCGCGCTCCAGCTTCGCGCCGCCGATGCCAAGATTGCGGCACTGAACTCGCAACTCGACAACGCCCGTGTCGATATGCAGCGCGCGCAGGACCTGCTGACCAAGGGTGTGGCCGCGCAGAGCCGGGTCGACGCCGCGCGGCTGCAACTCGACGTCACGACAAACCAGCTCGCGGCGGCAGTCGCGGACAAGGCCGTCATCGAACAGAGCGCCACGGAAGGACAGACGCTGGCGCCGGCCACCGGGCGGGTGCTTACCGTACCGGTTACCGCCGGCTCGGTGATCATGGCCGGCGAACCGGTCGCACGCGTGGCTTCCGGCCAGTACTATCTTCGCCTGTCGCTGCCGGAACGCCATGCCGCCGAGATCGCAGAAGGCGCAGTCGTCGACATCGGCGAGCGCGGCACCGGGTCGAATGCCGGCTTCGTCAAGGCTCGCGAAGGACGTATCGCCAAGGTCTACCCGGAGATCGAGAGCGGCCGAGTCATCGCCGACGTCGAGGTGGCCGATATCGGCACCTATTTCGTCAACGAGCGCACGCTGGTGTCGATTCCGGTCGGCAGGCGCGCCAAGCTCGGGGTCCCGCCCAAGGCGGTGCGCACGATCCACGGCGTCGACTACGTTACGGTCGAGACGGCGAACGGCCCGCTCGATGTTGCGGTGGTGCTCGGCGAGCGGTTCGACGACGCCGGCCAGGCGCGCATCGAGGTGCTGACCGGTCTCACGGACGGCGACAAGGTCGTCCTGCCATGAAGCTCGGCATCGCCGGCGGGCTCACCCGCTCCTTCATCGGTTCGCCGCTAACGCCGCTCTTCCTGCTGGCCGCGCTCGCCCTTGGCCTGGTGGCGCTGGTGACGCTGCCGCGCGAGGAGGAGCCGCAGATCTCCGTGCCGATGGTGGACATCCACGTCCAGGCCAACGGGCTCAAGGCGGAGGACGCGGTCAAGCTCGTCACCGAGCCGCTGGAGACAATCGTCAAGAGCATCGACAGCGTCGAGCACGTCTATTCGCAAACCGTGGACGACGGCGCGCTGGTGACGGCCCGCTTCAAGGTGGGCACCAGCTCGGACGCCGCCGTGCTGCGCGTGCATGACAAGGTGCGCGCCAACATGGACCGCATCCCGGTGGGTATTCCGGAACCGCTGATCGTCGGGCGCGGCATCGACGACGTCGCCATCGTGGTGGTGACGATGACGCCGACGCCGGAGGCCGCCGGCCGCTACTCCTCGGCCGAACTGACCAGGTTGGCGCGCGAGCTGCAGGTCGAGGTGGCGAAGCTCTCCGATATCGGACTGACCTACGTCGTCGGCGAGCAGCCGGAGGAAATCCAAGTAGAAGCAGATCCGGAGAAACTCTCGCTCTACGGGATCACGCTGCAACAGCTGACCGCCAAGATCTCCGGCGCCAACCGCTCCTTCCAGCTCGGCACGGTGCGCGAGCAGGGCAAGCAGCAGGTGCTGGTCGCCGGCCAGACGCTGCAGGGGCTTTCCGATATCGGCAATCTGTTGCTTACCGCTCGCGACGGCCGGCCGGTCTATGTGCGCGACGTGGCCGGCATCCTGCTGGCCACGTCGCCGGCCGAAAATCGAGTCACGAACATCACCAAGAACGGCCACGGCCTGGAGCGCGCGCCGGCCGTCTCGCTCGCCATCGCCAAGCGGCCCGGCACCAACGCCGTCGTCATCGCCGACACCATCGTCAAGCGGCTTGAGCAGGTGCGCGGACAGATCTTCCCCAAGGATGTCTCGATGACCGTCACCCGCGACTATGGCGAGACGGCGAACGAGAAGGCGAACGAACTTCTCTTCCACCTCGGCCTGGCGACGATCTCGATCGTCGTGCTGGTCGTGATCGCCATCGGCTGGCGCGAGGCGCTGGTGGTGGCGGTCGTCATCCCGACGACGATCCTGCTCACGCTCTTTGCCTCCCGCATCATGGGCTATACGCTGAACCGCGTCAGCCTGTTCGCGCTCATCTTCTCGATCGGCATCCTGGTCGACGACGCCATCGTCGTCATCGAGAACATTGCCCGCCATTGGGCCATGGAGGACGGACGCTCGCGCAGCGCGGCCGCGGTCGACGCCGTCGCCGAGGTCGGCAACCCGACCATCGTCGCCACGCTGACGGTCGTTGCCGCCCTTCTGCCGATGCTTTTCGTGTCGGGCATGATGGGGCCGTATATGAGCCCGATCCCGGCCAATGCCTCGGCGGCGATGCTGTTCTCCTTTGTCGTCGCCGTGATGCTGACGCCCTGGCTGATGATGAAGCTTGGCCGCCGGCACGCGGCGGCCGTGGGACAGACCGGCCATGGCGGCGGACATATAGGGGCGCTCGGCCGCGCCTATGTCGCGGTCGCCCGGCCGATCCTGAAGTCGCGCCTGCGCGCCTGGATGTTCCTGCTCGTCGTCGGCGTGGCGACACTGTCTTCCATGGCGTTGATATACACCAGGCATGTGACGGTGAAGCTGCTTCCCTTCGACAACAAGACCGAGCTGCAGGTGGTCGCGGACCTGCCCAAGGGCGCATCCGTCGAAGACACGAACCGGCTGCTGCAGGCAGCGGTCGACCGCCTGGCCGGCGTGCCGGAGATCGTTTCGTTCCAGACCTATGCCGGCACCGCCGCCCCCTTCAACTTCAACGGGCTGGTGCGCCATTACTATCTGCGGTCCGGCCCAGAGCAGGGCGACGTCACCGTAAACCTTGTGCCGAAGGGCGAGCGCAGCCGCGCCAGCCACGCCATCGCGCTCGACCTGCGCGAACGCCTGAAGGGCATGACCATGCCGGCGGGCACCGTCATCAAGGTGGTCGAGCCGCCGCCCGGCCCTCCGGTGCTGGGCACGCTGCTGGCCGAAATCTACGGGCCGGACGCCGAGACCCGCCGCGCCGTCGCGGCGAAGGTGCGCGAGACCTTCTCCAGTGTGCCGTTCATCGTCGACGTCGACGACAGTTTCCACAATCAGCCGCAAAGGCAAAGGCTGTCGATCGACCAGGACAATCTCGAATATTACAAGGTCGAGCAGTCGGACGTTTACGACACGCTGGGCTATCTCTTCGGCGGCACCACGGTCGGCTACTCCCACCGTGGCGGCGGGCGCTATCCGATCCCGATCCGCATCGCCCTGTCGAAGGGCGACGGCGTTGTCGACCAGCGCGCGCTGGCGACGCCGGTGCCGGCCAACGCCTTGCCCGGCGCGCGCGACGTGGTCGAGCTCGGCGACGTGGTGCGCCTGGGGAGCGAACCCGCCTCATACCCGATCTTTCGCCACAACGGCCGCCCCGCCGAGATGGTGATGGCGGAACTCGCCGGCGCCTTCGAGGCGCCTGTCTACGGCATGCTCGCCGTGAACGACGCCATCGCCAAGGCGGATTGGGGGACGCTGCCTAAGCCGGAGATCGCGCTGCATGGCCAGCCGGACGATGAATCGAAGCCGACGCTGCTGTGGGACGGCGAGTGGGAGGTGACCTGGGTGACGTTCCGCGACATGGGAGCCGCCTTCATGGTGGCGATCCTTGGCATCTACATCCTGGTCGTCGCGCAGTTCGGTTCCTTCAGGCTGCCGCTGGTAATCCTGACCCCGATCCCGCTGACGCTGATCGGCATCATGCTCGGCCATTGGGCTTTCGCCGCGCCCTTCACAGCCACTTCGATGATCGGCTTCATCGCGCTGGCCGGCATCATCGTGCGCAATTCGATCCTGCTGGTCGATTTCATCCGCCACTCCGGCGGCGCCGGGCGGCCGCTGGCCGACATCCTGCTCGAGGCCGGCGCGATCCGCTTTAAGCCGATCCTGCTTACAGCGCTCGCGGCGATGATCGGCGCGGCGGTGATCCTGACCGACCCCATTTTCCAGGGGCTAGCCATCTCGTTGCTGTTCGGCCTTGCTTCCTCGACGCTGCTGACGGTGCTAGTCATCCCGGCGATCTACGTGGCGTTGCGCGGCGGGCCGGCCGCCGACGCCAAGCGGATCGAATTCGTCGAAGCACCGCCCGCGGCGTAGATCGCGCCGGAGGGATCAAAGCCGACGAACGTCAGATCATGCCGGACGGCGGCGCTGTCGAACCTTGACCCGCCGCGGCCTATTCGAAGGAGTAGGTAAATCCTTCCGGCGACGCACCCACGATGACTTTCGCCATCTTCTTGCCCTCGAGCGAGCGGTTAAGCACGCCGCGGCTGAGTTCCGGCAGCAGCGTGTTGGTGAGGATGGCGTCGATCATGCGCCCTCCGGACTCGATCTCGATGCAGCGCGCCTTGACCAGGTCCATCACGCCGTCGCCGATCACCAGCTCGGCGTCGTTGGTAGCCTTGAGCCGGCGCGCGATCTTGCCGAACTGGTGACGGGCGATCGCCTCGATCATCGCATCCGACAGAGGATAGTAGGGAATGGTGACGACGCGGCCGAGGAAGGCGGCCGGGAACACTTTCAGCAGCGGCGCGCGCAGGGCCTGGTCGAGATCGTCGATGCCGGTCCGCACCGTGCCGTTCTTCGTCCGATCCATGATGACGTCTGAGCCGACATTGGATGTGAGCAGGATCAGCGTGTTCTTGAAATCGATGCGACGGCCCTCGCTGTCGTCCATCATGCCCTTGTCGAAGACCTGGAAGAATATCTCATGCACGTCGGGATGCGCCTTCTCGACCTCGTCGAGCAGAATCACCGAATAAGGTTTCCTGCGCACGGCCTCGGTCAGGATGCCGCCCTTGCCGTAGCCGACATAGCCGGGCGGCGCGCCCTTGAGCGTCGAGACTGTGTGGGCTTCCTGGAACTCGGACATGTTGATCGAGATCAGGTTCTGCTCGCCGCCATACAGCGTCTCGGCCAGCGCCAGCGCGGTCTCGGTCTTGCCGACCCCGGAGGGGCCGCAGAGAAGGAACACGCCGACCGGTTTTTCCGGCGCGCCGAGGCCGGCGCGGCTGGTCTGCACGCGTTTGGCGATCATCTCCATGGCGTGATCCTGGCCGACCACGCGTTCGGACAGGGTGGCGGCGAGCTTCAACGCCTTCTCGGTCTGGCTGGAGAGCATGCGTCCGGTCGGGATGCCGGTCCAATCCTGCACCACGGCCGCGACCGCATTGCGGTCGACCGACGGCAGGATCAGCGGCGTCTCGCCCTGCGCGGCCGCAAGCTCGGCCATCAGCTCGCGCAGCCGCGCCAGATCAGCGGCGGCTTCATCCGCCGGCTCGGTGGAGACTGTTTCGGCCTTTGCGGCTTTTGCCCCTTTGGCCTTCGGGGTCTTGGCCTTCTTGGCCTCGGCAGCCCTGCCGTCGCCAGTCTTCTTCTCAGGAGCCTTTTGCTCGGGCGCCTTTGCCGCGCCGTCCCCGCTCTCGGTCCCGGCAGTCTCCTCAGCCGCCGCCTCATCAAGCGGCACGCCCTCGCCGCGCAATTTGGCGCGCAGGTCGAGGATCTCGGCCACCAAAGCCTTTTCCCGATCCCACCGCGCCTGGGCGGCGGCTAAAGCGGTCTCGGTTTCCGCCAGCCCGGCATCGACGCGGACCTGCCGGTCGGCCACGTCGATGCCGATCGCCGCCTCGCGGCCGATGATGCCCTGCTCCACCTCCAGCGCCTGACGGCGACGCAGTATGTCCTCGACCTCGGCGGGCGTCGCATGCTGCGAGACGGCGACGCGGGCGCAGGCGGTGTCGAGCAGGCTGACCGCCTTGTCCGGCAGCTGGCGCGCCGGGATATAGCGGTGCGAAAGCGAGACCGCCGCCTCGATCGCCTCGTCCAGGATCTGCACCTTGTGGTGCTGCTCCAAGACGCCGGCGACGCCGCGCAGCATCAGCACGGCCACGGCTTCCGACGGCTCGTCGATCTTGACCACCTGGAAGCGACGGGTGAGCGCCGGATCCTTCTCGATGTGCTGCTTGTACTCGGCCCAGGTCGTGGCGGCGATGGTGCGCAATTCGCCGCGAGCCAGCGCCGGCTTCAGGAGATTTGCTGCATCGCCGGTGCCGGCCGCGCCGCCGGCACCGATCAGAGTATGCGCCTCGTCGATGAACAGGATGATCGGCACTTCCGAGGCCTGGACCTCGTCGATGACTGCCTTCAGCCGCTTCTCGAACTCGCCTTTGACGCTGGCGCCGGCCTGCATCAGCCCGACATCGAGCATGCGCACGGAGACATTCTGAAGCGTCGGCGGCACGTCACCCTGGGCGATGCGCAGGGCAAATCCCTCGACCACCGCCGTCTTGCCGACACCGGCCTCGCCGGTCAGGATCGGGTTGTTTTGCCGGCGTCGCATCAGGATATCGACGATCTGTCTTATTTCGGGATCGCGGCCGACCACCGGATCGATCTTGCCGTCACGGGCGCGCTGGGTGAGGTCGGTGGCGTATTTGGCCAGCGCGGAATCCCCGCCCGGGCCGCGCTTGACCGGCGTCTCCGCGGCGGCCGCGGCGGGAGGTGAGCCGGCTTCGAGCGAGCCTTCCGTGACATCGGCGAAGCGGGAAATGACCCCATCGGCGTCGATCTTGTCGAATTCGGCGCTGATCTTCGACACCAAGCCTTCCAGCGCCGGCGTCTTCAGGCAGGCGAGCAGGATATGGGCGCTGCGCACCTCCTCCACCCCGAATTCGAGCATCGCCAGGTTCCAACCCTCTTGGATGGCGTGGAAGATGTGGTCTGAGAATTCCTCCACCGAAGTGGCGCCATAGGGCAGCTTGTCGATGGCGCGGGTCATGTCGGCCGTCAGCCGGCTGACATCCAGGCCGGCGTCGGCGACGATCATCTGCACATCCGAGCGCTCCGACAGCACCAGCTGCTGGATGAAATGGGCGAGCTCGACATAGGGATTGCCGCGCAGCTTGGCCGTGTCGGCCGCGGCCTTGAAGGCGCGCACCCCCGTGGCGTTGAGCTTGGCGACCAGTTCCTTACGCTTGAAGCTCTGCGATGACCGGCGCTGTTCCATCGAACCTGCTCCCGAACCTGCCGACCCATACCCTGCCATATAAGCGGCTGCTTGACAAAGCCGTGCGGCGGATAGGGCCTTTGAATCTATCCGGGCGGCACCGCCCGGTTACACAAGCCTTGCAAACTCGTGGCAACAAACATGGATTGGCGCCCGGACTATGCGAGCCATTTCACATACCGGGTCCGACAATCGCGCAATGGGTTTCGCCGAGAAAGCGGCTGCGTTTAGCTTCCGTTAGTTTTTGCGCAGGTGCTCAATTGTCGTCGCGTGAGGCCAGTGATAACGTTACGTCACACGGGGTCTCAGGGCCGCTGGCTGGGGGTTGGTGTGATTGATCTCGCACTCTGGCTGAATCCTCTGAACGGTGCGAATCCGTCGGGAGAGGACTTGCGCAACGACCCGGCCTTTCATGAGCTGGAGCGCCTGACCGAACCTCAGGTCAAAGTCGTTCACGACGGCAACAGCAAGCCCACCTCGCAATCCAGTCCGGTCGACTGGACCGCCGTGCTGGAAAAAGCCGAGGAATTGCGCCCGCGCGGCCGGGATCTGCGCCTGCTGGTCATCGTTGCGCAGGCCCTGGCCAACGAGGAAGGGCTGGCCGGCCTTGCCCAGGGCCTGACGCTCATTGCCAAGACCTTCGAACAGTACTGGGACACGATGCACCCTGCGCTGAGGACGGGCGCGCCGCGCGAGGCCGCCTTGCGCCGCATCAATGCGCTGCTCGACCTGCAAAATGGCCAGGAAGGCCTGCTGGCGAACCTCAGGCAGGCGGTGTTCTTCTCGCCGCGCGCGATCGGGCCGATCAGCGGCCGGGACCTGGAGCAGGCGGCGCTCGACGAACGCGTCATGCTCCAGGAGGCTGCCTCCGGCCTCGGGACCGCCGAAAAGGCGGCACTGACGAGCGCCCACAACCAGCTGTTGAACCGCGTGCGCACCGGATGCGCGGCGCAGGTCGATCAAGCGGCCGACGCGATGACGTCGCTGCTGGCCGACGCGCGTGCCGCGATCGCCGCTCTCGAGGCGGTGGATGTCGCGCTCAACGCCCGGATTGAAGGCAATGGCGCCACCGTCCCGGAATTGAAGAAGTTCCTGCAGCGTTTGCTGACGACGCTGGAGCGGAATTCCAGCGCCGGCTTGCAAGTGGCGAATGGCGCCGCGAAGACCTCCCCACAGCCGGCGCAGCCGGCATCGACGCCCGCCCGAAACGGTCATGGAGCCGAGCCGATGGCAAGTGTGGCAAGCCCAGTGGAAGCGAGCGCCGGCCTGCCGGACCGGATCAACTCGCGCGACGAAGTCGTCAAATGCCTGGACCTCGTCGTCGCCTTCTACGACCGCACCGAGCCGTCCAGCCCCATCCCGCATCTCGCCCGGCGGGTGCGCCGGATGGTGCACATGGATTTCGTGGAACTGATGGAAGATCTCGCCCCGTCGGGGCTGAAGGAATTCCGGCTGCTTGCCGGTGTCCCGGATCCCAAGAAGCCGGCCCAGAAGGATGAAAGGTAACAAGCATGCCAGCAGAGAGCAAAGCGAAGGTCATCGAAAGAAACCGCGCGCCGCGCGTGCAGATCGCCTATGACGTCGAAACCTACGGCAGCCCGACAACGATCGAACTGCCGTTCGTCATGGCCGTGATGGCAGACCTTGCCGGCGCTTCACAGACCAAGGAAGCGTCGAAATCGGTCCTCGACCGCAACTTCGTCGAAACCGACGCCAACCGCTTCCCGAAATTCATGGAAGCGATGGGGCCGCGCGTGAAGGCGCGGGTGAAGAACACCTTGCCGCAAGCCGAGGGCCAGGAGCGGGACGAAGAGCTCGCCATCGACCTCACCTTCTCCAAGATGGGCGACTTCGCGCCGGACAAGATCGCCGAGCAGGTCCCGCAGCTGGCCGAGATCCTGAAGATGCGCCGTCAGCTCGAGGAGCTGCTGGGCTTCATGGACGGCCGCGTCGACGCCGAAAAGCGCATCGCGCAGCTTCTGAACAACGAGCCGCTGCTGAGCAAGATCGCCAGCCAGGCGATGGATGACGGCAAGGGCGAGGAGTAAGTCATGGCCGAACAGCAAAAAACTGCAGCCGCCACCGCCGAGGCGGAAGCCATCGATCTCGGCGAATTCAGCGGACTCCTTGAAAAGGATTTCAAGGTCAAGAAGGACGACAGCGAGAAGCTGCAGCAGCTGGTGCGCAACCTGGCGCTGGCCGCGCAATCGCGCTCCGAGACGACGACCATCTCTTCCAATGCGATCAAGTCTATCAAGTCACTGATCGCCGGCATCGACAAGATGCTGACCACGCAGGTCAATGAGATCCTGCATGCGCCGGAAGTGCGCGAGATGGAAGGCACGTGGCGCGGCCTCTGGTACCTGATCAACAACACCGAGACGGATACCAAGCTGAAGATCCGGGTGATGAACATCTCCAAGGAGCAGCTGGCCGACACGCTGGAAGACTATGAAGGCCAGATGTGGGACCAGAGCCCCATCTTCAAGAAGGTCTACACGGACGAGTATTCGATGCTGGGCGGCGAGCCGATCGGCTGCATCATCGGCGCCTACGAATTCTCCAACCATCCGCGCGACGTCGGTCTGCTGCGCAACATCTCGGGCGTCTGCGCCTCGGCGCACACGCCGTTTATCGCCGCCGCGTCGCCGCGGCTGTTCCGCATGGACAGCTGGCAGGAACTGCCGAACCCGCAGGACCTGCAGATGATCGTCAACAACCCGGCCTACGCCTCCTGGCAGTCGCTGCGCGAAAGCGAGGACGCCCGCTATATCGGGCTCACCATGCCGCGCGTGCTGGCGCGCCTGCCCTACGGCTCAGAGACGGTTCCGGTGAAGGGCTTCACCTTCGAGGAAGAGGTGGGCGGCGACCACAACAAATATGTCTGGATGAATGCCGCCTTCCCGATGGGCGTCAACATCAACCGCAGCCACAAACTCTATGGCTGGGGCACGCAGATCCGCGGCGTCGAAAACGGCGGCACGGTGCTCAACCTGCCGGTGCACGCCTTTCCGACCGACGACGGCTCGATCGCGATGAAATGCCCGACCGAGGTCGCCATCGACGACCGGCGCGAGGCGGAGCTGGCCAAGCTCGGCCTAATGCCGATCCTGCACCGCAAGAACACCGATCTTGCGGCCTTCATCGGCGCGCATTCGCTGCAGGACGACGAGACGCGCGCCGGACGCCTGGTCGATCCCGACGCGCAGGCGAACGAGCGGCTTTCCGCCAACCTGCCCTATTTGTTCCCGGTCTCGCGCTTCGCGCACTACCTGAAGGCGATCGCGCGCGACAAGATCGGCTCGTTCAAGGAACGCACCGATATGGAGATCTGGTTGACCGAATGGATCAACCGGTACGTGCTGGCCAACCCTGCCTTCGCCGACGACAAGGCGCGCGCCAAGCGCCCGCTTGCCGCGGCCGAGGTGCAGGTCGACAGCGTCGAAGGCCGGCCCGGTTACTACAATGCCCGTTTCTATCTGCGTCCGCACTATCAGTTGGAAGGCATCAACGCCTCGCTCCGGCTGGTGTCGGAACTGCCGTCGGTGAAGGGCTGAACTCGTTAAGCAAAGTCATCTTGTTTCGTAGCGGTGGAGAAAGACAATGCCAGACAGAACCGATGCGCCCTCGACGAAAATCGACGGCTTCCTGAAAGTGCCGGACATCAAGGGCCCGAGCAAGCGCGACGGCCATGAAGACGAGATCGAGATCCACGGCGTCGATTACAAGATGATCGCGCCCTACGATCCGAACTCGCTGTCGCGACGCGGCCGCGTGTCGATGGGAATGATCAAATTCATCAAGCACTACGACAAGTCGTCGCCCTACCTGAAGAAGGCGCTGTTCGAGAACAAGGCGCTGGACGAGGTGGTGTTCTCGGCACGCCGCACCATCGACGGCGAGACCAGCGACTATCTGGTTGTGACGCTCACCGACGCCTCGATCATGGAATACGATATGCGGCAGGCGCAGGACGAGCCAGACCTGATCGAGGAAGAGGTCAGCTTCGCCTACAAGAAGATCAAGTTCGTCTACGACAAGGACGATGAGATCGAAATGGACGTCTATGTCGGCAAGTGAGGCCAAGCGGCCCGGCGCCAAGGCGCAGCTCGCCGGCAGCTCCCGGGCAAAGCGCGAGGCGGTTCAGCCCTCCCTCTGGGACCGCCTCGTCAACGATTTGCCCGGGCTGACGTCGGAGATCGATGGGCTGCGTCGCCTGCTGGATGAAGAACTCGGCGCCGAGCGCGTCGAGGCTCTTCTTGCCGGCAGCGCGCGGGCCATCGATGCCGATGCCGAGCTTACGGCCGAGCAGAAACGGCGACTGCACAGGCTGATCTTCCAGACCGAGCATCGCGCCGAAATCGAAAGCCGCGGCGTGGTGGTGTCGGCGCGCGTGCTGCGCGAAGCCGTGCGGCGCGACATAGAGGCGCTGTTCAACACCGAGCGTTTCGAATCCGTGCCGATGCTGTCCGACGCCGAGCACGAACAGCCCTTGGACGAACTGCCGTCGCTCGCCGATTTTCCGGAAGTGCGCCGCAGCGTCGTCAACTACGGCGTGCCGTCCTTCTCGGGCCGCTCCTCGCGGGATTTCGACCGCGATACCCTCGCGCGCGAGATCCGCGCGGTGCTCGCCACCTTCGAGCCGCGTCTCAAGGAAAGCGCGACAACCGTCAATGTCACGCTCGGCGACAAGAGCGTCGGCCTCAAGATCGAGATCGACGCCGTGCTGATCATGACGCCGACGCCGGAACGCATGCGGCTGCGCACCACGATCAATCTCGACAACGGCCTGGCGCGAACCGAATTCCGGGAGACCTGAGATGGATCGGGTCTTCGTAGAGTATTACGAAGAGGAACTGACCCATATCCGGGCGCTGGCCGCGGAATTCGCCGACATGCATCCGGCGGTCGCCCGCAACCTTTCCCTCGATACCGTCCCCTGCCCCGACCCCTATGTCGAAAGGCTGCTCGACGGCGTTGCCTTCCTTGCCGCGCGCACGCGGCTCAAGGTCGACGCGGAGCGCTCGCGCTTCTCGCGAGCCGTGCTCGACGTGCTTTACCCGGACCTGGTGACGCCGGCGCCTGCGACGGCGATGGCCGTGCTGAAACCTGGACAGCAAGTGCAGTCGATGATCGCCGGCCACGCCGTCGCGCGCGGCACGCGGCTGGTCTCGGGCCTGCATCCGGGGCTCTCGACGCGCTCGACCTTCACCACCGCGCAAGAGGTCACGCTGTGGCCGATCGCGATCACCTCGGTCGGCTATTTCCAGGACCGCAGCGCGCTGGCGGCCGCCGGCATCGCGCCGATCGGCGGCGTGCGCGGCGAGGCGGCATTCCGCATCACGCTGGCGCGGACCGGAAAGGGCAAGCTCAGTGAGTTGTCGCTCGACCGCCTCGACCTCTATTTCGCCGGGCGCGCCAAGGCGCCGCTTATCTTCGACGCGATCTTCGGCGCCTGCTCGGCCGTCGGCGCACGGGCGGAAGGCAAGACCAATCCGCTCACCGCCTTGCCCGAGCCCGAGATGATCGGCATCCACGACGACGAAGCGCTGATGCCGCGCACGCGCCCGACTTTCGAGGGATACCGGCTGCTGCGCGAGTATTTCATGATCCCGGAGCGCTTCCATTATGTGCGGGTCGCCGGCCTGCAGCCGGTGGTGCGCAAGTGCGACGAGGCGATCGAGATCATCTTCCTGTTCCGGCGTCCGGTGCCGGAACTCGCCGATGTGACGGCCGCCGATTTCGAGCTGTTCGCGACGCCGATCATCAATCTCTTCGAACGCGAATGCAACGTCATCGAGATCGATCCGCGCCGGACGCGCCAGGTGCTGCATGCCGATCGCACGCGGGCGCGCGACTTCGAGATCTTCCGCGTCACCCGGGTCGAGGACGCCGACGCCGAAGGCAGCGAAGCGGTCATTCCCGAACTGTTCAGCCTCGGGCAGAACCGCGGCAGCGGCTGGGTCTATTCGACCGAGCGGCGGCCGCGCCGGGCGACCGAGGACGAGCGGCGCGGGGGCCTGACCCGCACCTCCTATACCGGCGACGATGTCTTTATCGCGGTCTCGCGCCCGGCGGGGAGCCCGGCGAACCGGCCGCTCAAGCGGCTCGACGTGATGGCGCTCTGCACCAACCGCGACCTGCCGATCCTGGACGACACGCCGACGCTGACGCTAGAGACCGCCGATCCGGTGGAAGCGGTGCGGCTGCTCGGCGCGCTGCGGCCGCCGCAGCCGGCGATCCCGGCAGCACTGCCGGCTGGCGCCGAAGGCGAATCCCGCGCCGACAATCTCGCCTGGCGGCTGGTGGCGCAGCTTTCGCTCAATTTCCTCAGCCTCGCCAAGGAGGGCCGCGGCGTCGATCCGCTGCACGCCTTGCTCGACCTCTACGCCGATCGCGGCGATCCGAGCCTTGCCCGCAACGTGCATTCGATCACCCGGATCGACTCGCGACCGGTGATCGAGCGGCTCCAGATCGACGGGCCGATGTGTTTCGGCCGCGGCACCGAGGTGACGCTGCATGTCGACCAGTCGGTGCTGGCGGGTCAGAGCACATTGCTGCTTTCGGCCCTGCTGGCGCGGCTGTTCGCCCGCCATGCCGGGATAAATGGTTTCGTGCGGACCCGCACGCGGTTGCTGCAGAAACAGGAGGATGTGCCATGGCCGATGACGCCCGGCAATCGCTACCTGATCTAGCGCGACCGGGCCCGACCGAAGCGGAGCCGCTGTCGGAGGGCTACGACTTCTTCGAGCTGCTGCGCCGGCTGGAGCAGCGGCGCGGTCTGTTCGGCCATTCCGGGACCGCGGAGCGCGAGCCGGCAAGGCTCGGTCAACATGTGCGCCTGAGCTTCTCGGCCAGGGACGTGGTCAAATTCCAGGATGCGGGCGAAAAGGCTCCGGCACGGGTGACCCTCGCCAATCTCGGCCTGCTCGGACCGGAAGGGCCGATGCCGCTGCATCTGACGCGCTGGGTGCTCGACCGGCTGTCGCAACGCTGGTTCACCGGCGCCGATGCCGAGCAGACCAGCGACACGACCTTCGTCGACTTCGTCAACATCCTGCAGCACCGCATGATCGCGCTCTACTATCGCGCCTGGGCGGACGCGCATCCGGCGGTGCAGGTCGAACGTTCGGTCGGCGGGCGTGTCCGCGCCATGCTGGAAGCCATGGCCGGCATCGGCCTGCCCGGCACGCAGGACCCTGAGATCGACACGGTGCGGCTGCGCCAGGCCGGATCGCTGGCCAACCAGGTCGACGGCGCCGAGCGGTTGACACTGTTCCTCGCCACCGCCTTCAAGGTGCCGGTTGAGATCAAGGAATTCGTCGCCGCCTGGATCACCATTCCGAAGGCGCTGCAGAGCCAAGTCGGCAAAGCCTATGCGGCGCTGGGGCGCGGGGCCACGATCGGCCCGCGCGTCTTCAGCCGGCAGAGCCGCATCGAATTGCGCGTCGGCCCCCTCAGCCTCGATGATTTCAAGTCGTTCCTGCCTGGAGAACGGAGGCTTGCCCTGTTCAAGAAGGCGGTGCGCGACATGATCGGCGAAGCCCTTGATGTCGACCTCAGGATCGTGCTCGCGCGTGACGCCGTGCCGGCGCCCAAGATGGGAACCATCCAGCTCGGCCGAACTTCCTGGCTCTCACGCCCAGCCGAGAAGGGCGACGCCGACGATCTCAGGCTGCGCACCATCGTCGGCTGGCGGCCGGACATGGCGGAGGCAGCCGCATGAGCCTGCTTCTGACCCTGGAACAAGGCCCGCGCTCGCAGGTGGTCAGGCAGACCCGGCTGGACGAGGGCGAGTTGGTGATCGGCCGCAGCGCCGATGCCGGCTGGCAGATCGACGACCCGGACATGTTCGTCTCGCGCGCCCATTGCAAGATCAGCGGCGGCCGCGACGGCTATTTTGTCACCGACACGTCGAGCAGCGGATTGTTCATCGACGACTCCGACAGCCCGCTCGGAACCGGCAGGTCGACCCGCCTGCAAAGCGGCATGCGGCTGCGCATGGGCGACTATGTGCTCCATGTCGAGATCCAGCCAGGCGCCGGCCACACCTCGATCGGCCAGGCGCCGATCGCCAATGCCGCGCCGGCATGGCCGTCGCCACAGGCGCGGACGCCAGCCAGCATCGGCGGCGACGACTTCTTCTCGGCCAAGGCCGAGGAGGAGCCGCAGCGGCCGCGCCCCGCCGGGCTGCCCGATCCGTTCGAGCAGCCTGTGCCCGGAGCCTACGATCGCGCTTCGAATCAGCGCAGCTCGCCGGCCTTCGACGATCCATTCAGCCTCGATCCGGTGGCGACGCCGGCCTCGAATGACGAGCCCGCCGCTGGCCGAGCGGACCCGTTCGGCTTTGGTGATATGCCAGCGCGCAACGACATGCCCGCGCCCAAGGCCGCCGGCTTCGACGATTTCAGCTTCGGGCCAGCCGCGACGCCCGCTTCCGCCCACGGCGCCGATCCAGCCCATTGCGTCGAGCGTCCGGCCGAGAAGCCAAAGGCCGCCCGTCCCTGGGAAATACCGGCGAATGCACCCGAGCCGCCTGCCCCGCCACCTCGCGCTGTCCCCGCCCCGCGCCCATCGCGTGCAGCGCAGCCTGCGCCGAGCGACATGGCGCTGCGCGCGGCATTCCTGCGCGGCATGGGCGTCGAGGAGGCCGACTTTCCCGGGCGTGACGCGATCGCCGAAATGGAGAAACTCGGCCGCGAATACAGGCTGATGCTCGACGGCCTGATGCAGCTCCTGCGCAAGCGCGCCGAGGAAAAGGGGAGCGCGCGCGTCGCACAGACGGTGGTCGGTTCTTCGGAAGTCAACCCGCTCAAATTCCTGCCGACGGTCGAGGACGTCATCGTCACCATCATCGCCGAGCGCAGCCCGGGCTTCCTCTCCGGCGAGGCGGCGATCAGCGACGCGGTCAAGGACCTTGCGCAACATCATGTGCGCGCCTGGCGCGGCGTGCAGGCCGCGCTTCGGCGCATGATCGACCGTTTCGATCCGGCCGCGATCGAGGAAGAGCTCAAGTCCAATTCCACGATCGGCAATCTGCTCGCCGGCGGGCGCAACGCCAAGCTGTGGGAGCTCTACCAGAAACGCCATCGCGACATCGCCCAGAGCGCGGAATCGAGCTTCCTGGGCGAGATCGGCGCAGACTTCAGGGATGCTTACGAAGAGGAGTAGGGACATGATCGACAGACGCGAATTCATCGTTGCTCTCGGCGCGACGGGGCTGCTTGCGGCTTGCCAGAGCGGCCCGCCGAAACCATCGGTGATCTCGGTCAACGTGACCGGCGGCGCCGGCATGAATCCGGGACCGGGCGGCGGTGACCGGCCGGTGACGGTTCTGGTGATGCGGCTTGCCAGCACCGGCAAGTTCAACTCGGCCGATTATTTCGCGCTGCAGGGCGATGCGGGCTCGGCGCTCGGCGCCGACCTCATCGGCTCGGACGCGATCTCGGTCGCGCCCGGCAAGACGGCGGCCAAGACTATCACGGTCGAGCCGAACGCCACGGCGCTCGGCTTCGTCGCGCTGATCCGGGAACCCGGCGGACGCAACTGGCGCACGACCAAGTCGGTTTCGCCGGGGTCGAAATTCACCATCAATGTCAGCCTCGGCAAAGGCGGCATATCCGCCTAGCGAAGCGTCAACAGGGCAGTGCAGAGAGTGGCAGCATGAGCGACGCAAACAGGGTGCTGTGGTCCGAGGGACTCTTCTTGAGGACCCAGCATTTCCAGCAGCAGGACCGGTTCTTCGAGGGGATGGTGCGCGGCGCCTTGCAGGCGGGCCAGCTCCATACGTTCGGCTTCCAACAGCTGACGCTCGACCAGTCGCTGCTCGACGCCGGCCAGGTGTCGATCGTATCCGCCCGGGGCATCTTCCCGGACGGCACGCCCTTCTCCATCCCGGAACTGATGGATGCGCCGAAGCCGCTGCCGGTCACGGCCGACACCGGCGCCGGGCCGGTGCTGGTGGCGCTGCCGCTGGAACCGCCCGGCGGCGTCGGCTTCGATCCGGCGCATGCCCAATCGACCGGCGCGCGCTACCACGGCAAGATCGTCCCGGTGCGTGACGCCGTGCAGGGCGGCGCTGATCCGGAAGAGATCGAAATCGCCCGGCCGCAAGCTATTCTGCTGGCGCCCGGCAAATCGGTCGGCGGCTACACGGCGCTGCCGGTCGCCGATATCACGGGCGTGCGCGCCGACGGCGGCGTCTCGCTCGACCAGTCCTTCCTGCCGCCGACACTGATTACCGGCGCCGTGCACTGGTACCGGCAATTGCTGCAGGAGGTCGTCACCGGCCTCGACCAGATCGCCGAGGCGCATGGCAAGATGGTGATGGGCGGAGCCGGCCGCAGCGTCGAGGACCTTTTGATGCTGCACCTCGCCAATGCCGCGCGGCCGCGGCTGGCGCATATGCTGGCGCAGGACGTCTTCCATCCGGCCGAGCTCTATCTCGAGCTTGCCGGCCTCGCCGGCGAGATGGCAACCTACGGCTCGAGCTCGCGGCGGCTCGGCGAGTTGCCGGCCTACGACCACATGGCGCCCGGCCCCGCCTATATGGCGCTGGCCGACGCCTTGCGTTCGCTGATCCTCAGCCTGCGCTACATCGAGCCGAAATCGCGCGCGCTTCCAGTCATGCGGCACGCGACCAATGTCTGGAAGGTGCGGATCGACAACCCGAAGCTGCTGGTCGCCAGCCGCATCGTCATCCGCGTCGGCTCGGAGCTTTCGGAAGACGCGCTGCGCAAGATCTTCGTCAACCAGGCGACGGTCGGCTCTGCGGACCAGTTCGAGGGCCTGTGGAAGTCGCGCCTGCCCGGCATTCCGCTGAAGCCGCTGCATTCGCAGCCGCGTGAGATCCCCTATGACGGCGACCGCCTGTGCCTGGAGCTCGACCAGAAGAGCGAGCACTGGGCCTCGCTGCTCGACGCTCCGGGCTTCGTCATCGGCGTTTCCGGCGTGCTGCCGAGCGAGCCGCAGGTCGACTGCTATTCGGTGAACAGGTGAGGTCATGAGCCGGGATGATCCCTTCGGACTGTCGGAGGATCGCGAGCGCACACGCATCCGGCTGACCGGTGCGGCGCCCCGGCCGATGGCGCCGCTGGCGCCGGGCGCGCCGGTCAAGCGGGCGCGCGCCCATCCCAACACGCTGATCAACATCTTCGCGCCGTTGCTCGAATTCGCGCCGGAGCTCGAAAGCGCGCTGGCGCCGGAGAACCCGGAAGTGATGCGCACGCGCCTGCTCGACGAGCTGGTGCGGGCGCGCGACGCCGCTGTTGCCGCGGGCTCATCGCTGGAGCGCGCCGACCAGGCGGCCTGGGCGGTGGCGGCGCTGCTCGACGACCTTGCGCTCAACACGCCATGGGGCGGCGCCAGCGCATGGCCGCGCCAGCCGCTTGTGGTCATGCTGCGCGGCGACGTCGATGCCGGCACGCAGTTCTTCACGCGCCTCGACGAACTGGAGCGGCATCCCAACCGCGACCGCGAGATGCTGGAGCTGCAATATTACTGCCTGGCGCTCGGCTTCCGCGGCAAATACCGGGTGCCTGGGCGGGCCGGCGACCGTTCGCTCAATGCGGTGCGCGTTGCCGCGGCACGCTTCCTGCGCAATGCGGATGCCGAGGATTCGCCGCTGTCGCCGAACTGGAAAGGCGTGATCGCGTCCGACGAGCCGCAGCGCTTCATCGTGCCGATCTGGGTGATGGCGCTTGCCGCGATTGTCGTCGCCGCCGCCGCCTATGTCGGCCTGTCGATGGGCTTGAGCAGCCAGGCGGTCGAGCTTTCCGCGCTGGTGCGCACGCTGCCGCCGGCCTCGCGCGGCGACGTCACCCGCGCCGCGCCCAAGCAGGATGCGCCCGAACCCGAAGCGCCGCAGCCGGTCGATTTCGCGCTGCTGCCGGAGTTCAAGGCCGCGGCTCCGGACGAGCTGAAGGGCGCGCTCAGCGGCACCGAGAGCGTCTCGCTGGCGAAGCTCATCATCCAGTCCTCCAATCCCGAGCTGTTCCAGTCGTCGCGCCCGACGCTGACCGAGGGTTACGAGCCGCTGATCCAATCTATCGCCAAGGTGATCCTCGACAACAAGGAGCTGATCGGAAAGATCACGGTCGTCGGCCATACCGACAATGTGCGCCTGCAGAAGTCGAACCCGCTGGCCAGCAACCAGCGCCTGTCGGAAGCGCGCGCCGAGACCATAGCCAAGCTTCTGGTGCAGGCGGGTGTGCCGCCAGAGAGCATCTCATCCGAAGGCCGCGCCGAAACCGATCCGGTAGCCGACAATTCGACGCGCGAGGGCCGCGCGCTCAACCGGCGCGTCGAGGTCCTGGTCGAGAAGAGGCTCTGAGATGTTCATCCTGCGCTTCCTCTGGGCCGTCATTACCTCGCGTTTCCTGTGGACGCTGATCGGCATCGCGCTGCTCTCGCTGCTGATCTGGGTGTTCGGGCCGATCGTGCAGGTCGGCCCTTACGCGCCGTTCGAATCCGACAATGTGCGCATCGCCATCATCGCCGGGCTGATCATCCTGTGGCTGATCTGGCTGATCATCGCGCAGCGCCGCGCGATCCGCGCCAACCGCATGTTCGTCGCCGAGATCGCGGCGCCTGTTCAGGAAAAGCAGCTCACGCCTGGAGAGGAGAGCGTCGCGGCCGTCGGCGCCAAGTTCGGTGAGGTGATGGCCGAGCTCAAGCGGCGCAAGCTCGGCGGCCGGAAATTTCTGCGCGAGATGCCCTGGTATGTGATCGTCGGTCCGCCGGCCACCGGCAAGACCACGGCACTGCGCCAGTCGGGCCTCAATTTCCCGATCGACCTGACCGACGACCTGCAGGGCGTCGGCGGCACGCGCAATTGCGACTGGTTCTTTTCCGAGAACGCGGTGCTGATCGACACCGCCGGCCGCTACGTCCAGCAGGAGAGCCAGCCGGATGTCGACGCGGCGGAGTGGCTGGGCTTCCTCGACCTGCTCAAAAAGCACCGGGGCCGCCGTGCGCTCAACGGCGTCATCGTCGCGTTGTCGATTGACGCGCTGTCCGAGGGCGACGAGGCGATCAAGGCGCATGGCCGGAAAATCCGCCGCCGGCTGGCGGAGCTGAACGACCGGCTGGAGATCCGCCTGCCCGTCTATCTGATGCTGACCAAGGCCGATCTGATCAAAGGCTTCGAAGCCTTCTTCGGCGGCCTGTCGACGACGGCGCGCGAGCAGGTGTGGGGCACGACTTTTCCGCTCGACGCCCGCGTCAACGCCGGCACCATCCAGACGGAGCTTGCCAGGCTCGCCTCCGAGCTGGAGCGGCGGCTGGTGCCGCGGCTCGAGGACGAGGACAAGCTCGGCCAGCGCGCCGAGATCTTCCGTTTCCCGGCGCAACTCGCCAGCCTGTCGGAGCCGATCCAGGTGCTGGTCGAGGCGATGTTCGGCGAGAGCCGTTACGAGGAAGCCGCCTGGCTGCGCGGCCTCTACCTGACCTCGGCGACACAGGAAGGCGCGCCGATCGACCGGCTGACCGCGGCGCTGTCCTCATCCTTCGGCCTGCCGCCGCGCCGCGCTATGCCGGCGGCGCGTGTCGAGAAGCGCAGCTTCTTCCTGCGCAATCTGCTCACCGAAGTTATCTTCAAGGAGGCCGGCCTCGGCACGTTCGATCCGCTGGCGCAGCGCCGCCGCGCCTGGATCTGGCGCGGAGCTGCGGCCGCCTGCGCTCTTGCAGCCCTGCTCGCGGGCGGACTGTTCACCTGGTCCTATCTCGACAACCGCAACGCGATCACCGAACAGGCCGGTCAGTTCGAGGCATTGCAGCAGCCTCTGACCGACGTCGCCGCCATGCCGGCCGCGGTCGAGCAGCCGACCATGGACGGTGCGCTGGCGGCGATGGACGCGGTGGCAGCTGCCCGCACCGCGCCGCCGGATGCCGTCCACAATCTGCTCGGACCGACCGCCTCGGCCGAGCTGGTGCGGGCGCAGACCGACACTTACGACCATGCGCTGCGCAACGTGCTCGAGCCGCATATGGTCGCGTTGCTCGAAGCCACGATGTGGCGGCAGATCCGCGACCCGGATTTCATGCTCGGCGCGCTGAAGACCTACCGCATGATGACCGGCCTGTCGCAGATGGACACCGATTTCGTGCAGAATTGGTGGGTGAACAGCCTGCCGCAATTCGCGCCCGCGCCGCCCTTCCCGACCGCGGACGCCGAAGAGCACCAGCTTGCCGCGATCCGCCGCATGGCGGTCGACGACAGCTACATCGCGCCGGACAAGGAGCTGGTCGCCGAGGCGCTGAAGACGGTGTGTACGATCTCGCTGCCGGAGCGCGCCTATAAGCAGTTGCTGGCCGACCCGGAAGTGGCGGCGGTCAAGGAATGGGTGCCGGCCAATTTCGCCGGACCGAACGGCGCCAAGGTGTTCGCGCGCCGCTCCGACAAGACGCTGCGTGTCGGCGTTCCAGGCCCTTACACCTATGCCGGCTTCCATGATGCGATCCTCGACCGGGTCGAGGATGTCGCCGGCCAGGCGGCGCTCGACCGGGCGGTGTTTGCCGGCGGCTGCTCGGAGAATTCGGAGACGTCGGTCTCCGCGCTGTCGGAAGATATCCTGAAGCTCTATTACGACGACTATATCGCGCAGTGGGATTCCTTCCTGCGCGACATGCGGCTGGCGCCGCTGACCGATCTCAACGTCGCCAGCGAGAACCTCAAGGATCTTTCCAGCGCCGACTCCGCGCTGAAGCGCCTGCTGACCGCGGTGGTGCAAGAAACGGACCTCACCCGCTCCGACGACGCGGCGGCCGACGACAAGAGCGGCGGCGCCGCCAAGACCGGTTCGAAGCTGCTCAGCAAGCTCGGCAAATTGGGCAAGGTGGTGAAGACGGGAGCGAAACTGTTGCCGCGCGCGGGCTCGGCCGATCAGGTCGACATGACCGGCAGCCTGGTGGCCGAGCATTTCAAGCCGCTAAAGGGCACGATCGCCCAGGTCGACGGCCAGCCGCCGGCGCTCGATGCCGCCGTGGTGGCGCTGACGGCGCTGTCAAACGTGCTGCAGACCGTGACCGCCAACCCCGATCCGCAGGACGCCATCAAGAAGCAGGGCGGGCTGGCCGAACTGACGGGCGCGGTCGCGAGACAAGCGCAGATCCTGCCCTCGCCGATCAACGACTGGCTGGGCGGCATTGCCGGCGACACCAGCGGCCTGTCGCAAAAGGCGGTCACCAATGAGCTCAACGCCATCTGGCGCGCCGACATCCTGCCCTTCTGCCAGGCGGCGCTCAACAACCGCTATCCATTCAGCCCGGACAGCGCCGTCGACGTCAATGTGCGCGACTTCCAGCGCCTGTTCGGGCCGACCGGCCTGATCGACGCCTTCACCAACGACCATCTGATCAACTATGTCGACACCGCCAGCGAGCCGTGGAAATGGCGCGCCGATTTCGGCCTCGATCCGGCGGCGCTGGCAGCCTTCGAGCAGGCGCGCCACATCCGCGACGATCTCTTCCCAGGCGGCACAGGACCGGTGATGAATTTCACGCTGGAGCCGAAGGACCTGTCGCCCAACGTGACGCGGGTGACGCTCAACCTCGATGGCCAGAACCTCGTCTATTACAACAACGCGACGAGGCCGCAGCCGATGACATGGCCGGGCAAGGACGGCACAGGCGTGATCTCGCTCGCCTTCCAGCCGGTCGACGGCTCGCCCGAAGTGATGCTCAACGAGACCGGCAGCTGGGCGTGGCTCAGAATGCTGCGCGGCGGCCGCTTCAACGCAACCAAGCTCACCGACGTCTACAGCCTGCGGCTCGGCACGAAGGGAATGTGGGCCGATTTCGAGCTCAAGGCGGCCAGCGTCGAGAACCCCTACACGTTAGAGATGTTCAAGAAGTTCACATGTCCGCCGCAGATCTGATCCTGCCCGGCTTCTACGGCAAGATGCCCGCCGCCGGCGATTTCGTGACGCGCAGGGTGCCGGGCGATTTCGTGCGCGTGTGGGACCGCTGGCTGGCGCAGCACATCGTGCCGCTGTTCGGGGTAGAAACCTGGCCGACAGGCACGGCCTTGCGCTTTCTGGCCGGCACCGCTTCCTTCGGCGCTTCGGCGGGCATCGTGCTGCAAAGCGCCGACCGGGTTGGCCGGCAATTTCCGTTGAGCGTCGTCGCAAGGCTGTCGGAAGCACCCCTCAAGCTGGCTTACGCAGACGCGTGGTTCGAAGGGGTCGAGAATGCGGCGCTTGCCGCGCAAGGTGGAGAGTTGACGCCCGACGAGCTCGACGCGGCGCTGGGCGGTCTGCCCGTGCCATCTGTCGACGGCGAGAGCGAAGTCATCGACGGTCTCGTCATGTGGACCGCGCATACGGATATTTTCGACGTCGATCCGCAGGCACCGCAGCCGACGCTCGAGCAGATCTTCGCGGCTAGTTGGGAGACCAGCTGATGCAAGTGAAATCGAGCACAGAGGATGTTTTCCAAAACTGCTTCTTTTGAAGGTGCTTGAGGCTCGGTGGCTACCTAGGGACGCGTTGCCTAAATGTGGATACTGTCCAACGATACGCCATTCGCTGCCCAGGAAAGCTGGACGCGTGACGAGCGCGGCCACGAGGTTTGGCTGATTGCGATCAAAGCGTCGTTTGAGATTGGCCCTGACGGCAAACAGCGTCTCTTGAAGGACCAGACTCCTGTGAACCTGGCCCCGGTCTATGGCGCCGACCCGAACGAACTGCTCGACGAGACCGATCTCAATCTCGAGAAAAAGCATACCGACATTCTGGTTGAAGGACATGTCTACGCGCCTGGTGGCCACCCGAATGTTGAGAGTATGGCACGCATAAAGGTCGGCGATCTGGACAAGACCCTCAACGTGGTAGGTGATCGTGTGTTCATGCCTGGCCCAGTGTCGGTGCGAATGAGCCGGGCGGAGCCATTCACGAAAATACCGATCAGTTGGCGCCGAACGTATGGTGGCACGGATAGGGAGGCATCGAAACCGGATTGGGATCAGCGCAATCCTGTCGGCACCGGATTTGCCGTCGATCCTCAGCGGTTGATTGGCAGGACCGGACCCAATTTTCAGTATCCGGATGCACCCTATCGTGATCACAGAAGCGGCAAGCCCGCTGGCTTCGGCCCGGTGGCTCGACACTGGCTGCCACGCATGAAATATGCGGGCACATACGGCGAGGAGTGGGAGAAAACCCGCGATCCGCTTCTGCCTCTCGATTTCAGCCGCATGTACTACCAATGCGCGCCGGAGGACCAGCAGACTAAGGCACCGCTCATCGGCTACGAAGAGGTGCGGCTCGGGAATTTCACCTCCGACGGATTCCTGCAGTTCCTGCTGCCGCGCATCACCTTCGACATGACGACCGAGTTCTACAATCGGCCGGACCGCAAGAACGGCGAAGCCGCCATCCACACCCTGCGCATCAAGCCCGATCTCAGACAGTTCTCGATCACCTGGATGTCGACTCTGCCGGTGCCCTATGACGAAGAGCGTCTGAAGATGACGAGCTTGAGCATCAGAAAGCGTATTGGCATTTCGCCAAAAATCGCGGCGACAGGTGTATGGCTGGCGGAAGGACAGCAATGATGACCTACCGTGACACAATCGTCGTCGTTGGCGTTGGAGCCCGTACACCGCTGGGTTTTGACGCGGCATCGAGCGCGGCCGCGGTCCGCGCCGGCATCTCGGCAATTCAGGACCATCCCTACATGATCGATCGCTTCGGCGAGCCGATGAAGGTGACGCGCGACATCGGCATCGATGTAACGCTTCCTGGCGCAGAGCGTGCGGTAGAAATCGCTGTTTCGCCGGCACAGGACGCATTGCGGCCATTGATGGCTTCAACGCTGCCGACCGAGGTTTCGCTCATCCTCTCGACCGGTGAAGCACGGCCGGGACAGCCCGTGGGTTTCGCTGTGCAGGTCAACACCAAATTGCGCAGTCGGTTATCCCAGCAAGTCGTCCTCGAAGGTGGTGGATCGACGGCCGGCGGTCACGCCGGCGGGCTGCTCGCGATTTATCATGCGTGTAAAACGCTGCGTGAGGGGAAAGCTCGATTCTGCCTGGCAGGCGGGGTCGATACCTATCTCGAGCCGGAGACTCTGGAGTGGCTGGACAAAAACGAGCAACTCCATTCTGAGGGCAACATCTATGGCTTCTGCCCTGGCGAGGCAGCGGGATTCTGCCTGCTGACGAAATTGACGACAGCACGCGCGTATGGGTTGAAGCCTTTGCTCGAAATCGTGGGTGTCTCCACGGCAAGCGAAGAAAACAGGATCAAGACCGAGACCGTCGTGCTCGGCGAAGGGCTGGGTGCGGCCTTCCGTTGTCTGTTCGAAGACGCGCCAGTTGATCCGGTCGATCGTATCATTTGCGACATGAACGGCGAACGCTATCGCGGCAATGAGTATGGTTTCGCTGTCCTGCGCAATCCTGGCCGCTTCAAGGATGCTGCCGATTTCGAGACGCCGGCCGACTGTTGGGGCGATGTCGGCGCCGCGTCAGGGCCGCTCTTCGTCAGCCTCGTCGCCGAGGCAGAAACGCGCGGTTATCAAAATGGGCCGCTATCGCTGATCTGGGCCGGCTCCGAATATGGCGCGCGGGCAGCCACCTTGTTGGGTGGCCCGAGAAGGAGCGCCTGATGCCTACCCACATCGTCGTCAACAGCCTCGGTCTGACCTATAAAGGGACGATCGGAGTGTCGATCGCAACGATACCGGATGTCTGCAAGACGCCCAGTCCCGGTGGACCAATCCCTTTGCCTTACCCCAACATCGCCAACCAGAGCACACTCAAGGATGGCACAACCACGGTCTTTGCCAAGGGCGGCAAGATGATCGCTATCAAAGGCTCCCAATACGGAATGAGTTCGGGCGACGAACCGGGCACGGTCGGCGGCGTTAAATCGAATGTTTTCAAGAAGGCGACGGATTGGATCACTTACTCGTTCGACGTTAAAATGGATGGCAAGAACGCTTGCCGCCACACAGATAAGAAATTCCACAATGACAAGAACACCGTGGATCTGGCGGGAGATCTCGACCCGCTGAATCCGGCGCCCGGCCTCAAAGAGATCGCAGAAAAATGCAACAAGGATGTCAACAATGATGAGAAGAAACCGGACGGGACAAAAAAGTTTTGCCCACCTGCACCAAGCGGTGCCGACTGCACCGCTCTAGGAACTAAAAAGCATAAATGTTGCGAGAACGAGATCAAAAAATGGAAGGAGAAGAACCCCGACGCTGATCCGACGATCGATAGTGAAGTGCCCTACGATCGCAATGGAAGACCTAGCAGTCCCGAGGCCGACGCAAACGCCCGATCGGCGGCGAACAACGCATACAACGCCGCCAAAGACGCAGGCGAAAGCACTGCCGGCGTGTGGAAAAGCACTTATTTCTCGGAGGGCGGCGCAGGCTTCAAGGCCGACGTCGTCGTCAGTAGTCCGCCTCCGCCGCCAGGGCCGCACAATGCGGTGGAGGCCTATGATTTCAAATTCAACTGCGAGCCTACCTATGACACGCACAAGAGGGGGCCGCAAAGAGGAAAGCCGAAACCTCTCAGCCGGTTTCTGAGCGACGGACAAGCAGATAAATATATCAATGCCGTTGGGTGCGAGCCGAAGGTAATTCACAAGGACGGTAGAGCATGCTGAATGATGTTATTAGGAACCTATCCTCCTCTGAGAGCAACGCAGACTATGTTCGCGTGAATCTTGTTTTTGCGCTATTTTGCAAAGGAAATTCCGAAGACTTGATCGACCCCGGTCTTTGGCTTCTGGAAAAATGGAACAACTACGCCGGTAAGGCGCTGGGATGGGCGCTGGTCGGCAAGAATGCATCTACAATCACCAAAGTGAACAAACTTACGATGGCGAGGCTGCAGCGAGAAATTCGTTCGACAGCCGAAGTCGGACTTACAGGCTTCCGATATCAGGGGCCGCAACCATATGCCCCCGATTATAGAATGCGGTGGCTGGTCAATCGTGAGGCGGCCGATTCCAACAACACCAAGACGAGTTTGATTGAGCTGATGGTGCCGGTGCCCGACGATGCGCAGGGCTGGCGTTCCATGGCGCAGACCTTTCGCGAGATTTCAGAGCATTTCCCCTACGATACGGGCTATGCATCTCCCGGATTGGTGTTCGGCGACGACGCGGCAAAAGTCGAGGCTGGCGCGATCATTGGTCCGCTGGCTATGCGGCATAAGGGCTTCGATGTGCCCAACAATGCGACGACGAGCTATTTCGTTGGCAGGGGTAGCCGAGGGGCTCGATGGCTGACGCTCCTAAGCAAAGAAAAAGCCGCCGAAATCGGACTTTCATCGGCCGGAAATCTTCCGCAAGGGGCCACAGTGGCACCTACCAAGAATGGCTGGATGATCGTCGCTTCCGAGATACCAGAGGTGGGAGACACCAACAGAGGGGTTGAGGCCACCAACCTTCAATGGGTGGCCAAGATACTGGAGCCGATAAGTTTCTTCGGCGACAGAAATCTCAAGATGCTTCTTTCGGACCGACTGGATTTTGTCGACCGTTGGGAGCGCCGCTTCCTAAGCGTGGCTGGTGAAATGAGTACCCCATGATCGCAACCCCATATGCACTGCCATACGCGGTGTACCACAGCCCCCTGCCCGTGATGGGCCTCGGTCGGAACGTCTTCGTCACCGTGTCATTCGCAGGTGAGATCAACGCCGACGGGACAAAGAATGCCGAGTCCTTGGTAACGGCATTTTTTCACCTGGCCGTCTCGGGCGCCTTGTCAGGTGCCGCCATTGCACCTTGGGACTCGACAGTCTCCGCGGTCGACTTCTTTGGTGGCGCAGGTTGGAACGCAACCTGGAAGCTATCAAACATCTGCGTGGACGAGCGGTCTATCGCCATTCTCTCCCAGCTCTTTCTGGTCACCCATTCGGATTTTCCGGTCAGTATGGTTACAATCAAGGGTGGATCCGACGAGCGGGCGCAAATTGCATTGCCCGCTACCAATGCGGATCAAGGGATTTACCCCGCCATATTTACGAGCAAGGCTTCAAGGGCAGAAATTTCACCGGACTTGTCCGATGATATCGTCGTCACTGCATATTTCGCTTCCGACCCCACTGTTGCGCAAAGGGAAGCCCTTCGCCTCAAGATCGAAGACTGGATTGCCGCCTCCGCGATAGGCTGCTATCCGGCACCGCCGCATCGCCCGGATTTCTGCAGCCTCGAATATGACGGGGCACTGGACTTTTTCGAAGCGGAACTGCAGATCGGATTCCGCAATTTCTACTGCCATCGCGAAGCGCTTTATGGGTTGTGCAATTCTCTCTTTTCGGTGAAGGACAAAGCGCCGGAGGTTCTGCGTATCGTCATTACGTGAGAAGCTCTTTGGCCTTCATCCATTCCTTCACCTTGTCCGCGAACGGCACCTTCGCGCCATCGTCTCCGAAATGATCCTCGAACACCTTGCCGGCTTGGCTCGGCTCCGTGGTGAACAAATCCGCTTCGCGCGCCTCGGGAAACAGTTCCAGGAGGGCCGCACCCGCCGCAACAGCCAGCGCTGGATTGCGCATTTGATGCAGCAACCAGTGAACAATCGTGCGGTCGCCCAACATTCCCGCTCCGCGTACGGCCAGAGACGCGGTTTCAGGCGATTTGAGCAATCCGCCCATCCAGGCACGCACATCCTTGTCGGGCGCGGCCCTGATCGCAGCGCGCAGGGCGGTCACTGCGTCAGGGCCGCCGGCGACCGCCACCTTGCGCAGTTCTCAACTGGCCAGATCGCCGGAGCCTAATTCACCCAGTGCCCAGGCGGCCCAGAACCGCGACTGGTCATAGCTATCCTCCAGCGCCGTCCGCAGCTCCGGCGCAAGGTCGGCGCGCTTCAACCTGCCGGCAAGACGCAGGCTGGCGGCGCGAGCCCGGGCATCGGGATCGCGGACAAGCCGCGCCAGCATCTGCTTCGGGTCGACATCATGCCCGAGGCAGGCCGACACGCCGAGAAATCGCTTGAACGCGTCCGGCGCCCCGATCCAGTGCCGCACCAGCGGGGCTATCGTTGCGGGCTTATGCCACGCCAACGCACCGACCAGACCTCGCGGGTCGTCCCTTTGACGGCCCAACTCGACCGCCTCGGCCACGCGACGCGCGTCGTTCTGCTCGATCGCCATCCATGCATAAAGGAACAGCTCGCCTTTTTCCGGGAAATCCTCATAGGCCGCGACGACGAACGGCCAAGCGGCCGGACCAGCGATGCGTAAACCGTCAAGATTAGCTTCCAGGCGCCGGTCGACGCCGGCGACGACATTGAGATTCGGTGGATCATCTTCCATCAGCGTGTCGCGTTGCGCCCAGAAGAACGCGGCCTGCTCGGCGTGCTGCCGGACGACGTCCGGCACGATTGGCCGTTCCGGCAGGCTTTTGGGTTTTTGATTCCGAACTTCGGTCGACATCAGTTGAGATCGATCGAGCCGCCGCGGATGCGGTTGGCGGCGCTCGCCTGGCTGGTCACGTAGGTGCCGCGGATTGTGATGCGGCCGTCCCGTTCCATGAGGATCGTCGCCTTGCCGCAACGCAATTCGATGCGCTCGTCGCCGACAATACGAACGCGCTCGCCGTCACGCACGATCTGCGGCGAATTGGTCTTGCGCGCCGGATCGACGATGCGGCCGACAATCAGCGGCCTCATTGCGTCGCCTTCCTGGAACAGCAATGCCACCTCCGAGCCGATCATATCAGCCGTTAGTTCGGTCAGGCTGCGCGCAGACAAGGCCGTCTCTTGCGGATTACCGGGAAACACAACCAGCGGCGCTGCAGCGTCGTCGAAACCGAGAAAGATACCAATCACCACACCGTCAATGCGTTCGCGAACTTCGCTCATCGCTGCACCCTAATTCTCGCTAATTTTTGAACCCTTCATCGTGATGTCGCTGGAAGCCTTGATGCTGATCTTGCCCGACGCCTTCACCGAGATATCCTTGCCTTCGATCGCGATCGTGCCGTCCTTCTTCATTATGATCTTCGCGGATCCGGTCTGGATGAGTATCTCATCGCCGGCATTGATCACCAGCTTCTTGCCGACATCGATCGTGCTGTCCTTGCCGACGCTGATCGAACTGCTCTTGGCGATGTCCAGCGCATGAGCGCCTCCTACACTCGTCGAGTCGTCCGCCGCGATGCTGGCGCTACGCGCCGCCCCAACGCTGAAGTTCTGAGCGCTCCCGATCGTCACGCTTTGATCGGCGGCTATGTTGACGGTCTGCCCGGCTCCGACGTTCCAGCTGTCATCGGCCCCGACATCGTGACTCTGATTGGTGCCGACACTGACGGATCGTGTTACGCCAATCGTATTAGTCTGAGACGCGCCCACTGTCCTCGCTTCGGCGGCCCCTACGGTGTCGACGCGCGCGATACCCACCGTGACCGTCTGGTTGAGACCCACGGTCTGCGAATGGTTGGCGTCGATGTTCTCGGTCGAGTTGGCGACGACGTGGATCGTCTCATTCGCCATCACCGTCAGCTTGCGGTTCGCGCCCACCGTCTCGGTATCGTTCGACCCGATATTCGTGGTCTGGTCGACGCCGATCTTGACCGTCTTGTTGTTGCCCACGTCCTCGTCGAGGTTGTGGCCGACCGAGTGTTTGGCGTCGTGGTCGATGCGGTCGGACTGGTCGTGCTGGACCGTCTTGTTGCGGTCGTGCTTGATCAGCAGGTGGTGGTCCTTCTGGGCCTGGAAATTGACCAATTCGGAGCCGGCCTTGTCCTCGAACATCAGCTCGTTGTAACCGCCGCCGCCCTTCGAGGAGTTGGACTTCCAGCCCGACTGCGTGGCATTGCCCGGCAGCCCGTAGGGCGGCATCTGCGAGGCGTTGTAGACGCGGCCGGTGATGATCGGCAGGTCCGGGTCGCCCTCGATGAAATCGACGATGACCTCCTGGCCGATGCGCGGGATCTGGATGAAACCCCAGTTGCTGCCGGCCCAGGTCTGCGACACGCGCACGAAGCAGGACGAGTTCTGATCCTTCTTGCCGAGCCGGTCCCAGTGGAACTGCACCTTCACACGGGCATATTTGTCGGTGAAGATTTCCTCGCCCGAGGGGCCGACGACGGTCGCGGTCTGCGGGCCGCGCATGATCGGCCGCGGCGTGATGCGCGGTGGGCGGTAAGGCAGCTTGGTCGGCGCCACGCCCAGCACCACCTTGAAATTCTCGTTGTGAGCCTCGTTTTGGGTCCGGTAGCCTGGGTCGAACAGCCGGTATTCGGCGCTGACCACCAGATAGTCCTGGTTCTGGTCGTCGCGCGGAAAGCTCTCCAGCGTGAACTTGCAGCCGGAGAACAGGCCGCGCACGGTGCCAACCGCCGTGCTGTGCTGATGGACGGCCTGAAGCTCCTCGCGGCGGATCCCGGCGATCTTGTCGCCGCGCCCGACATCGAGATGCGCGCCTGGCTGGCGATAGTGCTCGCCGGAGGCTTCCTTGTGGGCGAAAGGCTGGGCGGATTTCGCCATCAGGTCGGCGCCGGGCTTCTCGAAATCATAGTCGGTGTGGGCATAGGCGCCCGGCCGCACCGCGCTGCCAGGTATCCATTCGGTGATGTATTCGACATCGCGCCGCGACGCCTGGCCCTCGAAATTGTAGAGCACCTTCTCGTAACCGGGCGCCGGCTTCAGCTTGCTCATCGCGTCGCAGAGGATGAGCGTGTGCTTGCCCTCGTCATGCTCGAAGAAATAGAAGATGCCTTCGTGCTCGAGCAGCCGCTGCACGAAGTCGAGATCGCTCTCGTCATACTGCACGCAATATTCGCGCTGGGGATAGGAGCCCTGCAGCCGCTTCTCGAATTTGGCGATGCCATATTTCGAGAAGATCTTCTCAACGATCTCCACCGCCGTCATGTTCTGGAAGATGCGGCAATCGGTGGTGTTGCCGAGGAACCAGAGCCACGGCCTGACGGTCGCCTCGTAGAAAGCCAGCCGGTCCTCGATGCGGGTCAGCTTGAAATCCGTCACGAGGCCGCTGAACCAGCGCTTCGGATCGGACTCGCCCTCGACCGAAACGACGCCGCCCAGCATCTTAAGCGGGTCGATGTCGCGGTTCTTCGAGACGAAACCGACGGTATAGGCAAAACAGCGGCTGATCTCATCGCGGCCGATGAGATGGGTGAAGGTCAGGTCGGCGCCAGCCGGCGTCTGTACAACCGTGGCACGTTCGTTCGGCATGGGTCGTGCCCCTCCTCGACGCGGCCGCCAGTGTGATGGTTTGAAGCCCCCGCTCTATTAACTGCATCACGTTCGGGAGCGTTCGAGTTCACCGCACCGTATCCGCGTCAGCCTAGCACAAGTTTGAGGGAGGCCAAATAATAGCGATGGCTGAAGCGCGCCCATGCGCCGGTGTGAAACGCTCCTCTCCCGCTCGGCTTGCAAGCTGCTAGAATAGCAGAGCAATTCCGGAAGGGCGCTCAACGGTTTTCCGCCCGGAATTGCGCGCAAGATAAGCATTTGTTGACCAAGTTCGGCGACGCTTCCGGATGTTCATCTCTCTCCAAATCAGCAATGTCGACAGGCTGCCGGCCGGCACCGCCGCCAGCTATGCCGCCCGCGACCGCAGCTTCGAGATCGGCCGCGAGAATTGCGACTGGACGCTGACCGATCCGGACAAATTCATCTCGGGCCGGCATTGCGAGATCCGCTACCAGGCGGGCTCGTTCTGGCTCTACGATGTCTCGCGCAACGGCACCTTCGTCAATGGCTCGAGCCAGCGCATGGCAGGGCCGCACCGGCTGGCACAGGGCGACCGGCTGCTGATCGGCCGTTATGTCGTCGGCGTTTCGATCGAAGATGAGAGAGCCGCGACCGGACATCCGCTGACCAGGACCGGGTCGACGCAGCGCGAGCTGCCGTCATCGACCGGCCGCCCCTTGGATTTCGGCCACGAGCCGCTCTTCAATCCGGCCGAGCAGCGCCCGGCCGGAGCGGCGCCCGCGTCGACATCCTCGGCGCTGCAGGCCGGCCCGGCGGCCCCGGCCAGCCGGCCGGCGGAAGCGGACGCTATATTGCGCGAGATCGCCAAAGCGGCCGGCATCGCGCCGGAATTGCTGCAGGCGCGCGATCCGCATGACGTCGCGGCCGAGATCGGCGCGGTGCTGAGGATCACGGTCGAGCAACTGTCCCTGCTGCTGAAGGCGCGCGCGGCGGCAAAGGTGCTCGCCAAGAGCGCGAACCGCACGATGATCGGCTCCGAAGACAACAACCCGCTGAAATTCGTGCCGGGCACCGACGACATATTGGAGATCATGTTCGCCAAGCGTAGGGCGGGCTACCTCGATGCCAGGCGCAGCATCGAGGATGCGTTCCGCGACCTGAAAGCCCATGAGATCGCAACCTATGCCGCCATGCAGGCGGCGCTGTCGCGGCTGCTCGACGACCTGTCGCCTGAGGCGATCGCAAAGAAAATTCCGCCGGCTTCCTTCTCGTCAAGGAAGAGCCAGGCCTGGGATGCGCTCGTCGCGACATGGCGGACGATGGAAGACAAGCATGAGAACGGCATGCTGGATGTCTTCCTGGCCTATTTCGCCGAAGCCTACGCCAAGGCCGACAAGCAGAAATAGCCCGGATGGGCACGGCCGATGCCGGCTGTATGTGACGGTTCTCATAGAAGAAGCCGCCTGTTCGATCATCCTGCTTCCGGATTTCAATCGGCGGCCCCGTTTCAATTGGGTATCCGGGCGACTAGAATGCACAAGGATGCCAGCCCGGCGGGCAAGGCGGCGAGGCTTGGGGCGTGTGCAGCGATGTCATGTTTCGGCGAGATGAGCCTTTCCAAGCGGCCCGCCGCCGAGGTTCAGCCTGAAACGCGTTTCCCCGATCGAGAACATGCCCGTTGCGGCTTGAAGGCGGGGCGCCGCCGATGAGCTCGAAGGATCACCCCTCCGGGCCGGCGGACAAGACCGTCATCCGCGCGCCGCGGCCGAAGCAGAAACCCCTTGCGGCTGCCGAGGGATCCGGTCCGGAAAGCGTGCGGCCAGCTCTACCGCCTTCCCGCGAAGCGACGGTGTTCGATCCCGGCGGCGGCCGGCAGATACCTACCGGCTGGTCGTCCGGAACCGTGCTCTTCCAGGGGCCGACTCCGGGAACAGCCGCGAATGCGGCGCCGGGGGTGCAGCAGGATGCCCTGCTCGACGCCGCCTCCGGCGTGAAATACGCCGCGGCCAATCCGATCCTTGCCGCCTCCGCGCCGCTGCTGATGCTGCTCGGCCAATTGCGGCTGATGCCGGTCGACCGGCAAGCCGCACCCTTGGCGGAGCACATCGCCGACGCGATCGAGACCTTTGACCTTGCTATCGCAAAGGCAGGCGTGGCCGAGGAAGATGCACGGATCGCCAAATTCGCCCTTTGCGAAACCGCCGACGACCTTGTCGGCAATCTGCCCTGGCCGAGCAAGGACAGTTGGCTTCAGCACGCCCTGGTGGCGCGGTTCTTTCACACCCAACCGACTGGCGCCGGTTTCTACGGAGCGCTCAACAACATCCTCGCCACGCCGGAAGCGCATTACGACCTGCTCGAACTGATGCATGCCTGCCTGTCGCTCGGCTTCGAGGGCCAGTATCGCGGGCTGGCCAAGGAACGAGATACGCTCGAACGCGTCCGGCGCGACGTCTATGACACGCTGCGCTACTTCAAGCCGCGCGCCGGCGAAGACATCTCGCCGCGCTGGCAAGGCATGGCGGCGACGCTGCCGAAGCCGAGGGCGCGGCTGCCGCTCTGGGCGGTCGCGGCTGCCGCGGCGACGCTGGTCACGGCGGCCTTCTTCGGGCTGCGGGTGCTGATCACCGATGAAGGCGACGCGACGGCGGGAGAGTTGCTGGCGCTCAACCCGTCGACGCCCGTCACCATCGAGCGCGCCAGCGTGGCGGCGCCCGCTGAGCCGGCGCAAGCCGCCCCGCCGCCGCCAGCGGTTCCGGACACTGCTCAGATCGACCGCATCCGCGCCACCCTTGCCAAGGAGATCGCCGGCGGCGGACTGAGCGTCGGCGAGAAGGGCGCGTTCATCGTCATCGAGATCAACAACCAGCTTCTATTCGCGCCCGGCCAGGCGGAGCCGAAGCCGCAGTTCCAGCCGATCGCGACCGACATCGCCACCACGCTTGACGCCGAATCCGGGCCGATCCAGATCGTCGGCCACACCGATAATGTGAAGCCGAAGAAATCGAGCCAGTTCAAATCGAATTTCGACCTCTCGGTCGCTCGCGCCAAGGCCGTACAGGCGATGATGGCCAAGCAGGTGAAGGACCCCTCGCGGCTCAGTGCCGACGGCAAGGGCGAGGACGAACCGATCGCCGACAATGGCACGGCGGACGGCCGCGCCAAGAACCGCCGCGTCGACGTGATGATTCCGAAACAGGAGAGCTTGCAGACCAGCGCGGCGGAGAACGGCGGCTGATGCGCTGGGTGCTGCGGATCTTCAGCCTGGCTGCGCTTGCCGGTTTCTCGGCGGCGATCTGGTACGCCGGACCGCTGATCCGCTTCGCCGATACGCGCCCGCTTGGTCCTGTGTGGCTGAGGGCCACGATCATTGGCGTCACCGTTGCGGCGCTCGCGCTGTTCTACGGGATGCGCTTCTGGCAGCGGCGCAAGGCGCAAAAGGCGCTGGAAACGGCCATCACCCGCGCCGACGAGCGCAACGACGATTCGCAGGTGCTCGAAGCACGCATGAGCGAAGCGATCGCAACGCTGAAGCGGACGAGCGGCAAGCGGAATTTCCTCTATGACATTCCCTGGTACATCATCGTCGGCCCGCCAGGCGCCGGCAAGACGACGGCCCTGGTCAATTCCGGGCTGAAATTCCCGCTTGCCGGCTCTGGCAGCGCGCAGCCGGTGGCCGGCGTCGGCGGCACGCGGTCCTGCGACTGGTGGTTCACCGACGAGGCGGTGCTGATCGATACGGCCGGCCGCTACACGACGCAGGAGTCCGACCGCGAGCGCGACAGAGCGAGCTGGCTCTCCTTCCTGGGATTGCTCAAGAAGCACCGCACCAGGCAACCGATCAACGGCGTCATCCTCGCCATCAGCCTCGCCGACCTCATCGGCTTCGACGACCGGCAGCTCGACGCGCATGTCACCGAGATCAGAAGCCGCCTGCGCGAATTGCACGAGACGCTCAAGATCCAGTTCCCGGTCTATCTGCTCTTCACCAAGGCCGATCTCGTCGCCGGCTTCATGGATTATTTCGGCGATTTCGACGAGGCGCGCCGGCGCAAGGTGTGGGGCGCGACATTCCAGACTGCTGACCGCACCAGGAATATGGCCGGCCAAGCGCCGGCGGAATTCGAGGGGCTGGCGAGGCGGCTCGCCGAAGAGGTCGCCGACCGCCTGCAGGAAGAGACCGACCCGGTGGCGCGGATCGCGCTGTTCGGCTTTCCGGCGCAGTTCGGCGCGCTGAAGAACCGGATAACGCAGTTCATCGGCAGCCTGTTCGACACATCGCGCAGCCAGGTCAACGTCAGCCTGCGCGGGCTCTATTTCTCGTCGGGCACGCAGGAAGGAACGCCCTTCGACCAGGTGCTGGGCGCGATCGGCCGCAGTTTCGGCAGCGCTTCGCAGGCGCATCTTTCCGGCGCCAGCAAGAGCTTCTTCCTGCACGACCTGCTGACCAAGGTGATTTTCCCGGAATCCGGCTGGGTCTCGTTCGATAGGGCGGCCGAGCGCCGCATCCGGCTCGCCAGGTTCGGCGGCCTGGCCGCGATCGCGCTGGCAGCCTTGGCGGCGCTCGGCGTGCTGGGCCTCAGCTTCCTCGCCAACAGAGAGCTGATCGCCTCCACAAGGCAAGCCATGGCGCACTATCGCGACAGCGCCGACAGCCTGTTGAAGAGCACCACGGTGACCGACGTCGACCTCGAAAACGTCATCGGTCCGCTCGACCAGCTGCGCAACCTGCCGGCGGGCTTCGAAAATGGCGACCAGGGCAGGCCGATCGAGGAGACGTTCGGGCTCAGCCAGCGCGAGCGGCTGCTGTCGGCCTCCAAGACCTCCTACCGGCAGGCGCTGGAGCGAAGCTTCCGCTCACGCCTGCTGGTGCAGACCGAGCGGACGATCCAGGCCAGGATGGCCGATCCGATAGCGCTCTACGAGCCGCTCAAGATCTACCTGATGCTGGGCGGCAAGGCGCCCAAGGTCGACGACGAGCTGATCGTCTCGTGGATGAAGCAGGACTGGGAGGAGAACCGCTATCCCGGCGAGAACAACCGCGAAGGCCGCGCGCAGCTCGAAAAGCATCTGCGCGCCATGCTTGCGCTCGACGACGCCTATGATCCAACCTTTGCGCTCAACCAGCCGCTGGTCGAGGCCGCGCAGCGCTCGCTCGGCCGCATGAGTCTTGCCGACCGCGCCTCGGCGCAGATCAAGTCGGCGGTCTACGCGGCGAGGCTGCAGGATTTCTCCGTCGCCGCGAAAGCCGGTCCGGAAGCGCAGCTGTTGTTCGAGCGCATCGACGGCAGCGAGCTTGCCGATCTCCGCGTTCCCGGCCTTTACACGCGTGCCGGGTTCAATCGCTTCTTCCTGCCGCAGCTGTCGCGCATCGCGCAGATGCTCGTCGACGACCAATGGGTGCTGGGCGGCGGCGGCGAACAGGGCGGCATCGACCAGGACCTGCCCAAGCTCGGCCCCGAGCTCATCGACCGCTACGGCAAGGAATTCGCCGCCGCCTGGAACGGCGTGCTAGACCAGCTGAAGCTCAAGGCGATGCTGAAGGACAAGCCGCAATATCTCGCGCTTTCCGCCCTCGCCGCGCCGGACTCGCCTCTCGACCAGCTGTTCACGGCGATCGCCGACGAGACCGCGTTGACCAAGGACGCTGCCGCCGGCGAGGGCGACACTGGGACGGCTGAGCCGGATCCCGCGAGCATGGCCAAGGGCCTCGCCCGCATCGGCCTGCAGATCGCCGGCGGCAAGTCGCAGAGCCGCGCGGGCGCAAGCTCCGCCGTTGCGCAGAACGCCGGCGCGAGCGTCGAGGCGCAGTTCCGCTCGTTCCAGGCTTTGGTCAGCGGCGTCGCCGGCCGCCGGCCGCTCGATGCGCTGACGCAGAACTTCCACGACATTTTTCAGAGCCTGAAGCTCGCGGCCGATGTCCCCACGCAGACCGAACGCGTCAACGCCAATCTGCAGCTGCAGATCTCGACCTTGCGCGCCAATGTCTCGCGCCTGCCCAAGCCGCTGGCGCGCATGGTCAACGCGGCGGCGGACGAATTCGAGGGCAATGTCGCGGAGACCTCGGTCGCCAATCTCAACCAGACCCTCGACCAGACGGTGACGCGCCCCTGCGAGGAGGCGGTCAACGGCCGCTATCCCTTCGCCGGCGACAGCAGCGAGGACATTTCGATGGCGGATTTCGCCAAGCTGTTCGCGCCTGGCGGCCTGATGGACCGTTTCTTCGCGCAGAACCTTGCGCCGCTGATCGACATGACCGGGCAGGAATGGAGCTGGAAGCAGAATGCGCGTTCCAGCAAGGACCTGGCGAAATCGACCTTGAAGGCATTCCAGGCGGCGGCGGAAATCCGCGCCGCCTACTTCCCGTCGGGCGGATCGACACCGTTGGTGTCGATCACCTTCACACCCACCTCGCTGAACAGCGAAGCCGACAGCGCCGTGCTCAACGTGGACGGGCAGACGGTGCAGAGCGCGCAGGCAGGCAACGCGCCGAGCATCGTGACATGGCCGAGCGGCGCCGCGTCCGGATCGGCGAGCCTGAGCCTCATGCCGGAAATGCCGGGACGCGAGTCCGCGCTCAAATTCGAGGGGCCGTGGGCGTTGAAGCGACTGTTCGACAGGGCGACCATCAGCGGCGACGGCGCCAGCACCGAGGCGCGTTTCGTGATCGGTGGACGCGATGTCGCTTACACGATCCAGGCCGGCTCTGGGGCCAATCCCCTCGTCCTGCCAGCCTTGTCAGGCTTCAGCTGTCCGAAGGCGTTTTGAGATGGCCAGATCGAGGCTTCATTTAGATACTCTAATGTACACGCTTGTGGCAGAGTGGCGTGGGCACGCGGCCCATGGCTGGTCACAGAGGACGCTCGCTGAGCGCTTGGTGGCAAATTGAGCACTGTCGCCCTTCCCATCGACAGCTTCGGCGTCAGCCACAAGGGCTGCGTGCGCGACCACAATGAGGACAATTACCTCATCGAACCGCAGACCGGGCTCTGGGTGGTGGCCGACGGCATGGGCGGGCATGAGGCCGGCGAAGTCGCCTCGGCCAGTATCGTCGACCATCTGGCGACGATCGGCATTGCGAGCTCGGCCCCGGACCTTCGCGCCCGCTTCGAGGACCGGCTCAGCCGCGCCAATGCCGAGATCCGGGGCATATCGCGATCGCGCGGCATCACCATCGGCTCCACTTTCGCCGCCCTGCTTGCCATGGATGGGCGCTTCGCCTGCCTCTGGGCCGGCGACAGCCGCATCTATCTCGTGCGCAACGGCTCGATCTTCCAGGTCTCGAAGGATCACACCGAGGTGCAGGAACTGCTCGACCGCGGCATGATCAGCGCGGAGGAGGCGCGCACCTGGCCTCGCCGCAATGTGATCACGCATGCGGTCGGCGTCAGCGACGAGCTCGAGATCGATTTCCAGCAGGGCGAATTGATGCCGGGTGACGTTTTCGTCCTTGGCACCGACGGGCTGACGGCGCATGTCAGCGACGCCGAGATCGAGGCCGCGGCCAGGTCCGCCACGCCGCGGGCGGCATGCCAGGCCCTCCTGGATACGGTGCTGGCGCGCGGCGGTACCGACAATGTGACCATCGTGCTTGTGAAGATCGGCGCCGGGCGCAACGGCGCGTCCCATCCGGATTGGTCCGCAGCGGAGGGCCTGGCCAGATGAGCGACGACGACAAGACCCGGATCTCGGCGAACGTCACCTATGCCGGCGTCGGCACGCAGCTCAGCGGCATCTACGAGCTCGACGAGCGGATCGCCTCGGGCGGCATGGGCGAAGTCTATCGCGGCCACAACATCCAGACCGGCGATCATGTGGCGATCAAGATCGTGCTGCCCGAATTTGCCCGCGACCAGACGATCCTGTCGCTGTTCCGCAAGGAAGCGTCGATCCTCAACCATCTCTCGCATGACGCGGTGGTGCGCTACCACGTGTTCACCATCGACCCGGGGATCGGCCGCCCCTATCTCGCGATGGAGTTCGTGGACGGCCAGTCGCTGTTCGACATGATGCGGCGCGGGCCGATGCCAAGCGACGATGTGCGCCGGCTTTGCCATCGCCTCGCCTCTGGCTTGAGCGCCGTGCATCAGGCGGGTGCGGTGCACCGCGACCTCTCGCCGGACAACATCATCCTGCCCGGCGGCCGGGTCGAGCGCGCCAAGATCATCGATTTCGGCATCGCGCGCTCGGCGACCGTCGGCGGCGAGACGCTGATCGGAGGAAAATTCGCCGGAAAATACAATTATGTTTCGCCGGAACAACTCGGCCTCTATGGCGGCGAGGTCAGCGAGCAATCGGATATCTACAGCCTCGGCCTGGTGCTGGCCGCGGCGCTGCGCGGCAAGCCGCTCGACATGAGCGGCTCGCAATATGAGGTCATCGAAAAACGACGGACCGTGCCGGACCTGTCGGATATCGATCCCGATTTCCACGAATTGATCGAAGCCATGCTGCAGCCGGATCCGCGCGACCGGCCGGCCAGCATGGCCGAGATCGCCAGGGCGACGCGCGGCGAGGATCTCGAGCCGACATTGCCGCCGCCGGTGCCGTTCGGCGCGCGCGAACGCTCCGGCCTGCCACGCGCCGGGTGGACGGCGCCGCCGGACTCCAAGCCCCAGACACCGGCTCGTTCCGGCGAGCCGCGTTTCGTCGAGCATGTGCGCCCCGCCTACCTGTCGGAGCCACGGCCCGCGCCGCCAGCCCCTCCCGCCAGCGCGCCCGCACCGGCAGCGCCCAAAAAGCCTTCGCGCATGCCTGCCGTCGCCGGCGGCGCCGCGGCGCTCGCTGTTCTCGCGGCGGCGGGCCTCTATTTCGGTGGTGTCCTGGCGCCCACGCCGGTCGAGGAGACAACCAAGCCGCTGACTCCGAAGCCCGTCGCCGAGACCGCCAAACCAGTGGCCGAGGCGCAGCAAGCGGAGACGCCGAAATCTCAGCCGCAGGCGCCGGCTGCGGCTCAGCCGGAAGCACCGAAATCCGATACGGCAAAGCCATCCGACCAATCTGATGCGGAGGCCAAGACACCCGTCGAGCAGCCAGCCACTCGGCCGGAGAGCGAGGCCAAAATCCAGACGCCTCAGGTCGAGACCAAGCCCGTGCAGCCCTCGGCGCAACAATCGCCTGCGCTGGTTCCCGGGCCAACGGCCATCGAGGGCCAGAAACCGACGCGCCCGGCTAGCGAGCCGGCGATCAAGGCGCCGGAACCGAGCCAGGCAGCTGAGAACAAGCCGGCGCCCGAAGCAAATCCGCCGGCAGCCAAGCTCAGCGTGAAAGACCTCGTGGACAAGCTTTCCAAGCTGCCCAAGCCGAACGCATCCCCGCCCTCGGCTTCGCAAAGCGAGGCATCGACGCAGCCGACCCCTCCGCCATCCGCGCCCAAGGCGTCGACCCCGACAGCCAGCCAGCCGGCAACGCCGACCGCGCCAACCCGGCCAGCGCAGCAGCCGCAACAGCCGGCGACAAAGCAGCCCGAGACCGACGTTGCCATCAATGTGCAAAAGCCGTCGCTTCCGTCAGCGGAAGACGACATGGCCAAGTGGAACGAGCAGCGCTCCTGGGTGCGCGATTTCAGCGGCGGCAATTGCTTTTACGCCAACGTGACATCTGGACCCGGCGGCGCCCCCACGATCGAGGGCTACGGAACGGCGGTCCAGCCCTTCGAACAATTGCTCGGCGATTTCCAGTCCAGGTTCCATATCGAGCCGGACATCAGCGTGCGCCTCATCACGCTCTCCCAGTGCGGCGTGCCGACTTTCCTTCGCTTTCTCGACCGGAGCTCGGCCGCGAAGCCGCAGCTTGTCCTCGACAAGACATCGATACCGGATGGCGCGCCAGTCAGCGGCGCGCTCTATACGGGCGGGGGACTCGTCTCCAACATCATGCTGATCGACCATAAGGGCGTCGCCTTCAATCTGGACGACCGCATGGTGGCGCAAACCGACAAGGTGACCTTCAATATCCCGATCGGCCTCGCCGCCGCGGACAAGGCGGCCGGCAAGGCGGTGCCGCAGATCATGCTGGTGATCACCGGCCCCAAGGACATCCAGGCCGCCATGTTTTCGAGGCCGACGCCGGCCTCGGAGCTGTTGCCCAAGATCCTTGAGGAGATCGAGGCCGACGGCTCGCAGTTCTCCGCCACGGCCACGTATTTCCGGCTTGGCGGATAGCATGAACGCCGATGGATCTTCGCACCTTGCGTTCTTTGCACCAGCCCTCGCCACGCAAGCTGCGTAGCCGGCTCCGATTGATGTTTCCGGGACGCGTGGCACTTGCCGCGCTCGGCGCGGCGCTGCTCTCGATGCTTTCGCCCGGCAAGGCGCATGCCGAATTCACCGTCTGCAACCAGACGCTCGACGTCGTCAATCTCGCCGTCGGACAGAAGGTCGACAATGCCGACCAGACGGACGGCTGGTGGACGATCGGCGCCAACCAGTGCGTCAACGTCATCCGCGAGGAGCTGACCAACCGCTACATCTATCTCTACGCGACGGACGTCTTCGGCCACGCGATCCTCAACGGGTCGACCGAGATGTGCATCGACCGGCGGCGCTTCTCGATCCGCGGCATAGAGGAGTGCTGGCAGCGCGGCCATATCGCGGCGCGCTTCGTCGAGGTCGATACGCAGGAGCAGGTGCGCTGGACCTATTTCCTGACCGGAAACAGCCCGTGACGCACGCGATCGACACGAGCTTCAAACAGAAGAAGCTGGCGCGGCTGGCCGAGCGGCGGCGCAGGCTCTGGCGCCGGGCTCTTGCCGGCTTTGCCACGCTCGCCGTCGTTGCCTTGGCCACCGGCTTGTACCTGACCAGGGACTATTGGTCATTCGGCGACGAGGACGAGGAGCTGCACCCGGTCGAGGGCATGGAAGACGTGCCGCCCGACGCGTCGGTCTATGTGCCGGCGATCATCGACCTTGCCGGCGACCCGATGTGGATCACGCTGGCGCCCGACGCCGAGACCGCGACGAAGGGCAAGACCGTCGCGCGCCCGGCCGAGCTCGACAGCTCGGGTGCCTCGCCGCAGATCGAGATCCTGTCCGACATGATGCTGAGCGCCAGCGAGAAGTTCATGACGACGATCCCGTCGACGCAGGAGGATTTCGCCTTCTTCCAGGCGCAGCGGCAGGCCGCTCCCAGGCCCTCGGCGACGGCGCCCGGCGACCAGCAACCGGCCCCGCCGGCTCCGGCCGTCGCGCCGGACGATCAGCAGGGCGATCCGCAAGGCGACCTGCAGAATGACCTGCAGGCGGCGCCGGACGACAGCGACGCCGGCTCGGCGCTCAAGGCGGACGCCGACGATCCGGAAGCCGGCTGGGGCGAGACCATCGACCAGGGCGAGGCAGCACTCCCCGCCTTCAAGAAAACCGCGATCGAGAACAACACGACCGTCGCGACCGTCACTAGCGAATATCAGCGCTTCGAGGCGACCGAGGACACGTTCGTGAAGATCCTCAACGACCGCAGCCTGGACAGCGTGGCGCTCGACGCGCATTTCTCCGCCGATGACGCCAAGCTCGCCGGCGAGGCGCTGAAGGCGCTGTTCAACCGCGACGGGCTGGAGGCCGGCTTTGTCGTCGCCATGCGCGGGTTCCGGCCGAACCGCGAGACGACGACCATGTCGCTGATGCAGGTCTCCGTCTACGCCAAGAACGTCTATGTCGGTACGTTGACGCGCAATGCGGCCGGCGCCTTCGTGTCGGGCGTCGACCCCTGGGTCCGCGAGGACCTGTTCAACTATTCCGGCGCTTCCGACCAGGGTGGGCCCAAGCGCCAGTACCGCCTGCTCGACGCGATCTATTCGACCGCGGCGCGCAACAAGGTGCCGACCAGCGTCATCGGCGAGGCGATCATGTATCTGTCGCGCGGGCAGGACCTCGACGCCTTCGCCAGCGAGGACCAGCGCCTGGTGCTGATCTATTCGCAAACGCCGCGTGGCCAGGGCGAGATCTCGGGAAGGGTGCTCTATGTCGGCGTCCAAGGCGCGGACCGGAGTCTCGACTGTTTTGTCTTCCAGCAGAGCGACGGCCAATATGCCTGCGTGACCGGCGACGACCAGGTGCGGTCGCTCACCGTCACCAACGGCATGGTCACGCCGGTCGCCGGGGTGATGACCTCGACCTTCGGCCCGCGCAAGCATCCGATTCTCGGTACGGTCCGCATCCACAAGGGCGTCGACTGGGCGGCGCCGGTCGGCACGCCGATCATGGCCGCCTTCGACGGCGAGATCTCCTTCCAGGGCGACGGCGGAAGCTATGGCAATCTGGTGAAGATCACGCATGCCAATGGCCGCGAGACGCGCTACGCGCATATGCAGAAATTCGCCATCGCGAGCGGCGTCGGCACCAAGGTGAAGGCCGGCGACGTCATCGGCTATATCGGCACCACCGGGCTTTCGACCGGCCCGCATCTGCATTTCGAGCTCTATCAGAACGGCGAGGCGATCGACCCGCTGGGGACGGTCACCACGGTAGCCACCGCCGTTGCCGTCGCCTCCGGCGGTTCCGGCGATACCGCCGTCGAAACGCTGACGGACCGGATCGTGCATGTCGAAAGCGGCGGCAGCGCGCGGGCCAAGAACCCGCTTTCCTCGGCGACCGGTGCCGGCCAGTTCATCTCCAAGACCTGGATCCGGATGATGAACACCTATCGGCCCGACCTCGCCCGCTCGCTGTCGACCGCCGATCTGCTTGCGCTTCGCTACGACGCGACACTGTCGCGCGAAATGGTGCGCAACCTGGCGCGCGAGGGCGAGGCCTATCTACGCGCCCGCGGCCACCAGATCACCGCCGGCCGCCTCTATCTGTGCCATTTCCTCGGCATGGAAGGCGCAGCCCAGGTTCTGGCGGCGCCCGGCTCGACGCAGCTGAGCGCCGTGCTCGGATCGGCCGTCATCCAGGCCAACCCGTTCCTCGCCGGCAAGACCGCGAGCTATGTCGTCGACTGGGCCGAGCGGAAGATGGGGCAGAAAGTGCCGCGCGTGGCGACCAGCCAGGGCCAGCCGACGACGACCACGACCGAAGTGCGGCAGACGTCGCCGGAATTCGAGAAATACAAGCAGGCGATCACCGCGCTGATAGGCTCCCTCGAGGAGACGCTGGAACCCGGTTAGCCGGTTCACCAACCTCGCATGGCTGGATGGGCCGATTGGTTTTCAGGCTCGCCAATGGTAGATTAGCAGATACTCACGGAGGAAATTTCGAGCCCTCGTGAACCAAATCTGTGGTCCAGATCACAGACGCTCAAGGACGATTTTGGCAGAAGCGACGTTGTCGCTTACGACATTCAGCATGCGCAGACATCGATAACGCGCCCCAGGGGGCGGAGGGCTGATCCCATGAAAGCGTTCGCCATCCTTCTGGGCGGGTTGATCCTGCTGTTCCACGCCGCGTTCGGCGCCCAGGCCGCCACGCCCGACAGCAAGCGCGTCGCGCTGGTCATCGGCAACAGCAAATATGTCAATGCCGTCGCTTTGCCCAACCCGGCGAACGACGCCCGCCTCATCGCGTCCACGCTGCGCAACGCCGGCTTCGAGGTGATAGAAGGCGTCGACCAGGACAATGCCGGCATGCACAGCCTGATCAGCAAATTCACCGAAGAGTCCTACAATGCCGACCTCGCCGTCATCTGCTATGCCGGGCACGGCATGCAGGTCGACGGCAGGAACTATCTCATCCCTGTCGATGCCGAGCTGACGTCGCCGGCCTATCTCAAGACGCGTACCGTCCAGATCGACGAATTCATGGCGGCGCTGCCGGCCGATCCCGCCGTCGGCATCATCATCCTCGACGCCTGCCGCGACAATCCGCTGGCGCGCACGCTGGCAGCGGCGCTGCCGAAGAGCCGCTCGCTCGGCGCCGGCCTCGCGCCGGTCGATGCAAAGGCCGACGGCATGGGCACGGGCGGCGTGCTGATCGCCTATGCGACCGACCCCGGCGCCATCGCCTTCGACGGCAACGGCGTCGACAGCCCCTATTCGCTGGCTCTGGCCAAGCACCTGACCGAACCGGGCGTCGAGATCCAGAGCGCCTTGACGCGGGTGCGCGGCGAGGTGACGGAAGCCACGCAAGGCCGGCAGCGGCCATGGCACAATGCCTCGCTCGGACGAGAAGTGTTCCTCGGCAAGCCCGTGGCAGAAACAGCCTCGCCCGCCGCGACGCCGGCGACCGACGCGGCCAAGGCGACGGCAACCCCTGCCCCCGTGGCCAGCGAGCCGCCGTCCTGGGAAGTCGAGCAGCGGCTTTGGGACGAGGCTTCGAAGAAGAACGCCATCCCCTATTACGAGGCCTATCTCGACCAGTTCCCGAACGGCCGCTTCGCCACGGTGGCGAAGCTCAACATCGACCAGCTGAAGGATCCGGCGGCGAGCAAGCAGGTGACGGCGCTCGGCGCGGACGATGCCAGTGCCAATCCCGGTTCGGCCGTACGCACCTCGGTCGGCATCACCGACGAGATGAGAAAGACGCAAGGCACCGAGCTGACGGAAAGCGCCATCGGGCTCGACCGCAACGGCCGCATCGACCTGCAATTGCGTATCGAAGCGCTGGGCAACGAGCTCGGCCAGGTCGACGGCAATATCGGCCCGAGGACGCGCCAAGCGATCGGCGTCTGGCAAGGCAAGAACGGCCTGCCCTCAACCACCTATCTGACGCGCGAACAGCTGGCTCTGCTGGTGATCCAGACCGACCCGATGATGGATGCCGTGCGCGCCAGGAACGCTGCCGACCAGGCGCGCGCCGCGCCGACCAGGAAGCAGGTCGTGCAGAAGACCCGCACGTTGGACCCGACGGCGCAGCAAAAGCCGCGCCGGAAACAGACGCAGGTCGTTCAGCACCGCCGCAACAGCGACACCGTGGTTCGCGAGGACGCGCCGCCGCCGAGAGAAAACAACGACTTCCTGACCAAGGCGCTGATCTTCGGCAGCGGCGTTGTGATCGGCAACGCGATCAAGAATTGATCGTTGAGCAATTCCAGGAAAAGTGTGAAGCGGTTTTCCGCCTGGAATTGCGTCGAAACAGACGGCAACAAAAGGGGAGCCGGCGCTTGGCCGAGCTCCCCTTGACCTGCTTCGCTGTTGACGGGTCGGCTTGCCCGCGGCCCGTCTATTCCGTCCTGATGCGCATTTCCACACGGCGGTTGACCGGGTCGTATGGATTGGCGACCCGCGGATGCGACTTGCCGAGGCCGATCGCTTCGAGCCGCGCCGACTCAACGCCGTTGGCTTCGAGGAAGGCCGCCACCGATTGCGCCCTCCGTTGCGAAAGGCCCTGGTTGTAGCTGTCCGTGCCGGTCGCGTCGGTGTGGCCCTCGACGACGAAGCTGAACGTGCTCAGCCTGTTGTCCTTCAGCGCCTTGGCGAACTCGTCCAGCTCCGTGCGAGCGGTCTGGTCGAGCTGGGCCGAATCCAGGGCGAAGTTGATCATCATGTCGAGGCCGGCCTTCTGGGGCGCCTCGTTCTTCTCGGCCTTGCTCTTGCACTCTTCCTCAGTGCCGACGCAGATGCCGCGTGAGGCGCCAAGATTACCCTGGCTGGCGAAGAACTTCACGATGTCTTCCGATTTCTGAAGCGGATCGGCGTAGACGTGCGTTGAAAAAAGCACGGCCGCCAATGCCAAGGCTGAGCTGCCCCACCGCATGACCGTCACTCCTGTTTTGACCTGTTTCGAGCGGGTTTTCGCTGGCGCGGACTATATCAAATCCCAAAGCGATTGTCTGTGAACAAGCGCACGTTGCCGATGGCCGCCGCCTGATAAGGTTGAGGCTTGACCGGCGCTTGGCCGCGGGTTTCAGTGCTGTTTGTGCCGATGCTCGGGGTGTCGCAGCGATGGCCAATGAACTCGGATACAGAACGGCAAGGGATCTGTTTCTTGCCTGTCCTGCGATAGCCCGGGACATGAAGTCGCCGGCCGCCGCCCAACCTCCGCTGGAATTCTGCCGCGCGCTGCTCGCCGGGCGCGTGCCGGAGGAAGCCGTCACCTTCTGCGCCTATCTGCTGCCCGAGCGCGCCGCGGTCTGGTGGGGGCATGAATGCCTGAGCCATCTTGCCGAGCTGCTTGCCGAAAGGGATCTCGAACTGCTGGCGCTTGTCAGCGACTGGGTGGGCGAGCCCGGCAGTCCTCGCCATCGGGCGGCGCTCAGCAGCGCTGTCGATCAGTCGCCTGCCACGCCGGCTGCCTGGATCGCCTTGTCGGCGGCGTGGCGCGACCCGGCCTTCGATATGCTGTCGACCGGATTCCCCGCCGCCCACGCCGTCAACGCCGGGATCCTGGCGGGGCTGGCGCGCGTGTCGACTGCGGACCGCTTTGCCGTGCTTTCGGCCTTCGTCGAGATGGGCATCCAGATGGTGGAGATGGAAGCGCAGCGACCATCGGTCGACGCGTATTAGGGGCTTTCCGTCGGAGAGGATCGAGACGCTTCTAATCCAGGGTCATTTGCAGCCGCCTTGCGCCCACTTGGCCAAAGCGACCTTAAAGCGGGTGCCGAGCGGATGCTGCAGGCGCAGGACGGAGACGTCGTTGGCGGCGAAATTCTTCGCCTGATCGCAGAGGCGGGTCTCGTTCCACTCGTGACAGCCATCGCAGTGCTTCCCTTGCCAGACCGATTTGTCGAGGCCTTCGACAGGGCTGAAAAGCGGCTCCCCCTTGATCAACTGGGCTATGCTCTTGCCGTCGATCGCCGCGTCGCCGAACTTGACCGGGCGATCGAAAAAGATCGGCCCATCGGTCGCCAGTTTCGGGATCTTCTCGCGCAGCGCATTGACCGCAAGCTGATCGTCGGTCTGGCCCGATGCCGCGCCCGTGTTGCGCGTTTCGGAACCGGCTTCGGCCTGCGGCGCGCTTGCCTCGCCGACGATCAGCGGCGCATTGAGATCGACCTTATGCAGCACAACCTCGGTGGTCAGCGAGACGTTGATCCAGGGGCGCTGCTTGCCGGCGGTCGCCTTGAAGACGTCGCTGGTCACCCTGTTCATGGCTTCGGTGACGGAGACGTTGGCTTCGCCGATATGCTGGAGCAGCGCCGTGGTGAAGGGCGAGTGGTCGCCCGATCCGTCATAGGCAAGTTGGTTCGGGCTGGCGGCGAAAGCGACCAGGGTGCCGGCGCCGCCATTCTCGATCGGGATCTCCGCAAGACCGCTGCTTGCGCCTTTTATGCCGGCGCTCTTCGCCAGCACGTCGGCCAGAGGATTGTCCCGGCATGCGTCCAGGAAGACCAGCCTTATGCTGGTCTCGCGCGACATCTGCCGCAGGATGAAATCGACCGAGACGGCCTCGAAATCGAGCGAGGTCTCGTCCTCGAGGGCGGCGTCAACCGGCAGCAGATAGTTCTTGCCCGAGACCTGCAGGCCGTGGCCGGCATAAAAGAAAAGCGCGATGTCGGCACCGCGCACCTGCTTGGCAAATTGCGCGACCGTGGCCTGCGTCTGCTGCTTGGTGAGGTCGAAGCCGGAGACCACCTCGAAGCCGAGGTCCTTGAGCCGATCGGCCATGGCCTGGCCATCGCGCGCCGGATTGGCGAGCGGTGCGGCGTGCTGATATTGCGAGTTGCCGAGCACCAGCGCGACTCGCCGCTCGGCGCTCGCGGCGGCCATCGTCAAGAGCAAGGCAAGCGCCACAAGTCCGGCGGCGCGAAACATGCCGACGCAAAAGCCTATCGGAGCGGAACTCACCGCCACCTCAGTTGGCGAGCTTCGTGGCGGAGAATTCGATCCGCCGGTTGAGCGCCTTGTTCTTGGGCGAGTCGTTGGCAGCGACCGGCTTGTCCTCGCCATAGCCGGCGGAACTGATCTGGCTGCGCGGGACGCCGTCGGCGACCAGCGCGTCTGCGACCGCCTGGGCGCGCCGTTCGGAGAGTGCCTTGTTCGCTTCGGGCGATCCGTCGGAATCGGTGTAGCCGGACACTTCGACCTTGAGGGTCGGGCATTTGCCGACGACGCCCTCGACCTCGGCCAGCAGCGGGCGGCTCTTCGCGTCGAGCCTTGCGCTTGCCTGGCGGAAATAAATGGCACCGGTGCGCGAAAGCACGGCAAAGCGGTTGAGGCACTCCTCGTCGCTGAAATTGGCTTTCGCCGCGTCGGTGGCGACGGGACCCACCTCGGTGGTAGAAGCGGCGACCGTCTGCACGGCGGCCGGCTTGGCGCCTTCGGCGTTGAAGACGAAATCGAAGGACACCGAAGCGGTGGGCACGATGTTGGTTACATTGGCGGCCTGCTGCAATTTGTCGATGTTGGGCAACAGCCCGAAATCCTCGACATGGACGGCGACGGGCGCCTCCGAAGCGACGGAGACCTGCGTGTCGCTGATCATGGTGACGACGACACTCGCCTCGAGATCCTTGTCGACGCCATGCAGGCTGAGGCGGAACGGCAAGGTCATCTTCACCCGGCGCATGGTCGCGAGGTCCGCGAACGCGGCGGGGTCCACCTTCGCCGTCACCTCGGCGGTCGGATAGGTGAATGTCTCGAAGAACAGGAAGCGCATGCGCACATTGCGCAGGTCGACGCCCGTGTCGACGGAATTAAGGTCGAAGCTGATTTTGGCGTCGCCCGCCGAACTCAGCGTGCCGGTGATGTTCCTGATCTTGTTGGTCTCGACGATCGTGTTTTTCTTGACCGACTGGTAGGTGAGCACCGAAGCGGACGGATCGAGCGTCCAGTTCGGCGCGGCGCTTGCCGTTTGCAATCCGAAGATCAGCAGGCTCAGCAGTGCGGCAAGAATCAAGCCAAAAGCCGCAACCTTGGCGCGCAGCTTCTGCCAGAATGCAACGACTTCGAACATGGAACGCCCCCGCCAGGACAACCCGATCTCGATACCGGCACGTGGCGGGAGCATAGAGCACTTGCCCGCGCTTGGCGAGCGGTTAGAGCTGCACTGAGCAGCAGAGTAGGGACAATTACCGCACAACCGTCGGCCGAGAGTGCGCCCTTATGGTTCTGACGCAGTGCGATCCGCGCGTCAGCCTCCCCAGCCGCTGCCACCTCCGCCTCCGCCACCTCCACCGCCGGCAGTGGGTATGACGGGGGGCGCAGCTTGAGGTGCCGCTCCAACTGGTTTGATCAATTTCTTAGTGACCACCTTCTTCTGCTTGACCACCTTTGGCGTGGTCCGACGATGTCCAGCGGCGTGCGATCGTTGGAATCTGTCTGTGTTTGGACTATGACTAGCTGAGATGCTTCTCTTGTTAAGATAGCGGTGAGGGCATGTTGCGAACCAGCTTTTCCAAACATTTTAGGCTTGGCTTCCTGTTCGCGCTTCTGGCCGCCTTTAGCCTATTTTGGATCGCCCAGGCCAACGCCGAGCGGCGCGCGGCCATTGTCGTCGGCAACAGCGAGTATCCGTTTGCCCCGCTTACCAATCCCCGTAACGATGCCAAGCTAATCGCTAATACCCTGACCGAGCTCAAATTTGACGTCCTACTCTTTTACGATGTCAAGAAATCGGCAGAGAAAGACCTGAAGGACGCGATACGCGCGCATCTCATCGGCGCCGACATAGCCGTCTTCTACTACGCGGGCCATGCGCTACAGTATAACGGCCAGAACCTGCTTCTCCCCGTCGATACACGGATCTCGTCGGCCAAGGAGGTCGCAGCCGACGCCATGATGCTTAACGAGCTGATCGACATCGTGAAGAACGATCCGGTCGGTGTGAAAGTCTTCATCCTCGATGCCTGCCGCAACAATCCAGCGGCCAAGGAGAAAGGGTTGCAGCAAGGCCTCGCCTATACCGAGGCCGGCACCGGCCAGGTGCTTGTTGCCTTTGCTACCAGTGCCGGCGAGGTCGCCTATGACGGGACGGGCATCAACAGCCCCTACTCGTCGGCGCTCGCCAACGCCCTGGCTATGCCCAATCTTGATGTCTACGACACGTTCCGCACGGTGCGAGGCGACGTTCGCCAGGCAACCGGTGGCTCCCAGATTCCCTGGATCGCTGGCTCGATCGAAACGAAATTCGTCTTCCGCGAGGGTGACGCCGGCAAGCAGGTTGCGGAAGCCGAGCACGCTGCCGATGCGAGCAGCGGCCTAACCATCGATGAGGTGCTGTGGTCCTTCATCAGCGACAGCCAGAATCCGGAGGACTTTGAGCGATTTGTGAAGGTCTTTCCCAACAGCCGGTACGCGATCGAGGCGACGCAGAAGAGCCAAGTTAAGGTGGCTGCACTGACCAAGCGCGGGCTCTATGTCAACGGCAATTTGGCCTCTACCTCGATCGCGGCCGCGGCGCCGCTCGAGGTGGGCGACAACGTGCGGAGCGAGGAGTTCGTGTTTCAGCAGGCCGGCGAGCGCGCCGTCAGCGAGACCTTTCGAATTTGGCCGAGCAACCTGCCCGACACGCAGCGTGGTATGCGGTCGATGGTCACGGATTGCGATCTCTACGCCGCCGATCCCAACGATCCACAGCGAGCGGTGCCTGGTGTCACCAACGGGCTCGTCAACGTTCGGGACGCGTTGCGCGCTTGCGCCTTTGCACTGGCTGCCGACAGCGATAACCCGCGCTTGCAGTTTCAGTTCGGCCGCGTACTAGAAATCGCCAGGCGCTATAGCTGGGCTGAGCATTTCTACGAATTGGCCGGCAAACAGCAGTACAGCGCAGCGCTCATCAACATGGGCTACATGGCACGCGTCGGCATGGGGCGCGAGATCGACTATGGTCGCGCGTTCGATTTTTACCTTCGGGCCGCCGCGCTTGGCAATCTCCGAGCCAGGACCGATATCGGCTCCGCCTATATTGCTGGCCAAGGGGTCCCAAAGCTGCCGGAGGAAGGCGTGCTTTGGTACCGCTTGGCCGCATCAAGCGGCTGGGCGAATGCGATCACCGCGCTCGGCGACGCGTACCGCCTCGGCACCGGAGTCAAGCAAGACTTCGTTCAGGCGGCCTCCTTGTATTCGGCAGCAGCCGACACCGGCCAGATCGATGCGATGGCAAATCTGGGACAGGCCTATCTCGCGGGCGAAGGCGTGAAAAAGGACGTACCACAAGGACTCGCCCTGTTGCAGCGCGCAACCAACATGGGCAACAGATACGCGCCCTATTTTATTGCGCAGCTATATCTGAAAGGCGACGGCAAGTTGGCTGCCGATCCTCGCCGCGCCCTGACCCTCCTTGAGCTTTCAGCAAACCGGGGGAATGAGTACGCCTACGTCCGTCTTGCGTGGGGGCACCGCGACGGTGTTTTCACCGGGGGCAAGCCTAACCTGCGACGAGCCTACTTCGATGCCTTGCTTGCCGCGAGGCTTCGGGCTGATCAGGGAGAACAGGCGAAGGCAGAGATAGCCGAGAAGCTAGACCGTGCGACTCGTGAAGAAATAAACCGAGAAGTTGAGCTATATATTGAGCAGAACGGCCCGTGATAGCAGATCAATATTGAGAACTGACGTGCACTTTGGCCGTTTTGTCACGTCGAGGTGTACTCGGCTTGGTGACCTTGGTGACCTTAGCGCACCGGCCGTCCTTCAGTGAAAAGCCGAAATCGCAGATGATGGGCCTTCCTGCAATCGTCCAGCAGCCGTTCAGCATGACCGAGGTCGAAACCAAGGCGGCGGCCGAAGCCATCTTTGCCAGCAGCAGTCTTGCCATGTGCGTCGATCCAAGCTTTGGCCAAAAAAAGCCGCGACACCGCATTCAAACGTCACGCCTAGCAGGAAATTACACTAACTGCCTACAGTCAAGGGGGTGGGCGAGCGAATGCGCCCGCCTTGACTGCTGGCCAAACTGGTAACATTGTTTGGTGGTGCATGTGACCGGTTGTGCCGCCGTTGCCGGGCGCTTTCTCGCCAAGTCTGGAGACGTCGCTAGCCTGAGATCATGAACCGACACGATATGGCGTGCGGCACATAGACTTGAACGTTTGACACGTACAAATCGCCATTGGTAGCTTCCCACTCCTTCATGTGAGCGCCATCCAATGAGAAAATTCACAGAATTTTTCCTTGGGGAAAATAAACAAAGGCCGCAAATTGAGAGCCCAGGAAATATTCACGTATATAAGTCGAAAGAAGATATCTCAACTATTATTGTTACGGTCCTAGGCGTGCAGCCTGATTTGCTCGAAGAAATCATTGTTACGACCAAGCGCAAACTTCCGGGAAAGAGCGATCGGCTCATCTATCTCACCGACAATTCGGACTTCACGATATTCCGCCGTCATCGAGTGATGTTCGAGTATTTGCCTCCATTGATGGAGCAGCGGCTGCACGCAAGCGACATGCCTTGGCAAGCTTATCTGCGGGAGCGCTGGGGGCTCCTTCTTGCAAAATGGCGCCCCCGCCGTGTCCTGGCCTACGGTATGAACATCGACAGTTTCCTGGCGGCAGCACCGGGGGCACTCGTCGGCAAGGCGTCGGATATGCCCCAATCATGAGGCTGGACATTCTGTTTGTCGCCGATGTCCGCTTCGAAGGCGGCACGTCCACGGCGCTCGCCGTGGAAATCCGAGCGGCCGCCCGCGCGGGTCTCAAGACCGGCTTGTTGGCCGTGAAGGGACCATTGCTAGGTCACCCCTACCCGATGCATCCCGACTTGCGGGCACTAGTCTATAGCGGCGCAACAGAACGGATCGACCCGGACACGAAGGTCGACGCCGACCTTGTCCTACTGCACCATCCGACGATAATGTCCAATCGCTTCACCAGGCGCACCGGCATCCAGGCCGAACGCTTGGTTATGGTTCTCCATCATCCTATGGTCGACCGGGTAGGCAAGCTGCAGTATGACCTACAGCGCGTCATCAGCAACTGCCATTGGGCTTTTGGCGTCAAGGTTTGGCTCGCCCCCGTCAGCGCCATCGTTCGCGACGCTTTGCCCCGTCGTTTGCCTGCAAGCGCGGAGCTCTTGCCGGAAAACTGGACTAATCTGATCGATCTCGACGACTGGCCTCGCAGGCCGGACGGCCCGCCGCACATTCCGGTCGTCATCGGCCGCCATGCCCGACCGGACAAATTGAAATGGCCGAGCAGCAGCACCGACGCGCTGCGCATCTATCCTGCCGACTCAGCGCGCTACAGCATCAGGATTCTCGGCGGCGGTTCCTTCCTCCAGGAACTCTATGGTCCGCTGCCGGCCAACTGGGAAATACTACCCTTTGCATGGACCGGCATTCCAAGGTTTCTCCAAGGGCTCGATTTCTATGTCTACTACCACAGCGATTCCTGGTCGGAGGCTTTTGGCCGCACGATCCTCGAAGCGCTCGCGGTAGGCCTCGTCACGATTCTCCCGGCACACTTTCAACCATTGTTCGGTGACGCAGCAGTGTATGCGGCGCCGAGCGATGTTGAACGGATTATCGGCAGATTCATCACTGATGATGAGGCCTACGCGCAGCAATCGGCCTTGGCCAGCGACTTCGTTGCCCGGCACCATTCGGCCCAGCTCTTCCCGCAACGACTTCAGAGGTTGTTCGGCATTCCTAGACCACGCGATTCGACGGCCGTGCGGGCGTCGATGATCCAGCCTTTGCCGATACGTCGAGTGCTGTTTACTTCGACCAACGGCATCGGAATGGGGCATCTTGCGCAGCAGGTGGCAGTCGCTCAGCGACTGCCGCAAGGGTTGAAGCCCGTCTTTGCGACAATGTCCTACGCCATGAAAATCGCAACCGACGAGGGTTATCACGCTCACTTCCTGACCTATCACAGCGGCATCGATGCCGCGCCCGAGGACTGGAACGACGTGCTTGCCGAAGAACTGTTCGACCTGATCAGTCATCTGCGTCCGGCGGTATTTGCATATGACGCCACAGCTGTCTTCGAGGGTGTTGTCGCAGCCCTAGCCATGGACCCCAACCTGTTTTCGATTTGGGTGCGTCGACCGATGTGGCGGGAATCACATCGGCCGTTCCTGGAGATGGCTGATGCTTTCGATGCCGTGATAGAGCCAGGCGAGTTGGCAGACGAGTTCGATCATGGCCCGACCAAAGAGATGCGCGACAAGGTCCTCTTGGTCCCGCCGGTCCTCCATTTGGGACCTAACGAGCGCCTCGAGCGCACTGCTGCGCGCCTGTTCCTCGACGTGCCGGAAGGCATGACCGTGGTCGCGCTGCAACTCGGCTCAGGCAGCAATTTCGACATGCGCAGCGTCCGCAATAGCGTTCTCAAAGCCCTGCTCGACCGTCCTGATACGCTTGTGCTGGATATCCGCTCGCCGATCCGCGCTAATTTCGAGTTGGACGAGCCGATCAGCCCCCGGCATCGGATTGTCGAGCTCTTCCCGAGCTTCCGCTACAGCCGCGCCTTCGACGCCGCGGTCGTCGCGCCTGGTTACAACACCTTCCACGAGAACATCCTTGGCGCGGTGCCCACCCTGTTCGTGCCCAACGAGGCCGAAGAAATGGACCTGCAGCTCAACCGCGCGCGCTGGGCCGAGCTTGGCGGTTTTGGCCTACTGATGCGGCGCGACCATGACCTCCCACATGTTGGTAGCTTTATCGAACGACTGCTCGACCCCGCCGAGCGCGACAGCATGGCGGCGCGCTGCGGTACTATCTTCTGGACCAACGGCGCCGACGAGATCGCAGACTATATCGAAGACCACGCCAGGATTGTCCGAACTGACTGGAGCGTTGCCCGGGTGCCTGACGTATAGCGCTGCGCGGAGCAACACCTGGCTGTTTCCACTGAAACCAGATCCGGGGGCACGCAGAACACCCAGCGATCGAGTTCAGCTTGAGGGACCGGCTAGTTCGTCTCAATTATCCGTTTGGCGGCTACATCGCTACACTGATCCGAAACACCAAGACCCTTATGAGCGCCGGGATTTCGCGGTATTGCGAATTGCCGATGACAAGCGCAACCCTTCGATCGGCGCGCGCCTGCACCGTCGCGAGGCCCACGAGGATCAAGGCTGCAATCAGCGCGCAGCATCGCAGCATGGCAAAATCCCTAACCGCTATGACCTGTTGGCCACAAGAATTCAGCTTGCGGCATCGCGGTCTGTTAAAGACTTCACAATCTGCCAAGACGGCAAGGAAATGCGCCCCCGATGGCAGGCAGGCATATCCAATAAACTGCTAAAATAGCTCAGAGGCCCGGACGCCGCAATGACCTGGGCAAGCGCATCGCCGACTGCGAGGCGAGGACGCCCCGGTTTGTCCGGGCGTCCTCGAACACGCACGCCTGCAAGGCGTTTACTTCCCGGCGTATATCGGCTTGCCGTCCGCAGTCGCCGCGCTGGACATAGCAGCGGCTGAAGCCGCGTCGGGCGCTCCCTTCAGGATCAGGCGCCGCTCCACATCGCATCCGGCACCACGACCAGCTTGCCGACGAAGTCCTTGCCCATGAAGTCGGTCTGGGCACGGTGGAAGTCCGAGAGCTTGTAGACGCCGCCGACCAGCGGCTTGATCTTCTTTTCCTCGATGTAGCGGACGATGCGGCGGAAATCGGCGCGCGTGCCCTGGCTCGAGCCGTGGAGCTGGAGCTGCTTCAGATACATGGTGCGCAGATCGAGCTGCACGACCGGCCCGGCAATGGCGCCGGCCGTGGTGTAGCGGCCCTCGGGCCGCAGGATGCGTAAGAGGTCGTTGAAGATGGCGCCACCGACGAGGTCGGCCACCACGTCGATGGGCTGGCCGCCGGTCGCTTCGTTGACGGCGGCGGGCAGGTCGGCCACGCCGCGCGTGATCACCTTTTCGGCGCCGATGTTGAGCACGGCCTGCTCCTTGCCCTTGCCGACGACGGCGTAGGGGATGGCGCCGCGCGCCCTGGCCAGTTGCACGATGCCCGAGCCGACGCCGCCAGAGGCGCCGGTGACCAGCACACGCTCGCCGGCCCGCAGCGCGGCACGCTCCAGCATCTGCTCGCCGGTCAGATAGGCGCAGCAGAAGGTGGCGAGCTCGATATCGCTCAGATCGGTGTCGACGACATGCGCGTTCTCGGCCGGCAGCGCCTGGTATTCGGCATAGCCGCCGTCGCGGCCGTGGCCCATATAGTCGATGTCGGCCAGCGAATCGTCGTCGCGGTTGTAGATCGAGAAGTCGACCATGACGCGTTCGCCGACACGCTCCGCTGGCACGCCGTTGCCGACGGCGACGATGGTGCCCACCGTGTCGGTGCCCTGGATGCGCGGGAAGGTCAGCGTGTTGCCTTGCCGGCGCCACGTCGAGACGGCCGCCGCGTCCTCCTCCGTGCCATAGGCGCCCTGGCGCACCCAGACATCGGTGTTGTTCATGCCGCAGGCGCTGACCTTGACCAGCACTTCGCCGGCGGCAGGTGCCGGCACTTTCACATCGGTGCGGTAGACGAGCTTTTCGAGTCCGCCATGGCCGGTAAGCTGCACGGCGGCCATGGTGGCGGGAACGGTTCTGGTCATGGCATTCATATCGCTTCTCGGATGTCGCTTCTCAGATGCTGGCGAGGACGCTGTTCACCGCGTCGGCGGTCTTTTCGACGACAATGTCGGCCTCCTCGCGCGTCAGGCAGAGCGGCGGCGCGAAGCCGAGGATGTCGCCCTGCGGCATGGCGCGGCCGATGACGCCGCTGGCGGCCAGCGCCGTGGCGATCTGTGGCCCGACCTTCAGCGCCGGATCGAAGAAGACGCGGTCGTCGCGGTCCTTCACAAACTCGATCGCGGCCAGCATGCCGTCGCCGCGCACCTCGCCGACATTCCTGTGACCGCCGACGGCCTTGGCGAGCTCGGCGCGGAAGTAGGCGCCGGTCTCACCGGCATTCCGCACCAGGTCCATCTCGTCGATCAGTTCTAAATTGGCGACGCCCGCGGCAACGCAGATCGGGTGCGCCGAATAGGTCCAGCCATGGCCGAGCGAGCCAAGCTTGTCGGAACCCTTGACAAGCACCTGCCAGACCTTGTCGGAAACGATGACGCCAGAGAGCGGCGCATAGGCCGAGGTCAAGCCCTTGGCGATGGTGATCAGGTCCGGCTTGATGCCGTAATGGTCGGAGCCGAACATCGTGCCGAGACGACCGAAGCCGGTCACCACCTCGTCGGCGACGAGCAGCACGTCGTATTTGTTCAGCACGGCCTGGATCTTCTGCCAGTAGCCGGCCGGCGCCGGCACGATGCCGCCGGTGCCGAGGATCGGCTCACCGATGAAGGCGGCGACCGTGTCCGGTCCTTCGGCGAGGATCATCTCTTCCAGCTTGTCGGCGCAATGTTGCGAGAACTGTTCCTCGCTCATCGAACGGTCGGCGCGGCGGAAATAATAGGGCGCCTCGGTGTGCAGGATCGGCGCGCGCGGCAGGTCGAAGGCGTTGTGGAACAGCTCCAACCCGGTCAGCGAGCCGGTCATCACGCCCGAGCCGTGATAGCCGCGCCAGCGCGAGATGATCTTCTTCTTTTCCGGCCGGCCGAGCACGTTGTTGTAGTACCAGATCAGCTTGATATTGGTCTCGTTGGCGTCGGAGCCGGAGAGGCCGAAATAAACTCGGCTCATGCCCTCCGGCGCGCGATCGATGATCATCTTGGCAAGGGTGATGGAGGCCTCGGTGCCGTGACCAACATAGGCGTGGTAGTAGGCGAGGTTCTTCGCTTGGCTTGCGATGGCGTCGGCGATCTTCTGGCGACCATAGCCGACATTGACGCAGTAGAGGCCGGCGAAGGCATCGATGCTCTTCTTGCCGGTGTTGTCCCAGACGGTGACGCCCTCGCCGCCGGCCATGATGCGCGCTGGTGACTCGCCCCGCGCGTGCGTGCCCATATGCGTCGAGGGATGGAAGAAGTGGTCGCGATCCCAGGCGGAGAGTTCGTTGGACTGTTCGAGCATTTTTTGACTCCTGACGAGAATGAGGGCCTGCGCAGCTTAGGCTACATCGAGGCAGAGATATTTGAGGTCGGTAAAGGCTTCGAGCCCGTGGCGCGAGCCCTCGCGGCCGATGCCGGATTGCTTGACGCCGCCGAACGGGATCGGCGCCCCGGTAATCTTGACGCGGTTGATCGCGACCATGCCGTAGTCCAGCGCACGCCCCATGCGCGCCTGCCGCGCGCCGTTGTCGGTGACGACATAGGCGACGAGGCCGTATTCGGTGGCATTGGCGCGGGCGACGACTTCGGCCTCGTCGTCGAAGGGTGTAACGGCGGCGACTGGCCCAAATGTTTCGTCGCGCATGATCAGCGCTTCGTCCGGCACATCGACAAGCAGCGTCGGCTGGTAGAACAGCGGGCCGGCAGCGTGGCGCTTGCCCCCGGTCAGGCAATGGGCGCCGTGAGCGATTGCGTCGGCGACCTGTTCCTCGACCTTCTTGACCGCGCGCTCATGCATCAACGGCCCGATCTCGGCGTCCGCGGATAGACCGTTTCCGACGCGAAGCTTCTCGATGCGGCGCGCGAAAGCGGCGCAAAAGCGGTCGTAGATCGGCCGCTGCACATAGATGCGGTTGGCGGCGAGGCAATCCTGGCCTGAGGTGGCGAATTTGGCGTCGAGCGCTATCGTGACGGCCTTGTCGATATCGGCGTCGTCGAACACGATCAGCGGCGCGTGGCCGCCGAGTTCCATCACCAGCCGCTTCATCGTCGCGGCACTCTGCGCGGCGATCAGCCGGCCGACTTCGGTCGATCCGGTGAAGCTCATGGCGCGCACCCTGGCGTCGGCGCACATGGTGCCGACTATGGTGCGCGCATCGCCGGTGATGACGTTGAAGACGCCGGCCGGCAGCCCGGCGCGTTCGCCGAGCTCGGCCAGCGCCAAAGCCGAGAGCGGCGTTTCGGAGGATGGATGCGCCACCACAGTGCAGCCGGCGGCAAGCGCGGCCGCGGCCTTGCGGGTGAGCATGGCCGACGGGAAATTCCAGGGCGTGACGACGCCGACCACGCCGAGCGGCTCGCGATGCACCGACATCTCGGCATTGGGCAGATGGCTGGTGACGCTTTCGGCGTTGAGGCGTTTCGCTTCCTCGGCATACCACTCGACGAAGGAGGCGGCGTAGTCGATCTCGCCAAGCGATTCCTTCAGCGGCTTGCCCTGCTCGAGCGTCATCAGCAGCGCCAGATCATCCTTGGCGGCGACGATCAGGTCAAACCATTTTCGCAAAGTTTTCGAGCGCTCCTGCGGCAGGGCAGAGCGCCAGGCAGCAAACGCACGGGACGCGGCGTTGATCGCCTTCGTCGTCTGGGCGGCATCGAGTGCCGCCACAAAGGCGACGATGGCTCCGGTCGCCGGATCGGTGACCTCGAAACTTGCCGCCGCCTCGCTCGCCGTCCAGTGGCCGTCGACATAGGCGAGCGCGCGCAATAGGCGGCGATCGGCGAGGCGGTCGAGCGCTTCATGGTGGTTGGTGCGGGCAAAATGCGCGGACATCAGTCAAGTCTCCGGTGTCGAGGCGATAGGGAGAGACTAATCGCGCAATCGAGACAAAGAGGCTGTTTCGGCGGTCCGATGTAGAGAGATTGTCTCTATTTGTTCGGCGAACGTAGACGATCTATCTAGATGCGGGCTGTGGCAGAGTTCCCCCTCACCCGGATTGCCAACCGAATTGCGAAGGGCAATTCGGGGCAATCCGACCTCTCCCCGAGGGGAGAGGAGTTGCTCAGCGCCGACGCCAACCTCTTCTCCCCTCGGGGAGAAGGTGGCCGCGAAGCGGCCGGATGAGGGGGCCTCGCCGAGCCCTCACCCTTGCTCTGGCAGCAGATCGGCCACCGGCAGCACGGTCTCGTCCTTGACCGTCTTGGTGACGATGTAGGTGAAGTAGCGGTCGATGCCGATCTCGCGTTCGAGCAGGCCGTCGACCAGCCGCTGATAGGCATCGATGTCGCGCGCCATGACCTTCAGCACATAGTCGACGCCGCCGCCCACTGACCAGCAGGCGACGATCTCCGGAACATCGCGCACCACGCGCTCGAACCGGTCGAAATCCGCCTGGCGATGGTTGGCCAGGGTCACCTCCATCAGCACGGTCGCCACCGGCGCGATGACGCGCATGGCAATCGCGGCGTGATAGCCGGACACGATGCCGGCCCTCTCCAGCTTGCGCAGCCGCATCCAGCACGGCGTCGGCGACAGGCCGACCTTCTCGGCCAGCGCCAGCTTAGTGATGCGCCCGTCGCGCTGGATGGCGTCGAGAATCCTGAGATCGATCGGGTCGAGTTTAAGTGCCGCCATGCGGGGCTCCGCCTTTCGTTCGCGACACCATGACGATGCATTATTTCGATTGTCAATTGCACTGATTTAGATCTCTAATAAGTCATGACATTATGGCAGCCAGATCCTGCTCTCATCCGCCGTCCGGCCTATCTCTCGCTGGCCGACCAGTTCGCCCGCGCCATCCATGATGGGCGACTGGCCAACGGCACGCGGCTGCCGACGCATCGCCGGCTGGCGGACGACCTGAAGCTTTCGGTGCAGACCGTCAGCCGCGCCTATGAGGAACTGATCCGCCGCGGCCTGATTTCCGGCGAGGTCGGCCGCGGCAGCTTCGTCCAGACGCAGCGCCGCGAACCGGAACCGCCCTACATTCCGGAGCGGCTGGGAGAGATCATCGACCTTTCCATCCTGAAGCCGGTCTGCGAGCCGATGCATCTGGAGAAATTGAAGCAGGCGCTGGGCTGGCTCGCCGAGAACCTGCCGTCCAGTTCGGCGCTGTCGTTCCGGCCGAACATGGTTTTCCCGCGCCACCGAGCGGTCGCTGTGGAGTGGCTGAAGCTGTGCGGGCTCGAGGCGTCACCGCAGAATATCAGCCTCACAAACGGCGCTACCGCCGGCATGACGGTGGCGCTGATGAGCGTGGCGCCGCCCGGCTCGACGGTCGCCACCGAGGCGATCGGCCACCACACGCTGGTGCCACTTGCGCGCTATCTCGGCTTCAACCTCGAAGGCCTGCCGATCGACGACAACGGGCTGATCCCAGAGGCGCTTGACGAGGCCTGCCGCCTCTCGGACATCCGCGCGGTCTTCGTACAGCCCTCGGTGATCAACCCGACGGCGACCTTGATGGATGCCACTCGCCGCGAGCAGATCGCCGCGGTGGCCCGCAAGCACGATATCGCGATCATCGAGAACGACGTGCTGGGGCCGCTGGTCGAAGGCCGGCCGCCGGCGGTCGCCGCGTTTGCGCCGGAGCGGACGCTCTACGTCACCTCCTTCACCAAGATCACCGTGCCCGGCCTGCGCATCGGCTATCTCGCCGTGCCGGACCGCTATGTGGCCGCCGTCGCCAACCGTCACCTCGTCTCGAACTGGATGGCGACGCCGATGGTGGCGGAGATCGCGACGCGCTGGGTGAATGACGGCACAGCGATGGAGCTGGTCAACTGGCAACGCCAGGCGCTGAGGCGGCGCCAGGAGATCGCCGCGGAAGTCCTGGCAGGCGTGGACTATCGCGTCCACCGGGACGGGCTGCATCTGTGGCTGGAGCTGCCGGGCGACCGCGCCGAGGAAAGCTTTGTCTCTCAAGCGCGCCTGCGCGGGGTGGCGATCGCGCCGGGTACTTCGTTCCGCATCGCCGACACGCCGTGGCGTCCGGCCGTGCGCATCTCGCTCGGATCGACCACAGAGGGGGAACTGCGGGCGGGCCTGAGCGTTGTCGCCAAGCTGCTGCTCGGCGATCCCGAGCATCTCCTGCTCGCCATCTGATGCACAAAAGGAGTCCAGATTGCCCTGAAATTGTGCCACGCCGGAAATATTGTCATGATATTATTTTCCTAATTGACATGATTTGACGCGTTTCGCATCGTTAAGGGCATAGGCTTCTCCAGAACGGGGAAATGGATTGCCCGCGCCCATCATCAAGGTCGATGCGATTTCGAAGAGCTTCGGCACCTTCAAGGTGCTGGACGGTTTGTCGATGCAGGTGATGCCCGGCGAGAAGCTGGCGCTGATCGGCCCGTCAGGCTCCGGCAAGACGACGATCCTGCGCATCCTGATGACCTTGGAGAAGATCGACGGCGGCCACATCCAGGTCGATGGCGAGCAGCTCTACCACATGGAGCGCAACGGCCAGCTGCTGCCGGCCGACGAGCGGCACCTGGCCAGGATGCGCCAGAAGATCGGCATGGTCTTCCAGCTCTTCAATCTCTTCCCGCACAAATGCGTCATGGACAATGTGACGCTGGCGCCGATGCTGACCAAGGGCGTCGCGCGCGCCGCCGCCGAGAAGCGGGCGATGGAACTGCTCGACATGGTGGGCCTCGCCGACAAGGCGAAAGCGATGCCCGCGCAGCTCTCCGGCGGCCAGAAGCAACGCGTGGCGATCGCGCGCGCCCTGGCGCTGTCGCCCAAGATCATGCTGTTCGATGAGGTCACCTCGGCGCTCGACCCGGAGCTGGTCGAGGAGGTGCTCAACGTCATGCGCAAGCTCGCGGCCGAGACCGACATGACGATGCTTCTGGTCACCCATGAGATGGGCTTCGCCCATGACTTTGCCGACCGCGTACTGTTCTTCGACCGCGGCAGGATCGTCGAGGAAGGCAAGCCCGATGAGATTTTCCGCCATCCCAAACAGGAAAGAACGCAGAGCTTCCTGAAGAAAATCATCGCGGCCGGACATCGCGTCTGACCGCAATGCAAACGGGCGGCCCAAGGCCGTCCCAAACCGAGCAAACCAATAACAGAAACAAGGAGTTGGGAACGATGAAGAAACTTGGCATTCTGGCTGGCGTCGCCGGCCTCGCAGTGAGCACGATGCTGCTCGCCTCCGGCGCGCGTTCGGCCGACGATGCAAAGCTGGAGCAGCTCAAGCAGCAGGGCTTTGCCCGCGTCGCCATCGCCAACGAGCCGCCCTATACGGCGGTGGCCGCCGACGGCAAGGTTTCGGGCGCGGCGCCGGACGTGGCGCGCGAGATCTTCAAGCGTCTCGGCGTCAACGACATCGTTGCCTCCATCTCCGAATATGGCGCCATGATCCCCGGCCTGCAGGCCGGCCGCTTCGACGTCGTCACCGCCGGCCTGTTCATGAAGCCGGAGCGTTGCGCGGCGGTCGCCTATTCCGAACCGGTGCTGTGCGATGCCGAGGCGATGCTGGTGAAGAAGGGCAATCCGAAAGGCTTCAAGAGCTATGAGGACATCGCCAAGGACAGCTCCGCCACCGTCGGCGCGCCTGGTGGCGGCACCGAGGAAAAGCTGGCGCTCAATGCCGGCGTGCCGCGCGATCGCGTCATCGTCGTGCCGGACGGCCAGAGCGGCCTGAAGATGGTGCAGGATGGCCGCATCGACGCCTATTCGCTGCCGGTTCTGTCGATCAACGACCTGATGAAGAAAGCCAATGATCCCAACCTCGAAGTGATCGCACCGGTGCAGGGCGCTCCGGTCTATTGCGACGGCGCTGCCTTCAAGAAGGGCGACGAGGCGCTGCGCGATGCCTATGACGTCGAGCTCGCCAAGCTGAAGAAGTCCGGCGAGTTCGCCAAGATCATCGAACCCTACGGCTTCTCCGCCAAGGCGGCGATGTCGACGACCCGCGAGAAGCTCTGCGCGGCGAAATGATTTCACCTTCTCCCCTTGTGACCGTTCACGGGGAGAAGGTGTCACGAAGTGACGGATGAGGGGCAGCGCCGGCATTTCAAGGTTCGCGCTGCCCCTCATCTGCCTGCCGGCATCTTCTCCCCGTATACGGGGAGAAGAAAGCTAACCGCAAACGTTGGAACCCTATGACCCAGTGGTCCGGCTATCTCGGCCTGATATTGCAGGGAGCGCTTGTCACCATCGAGCTGACGCTGATGGGGTCGGTGCTGGCGCTGATCATGGCTTTCCTTGCCGGCATGGGGCGCGTGTCGCGCTTCTTCATCCTGCGCGCGATCGCCACGGCCTATATCGAGTTCTTCCGCGGCACCTCGATCTTCGTGCAGCTGTTCTGGGCCTATTTCGTGCTGCCTTTCGCCGGCCTGTCGCTGACGCCACTGCAGGCCGGCGTGCTGGCGCTGGGCCTGAATGTCGGCGCCTATGCGGCGGAAGTCGTGCGCGGCGCCATCCTGTCGGTCGGCCGCGAGCAATATGAGGCCTGCACGGCGCTCAATCTCGGCCGCTGGCAAGGCATGCGGCACGTGATCCTGCCGCAGGCGCTGCTCGTCATGCTGCCGACCTTCGGCAACAACGCGATCGAGCTGCTGAAGGCGACCTCGGTCGTCTCGCTGATCTCGCTCGCCGACCTGACTTTCCAGGCGCAGGTGGTGCGTTCGCAGACCGGCAGCACGCTGATGCCGTTCCTATCCGTGCTGATCATCTATTTCGCACTGGCGCTGATCATCTCGTGGGGTGTGCGGACGCTGGAACGCCGCATGGCGCGCGGCCTTGATGGAGTGCGCGTCTGATGGATTGGGCCAAATAATGGACTGGGATTGGAACTTCGTCTGGGAGATCATGCCGACCCTGATCCAGGGCGTGAAGATCACCATATTGGCGACCATTCTGGGCTCGATCCTGGCGGCGATCGTCGGGCTCGGGATTGCGCTGGCGCGGCGCTCGGAGAACCGGATCGTCGCGCGCAGCGTCGGCTGGTTCGCCGAGTTCATCCGCGGCACGCCGCTGCTGGTGCAGCTCTATTTCATCTTCTACGTGCTGCCCGATATCGGCATCCTGCTGCCGCCATTGGTGGCCGGCGTCATCGGGCTCGGCCTGCACTACGGCACCTACACGGCCGAGGTCTATCGCGCCGGCATCGACAATGTGCCGCGCGGCCAGTGGGAGGCGGCCAAGGCCTGCAATCTCAGCGGACGCCACACCTGGACGCATATCATCCTGCCGCAGGCGATCCCGCCGATGATCCCGGCCCTGGCCAATTATTTCATCGCCATGTTCAAGGAGACGCCGCTGCTCTCCGCGATCACGGTGCTTGAGCTGATGAACCAGGCCAAGAGCGTCGCCAACACCTATTACCGCTATATCGAGCCGATGACGCTGGTCGGCGCGTTCTTCCTCGTCATCAGCCTCTGCTCCGTCGTGCTGTTGCGCTGGCTGGAGCATCGCTACGGCAGGATCGAAAGATGAAAGTCATGAAAGCATTGCCTGAGATCCGGCTCGAAACGGCGCGCCCCGCGCTTGATGCGCGTCCGCTGGAAAAGCGCGTCGGCCTGATTGCCTTGGCCACCGACCACACCAGCGAGGTGGACTTCCGCCGCATGGTGGCGAGCGAGCGCATCGGCGTCTATGTCGCGCGCATCCCTTACGCCAACCCGACGACGCCGGAGAATCTGCGCAAGATGCAGCCGTCGCTCTCGGCGGGAGCGGCGCTGATCCTGCCGGACGAGACGCTCGATGCGATCTGCTACTCCTGCACCTCGGCCTCCGTGGTGATCGGCGACGCCGAGATTGAAGCTGCGATCCAGGCGGCCAAGCCCGGTGTCCCGGTAGTCACCCCGCCGATGGCCGGCATGCGCGGGCTGAACGCCTTTGGGGTGAAGCGCATCAGCATTCTCACCCCTTACACCGTCGAAACCAGCCGGCCGATGGCGGCCTATTTCGCCGCGCATGGCTTCGACATCCAGAGCTTCACCTGCCTCGGCTTCGAGGATGACCGCGAGATGGCGCGCATCAGGCCGGCTTCCCTTATCGACATGGCGCGCAAGGTCACGCATCCGCAGGCCGATGCGCTGTTCGTCTCCTGCACGGCGCTGCGCGCCGCGCTCGCGGTGCCGGGTATGGAAGAGGCGATCGGGCGTCCGGTCGTCACCAGCAACCAGGCCAGCGCCTGGAACTGCCTGCGGCTCTGCGGCGATGAGACGCCGCGACCGGAGTTCGGCCGCTTGTGGACCAAGCCGCTGGCCCAGTGATCGTAATGCCCATGATCGAAATGCCAGTTACGCTTCAGCATATTAGCGCCGCGCGCGAACGCATTGCCGGCAAGGTCGAGCGGACACCATGTGTGCTGTCGCAAAGCCTGTCGGAGCGCACCGGCAGCCCGGTTCATCTCAAGCTTGAGCACCACCAGACCACCGGCGCCTTCAAGCTGCGCGGCGCTTCCAATGCCATTACCGCCCTGAGCCCGGAAGAGAAATCGCGCGGCGTCGTCGCCGCCTCGACCGGCAATCACGGCCGCGCGCTGGCGCATGCGGCCAAGCTCGAAGGCATCCGCGCTGTGATCTGCATGTCGAAGCTGGTGCCCGAGAACAAGCTCGATGCCATCCGCCGCCTGGGCGCCGACATCCGCATTGTCGGCAACAGCCAGGATGATGCCCAGCAGGAGGTCGACAGGCTGGTGGCGGAAGAAGGGCTGATCATGCTGCCGCCCTTCGACCATCCCGATATCGTCGCCGGGCAAGGCACGCTCGGGCTGGAAATCATGGAGCAGGTTCCGGACGCCGCGGCGGTGCTAGTGCCGCTCTCCGGCGGCGGGCTCGCGTCCGGCGTGGCGGCGGCCGTCAAAGGCGTGAGCCCGGGCACTGAAGTCATCGGCATCTCCATGGCGCGGGGCGCCGCGATGAAAGCCAGCCTCGACGCAGGCCGTCCGGTGCAGGTCGAGGAACTGCCGACCTTGGCGGACTCGCTCGGCGGCGGCATCGGCCTCGGCAACCGGCTGACATTCGCCATGTGCCGCGACCTGCTCGACGACGTGGTCCTGCTTGCCGAGGAGGAGATCGCCGCCGGCATTCGCCATGCCTATGAAGAGGAGCGCGAGATCGTCGAAGGTGCCGGCGCCGTCGGCATTGGCGCGCTGCTTGCCGGCAAGCTCAAAGTGAGCGGCCCGACTGTGCTGATCCTCTCCGGGCGCAACATCGACATGAGCCTGCACCGCCGCATCGTCTGCGGCGAATCCTCCGCAAGGGAGCGTGCCGCATGAGCCGGATGACAATTCTCACCGAAAGCGATCTTCGCGAGATCGTGACGCTCGACCTGGAAGCCGTCGCCTGCGTCGAGAACGCCTTTCGCGCCCTGGCCACGCTGCCGGTGGCGATGCCGCCGATCTTGAGGCTCGACATTCCCGAGCATCGCGGCGAGGTCGACGTGAAATCCGCCTATGTGCCGGGCATAGACGGCTTCGCCGTCAAGATCAGCTCCGGCTTCTTCGACAATCCGAAGCTCGGCCTTCCGAGCGGCGGCGGCATGATGGTGCTGCTTTCGGCCAAGACCGGCGTGGTCGAGGCGCTGTTGCTCGACAATGGTTATCTGACCGATGTCCGCACCGCCGCCGCGGGCGCGGTCGCGGCCAGGCATCTGTCGCGCGAGGACTCCAAGGTTGCGGCGATCTTCGGCGCCGGTTTGCAGGCCGGCTTGCAGTTGGAAGCGCTGCGCCTCGTGCGGCCGATCGAGGAAGCGCGCATCTGGGCGCGCGACGCCGCCAAGGCCGAAGCAACCGCCGCCAGCTTGCGCGACAGGCTGGGCATCATGGTTCGTGCCGAGCCGGATGCGGCGAACGCGGCAGCCGGCGCCGACATCATCGTGACCACGACGCCGTCGACCGAACCGCTGATCAAACCCGGTTTCGTTTCCGCCGGACAACACATCACCGCCATGGGCTCGGATGCCGAGCACAAGAACGAGATCGCGCCGGCGATCCTGCGCATGGCCGACCTCTACGTCGCCGACAGCGCCAAGCAGACGCGGCGCCTCGGCGAGCTCCATCATGCGATCGAGGCCGCTGTCTTTGCCCCCGACGCCGAGGTGACCGAGCTCGGTGAGATCATCGCCGGCAGCAAGCACGGCCGGCGCTCGGCAAGCGACATCACCATCGCCGACCTCACCGGCACCGGCGTGCAGGATACCGCGATCGCCACTTTGGCCCGCGACCGTGCGCGGGCGGCGAAGGCCGGAACCATTTTCGAAAGCTGATACCCGGCCGCAAGGCCCAACAAACGAGGACCAAGAACGATGCAGCCAAACTTGAAATTCTCGCGGAGCGAATTTGCCGATCGCCTCGCCAAAACGCGCAGAGCGATGGAGGCCAAGGGCGTCGATCTGCTGATCGTCAGCGATCCCTCCAACATGGCCTGGCTGACGGGTTACGACGGCTGGTCCTTCTACGTGCATCAGGCGGTCATCGTGCCGCCTACGGGCGAGCCGGTCTGGTACGGACGCGGCCAGGATGCCAACGGCGCCAAGCGCACCGCCTATCTCGCGCATGACAACATCATCGGCTACGCCGACCACTATGTGCAGTCGACCGAGCGGCACCCGATGGACTACCTCGCCAGCGTGCTGGCCGAACGCGGCTGGGACAAGCTCTCCATCGGCGTCGAGATGGACAACTACTGGTTCTCGGCCGCCGCCTTCGCGGCGCTGCAGAAGCACTTGCCCAATGCCCGCTTCGCCGACGCCACCGCGCTGGTCAACTGGCAGCGCGCGGTGAAGAGCCCGACCGAGATCGAATATATGCGCAACGCCGCCCGCATCGTCGAGGCGATGCACCAGCGCATCGTCGACAAGATAGAGGTCGGCATGCGCAAATGCGATCTCGTCGCCGAGATCTATGATGCCGGCACGCGCGGCGTCGCCGGCATCGGCGGTGATTATCCGGCGATCGTGCCGCTGCTGCCTTCGGGTGCCGATGCTTCCGCACCGCATCTCACCTGGGACGACAAGCCGATGAAAGCGAATGAAGGCACGTTCTTCGAGATCGCCGGCTGCTACAACCGCTATCACTGCCCGCTGTCGCGCACCGTGTTCCTCGGCAAGCCGACGCAGGCCTTCCTCGACGCCGAGAAGGCAACGCTGGAAGGCATGGAGGCGGGCTTGGCCGCCGCGAAACCCGGCAACACCTGCGAGGACATCGCCAACGCCTTCTTCGCCGTCCTGAAGAAATACGGCATCGTCAAAGACAACCGCACCGGCTACCCGATCGGTATCTCCTATCCGCCGGACTGGGGCGAGCGCACCATGAGCCTGCGCCCCGGCGACCGCACCGAGCTCAAGCCCGGCATGACCTTCCACTTCATGACGGGCCTGTGGCTGGAGACGATGGGACTGGAAATCACCGAGTCGATCCTCATCACCGACACCGGCGTCGAATGCCTGGCCAATGTGCCGCGCAAGCTCTTCGTGAAGGACTGAGGCCGATGTCAGCTCTGCGTCCGTCGCCGATCGCGCCGACCGTCGACTTCGAGCGTGACGGCGTCCAGCACGGCTTCCTGCGCCTGCCCTACAGCCGCGACGATTCTGCCTGGGGGTCGGTGATGATCCCGGTCTGCGTCGTGCGCAACGGCAAGGGCTCGACGGCGCTGCTGACCGGCGGCAATCACGGCGACGAGTATGAAGGGCCGTTGGCGCTTTACGAGCTCGCCCGCACGCTCGATCCGAAACAAGTCTCCGGCACGATCATCATCGTGCCGGCGATGAACTATCCGGCGTTCCGGGCCGGCACGCGCACCTCGCCGATCGACAAGGGCAATATGAACCGCTCTTTCCCCGGCCGCCCGGACGGCACCGTGACGGAGAAGATCGCCGACTATTTCCAGCGCGAATTGCTGCCGCGCGCTGACATCGTCTTCGACTTCCATTCCGGCGGCAAGACGCTGGACTTCGTACCCTTCTGCGCCGCGCACACGCTGCCGGACAAGGCGCAGGAGAAAAAAGCCTTCGCCGCCGTCGAAGCCTTCTCGGCGCCGTTCTCGATGCGCATGACCGAGATCGACGCGGTCGGCATGTATGACACGGCCGCCGAGGAGATGGGCAAGGTCTTCGTCACCACCGAGCTCGGCGGCGGCGGAACCTCTCGCGCGGAGACGGTGCGGATTGCCCGGCGCGGCATCCTCAACGTGCTTCGCCATGCCGGCATCGTCGATGGTGCGGTCGAGAAGGGCAGAACCCAGTGGCTCGACATGCCGTCGGGCGATTGCTTCGCCTTCGCCGAGGAGGACGGGATGATCGAGACCACGATCGATCTCGGCGAGTCTGTGGAGGACGGCCACGTCGTCGCGCGCATCCATCCGCTCGGCCGCACCGGCCAGGCGCCGCAGGAGATCAGGGCCCGGATGTCGGGGCTGCTCGCCGCGCGTCACTTCCCGGGTCTGGTCAAGGCGGGCGACTGCGTCTCGGTGCTGGCCGTTGCGGTCGGATAGTTATTGCACCACGCGCTTCTCGAGCTTGCGGGCGAGCGTGCGCCGGTGCAGGCCGAGACGGCGCGCGGTTTCGGAAATGTTGAAGCCGGTCTCGACCAGCGTCTCGTGGATGCGCTCCCATTCGAGGTTCTTGATCGAGGTGGGACGGCTGGTGAGCGGCACCGACACATCTCCCTCGTCGCGGCCGAAGGCTGCTTCGATGTCGTCGGTGTTGGCGGGCTTGGCCAGATAGTGACAGGCGCCGAGCTTGATCGCCTCGACCGCAGTGGCGATGCTGGCAAACCCCGTCAATACGACGATCCGCGTCGACGGGTTGCGGGCGCCGAGCAGCTTGACGCATTCTAGTCCCGATCCCGCTCCGAGCTTGAGGTCGACGACGGCATAGGCCGGAACGGCCTTTTCCAGCGCGGCCATCACGGCGTCGCGGTCATGGCAGACCACGACGTCGTAGTCGCGCTTCTCAAACGAGCGTTTGAGCGTGCGCGCGAAAGTCGCGTCGTCCTCGACAATGAACAAGGACCGATCAGGTTTCACGATCGTCTCCACCGGTCAGCGCCGCCAGCGGCAGCGAAAGGGTAACGCAGGCGCCCTCCTCCATGTTGCGCGCTGAAACGTCGCCGCCGAGCTTGCGCACGACATTGAACACCAGGAATAGGCCCAGGCCGCCGCCCGGACGCCCCTTGCTCGACATATAGGGCTGGCCGAGCCCGGCCAGAATATCCTTGTCGAAACCCGGTCCGCGATCCTTGACGGTGAACACCAGTTTCTCATCCTGCCGCTCGGCAGCGATGCCGACCCAATCGTGCGATGCTTCCAGCGCATTGTCGAGCACATTGAAGATCACTTGCCGCAGCGCCGTGTCGGACACGATCGGCTCGTCCGGCTCGAAACCGTTGCTGAAGTCCAGCCTGGAAGGCTGGCGGCTGATACGCCATTCCTGGACGAGGTCGTCGAGGAAGTGGCGGATCGTGGTGCGGATCGTGCCTTCTCCCCGCGCCTGGCCGGAGGACATGAGGATGCCGGTCACGATGCTTTTGCAGCGCTCGATCTGCGCCTGCATCTCGGCCACGTCCTCGGCAAGCTCACGGTTGCGCTTGACGCCTTGCATCTGGCGCCAGTCGGACAGGATGACCGATATGGTCGAGAGCGGCGTGCCGAGCTCATGCGCGGCGCCGGAGGCGAGCAGACCCATGCGCACGATGTGGTCTTCCTCGGCCGAACGCTGGCGCAGGTCCGCGAGATAGGCGTCGCGTTCGCGCAGGTTGCGGTTGATGCGTGTCATGAAGATCACGATCAGGCCGGCCGCCAGCACGAAGCAGATGAACATGCCGCGCAGATGCAGCCCCAGGAGGTCGCTGCCGCCGTGGTGCGGGAGCGCGATCGGCTGGAAGACGAAGATGAGGAAGACGAAGCAGGCCGAGGCGGCCACGACCAGGATCCAGGTCGACCATGGCGCCAGCAGCGCTGCGCCGAGAGTGATCTGCAGCAGATAGAGCGAGACGAACGGGTTCGAGGCGCCGCCGCTCAGATAGAGCTGCATCGTCAGCGCCGCCATGTCGAAAATCAGCGCGACGAAAAGCTGGCCGTTGGAGATGCGGCGATTGCCGCGCAGGGCGAGCAGGCTGAAGATGTTCAACCCGACGAGGAAAAGCACCACGCCAGCCATCCCGGTAAGCGGCAGCGGGATGGCGAACCAGTATTGCGTCACCAGAATGGTCAGCACCTGCCCCGCCACCGCCAGCCACCGCAAGTGGATGAGAAGCAGCAGGTTCTTCCTGTTCGTCACGTCGGCGTTCGAGGCGGCGCCTCCGTGGCCGGCGGGCGGAACCGTCAGGATCAGCTTGTCGTGATGAAGCCGCGCGATCGAGATGTTCATCTTGCCGCGTCCCGCTTCCGACGCCGGGCAAAAATCGGCCTGGCGATGGCGATCGCCAGCATCGCTGCCAGGGCGAACCAGGTCAAAGCATAGACAAGGTGGGCGTTGCGGAAGGTGACGACAGTCAGGCCGCCGCGCGGCCAGCTGTCCGCGCCGGACGCCCCGGCGTCGATGAAATAGGGCGCGACATCGGTCAGGCCGCGCGCCTTGGCGATTGCCGCGACGTCGCGCGAATACCAGCGGTCGGCCGCCGGATCGTTGCTGCGCAGGAAACCGCCGCCGGGCTCGCTGATGCGCAGCAGCCCGTCAATCGATGCCGGCGAGGTGAGCGCAGCATTCTCCCGCTCGAACTCTGCCTTGCGCTCCTGCGGAACGAAACCTCGGTTGACGAGGACCGTGAAGCCGCGGTCGTCGCGCATCGGCGTCAGCACCCAATAGCCGCCGCCAAGCTCGGTCACGGCCTGCACCAGCGTGTTGGCTCCGCCGGAGAAACTGCCGGTGAGGCGTATATGGCGATATTCATAGCCGGCCGCGTCGATATCAGCCCATGTCGCGGGTCCTGGCGCATCGACGACCGGAGCATGGATGCGCTGGTCGACGCGGGCGATCAGGTCGAGCTTCCAGACCCGTCTTTCCAGCTGCCATATGCCGAGCCCAAGAAACACCAGAACGCCGAGAAGTCCGAGCAGCGCAAGCAAGAAGCGCGACGCGGAGCCTTTCGACGGCGCGGCGTGAGTGCCTGTATCCGCCCGGCCGACCGTGACTTCTGCCTTGAGATTGACCCTCCCCACGCCCGAAACAGGGCTCATGGCATCTCCCGCATCTCGTGGAGCCCAGGCATCATGTTGGCGTTGAGGTGGTACATCACCCAGAGCGAGCCGCTCAGCACGATGACGACGAGGATCACCGTGAAGATGAGCGCCAGCATCGACCATCCGCCCTCGGAGGCCGGGTTCATGTGCAGGAAGAAGATCATGTGCACGACGATCTGCACCGCGGCGAAGGCCATGATGATCACGGCCGTGGCCTGCTTGTTGTCGATGACGCCATCCATCACCAGCCAGAACGGGATGGCGGTGAGGATCACCGACAGGAAGAAGCCGATCAGATAGCCCTTCAGCGACCCGTGCGCGGCGCCGCCATGCGCGTGGTCGTGACCGGTATGATCATGAGCGCTCATCGCAACGTCCCCATCAGATAAACGAAAGTGAAGACGCCGATCCAGACGACGTCGAGGAAGTGCCAGAACATCGAGAGGCACATCAGCCGGCGGCGGTTGGCCTCGATAAGGCCGTATCGCGCGACCTGCACCATCAGCGTCACCATCCAGACGATGCCGAAGGTGACATGCAGGCCGTGCGTGCCGACCAGGGTGAAGAAGGACGACAGGAAGGCGCTGCGCTGCGGCGTCGCGCCCTCATGGATCATATGGGCGAACTCATAAAGCTCGATCGACAGGAAGGCGAGGCCGAACAGCATGGTCACGGCGAGCCAGGCTTGCGTCGCGCCGACACGGCCCTTGTCCATGGTCAGCATGGCAAAGCCGTAAGTGATCGAGGAGAGCAGCAGCATGGTGGTGTTGACCGCCACCAGGCCGAGATCGAACAGGTCCTTCGGAGCAGGACCCGCCGCGTAATTGCCGCCGAGCACGCCAAAGGCCGCGAACAGCATGGCAAAGATCAGGCAGTCGCTCATCAAATAGAGCCAGAAGCCGAGCATGGTGCTGCCGCCTTCGGCGTGCGCATGCTCCTCTTCCAGGTGGAAGACCGGCTCGGCGCCGGCCGTGATTGCCGTCGATGCCATGCTCAAGCCCTAGCCCCCTGAGCGGCGAGGAGCGTCGTCCTCGCCTCTTCCGTTTGCGCGACCTCGGCCGCCGGGATGTCGAAGTCGCGGTGATAGTTGAAGGTGTGGCCGATCGCGGTGGCGATGAGGCAGACGAAGCTCAGCGCCGCCAGCCACCATATGTACCAGATCAGCCCGAAGCCGAGCGCCACGCTGAAGACGGCCAGGACGACGCCGGTGCCGGTGTTCTTCGGCATGTGGATCGGCTTGAAGCCGGAGAGCGGACGCCGGTAGCCGGCTCTCTTCATGTCGAACCAGGCGTCGTTGTCGCGGATGACCGGCGTGAAAGCGAAATTATAGGCGGGCGGCGGCGAGGAGGTCGACCATTCGAGCGTGCGGCCGTCCCAGGGGTCGCCGGTGGCGTCGGCCAGTTCGGCTCGCTTGCGGATCGAGACGAAGATCTGGACCAGGAAGGCGGCGATGCCGGCGGCGATCAGCACGGCGCCGGAGGCAGCGATGACGAACCAGATCTGCAGCGAGGGATCGTCGAAGACGCGCATGCGGCGCGTCACGCCCATCAGGCCGAGGATATAGAGCGGCATGAAGGCGAACCAGAAGCCGAGCACCCAACACCAGAAGGAGACCTTGCCCCAGAACGGATCCAGCCTGAAGCCGAAGGCCTTGGGCCACCAGTAGGCGATGCCGGCAAACAGGCCAAACAGCACGCCGCCGATGATGACGTTGTGGAAATGCGCGATCAGGAACAGGCTGTTGTGCAGCACGAAGTCGGCCGGCGGCACCGCAAGCAGCACGCCTGTCATGCCGCCGACGACGAAGGTGAGCATGAAGGCCACCGTCCACATCATCGGCAGCTCGAAGCGGATACGGCCGCGATACATGGTGAAAAGCCAGTTGAACATCTTCGCCCCGGTCGGGATCGAGATGATCATCGTGGTGATGCCGAAGAAGGAGTTGACGCTGGCGCCGGAGCCCATGGTGAAGAAGTGGTGCAGCCAGACCAGATAGGACAGGATGGTGATGACCACCGTGGCGTAGACCATCGAGGTGTAGCCGAACAGGCGCTTGCCGGAGAAGGTCGAGGTGACCTCGGAAAAGACGCCGAACAGCGGCAGGATGAGGATGTAGACCTCCGGGTGACCCCATATCCAGATGAGGTTCACATACATCATCGGGTTGCCGCCGAAGTCGTTGGTGAAGAAGTTGGTGCCGACATAGCGGTCGAGCGCCAAGAGGGTGAGCACCGCCGTCAGCACCGGGAAGGACGCCACGATCAGCACGTTGGTGCAAAGCGAGGTCCAGGTGAAGATGGGCATGCGCATCATCGTCATGCCGGGGGCGCGCATCTTGACGATGGTGCAGATCAGATTGATGCCGGATAAGGTCGTGCCGACGCCGGCGACCTGCAGCGCCCATATGTAATAATCGACGCCGACGTCCGGACTGTAATTGATGCCCGAGAGCGGCGGATAGGCCAGCCAGCCGGTGCGGGCAAATTCGCCCACGAACAGCGAGGCCATGACCAGGATGGCGCCGCCCACCGTCATCCAGAAGCTGAAATTGTTGAGGAAGGGGAAGGAGACATCGCGCGCGCCGATCTGCAGCGGCACGACGAAGTTCATCAGCCCGGTGACGAAAGGCATCGCCACGAAGAAGATCATGATCACGCCGTGCGCGGTGAATATCTGGTCGTAGTGATGGGCGTTGAGATAGCCGTCCGAACCGTTGAAGGCGATCGCCTGCTGCAGGCGCATCATGATCGCGTCGGAGAAGCCGCGAAGCAGCATGACGAGTCCAAGCACCATGTACATGATGCCGATCTTCTTATGGTCGACGCTGGTGAACCACTCGCGCCACAGATAGGTCCAGAGCTTGAAATAGGTGATGGCGCCGAGAACCGCGAGGCCGCCGAGCGCCACCACCACGAACGTGGCCACGACGATCGGCTCGTGCAGCGGCAGCGACTCCAATGTGAGGCGGCCGAAGATGAATTTGGTCAGCGTCTCAGGCATCCGCCATCCCTCACAATTCGAAGCGCAGCAAGCCGAGCGACGGCATCCCGGCGTCGGCGCGGCGGCTGCCGGCGCCGGGCGCGAGCAAGCCGACGCCGCGCAGTGGGGACAGGTCCCTGAGCGGCCAGCTCTTTTCATCGTCATTACGAGCCGCGCGAGAGGCGGCTGCCGCCTCCTCCGCCGTGCAGATGCTGGCGACATAGGACGGATCGCTACCAAACACCGCGCCGCGCCGGGCAAGCTTGTCATATTGCAGCGGCAGGGTGTTGCGGACGCCGGCAAGGCCAAGGCCGCCCTTGGCGTCGATCGACATCATTTCGTTCATGCACATCTTGCCGGGCTCGACGCACAGATTGAGGATCGCGCCATAAAGGTCGGGGTCGACGGAGGCATAGTGCCGGACCGGCTCGTTCTCGCTCGGGCGTTCGAGCTCGAGATAGGTCTTGCGGGTAAGCGTGGACTGCGCGCTCTTGGCCTGCGCCACCCAGTCGGTGAAGGCTTGGTCGGACACGCCGTGGAAGGCGAAGCGCATGCCGGAGAAGCCGGCGCCGCTGTAATTGGCCGAGAAGCCCGTATAGATGCCCGGACGGTTAATGACGGCGTGCAGCTTCGTCTCCATGGCGGGCATGGCGTAGATCTGCCCGGCAAGGGCTGGAATGTAGAAGGAGTTCATCACCCTGGACGAGGTGATGCGGAAGTCGATCGGCTGATTGACCGGCGCCGCCAGCTCGTTGACGGAGGCGATGCCGTAGTCCGGATAGATGAAGAGCCACTTCCAGTCGAGCGCGACAACTTCGACCCTGAGCGGCTTATGGTTCTGCGTGACCGGCTGTCCGGGCTCGATGCGGTCGATACGCCGGTAAGGATCGAGCAGATGCGTGCCGAGCCAGGTCAGCGCCCCCAGGCATATGATGATGAGCAGAGGGGCCGCCCAGATCACCAGCTCCAGCTTCGTCGAATGGTCCCAGTCCGGCGTGTAGGTCGCCGTCGTGCTGGACTGCCGGTAGCGCCAGGCGAACAGCACGGTCAGCGCCATGACGGGCACGATGATGAGCAGCATCAAAAGGGTCGAGACGACGAGCAGGTCGCGCTGCTGCACTGCCACGTCGCCCGCGGGCGCCAGCACGACGAAGTCGCAGCCGCTCAGCAGCACGGCCAGGGGAAACAGAAGCAAAGCTCCGGATCGTTTCATCAACGCTGCCCTCGATGGCGTCGCAACGGGCTTTTGCAAGCTACGACGCGGGATGGGCCAACGGCTACTGCCGCCGGCACGGGGACGACATTGGACAATTTGTCCAATGCCGGATTGCTATGGCTTTGGCGAAACTGTGCACGCATAATGGGACGAGGACAATCGCGTTCCGAACTTGAGCTCGGTGGCGACGAACAAGATGGCTGAAACTTCGACTGCCGAAACGGACAGCAGGCTGATCGGCTCGCATCACGGCCAGGTCAGCGCGGGCGATATCGCGGTCGGCGTCATCATCGGCAGGACGTCGGAATTCTTCGATTTCTTTGTCTATGCGATCGCTTCCGTGATCGTGTTCCCCAGGCTTGTATTTCCGACGCACGATCCGCTGGTCGGAACGCTCTATTCCTTCGCGATCTTCGCGCTGGCCTTCGTCGCGCGTCCGTTCGGCACGGTGCTGTTCATGGCGATCGACCGCGCCTATGGGCGCGGCGCCAAGCTGACGATCGCGCTGTTCCTGCTCGGCACCTCGACCGTCGCCATGGCGTTCTTGCCATCCTATGAAGACGTCGGCGCGGTCGCCGCCTGGCTGCTGGCGCTTACCCGCTTTCTGCAGGGCCTGGCGCTCGGCGGAACCTGGGATGGGTTGCCCTCGCTGCTGGCGCTGAACGCGCCGCAGAACCGGCGCGGCATCTATGCGATGATCCCGCAGCTCGGCGCGCCGATCGGGCTTATCGTGGCAAGCTCTCTGTTTGCCTTCTTCGTCGCCAATCTCTCGGCTGACGATTTCTTCGCCTGGGGCTGGCGCTATCCGTTCTTCGTCGCTTTCGCCATCAATGTCGTGGCGCTGTTTGCCAGGCTGCGCATCGTCGTCACGCCAGAATTCTCGAAGCTCTACGAGAGCGGCGACCTGCAGCCGACCCGCATCAGGGACATGATCAGCACGGAAGGCCGCAACGTCGTCGTCGGCGCCTTCGCGCCGCTGGCGAGCTTCGCGCTGTTCCATATGGTGACGGTGTTCCCGCTGTCCTGGGTGTTCCTGTTCACCAATGAGGGGCCGGAGCGCTTCCTGGTCATCGAGGCGGTGAGCGCGCTGTTCGGCATCGCCGCGATCGTCGCGTCAGGGCCGCTGGCCGACCGCGTCGGGCGTCGCGCCCTGCTCGGCGGCGGCGCCGTCGCCATCGCCGCTTTCAGCGGCTTTGCCCCGCAGCTTCTCAATGGCGGCACCGTCGGGGAGACGGTGTTCATGGTGCTGGGCTTCATCCTGCTCGGCTTGAGCTTCGGACAATCCTCAGGCGTCGTCGCGTCGAGCTTCTCGCGCCAGCACCGCTACACCGGCTCGGCGGTGACATCGGATCTCGCCTGGATGTTCGGCGCCGGCTTCGCGCCGCTTGCCGCACTGCTTTTGGCCGGCACTTTCGGCCTCATCGCCGCCGGCGCCTATCTGCTTTCAGGCGCGGCCTGCACGCTGATCGCGCTGTGGATTGACAGGCAGGCGTCCACGACGGGCCGCTAGGAGCGGGATGAAGTCATTTCCGG
>CCNC01000041.1 GCA_000824845.1 Mesorhizobium sp. ORS 3359 | reverse complement strand
TTAGCGATCCCGTTGTCTCTGCACTGCAGGCAAAGGGAGTCCCTGTGGCACTTACGACCGGTTACGGGAAGACATTGCCGTTTTCGTTTTCCGGGCCGGTGCTGACCAAGCCTTACACGCCAGACGAGCTGCTGGCGGTCATGGGGTCGTTGTGAGCGAGCGTGGTCACCTAGGGCACTGAGCCGAAAGCGGCTGAAAAGCCAGCTGTTCGCGGCGCTTGGAAGAAACGTCAGCCGGCCAGACGTGGCAACATCCGTCGCGGCCATGGTTTGCTTCGCTCCTGCACCACCTCATCGACCGGTTATGGCACTCGGCCCATCGATCTGCGGCTTGGCGATCCGAACCAGACTTCCACAATTGCCGCAGCCATTCCGCACGCAGTGGATGGCTATCTCTACCTGCTTGCGGGGTTCCGCAGCTATAGACACCTCAACCCTTTTACTCCAAAGCGGCCAGACCGCTTCCGGCCTCCAAGCAGACTATCATTTTGGGTCGAAAGATGATGCCATCGGTGCAAAGATTTTTCTGCTGTCACGGTTGGCTGGGCGACCCACAATCGCTTTCGGTCGACCCGCTTTCCTATTTGACCAAGGAGAAAGCGCGCCGAAGGCTTGCGGCCGGCCGGCGCGGGCGAACTGTGCTGAGCTGTGGGACGACCCGAAGCCGCTGCCAAGCGGCGTTCTCACCACCACTGAATCTTGGGACTAAGCCTACGTGGTGAACGTCGGCTCGGTATTGACCTCCAGCGCCGCTGCCGCCTCGCGATCTCCTTGAGCGCGACCGCCCTCGCCCTCGCTCTACTTCCCCACCTTCCCCTTATCCTCTCCACCCTCCTGCGCTTTCGGCGCCGGGGCGGCCGTCACGCCGATCGCGGAGATGCGCCAGCGGTTGTCGACATTTTCGAAGGACAGGTCGAAATCGATCTCCAGCGGTTGCGTGGGAAACAGGCCGACAAGGTGCAGCTGCTTCTGGGGATCGAGAAAGGGCGGCGTGGAGAGCTGCGGGGCGATCACGGCAACCGCCGTCAGGTCGGCGCCGGACTGGCGCAGCGCCTGGAACCTGATCGCGAGGTCGGCCGCGGTGTTCTGGGCGCGAAAGCCTGGCGAGCCCATGTCCCTCAGCACGGTGAAGTTGCCTGTTTCCACCGCCTGCTGGAGAGCCATCATGGTGCTTCGGGCAAGGTAGATCGCCTGCGCGGCGTTTGCCGGCCAGGCGGGCGCGGCCGGCGCCGGTGCTGTCGGCGCCGCCTTCTTCTTGCCCGGCGCCGGCGCCTGGGTCTGCGTCTGGGCGAGCCCAGGACCGGCGGCGCACAAGGCCAGCATCGCCGTCAGGAGAATCGTCACTGTTCGCATCGGGATCATCCTGGCGCGCCGGCACTTCCTACCAGCTCATCCTGAGGCCCAGCCGCCCGCCGGCCATGCTCCGGTTGGGATCGAAGGCGATGCCGCCATTGAGCTGGAGCTGCGAGCCGAGCCGGGCGCCCGCGCTGAGCGCAAAGGCGTTGGCGCCCTCGAACGTGCCCCAGTTCAAGGTGGTGACGAATTTCTCGTCCGGAAGCACGGTCGGCGCGCCGGCCAGCGCCATGGCCATGGCGACGCCGGAATAGGCGCGGCTGCCGACGCTGTCGATGCGGGAGTTGAGGCTGTTGAATTGCGCGGGATCGGAAAAGCCGAGCGAGCCCGGGGTCACGGAGGCGAGATGGCCGTTGGCATCGGTGGTGACGATCTCGATAGCGCCGGCCTGGGCCGACGAGCTTGCCGCCGACGTCAGGCCGGGCATCGAATAGGTGTTGCTTGCGGTGCCGAACACCTGCTCGTTCTGCCTTGTCGCGACCGCGCCCGAGCCGTAGGCGGCCGAACCCGCATAGGCGGCGCTGGCGCCGGTGCCGATCGCCACGGCGTTCAGGCCGGCCGAGGATGCGCCGGATCCCATGGCGATCGCGTTGGCGCCGGTCACCGTCGTGCCATTGCCGAATGCCAGCGCATTGGTGGCGTTGACCGAGCTGCCCGATCCGATCACCACCGATCCCGACGAATTGGCGGTGCTGGCGACAATGTTGTTCGAGCCGAAGACATGGATACCGTTGCCGTTGCCGGCGACGTTCGGGGCGTTGACGGCATTGTCGTCGCCGTAGACGAAGGACTTGTCGCCGTTGACGACGTTGGGGTCGCCGATCGCGTAGCTGCCATTGCCCCTGACCGTGTTGCCGGTGCCGAAGGCGCCGCTGTCGTCGCCGGTGACACTGTTGTTCGAGCCGATGACGGTGGTGTTGTCGCCCTGCGACTGGTTGTTGGTCCCGCCGGCCAGCGCATTGGTGCCGCTGGCGTTGCTGCCCGAGCCGGCCGCGGTGGAGTTGGTGCCGCTGGCGTTCGGCTGCGCGCCTGAGGCGGTCGTGTCGTAATAGGGCGGATTTCCGCCGCCGCCGCTGATACAGGTCAGGTCGCCCGCGGCATTGGTGCCGATGCCGGAGGTGCAGCCGGCGAGCGATGCGAAGCGAACGGTGCCCACGACATCGAGACCCGCGGCCGGCGCGGTCGTGCCGATGCCCACATTGCCGTTTGCGTCGATGGTCATGCGGGTCACGCCGTCGGTGGCAAGCAGAAGCCGGCCGCTCGAGCCGTCGGCCGAATGCGCATTGATCAGCGAGGTACCGGCGCCGAAGCTCGCGCCGCCATAGCCGAAGGTCAGCGCATCGGCGTTGGCCGCCGAGGAGACGCCGATCGTCTCGAACGTATTCTGGTTGGCCGCTCCATAGACATGCAGCTTGCTGTCGGGGGAAGCGGTGCCGAGGCCGACATTGCCGTTGGCTGCGATGTCGAGGCTGCTCGTGGGCGCGCCGGGCCGGATGCGGAAAGGAAGCCGGTTGCCGTTGGTGGTGTCGCGTATGAAGAAATTCGCCTCGTTGCCGCCGACGTCCCAGGTCTGCGCCGTAAAGCCGCCGGCGTTTGTCTGCTCCAGGCGGATCGCCGGCGTGTCGCTTCGGGTTATCTGCAGGCCGAGAGCCGGGCTGGACGTGCCGAGGCCCAGATTGCCAGAGCTGTTGACATAGACCGAATTTTCGGGAGCGCCCGCATCGACGCGGAACACCATCTTGTTGCTCGTCGCGTCCTGGATGCCGAAGTAGTTGGCCCCGCCGGAGCCGGGATCGTTCGCGATCAGCGCCCAGTCATTGGCGGCAAATCCGGCGTTCGTGCTCGTGTCGTCGAAGTAGATGCGCGTGTTGTTTTCCTTCACGACGATCGTGTTGAACCCGAAGGACTCGTTGTTGACGCAGTCGAACCCGACGCAGAGGCTTCCTTGCACGATCTGATCGTCCGGAACGACATTGTCGGCTAGCGCGTCGGCGACCGGCATGGCGAGGATCGCGGCGCCGAGGCGCAACGCCACGCATTTCGTCGCGAGCTGTCTTGGTTTCGCCACAAGCCCCTCCCCCGAGGATCAATGATCGCAGATGTGCAGGCTTATGTGCCGGCCGGCGGTTTGGCAAGCAATAGAAGCGCTCGCTGCCGGTCTTTATCGCGGGTGTGTTCCCAGAACATCACCAGTAACGGCCGGGCTGTGTTCAGATTCTTTTCCAGCCTGGATTATGCCGGCCGTTGCGCGGCCTCAATGTGAACTGCACAGACCCACCGCGTCGCGCGGTGTATTTTAGCCGGTCCGAATATATGCAGCTGGCCGGGTTGTCCCCTTCCCGGCCCTTGGTTGCAGTCGCTCGCGTGGAACCAACATGCTTCTGGCGCGTAGTTTCGCCATCGTTCCCAGCACAAAAGGCAGGTGTCCATGCCCGTCCGCAGAAAACGCAGGAAGCACTCCGGCAGCGATCTGTTGCTGGCGCCGGCGGTGATCGGCATGCGGGTGCCGCTGCTGGTGCTGGATGCCATGAGCCACGCGCCCAACGGGCGGGAAGCGGTGCAGGCGGTGCAGGAGAAGGCGCTTGCGGGAACGCAAGGGCTGTTCGCGGCGCAGGCAAAGATGCTCGAGGCGGCGCTGCGCTTCTGGCCTGACGTCCTTTCCGGCAAAAGCCCGTCGCTGTGCGATGGAACGGTGGCAATGGAAGCGGCGGCGGCGGCCCTCTTGCCTGCGGCCAAACAGGTGCGGCGCAATTTCGACCGGCTTTCGAAACGGCCCTGACCGCGCGCTTGCAGCAGCCCTGCAACCGCAACACGAATTTTCTCGCGAGCATGCGGATATTTTAGCCAACTCGCGCGTTAATGGCGCCATGGTGGACGGGCTGAGCGCATGGCCTCGGGGCAATGGCGAGGTCGCGGGATTGATCCGCGGCTATTCCTGGGATTCCAGCCCGCTCGGGCCGCCCGGGGCGTGGACGCCCAGCCTTCGCACCACGGTCGACCTGATGCTGGCGGCGGAAGCGCAGATCGTCATGTTCTGCGGGCCGGACTTCGTCGCGCTTTACAACGACGCCTATTCGCCGACCATAGGCGACAAGCATCCGCGCGCGCTCGGCCGACCGGCGCGGGAGAACTGGGCGGAGCTTTGGGACGACCTCGAGCCGCTGCTCTCCGGCGTGCTCACCACCGGCGAGACGTTTTCGGCCAGGGACCGGCCTTTCTACATCGAGCGTTCGGGCGGGGTCGGCGAGACGGTTTATTTCGACGTTTCCTATTCGGCGGTGCGGGCGCAGGACGGCTCGGTCGAGGCGGTGCTGTGCATCGTCTCGGAAACCACGGCACGGGTGCTGGCGGCGGCCAGGGTGCGCGAAAGCGAGCAGCGCTTCCGGGCGCTGGTCAAAGCCAGCTCCGACGTCATCTACCGCATGAGCGCCGACTGGCTGGAGATGCGTGAACTCGACGGCCGGGGCTCCATGTCGACGACGGAAGGCCCGGCGATCCGCTGGCGCGAGACCTATCTCTTCCCCGAGGATATCCCCAGCGTCCAGGCGGCGATCGACCGGGCGATCACCGAGCGCTCGGTGTTCGAGCTGGAGCACCGGGTGCGGCGTGCCGACGGCGCCGCCGGCTGGACGCTGTCGCGGGCGATCCCGATCCTCGACGATGACGGGACGATCCTCGAATGGTTCGGCATGGCCGCCGATGTCACGGCAAGGCGGGCGAGCGACCAGCACATCCGGCTTCTGATGCGCGAGGTGAACCACCGCGTGAAGAACCAGTATGCGGTGATCCTGTCGATGATCCGCGAGACGGCCAAGCGGGCGAACGACCCGCGCCTGTTCGAAGTCCAGATCCGCGAGCGCATCATGGCGCTGTCGCGCTCGCACGACCTTCTGGTGGTGAACGACTGGCGCGGCGCCGGGATGTCCGAACTGGCGCGCGAGCACCTGAAGCCTTTCGCGCATGAGGAGCGCGTCGAGCTGTCCGGGCCGGATCTGACCCTGCGCCTCAACGCCGTCCAGAACATCGGGATGGCGCTGCACGAGCTCGGCACCAATTCCGCCAAATATGGCGCGCTTTCGGCCGACGGCGGCACGGTCCGGGTGAGCTGGCGGGTGCCCACGGACGCCGAGGAGCGCACAGAGTTCGAGCTGGTCTGGGAAGAGCGCGCGGCGCGGGCCGCGGAGCCGCCCGAGGGCGAGCCGCATATGGGCTTCGGCAGCATCGTGCTGCAGCGCGTCGTGCCCATCAGCCTTTCCGGCAGCGCCTCGCTGGAACGCCAGCCCGGCTACATGCGCTGGACGCTCTCGGCGCCGCTCGCCAATGTTGTGGTGGACGAGGCCGGAAGGCTGGACGAACGATAGCTGACGGCCCGGCAAGAGCGTCGGTCGCGGCCCTGTCCACGCGACCAAACGGCCATCCGCCAAGCCTTATGCGATCGCGCCATGTCGCCGCAAGCGTCTTTTAGTTACCTTTAATATGCGGCGGACGCAGGTTCGCCGGGCCGGCGTCGGGGCGGGTGCTCCCATCAGGCAACAGGCGCCGGCCACCTGAAGCGGCCTGCCGGTCACGCGCCGGCCCGGTGTTGACCGCCAGCGCCGCTGCGCAGCCGACGAGCCGACGCAGCCTTCCGTCCAGCCCGGGCGCTGCTATTCGCGGCTGTCGGCGAGCTCGTTCGACACAAGCGGGTTCATGCGTTCCAGCGTTCCGTCCTTCATGACGAACTGGTGCCATATCGCGATCAGCGCATGGGCGCCGGCCAGCCACAGGATCAGCGAGCCGCCGGTTTCGTGCAGCTCGGCGATCAGGCCCGGCGCGCCCTGCACGGGCGCGGCGAGCGCCGGCAGGCTCAGCCCCAGGAAGGAGACCTGGATGCCGAGACGCGAGGCGGCATACCAGCCGCTCAGCGGCAGCGCGATGAGGAACAGATAGAGCACCGTGTGTCCGGCGCGCGCGGCAAGGTCCATCCAGCGGCTCTGCGGGTCCTCGACATGGGGGGCCGCGCCCAGCCAGCGCGCCAGCAGGCGCGGCACGACCAGCAGCAGAACGGCAAGGCCGAGGGTGAAATGCAGGTAGGGCGGGTCGGCGCGCGCATGGCGCCCGCCCTCGGCGGTGAACCAGGCGATGACGACCAGCAGGGCCGTGAGCCAGTGGATGGCGATGGTGATCTGTGAATAGCGCCGCATCGGGCTTGCTCCGTCTTTTCAGGCACGCGCACGTGCCGAGGCCGGGAACGCCTCGGCACAATCGCGCAAACGCCGATATGTTCCCGCGGGCGTCCAGGCAGGCGCCCGCGGTTGCCCCGCTCCGGGACGCGTTCAGGCGATGTCGGCCGGCGCGGCTTTGCGCTTGCGTCCGGTAATCATTGCGCGAACAAGGTTTTCATTATGGCGAAGGCTTGCCAGCGCCACGCCGCCGATATGGACGAACACCAGCGCGAGCAGGCCGTGCGCGGCGAGGCTGTGCGCGTCTTCCACCCAGGACACGCCGAAATACGCATCCGTCGTCTGCATCCACCCGGTCAGCGCCACCGACACCATCATGGCCATCAGCACGAGCACCATTGCGCCGCCAGCCGGGTTGTGGCCGATATAGCGTGCCTCGCTGCCCTTGATGATGGCAACGAGATAGCGCAGCACCGTCGCCGGATGGCGCACGAATTGCGAAAAGCGCGCATAGGGCGTGCCGACGATGCCCCACACCAGCCGCATGGCGATTAGCGAGGCGGCGGCGTAGCCGGCCCAGTGGTGGAGGTTCTCGGCGCTTTGCGGCGTGAACCAGGCAATCGCGAAGCTCAGCACCAGCGCCCAGTGGAAGCCGCGCACAACACGGTCCCAGACGCGCACCACGTCGCGTGACGGGTGCGCGTGGGCCTGTGCCGGCGCGGCTCGATCAGTTTTCGCCGGCTTCTGCATTGTCGAGCTTCTCCAGCGTCTCGGCATTGTAGGCGGTGTTGACCTTCTTGCCGTCCTTGTCGATCGCATAGACCTCATAGCAGCCCTTCTCGGTCTTGATCTGGCGCACTTTGAGGCCCTCGGCCTTCAGCTGCGCCTCGAGCGTCGTCTTGGGCTGGAACTTCGATTTCGCGGCGGTGCTGCAGGTGCCGGCCGCCAGCGCCGGTCCGGCGATAACGCCCGCGAGGGCGGCGATAAGAAGAGTGCGATACATGGGATCTCCATCCGGTTGGGAGGTTGCGGCGCGGCTGAGGATTCAGCCGACAGGCCGTGACGGCTTGCGCGCGTCATTGGCAAGGCATAGCGAATCCAAGCTGACAACCGACTGACAGAAGTCCCGGAAAAGCGGCCGGCGCGGAAAACGGGGCGGCGTGCCCGATATCGCTGGTTTTGAGGCTAGGCCGACGGGCTGCTACACGGAGAGCGTCGGCTCGGTGTTGACCTCCAGCGCCGCTTCCGCCTCGTGATCCTCCTCGGGCAGGACCTCGCCATGCACCGCCAGCGGGCGGCCGATCCAGAGCGGATCGACGAGGTGGTCGCGCCTGGCATTGGCGGTGTTGGGGTGGATCAGGATGCTCAAGCCGCCATGGTTCAGCATCAGCCACGGAACCAGCGTGGCGAAAAGGCCGGTGGCGAAGGAGACCTGGTACATGGCCTGGTCATGCGGGCCGACCTTCCTGTCGTGCCAGTTGCCCAGCCGCACGCGAAAACGCTCGCCGATGCGCTCGCGCAGCCATTCGGCGTGCCGGCGCTCGGCCGCATCGCCGTAATAGATATGGGCGTGATAGCTGGCGATCTCGGCGAGTTGCCTCGGATTATCTGGCGTGGCGTCCTTCATCGCGATGCTCCCCTCCCCGACGGTCGTGCTGAACGGAACTCTAGGCGGTTCTTCCGTTTCTCGAAACGGCTGGCTGCTCTACAGACTGTTCAGTAGCTGCGCGGCTTACGCGTGCGCAACCGCGCGAGACAACACTGGCGCCGGAGGGAGAAGCGCCAGCTGGAATAGCCTCGCGCCTTTGTCAGTGCTGTTCCAGGGACTGGGCCAGCTTGAGATGCTTGCGCAGCGTCGGCAGCGTCTTTTTGGCAAGATTTGCCACGTCGCCCTGCCCGCTCTTGGCCTCGTCCTCGAACTCCGAGACATCCTTCTGGTGATCCGACACCATGTAGGGCGCGAACTCATTGTCGAAGGCCGCGCCGGAGAGCCCTTGGAGCTTCTGCTGCTCCTGAATCGCCTCATCGGTCAGGTCGCCGGGCACGTCCACGCCCAGCTTGCGGGCAAGTGCCGCCGCCTGACGCTTCGCCTTCGCGTGATCTTTCTGAAGGGTATGACCGAAGGATTTGACGGCCTTGCCGCCATTCTTCTGCGCCAGCTTGCCGAGCATGACCTCGGAATTGTCGCCCTTGATGGCGTCCTTGAGGAAGTCGCCGTCACTTTTTGCCTGTGCCGAGACCGCGCCGACGCAACCGGCAAAAACCGCCGCGAATGCCCAAACTGCCTTGCTCACCATGATTCCTGCCTTTCAGTGCTTGATGCAGCGAATCGCCGCAAGCCGCCGAACCGGCCGCGCGGGTTTTTGTTCCGGCATGCCGAAGGGCAAGGTTGCCAGCCCCAAGTCATTTCGCTTTTCTGCTCTCGCGCCGCGATCCCCACAAGGCGCGCTGAAGCAGGTTGCGCCGGCCCTTACGCGGGATGAGATCAATGTCGCTGACCAATCTGGCGCCACCCTTGCGCCGCTCGAGCGTGATCTTGCGGCTATGATAGGCCTCGAGCTCGGCGCGATGCGCAACGCTGATGATCGTCACCTTCGGCAACTCGGCGATCACCGTCTCCATCATCCTGTCCTGGCTCTTCTCGTCGAGCGCTGCCGTGGCTTCGTCCAGCACGACGATATCGGGCCGGTGCAGCAAGAGGCGCGCGAAGGCCAGGCGCTGCCTTTCGCCGCCGGACAACGTCTGGTCCCATGGCGCATCTTCCTCGATCTTGTCCTTCAGATGGCCGAGCCCCACCTTCTCGAGTGCTTGCCCGATTTCGTCGAGCGACCAGTTGTCGGCGGCACCCGGATAGGCGACCGCGCGGCGCAATGTCCCGGTCGGCACGTAGGGGCGCTGCGGGAGCATGAACAGGCGCTTGTCGGGATGGAAATCGACACTTCCCTCGCCCCAGGGCCATAGCCCCGCGATGGCGCGCACCAGCGTCGACTTGCCCGAACCGGATTCGCCGGACACCAGCACGCGTTCGCCGGGCTCGATCGCCACTTCGGTCTCCTTGACCACAGCGGTGCCGTCGTCGAGCGAGACGGATAGATTGTTCAGGCTCAGCATGGCTTCCCCCTTGGTCTCGCCATGGCCGATGCGTCCCAGCGCATCGCTCTGCTCGGCACGCTCCAGCCCGTCGAGCGACATCATAAGCGAGGCGACACGGCGCGCCGAGGCGTTCCAATCGGCCAGGCGCGGATAATTGTCGACCAACCAGCCAAAGGCGCCCTGCACGATGGCGAAGGCCGAGGCCGCCTGCATCACCTGGCCTAGCGACATGGAGCCGTCGAGGAATTTCGGCGCGCAAAGCAGCACCGGAACCACGGGCGCGAACAGGCTGGAGCCCTGCGAGACAAGCGTGGTGCGCATGTGCTGGCCGGTCAGCCGCGCCCAGCGGCCGAGCACGCCGGCAAACGTCCTGTCGATGCCGCTGCGCTCCTCTTCCTCGCCGCCAAGCAGGGCGATGCTCTCGCCATTCTCACGCACCCGCGTCAACGTGTAACGGAACTCGGCCTCGGCCTGGTTCTTCTCTTCCGAGAGCTGCACGAAATTGCGGCCGATAACGACCATCGAGGTCGACGTGATGCCGGCATAGATCACCGCGGTGATGACCAGGAAGCCTGGAATGGTGACACTTGATCCGCCGAGCGGCAGAGTCAGTGCGCCACCAATCGTCCACAACACCACGATGAAGGTTGACGCCGAGAGGAAAGCGTTGAGGACCCCGGAGATGAAATCGACGGGCGATTCCGTGGCAATACGCAGGTCTTCCGTCAGACGCGCCTCGGGGTTCTGGTGATCGCCGCTCACCAGGTTCAGCTGGTAGTAGCGACCGTTGGCAAGCCAGCGTGCGATGAGCGCGGTGGTGAGCCACGAGCGCCAGCGCCGCTGGATCGTCATGCGCAGATAGACCTGCGCCACCACGATGCTTCCGCTCGCCAGCACCAGCGGCACAAAGACGGCGCTGAGGAAATAGACGGTGCGTGCATTGCGCTGCTCGATGGCGTCGAAGATCGAGCGGTTCCAGACATTGATGCCGTACTGGAAGCCGACATTGATGCAGATCAGCAGCAAAAGCCCGATGGTGAAGGGCCAGGCAAGCCTGTCGCCGCGCAGGCTCCAATAGCCGCGCCCGCTGATCCAAAAGCGTCTGAACAGGTACTTCTTGCGTGCCTGGGCCGCGTCCTCGGGACTCAGTTCAGGACTGGGCTCGACCTCCTCGGGCGGCGGCGGCACGTCCTCGCCGACGGATTCGGGGGCGGCGACGACCGGCTCCTCGATGGATTTCGGGGGTTGCGGCACCTCAAGATCATGTTCGGAGGCCAGCTTGTCCCGCCGGGGCTCGTCCCGTCGCGGTGCCTTTTGGCGCTGCTTGGCGGAACGCGGCGCTGCACGACGGGACTTTTCGTCGCCGCCCGGTTTGGCGATAGCGGCAGCGGTCGGTTTGGCTTTGGCTTTGGGCATCGCGCCCACAACGGCCTAATATTCAAAAGGTTTCATGCTGAAGGCGCTGGCTGTCCTTTAGCGTTGGCTGGGCGAAGTCGTCGCGCCCGGTAGCGCTTGAACGTCCTGTGCCGGCCAGTCAGGCGGCACTGCCGCTGCGGGGATTGCGCAACGGCTCAAAAATAACCTCGCCGGCCGCGTCGAAGGCGAGCGCGTCGCGCATCGGGAGAGCCGGCGAGAACAGATAGCCCTGCGCGATCATGCAGCCCAGCGAGCGCAGGATCATGCGGTCGGCGTCGGTCTCGACGCCCTCGGCCATCACCTCGATCCCCAGCGTGCGGCCAAGGCCGATCACCGCCTCGACCACGGCCTGGTCCTCCACGGATTTCGCCAGGTCGCGCACGAAATCCTTGTCGATCTTGATCTTGCGGATGCGGCTGTCCTTCAGCGACACCAGGGTCGAGAAGCCGGTGCCGAAATCGTCGAGAACGATCGATATGCCGGCATCCGCCAGGTGCCCGACCTTTTGGCCGACCCGGTCGCGGTCGACTGGCGCCTCCTCGGTGATCTCAATCTCGAGCATCGCGGCGGGCACATTCTTCGCCTTGAGGCCGTCGAGGATCGTATCGTCGACATTGCCGGCCTCGAGCTCGCGCGGTGAAAGGTTCATCGCCACCCGCACATCCGGCCGACCCTGCCGCACCAGCTCTGCGATCATGGCGCAGCAATTGAGGAACACCGTTTCGGTCAGCAGCGAAAGCAGGCCGGTCTCGCGCGCGGCGGTGACGATCTCGGGCGGCGAGATGGCGCCATGGACCTCGTGCCGCCAGCGCAGCAGCGCCTCGAAGCCGACGACCGCGCTGGTGTCGAGCCGCACCAGCGGCTGGAACCAGCAGCAGAGCGCGCCCGACTCGATCGCGCCGCGCAGATCGCGCTCGATGCGGTTCCTGCGCTCCAGCGCGGCGTCGAGATCCGCGTCGAACAGGCAGTATTCGTTCCTGCCGCCGCGCTTGGCCGCATAGAGCGCGAAATCGGCCTTGAGCAGCATTTCCGTCAATTGCGGCTTGTCCGCCTGATAGATGCCGATCGATGCGCCGACGCGCACCGAGTTCAGCTCCGGGTCCGGATTGGCGATGGCCGCGATGATGCTTGACGCAAGCTCGCCGGCCGCCTGCGGCGACCTGCAGGCGGAGAAGTGCAGCACGAACTCGTCGCCACCGATGCGTGCGATCGTGGCACCTTGCGGGGCGTGGTCCTCGATCCGGCGCGCCACCTTGACCAGCAGGCCGTCGCCGATGGTGTGGCCATAGGTATCGTTGACGGATTTGAAGCCGTCGAGGTCGATCAGCATGGCCACGAACGGGCCGCCGGAAACGCCGAGGCCGGCGATTGCCTGCTCCAGCCCGGAGCGGTTGAGCAGGCCCGTCAGCGGATCGCGCCTGGAGTTGCGTTCCATCTCGGCGGCGAACTCGCGCGCCTCGTATTTGAGGCGGCTTGTCTCGCGAAAGCGGGATTGTCCCAGAAGCGCGCCTCTGATCATGCCGCCAAGGAACAGCAGGATGGTGAAGCCCAGCACGTCGTTCTCGACGCCGCCTTGCGCCAGCACGCAAGCGGCAGCGGTGACAAGCGGCAGCGCGATGAAGTTGATCGAGGCCGGCGCGTGGGAGGTGCAGTAGGTGACCGAGCCGGCCGAGGCACCGGCGAGCACGATCAGATAGAGCGGCGCCTGGGCGGTGGTGTATCCGTCGCTGAGCAGCGCCAGGAACGACCAGGCGATACCCGACGCCAGCGCCAGCAGGCCATAGAGGGAAAGCCGGACGCCGACCGCCTCCGGCCGCTCGTCGGCCGCGCCCGACTGGGCGAGCGCGAGCACCACGCGCGCGCCATTGACCAGGGCGATGGCGGCAAACCACGCCACTGCGGCAAGGCCGCCTCCCGACAACAGCTGCACCGCCAGGATCAGGGCTGCCAGCACCGTGCCGATGGGCATCGAGATGAAGACGCCCTTGCTCAGATCGGCAAGCTGATCGCGCAGGATCCCGGCGTCCACGGCTTCGCTCCGCCCTCCGGAAGAGGGACCCGCAGCCAGCCGCTCATCATGCCTTGTCATGGGCTAAGTGGTTAGGCGACTGGGATGAAAATCGTGTTAAGGATTTCAGCGGTTTACGGTGCATTTCCTGATTAGGAACTGACGCTGCCAGAAGCTGGGAGAAGACAGGGCGCCGATGGCCTAGCGGAATTGATCGCCATGGCACGGCGCCAAAAAAACCCTATCGTGTTTGTGTGACCGCAAGCCAGACGGAGCCCACAATGACGCTTACCAATCGAGACATCGTCGAGCTGACCGAATGGCGCCGCAAGCTGCACCGGCAGCCGGAAATCTCCAACGAGGAGGAGAAGACGGCGAAGGAAGTGGTGGATTTCCTCGCCGATACCGGGCCGGACAAGGTGCTGACGGGGCTTGGCGGCCATGGCGTCGCGGCGGTCTATGACAGCGGCCAGGCCGGGCCGACTGTGCTGTTCCGCTCGGAGCTCGACGCGCTGCCGATCGAAGAGCTTTCGGGCGTCGCGCATTCTTCGCAAGTGCCGGGCAAGTCGCATATGTGCGGGCATGACGGGCACACCGCGATCCTGGCCGCGCTCGGCCGCCAGTTCGGCCGCGAGCGGCCGGCGCGCGGGCGCATCGTGTTGATGTTCCAGCCGGCCGAGGAGACCGGAAACGGCGCGGCCGGCGTCGTCGCCGATCCGCGCTTTGCCGAGATCGCGCCGGACTTCGCGTTTTCGCTGCATAATCTGCCCGGCGTGCCGTTCGGCGAGGCGCGGCTCAAGGCCGGCACCGTCAACTGCGCCTCGCGCGGCATGCGCATCGTGCTCGAGGGCAAGACGGCGCATTCCTCGATGCCCGAGACCGGCACCTCGCCGATGCCGGCGGTGAGCGAGTTGATGCCGGCGCTGCCCGCGCTCGGGCGCGGCACTTTCGCGGACGACGATTTCGGCATGGTGACCGTCACCCATTGTTCGATGGGCGAAGCCGTGTTCGGCATCGCCCCGGGCTATGCGGAAGTGTGGGCGACGCTGCGCACCAGGCGCGACGAGCGCATGGCCGAACTCGTCGCCGCCGGGGAGGCGCTGGCCAGGAAAATCGCCGCCGCGCATGGTCTCTCGGTGCGCTTCGACTATCACGAGATCTTCGTCGCCAGCGTCAACGCGCCGGACGCGGTGGAGCATCTCGCCCGCGCGCTTGACGAGGAAGGCGTTGCGCGCAGCGAGGCGGCGCTGCCGATGCGCGCCTCGGAGGATTTCGGCATTTTCGGCCACAGCGCCAAATCGGCGATGTTCTTCCTCGGCGCCGGCGAAAGGCACCCATCGCTGCACAATCCCGACTATGATTTTCCCGACGACCTGATCCCCATCGGCTCGCGGATCTTCATGCGCGCGGCGCGCAATTTGCTTGGCTGATCGAACTCCTACGATGGTCGATCCGGTCGACGTTGATTTCTTCGCCCGCGACGCGCTTGTGGTCGCGCGCGACCTGATCGGCGCCACGCTCACGCTTTCTGGTGTCGGCGGCATCATCGTCGAGACCGAAGCTTACCGGCCCGACGATCCCGCCTCACATGCCTATCGCGGCGAGACGCCGCGCAACGCGCCGATGTATGGCGCGCCCGGCACGGCCTATGTGTATCGTTCCTACGGCCTGCACTGGTGCCTGAACGCGGTGTGCCTGCCGGGCAGCGCCGTGCTGATCCGCGCGCTCCAGCCGCAATCGGGCATTGCCGAGATGCACGGCCGGCGCGGCGTAGCTGACGAGCGGTTGCTCTGCTCCGGGCCCGGCAAGCTCTGCCAGGCGCTCGGCATCGACGGCTCGCACAATCGGCTGCCGCTGACCGCGCCGCCTTTCGAGTTCGCCCCGTCGCGGGTCGATCCCTCCGCCATCGTCAGCGGCCGCCGGATCGGCCTGAGCAAGGCGGTGGAGTTCGAGTGGCGCTTCGGGCTTGCCGGGTCGATCTATCTCAGCCGCAGGTTCTAATCCTTTTTGTCCTCTTCCGGCCCTGCGTGGATCAATCGCAGTCAGCCCGCGTTGAGGTCAGTGATGAGGAGGAGACAATGGCGACCGACAAATACGAACGTATCCAGCGTCGCGCCTACGCGATCTGGAAGCAGAGCGGCGAAGGCCACGGCCAGCATGAGGAGCACTGGCACCAGGCGCGCGAGGAGATTGAGCGCGAGGACAAAGGCTTAGGGGAACAGCCGGGCGCCGCGATGCCTGGAGCGGTGACGATCCCGGCCGGCCAACCGGATCCTTTGGCAGCCGAGGCGCTGGCGCGCAAAGCAACGAGCAACCGGCCCGAGGGGCCTGCGGACGATCCGGCACCGGCGAAGCGCAGCCGGCGCAAAGGCTGAGGCGTCATCGTCATAGATGTCGGTCACGCGCTGGAGGAAGCTGCGCCACCGGCGGGAGTGCTGGGCACCTCGTTACTTGGCTGCCGCGGCCGGTGAGCCGCGGCAACCGCTCTCCTCATGTGGGCTGCAAAGGCGTCGTCCATTCCTCGGCGGCCCGCGCCGCCGCAAGCTCGAATGCGTCTGGCGCCAGAATGCCGCGGGCAGCGGCGAAGGCCTCGAAAGCGACGCGAGCGGCGTCGGCATCGCATTCGCCGCCGAGAGCGGCCTGACATAAGGCCAATGTCGCGGCGTGGCTGGGACTGCGGCTGCCCGTCCATTCGTCCAGAAACTGATAAGCCTCGATGACCGAGTCGATCTCGTGGGGAAAGCCGAGACCGACGAAAACAGCGACGGGCCTCGAAAAGCGCATGGCGGGCATGAATTAACTCCTGTGGTGGGGTGCTTGCACAACGCGCACCGCCAATCAGGGTTGCAGACCGAAAACGATTATCCGGCGTTGGACCGCAAAGCCCCTGCCCTCCGTTCACACTACCACGCTGTCGAAAACGAAAATCTGGACGCCTGACTCATCAGGCGCGTAGAGCCGGCGATCCGCGCCAGCCGCTTTTCCCTCCGGGCTGGCGAAGCCCTTGTTCATCGCGTCGAGATCATCGAAATGCAGCGTCCCGATCAGGTAGACGTCGGACGGTCCGGCCAGCACCGTGATCGGCCCGCGGCTGACCTCGTATTTCCTCAAGCCCGGTATCTTCTTGGCCAGCGGTATGTGCGTCTCGAAATAGTGCTTGTCGAACGCCTGCGCGTCGGCTGGCTGCTTGTAGATGACGATCATTCCAGCCATTGCGGCTCTCCTTTTCGGTGCGGACGAACCAAGGACGAAGCGGCGGGTGGAAACGGAACGACGTGTTGAAAAATTCCGGGAACGCCTCGACGGACGGCGACAGCACTTGTCCGGCTCTCTCCTTTTGCCGCCATCTCGCTTGTGCGAAGAAGCATTCTGTGGTCTCTCCGGCCTTAAATTAGCGAGGACTCAAGAATGAGAAATGCGGTGATCGCCGCGCTCTGCGCGGGTGTGGCTGGATGCGTGTCCTCGCCTGTCTATTACGGCGGCTCGCTGTCGCAGCAGGATCCGAAATGGGCATCGCCGGGATGCCAGCAGGCCCGCGCCGCCGCCGCTGACTATGCGCAGCGCGAGAAGGACCATCCCGGCTGGGGCTTCGGCGTGCTGCTTGGGCCCTACAGCATGGGGATGGTGGCGGCCGTGAAGGAGCATGAGCGGCAGCAGCGGCGGCTGCTTGCCAGGCAGACGCACCTGCAGTGCTCAAGCCGGCCGCTGCCGAAAGAACTGGATTTCGATCCGGCAATCTATGCGCCGAAGAAGGAGCATTATCCGTAGGCGTCCCGTTTCAGGCCGCTACCCTGCTTTCGAAGGCGTAGGTGAGGATCGCCACGCCCGTTGGCGTGACGACCTGGCTCGACAGTTTCAGCGTCGAAGGCGCAAGCCCTGCCTCGAAAAGGCGCAAGCCGTCGCCCAGCACCAGCGGATGGATCATCAGCACCAGTTCGTCGACAAGTCCGTTCCGCATCAGCACGTCGAGCAGCTTGCCGCCGCCGAACATGACCAATGTCTTGTCGTGGCCATGCTTTAGCGCGCGCACCGTCTCTGCCGCCTCGCCGGCAAGCAGCGTCGAGTTCTCCCAACGCGGTTCGTAACCAGCGTCATGCGAGACGACGAATTTCCGCGCGCCGGCCAGCGCCCTGGTCATAGGACTGTCCGGCTGGCGAACGGCCCAGCCTTCGTAGAGGTCCTCATAGGTCGTGCGGCCGGCGAGCAGCGACCAGCCGCCGGCCATGGCGCGGCCGATGACCTCCTGCATTGTCGGATCGCTGCCCGGATTGCTCCAGCCGCCATGCGCAAAACCATTGCGCGTGTCTTCGTCGGCGCGCGCCGGCGCCTGGAATACACCGTCCAGCGTCAGATGCTCGATGGCGACGATCCTTGGCATTTCAGCCTTCGCTCCATGCTTTCAGCAGCGGCCCGTCGTCGCCAAAAAGCGGATCCTTATCCGGCCGGCGAACCGCCGGGATCGTGCGCAGCGCCTCGGCATGCTGCTCGGGGCTGCGGCACAGATCATATGTGCCGAACGGCGGATAGGCGCCGACCACCAGGAGATCGGCCGAGCCGGACAGGCGCTGGTGGCCCGTGCCGGCGGGCAGCACCGCCACGTCGCCCGCCTTGACCTCGAGCACCTTGCCCTTGTCGCCGCCGAAGCGCACCTCGGCGGCGCCGCGCGCGATGCCCAGAACCTCATGGATGCGCGAGTGGTAGTGAACGAAGCTGTAGATGCCGTTGCGCCAGCTGTCGCCCCAGCCATTCGCGCCGAAAATCTCCTCGAAGACCGCAGCCGGATCGACGTCGTCCGGCAGCGGCACCGCGCCGGGATAGACAAGCATGGGCCAGCGCGGATGATTGGGCACCAGCCCGTCATCGGCGAAGCGAAAGGCGAGAGGCTCCTGCCTTTTGACCATTTGCTCCATCCTTGTCACTCCCTGCAGCACTGTCGGGTTTAACGGTTTGCGGCGCGCTTTGCTCCGGTCAGCAACGTCTTCAGCATGGACTTGGGCGCGCCCAACGGGCCGGTAGTCAGCAGGGACCGTCTAAAGAGCTGGTAGCGGCGGTTACTGCGGAAGCAGCCGCGAGACCTTGAGCCGCGGCGCGAAGAAGCAGCGCAGATAGGGCTGGTTGGTGATGACGTATCTGTTCTCGCAGATATGGTATCGGCCGTCCGGCGATTCCTGCACGCGCTCTCGCGGGATGTTGAAGCCATCGGGCAGATAGACATAGCCGCCATCCGTCCTGGACTGCACCGAGGACTCCGGTATGGGCCGGCAATCCGTGCCGCCGCAACATTTGAAGTTCGTTATCGGATCGACCTTGTTCTGGTACCAGTCGTGGGCGTTGGCGCCTGTCGCGACGGCAAGGCAGATGGCGGTGACAATGACCCTTCGCATGGCGTTCCTCGAAGCGGAGGCGCTGCTCAAGCGTCAACGTATATAGCGTTCCGCTAAAGATGCCATTGGTCCGCGCGGGGCGGACGCTGCCCCGGCAAGCGGCGCTCGGAACTTGAAGACCGCAATGGATGAAAGCGGAACTTCAATCTAAGTCTTACCCGCCCCGGCCACCAGCCCATGAACCGTCTCGCCTATCCATAGAGCCACGCGGGCGTCTTATTTGTTTTCGGAAGTGCAGGTTCGGCGGGCCGAGGACCATCAACGTCTCGGGGGTGCCGCGACGCCAGCGTGGTGGCTTCCCAATTGCCAGAAGGGGAGTTGGAACCGCCCGCGCTCCTCTTCAAGGACACGGAAGCCCGCCGCGCGGATCAAGCGCAGTGGATCGCGGTTGAGATGGCAACCGCCGGCGAGCCGCCCCCACAGCCCATTCAGGCGCGCCTGCCACCTGCGGCAACGCGGTCCCTCGGCCTGGCCATGCTCGAGGAAGATCAGCCGGCCCGTGGGCTTCAGGATGCGCCGGATCTCGTTCAGCGCCGCCTGAGGGTCGGGGATGGTGCAGAAGGCGTAGGTCACGACGACCGTGTCGGCCAAGTCATCGCTCAACGGCAGGCTTTCGCCATTGGCGCGCAGGCATTCGACCTCAAATGACAAGGAGCGGCTCTTCGATTCGGCGAGGCCGAGCATCGTGCCGTCGGGATCGACGCCGACCAGCCTTTCCACCCTGGCGGCGTCGTAATAGGGAAGATTCAGGCCGGACCCGAAGCCCACTTCGACGACAATGCCCTCTGCCCGCGGGATCATGCGCCTTCGCATGCGCGCGAATGCGCCGGCCGAACACCCGGCGTGGACGAGGTAGGGAGCAATGCAGCGCGCATACCAGGAGAGACAGGATTGGCACATGTCTCAACCTCCCTGTCCGGTCGTCCTAATGTCGATAAGGGCGCCATCCTCGGCAACAGCCTCGGACGTGCGATGGTGGGTGACAGTATTGACCAGTGACATTTCTCGCTCCAAGGGAGTCTTCTGATCGGGCCCGATCGGCCCGACGTCATGGGGGTGGATAGAATGCCGGCGTCCCCTCAACGTCCCCCGCCGGCCGGATACCGATCGATGAAGCGGTTGGAACTCCAACTTATGGGTTTTCCGGAGTTCCGTCTGAACGGCCGGACGGTGGAGCTTGCCTTGCGCAAGGCGGCGGCACTCCTGATCTACCTCGCCGAAGCCGGCGGGCCCGTGGCGCGGGAGGTCGCCGCCACGCTTCTATGGCCCGAGACCGACCAAGAAGCCGCACGGGCACGCCTTCGGCGCACCCTGTATAAAATCCGCATCGCGTTCGGCAGCGAGGTCATCGCTGCGGCCGGAGCATCGCTCAGCCTGAACCCCGCGCTTTCCGTCGAGGCCGATTCCAGGGTTTTCGAGCATGCCTGCAATGTCGGCCCTCTCGATGCGGCCGCCGACATTTACCGGGGCGACTATCTCGCCGGCTTCTCACTGCCGGACTGTCCCGAAATCGAGGAATGGATCTTCTTCAGGCGCGAGGCCTTGCGCAGCCGGCTGGTGCAGGCGTTGGAAAGGCTGATCGAGGCGAAGATCGCCGACGGCGAGCCGCGCAGCGCGGTCGTGCACGCGACGCGCTTGGCGGGACTGGACCCGCTGAGCGAAAGCGCGCACCGTCACCTGATCCGTGCCCACCTGGCGGCCGGGAACAGGGCAGCCGCGGAGCGCCAGGGCGAAACCTGTATCCGCCTGTTGCGGGAGGAACTCGGCATAGCGCCCGATCCCACCACGCTTGCCATGCTGCGTGAGCCAACGCGCGATGCCACCTTGGACCTGCCCAGAACGCGCTACGTCGAAGTGGGCGGCATCCATATCGCGTACCAGATCGTCGGCAGCGGCCCGACGGACATCGTGCTTGTTCCCGGCTTCATTTCGCATGTCGAGCGTATCTGGGAAGACAGGAGCTGCCGCGCCTGGATCAGCGCTGTTTCGCGCCTGGGTCGCCTGATCCTGTTCGATCGGCGCGGCATGGGACTTTCCGACCGTGTCGGCGCCCGCCCAACCGTCGAAGCGACGGCCCAGGATATTCTGGCCGTCATGAATGCTGCTGGCAGCCGCAGGGCCTTGCTCGTCGGCGCGTCAGAAGGTGGGCCGGGTTGCATCCGTTTTGCCGTAGATCACCCCGATCGCCTGATCGGTCTTGTTCTCTGGGGTTCACTGGCGAAAGGCAGCCGCGCGCCCGACTATCCGTTCGCCCTGACCGTCACGCAATACGACCTCTGGAAGCAACGCCTGCTCGCTGGCTGGGGCGGCCCGGCGGAAATCCGAACTTTCGCGCCGAGCCTCGCCGGAGACCGCCAAGCGGAAACCTGGTGGGCCGGATTGCTGAGGGCAGCCTCTAGTCCCGGCGCGGTCGCAGGCCTGCTCGAAGCGCTGCGCGATGCCGATGTCCGTCACTTGCTCGCAAACGTCTCGGCCCGGACGATGATTCTGCACCGCTCCGGCGACCGCGCCGTGCGTGTCGAGGCCGGGCGGTTCCTGGCGGCCAAGATCCCAGGTGCGCGGTTCATCGAAGTCGACGGTGACGACCACTGGTTCTGGGTGGGCGACCAACAACCGCTGCTCAACAGGATCAGCGCGTTTGCTCGACGCGGCTGATCGCTTGGCCGCAGCGCGCTGCCCGGGATGATCGTTGCAAATGGATCTGTGCAGGCCGCGTCAGGCGGCCTCCGCCATGCCAGAGCGTTTCACCGTTTCTCGCAAACGGCGAACCGCTCCATGCCTTTGTTTTTACGAAATTCCGGACGGAAAACCGCTCACACTTTTCCTGGAATTGCTCCAGTCAGGCGCTGGAGCACTGAGTTCGCCTCGGCTGTCATGCGCCGGACTATCTCGCCCGCAGGCAGAATCTCGTCGATGTTGCCGGCGCTTTGCCCGGCCGTCAGGCATGCCTGCTCTATGTCCCCGTCGAAATCAGGCGTCGGCAGGATAGCGCTGTAGCGCGGCACCGGGACCGTCTGGCCGTTGAGGACGGTAGAGCCGATGAACTGGCCTTCTGCATCCTTGGTGGCTTCGGTTTCCCGACCCAGCGCCGCACGTGCGCCGTCATTGACGATGGCCCGCATGAGCTGATCGGGCCACTCGGGACCGTAGATGGATAGGATCGCCGTGTCGCCCACATCGGCCGCTAGCACGCGGCCCTTGTAGGCATCGTGCGCTTCGGCCTCTTTCGAGGCGAGGAAACGGCTGCCGCACCAGACCGCATCAGCGCCGAGCGCGAGTGCGGCGGCCATGGTCGTACCATCCACTATGCCGCCTGCAGCAAGCAGCCGCAGACCGGGGAAGCGTCTGCGAATACGGGGAAAGAGCGTCATGGTGGACGCTTCCGCCCGATTGTGGCCGCCCGCCTCGGCACCCTGGACGATGAGAGCTTCGGCGCCCAGGGCAACCGCTTGCTCAGCTTCGGTGACGCGGCCGACCTGCATCCAGAGCTTGATGCCGGCCTGCTTCAGGCGTTCGACATGCCCGGAGGTCGGCAACGTCCAAAAGAAGATCGCGAGCGTCACCTGCTCCTCGACGAGAACGGATATGTGTTCGTCGGTGACGAAGTCGCCGATCAGGTCGACGCCGAAGGGCCGCTTCGTAAGTGCCCTGGTCTTCCGGATGAGTTCGCGCAGGACGTGGGGCGGGTTGATGTCGGAGCCGATCGTGCCAAGCCCGCCGGCTTCGCATACAGCAGCCGCGAGGGCGGGACGGGCGATCATCGCCATACCTGCATTGACTATTGGCGTTGCAAGGCCGAAGTCCCGGGTGATGGATGTCGAAATCATAGTCTGTATCCTTGGATTTGATCGAGGCGGCCTGCGCGTGACGCACTGACCGGGGTTTGATCGTCATGGTCGCATGGTGATCGTGGCCAACGAAGGAATTTCCGACGCGCTGGACAGGACCGGCACATCGCTTAGCCTCCTTGCCTTGTCTTCTGGACACCGACACGCTCCAGAAAAGAGTCGACAACCGGCGCCACGGTCTCGACATCGAGGAAGGCCGTGACATGGTTCTTGCCCGGGAGCGGCAGAAACTCGCCGCCCGCCAGTTCGGCGAAATTCCGGACGGACTGGCAGCGCGGATCGAGCGTGCCACTGATTGCAAGCACCGGTATCCCCAGCTCCGCGAAGGTTGCCGAGAAATCCAGCCTGTCCGTGGCAAGGCTTGCTTGAACAGCGGCGATGTCGTTGGCCCGGATCCGCCGGCATGCGGCCTGCGAAAGGCCGGGGGCCAGTTGCGTCAAGAGGCCGACCCAGGCCTCGAAGTCATTCTTGAGTGTCTTACGCAGGAAGGTGATATCTTCTGCGAACGGATGCGCGCCGTTGACGACCAACGCGCCGATGCGGTCTGGGTGATAGGCCGCCGCGGCCAGTGCGACCACGCCGCCCATCGAATGCCCCATCAAAGCAGCATTCCGGACACCAGCACGGTCGAGCACGGCAACGACATCCGCAGCCCGCCTGCGGTCGGAATAAGCGATCGGGTCATAAGGCTTTCCGCTCCGGCCGTGGCCGCGGCAATCGATGAGGATCAGTCGGCGCCCGCGGCGCAGCAATCGGTCGACGTAACCCGCCTCGTGCCAGGACTCGCTGGTTTCGGTCGCGCCATGCAGCAGCACGAGCGGCTCGCCATGACCCAGGTCCTCGTAAGAGATAAAGATATCATCCTCGGCAACAGCGTCGAGCATGCGACGGTGGGTGACAGTATTGACCTGTGACATTTCTCGCTCCGCGGGAGTCTCCTTGCCGGACCCGATCGATCCGACGCTGCGGAGTGGATAGAAGGCCGGCGTCCCCTCGACGTCCCCTGCCCCGGCCGGCTACGGATCGATGAAGCGATTGGAACTGCAAAATCCGCATCGCGTTTGGCACCGAAGCCATCGCCACCGGCGGAACCGAACGTCGTGATTAAGTCTGTGCTCGCTCGCTCAGACCAGCCGCTGCCCGCCGTCGATATGGACGGTCTCGCCGGTCATGAATTCGTTCTGCATCAGATAGAGATAGGCCGGCGCGATGTCGGCGGGCCTGGCGATCCTGCCGGCCGGGATGCGGCCGCCCATCTGCTCGAAATAGCCTGTCTTGGCTTCTCCGACGATCTCGTCCCACATTTCGGTGTCGACCCAGCCGGGCGAGACGATGTTGACGCGGGTTGGCGCGAGCTCCAGCGCCAGCGCGCGGGCGAAATAGGTGAAGGAACCGGCGACCGCCGCGACCACCGCGCCGCCGGGGACCGGCGGGCGGTCCTTGTTGATGCCGGAGGTGAAGATCATCGAGCCGCCTTTGTTCAATTTGCGCACAGCATGCTTGGCAAGCATCACCGACCCGATCAGCTTGCCGTCGACGAAGCCGCGCGCGAAATCCATGTCGGTCTCGCCGATCGGATCGTTGGGCGGTGGCGTGCCGGCCGTCGCCACCAGATGATCGAACGCGCCGGCTTGCTCGAACATGCGGGACACGTCCGCCTCGTTCGCCATGTCGGCGGCGATGGCCGTCATGTGTCCTGCTCCGAGCCGCTCTTCGGCGGCCTTCAGCTTGTCCTCGGAGCGGCCGACGATCACGACTTCCGCACCGTGTTCCAGCGCGGTTGCCGCGACCCCGAAGCCGATGCCGGAGCTGCCGCCGACGACGATGATCTTTTTTCCCGTGAGACTGGTCATGGGTCTTCTCCGTCCTTTCAGGGATGGGTTCAAAATCAAGCGCGGCCGGCGTGGGCGGCGGCGATGTCGGCGAGGATGATCTTCTTCATCGAATACATCGCCTGGCGCGCCCGGTCGGCCTTCGCGCGATCCGGATCGTTCATCAGCCGCAAGGCTTCGCCCGGGATGACCTGCCAATAGACGCCGAACTTGTCCTTCAGCCAGCCGCAGGGCTGTTCCGAGCCGCCGCCGCCGGTGAGCGCGTTCCAGAAATAGTCGGTCTCGGCCTGGTCCTCGGTCTCGATGTAGAGCGAGATGCGCTCGTTGAAGGGCGGCACGCCGCCGGCGTTGAGCGCCGTGAAACGTTGCCCTTCGAGCTCGAAGTCGAAGATCGCATGCGGCTTGTCGGTGAACTCGATCGCGCCGAGCGCGCGGCTGTTCTTGAAGACCGACAGATAGAAATCCCGCGCGGCTTCGGCATCGAGGTTGAACCAGAGGAAGGGATGAACGGTGGCCATGGCGTCCTCGCATGCTGGTGAGTTTTGATCACAAGTTCTGTGAGGATTTCTGGCTGGAAAAAGGTCGATGGACAAACCAAAGTTTGGCAAGTATTTGTTACCATAACTCACAAATGAATTCGCCATGACCCGCAGACTGCCGCCGCTCAACGCCTTGCCGGCCTTCGAGGCCGCCGCACGGCATTTGAATTTTTCCAGGGCCGCGGACGAGCTCAACCTCACGCATGGCGCGATCAGCCGGGCGATAAAACATCTGGAGGATCAGCTCGGCGTGCAGCTCTTCGAGCGCGCGACGCGCTCGGTGCGGCTCACACCGGTCGGCGAGCCTTATGCGGTTGCCGTGAGGGAGGCGCTCGACCAGCTCGCGCTGGCGACGCAGACCGCGACCTCGCGCTACTCCGGCTCGACGCTCAACGTCAGCACGTCGGACGGGTTTGCCGGCAAATGGCTGGTGCCGCGGCTCTACCGTTTTCACCGCGCGCATGGCGATATCGACGTGCGCGTCTCGACCACCGGCCGGCTGACCAATTTCCGCGGCGACGGCATCGACGTCGCCATACGATATGGCGGCGGCCGCTATCACGGGCTGACGTCGGAATTCCTCACCGGCGAGGAGGTGTTTCCGGTCTGCAGCCCGAAGCTGCTGGAAGGGCCGCATCCGCTCAAGCACCCGCAGGACCTCAAGCACCACACGCTGATCCGCGACGGCTACCGCATCGACTGGGCGGCGTGGCTGGCCAGTGCCGGGGTCGAAGGCGTCGATCCCAACAGCGGCCTCACCTTCGATTCCGCCACCTTCGCGGTGGAATCCGCCGTCCAGGGCGAAGGCGTGGTGCTCGGCCGCACCATGCTGGTCTCCGCCGACCTTGCCACCGGCCGGCTGGTGCGGCCGTTCGACCATGCGTTGAAGGCCGTCTCCAGCTTCTATCTGGTCTATCCGCCGGAGGCGATCCGCCAGCGCAAGGTCAAGGCGTTTCGCGACTGGTTGTTTTCGGAGATCGGCCCAGGCTGACGCACGGGCTCAGGAAACCTTCCTTCGGCTCCGCGGTTGATACCGATCCGAGAGAGGGTCATCCATGGCGAGACAAAAAACGGCGACGGCCAGACATCCCAGGCGGCCGCGCTCGCGTCCGCTGAAGGGTGAAGAGACGGAGGTGAAGCACATCGTCGAGACGCAGGGACTGTCACCTGCGCAGGCGCGGGAACTTGTGCGGCGCTATGGCAATGATTGGCGCAAGATCGAGGAAGCCGCCAAGGCCTACAAGGGCGACGAATAAAGGCCCCGGATATCGGCGCGATCAGTCCCCGCCGGCGTGGGATCAAGCCTCAACCTGAGCGCATCACGCCGGGCTCGCCGGCCTCGTCCGCCTGACCGGGCCGCTGTGCTTCGGACACCAGATCCTGGAATTCGATGGTCGCCACCAGGTAGCCTGCCTCATCGTAGATCTTGGTCACCCAGGATGTCGGGTCCGACCCTGCGGCAATGCCGTCGAGCATGGCTTCCTTCGCAGCTCGTTTGGCCTCGGCTTTCGCCGTTTCCAGATCTTCCATCTCGACGTGGATCGGCGGCTGCGCCGCGGATTCGAGAAACTCAAAGCGGAATTTCGGCATTGGTCTCTCCGTTTCCAGAGGCGGGCGGCGCAGGCGCAATCGATCCATGATCATCGCCGCTGCCGTCGCGTTGTTCCTCCAGCACGGTCTCGGCGATATATTCCTTGAGGTCGCCCACTTCCTCGCTGATCTCGTCAGGATCTATGCCTTGGCTTTCGGCGTCGGCGATACATTGGTCGGCCAATTCGGCGGCGACTATCTCGGCCGGCATCGAGACCCGAGGTTCGGCCTTATGCCCATTGATCCATTCCTCCACGAAATGCGCCGTCTTGTTCACGAGCATGTCGGCCTCCGGCGAGGCTTCGGCTACGGGCTGTTCCAGCTTGATATCCATGCAAGATCATCCTCGAATGATCTTCTTCAACGCCGATTGGTCGCAAAGGATGCAGCGCTCGCTTGATGGCGTGCGGCGGGCCGGGGATCGGCTGACGTAGCGCCGCTCGGAGTCCGCGCAGGTCCAGCCGGGAACCTGAATCACGGTCGAACATTCTTGCTGTTGGGAGAAACTGACCGCGGGCGAAAGACGTGAAGGCTCAGGGGTTTAGAGCGCTGCTGGCCAGCAAGACACTCGCTGCCGGGCGCAAGGCCGGCTATTGGCTCGACATCCTCAAATATGTCGCCGTGGCCGTCGCCGCCGCGATTGTCACGCTGGCCGCGGTAAACCTGACCCCGGAGCCGCGTGTCATCCGCACGATCGTTCCGCACCGTTTCGACGCGGCGGATCCGCAATTCGTGCAAAGCATGAGCAGCTATTCGCAAGGGCAGATCTCCGGACGGAACGCCGTGCAAACCCTCGTCAACGGCGACGAGATTTTTCCTGCGATGCTGCAAGCGATCGGCGCGGCCCGATCCAGCATCGACATGGAAACCTACATTTATTGGTCGGGCTCGGTCGGCTATCAGTTCGCCACGGCCTTGGCCGCGAAAGCCCGCGAAGGCGTCGAGGTCCGAGTGCTGGTCGACTGGCTCGGCTCCCTGCCCTTCGACGAGAACCTGATCCACATCATGACGGGCGCCGGGGTGCGGTTCCAGCGCTACCGGCCCGTCTACTGGTATACGCTTGACCGGGTGAACAACCGGACCCACCGCAAACTGCTGATCGTGGACGGGCGGGTCGCGTTCACCGGCGGGGTCGGCATCGCGGACAACTGGCTGGGCGATGCGCGCAATCCGAAGGAGTGGCGTGACACCCATTATCGGATTGAGGGGCCTTCGGTGGGCGCGTTCCAGGCGGCCTTCGCCGAGAACTGGCTGGAGACCGCGGGCGAAACGTTGCAAGGAGAGAAGTTCTATCCGCCACCCGAGCCCGCAGGCGCGCTTAGCGCCCAGCTGGTCCTGTCATCGCAACCGAACGGCTCCGAGGATATGCAGCTGATGATGCTGGCCGCGATCGCCGCAGCCAAGGATCATCTGCGCATCGGCATGGCCTATTTCGTGCCGGACGAAATCGCGCTGCAGCAGATACTCGACGCCAGGAAACGAGGCGTGGCCGTCGACGTCATCGTGCCCAATTCGCTGACCGATGTGCCCATCGTGCGAAAAGGCTCGCGCCACTTCTGGGGAGAACTGCTCGAAGCCGGCGTTCGCATCTACGAGTTTCAGCCGACGATGTATCATCCCAAACTGCTCATCGTCGATGACGTCTGGGCAAGCTTCGGCTCCACCAACCTGGACGAGCGCTCGTTGCGCCTGAATGACGAAGCCAGCCTCAATGTCTACGGCAGGGATTTTGCGCAGACGCAGATCGACCTCTTCAACGAGGACCTGAAACGGTCGAGGCAGATCACCCTGGCGGAGTGGCAGGCGCGTCCGCTGACCGAGAAAGTCACCGATTGGCTTGCGAGCAAGCTGCATACGCAGCTTTAGGTTCGGCACGAAGAGTTTCGTGATGCCGATTCACCTGGGTTAGAGCGGACCATCAACAAACGTGCAGGATGGACGTGTCAGAATGTTGGGGCACGCCCGATCGGCGGTCTTCGTGTGACGAGCATGTCCGCCGGTCGGGGCATCCTTTGGGCTGGGGCACGGAGGAGGAGAGATGCCGATTACGAGACTGTCGAAAGGCGCATTCCTGCCGGACGAGGTGACCTTCCTTGGCCACGTCCTTGAACTCAGCGCCGGCGCCGACGAAACCGAGGAGCAGCGCGAGCGGCGGGCCTTGCGCATCATCGCGAACTACATGGCGGGGATCACCGACGAGCGGGAGCTGGCCGAGCTGTCGCGAAGACCGCTGGGCAGATAACGTCCCAGCGGAGCGGCCAGGCAAAGCAGGGCCGCGATGAAACTTTCGACGGTTTTCCCAGTTCGGTTGCAAGGAGGATCCTCGACATGACTGAACCCGGTGAAGGCAGTTCTCACGGTCGAATTGACGACAAGCAGCTCGTCATTCTGCTGAAGCAAAAAACCGGCATCTCCGATGCTCAAGCCAAGAGGCTGATAAAGGCGGTCGGGCGCGACCGGCCGTCGCTTTTGCGAGAAGCCCGGATCATAAGGGCGCGTGCTCAGGCGTCCGCTCCAGGTCGTGTGTGACCGGCGGAATGCGGCGCATGTTCTCCCGGCCTGCGCGACCATGAAGGCGCTTCGCGGCTTGCGGTTTCGCAGACCGTGCCGGGAGCGGCTCGTCGAAGTCCGTCGGCTTGCGCGGGCATGCCGTTTGCACGATGCTGAACGGTCATGACCACCCAGTATCTGGACCACAAACTGGAATGCCCGTTTTGCGGCGTCATCCGTTTGAACATTCCAGCCGATGCCCAACCCGCAACGCCGATCCACTGCGCCGAGTGCGGCGAATATCTCGGCACGTGGGATGAGCTTCAAACCGATTTCGAGCAGCAAGGCGGCACGGATGGCGTTTTCCGGCTGGACAAGGGGCGTATCCAAAAGCTCAATTCCAGTCGGTGAGAAGGCCGTCGACGGCGGCTCGGATGCCGGCTGATCGACTGCTCGGCGCGCCGAACATCGGGCCCGAGAAATGGAGCATGAGAGCATCGCCAAGTCCTTGACGCTTCAAATCCTTAAACCCATATCGAAGCCGGGCGCAGACCGCCGCGGTCCCCGCCCCGTCAAACTCAAATTGTTCGTTCGACTTGGAGGATCTTATGAACGACCGGATGTTCGACAGCCCTGTTTTCGTCAAGAGCGGAAACAGCCTCGTCCAGGAGATCGCGTGCCTCGAGGACGCGCTGGAATTCCTCTATGAATGGCCCAAGAACCGGCGCGGCCCGATCTATGATACAGCGCTGCGCGCCTGCCAGCGGGCCTTCGACAGCGGCTTTCCGCTGACGGCGGCCAGAGAGGCATTTTGCGGTTTCGCGAAATCCGCCAGAATCCATGAAGACGTGAGCACCACCCTGCCCTGGATGGTCGGCAAAGGCCGCAAGGGCGGCGGGCTGACCGCCTAGCATCGTCGCGGATCGAGGACGTTGCCATGTTCGCCAAACCTTTCGAAAAACCAATCCGCGTCTGGGTCGGACTGGGATTTCCGCGTCACTTGAACACCGTCGTGGACGCATATCAATTCGTCATCGACTGGTGCGGTAACAGCCCGGAGCAGAAGGCGGCCATTCGTGCCTGCAGGGCCGCGCTCGCCGGGGACGTCGATGCGGAAACAGCGAGGGGCGTTTTCGTCGCCTTCGCGCGCAAGAAGGACATCCTCATCGAGGATGGCACCATTCCCCCCATGCTTGAAAAAGCTCACCCAAGACATGCCTGATCTAATGAGGCGGCGCACAGCGCCGCCTCATTCGCTCTCAGCCGGGATCGCCGTCAGCGAAGCACTCGCGACGACCTTCACGTTGCCCCTCGATAGGAACCAGATCGGGGCTGCCGCGTCATAGAGGCAGGTCCTTGTCGCGGTTCGGGAGTGACGTCGATGGTCAGGTTCCTTGTTGTCTTAGCGGTGGCGCTCGGCATCGCGTGCGGCGTCACGCAGGCAGCGAAGCTGGAATCCGACGCCGTCAATCAAGCGCAATTCAGCGAAAGCGAACCAAAAGGCGTCAGCCCCATGCTGCTCAAGGCGCAGGTGCTTCTGGATCGCGCCCGCTTCTCGCCCGGCCTGATCGACGGCCGCGCGTCGCAGAATTTCACCAAGGCGGTCGCGGCCTTCCAGGCGGCGAACGGACTGCCCTCGGACGGCAAACTCACGCGGGAGACGTGGGACAAGCTCGCGGCGACCTTCGCCGGCCCGGTGCTGACGAGCTATGAGACGACCGCGAAGGATGTGCGCGGACCGTTCACAAGGCGCATCCCGGCTCGCATGGAGAGCATGGCGCATCTCAAGCGCCTGGGTTATCGCAACGCGCGGGAGAAGCTGGCGGAGCGGTTTCACGTCAGCGAAGAATTGCTGAGGATGCTCAATCCCAAAGCCGGGTTCAGCAAGGCCGGCACCACCCTAGTCGTGCCCGATGTCGGCCGCGGCGAAGCGCCTTCGCAGATAGCCAGCGTCGAGATCGACAAGGCATCGCGCCAGGTGCGCGCGCTCGATACATCGGGCAAGGCGATCGCCGTCTATCCGGCCTCGATCGGCAGCGAGGAGAAACCGGCGCCGAGCGGCGCGGCCGAGGTCAAGCGCGTGGTGCACAATCCGACCTATCACTACAATCCGAAATTCGCCTTCAAGGGCGTGAAGACCAAGCATCCCTTCACCATCGCCAAGGGGCCCAACAATCCGGTCGGATCGGTGTGGATCGACCTTTCGATCGAGAGCTACGGCATCCACGGCACGCCAGCCCCCGGAAAGATCGGCACCACCTTCTCGCATGGCTGCATCCGGATGACCAACTGGGACGCCGAAGACCTCGCCGCCATGGTCAAGCCGGGAACGAAGGTCGACTTCAAGGACGAGACCGCGCAGGATGGGCAAGCGCAGTGACTGCGGCCAGCCCGCAGGCTGCTGCATAAATCCAGCTTATCATGACCCCTAATTTTTGAAGACGTTACAGCGCCGATCACCGCCTGTAGCTTCGACCGCGGCTGCTCTCGGCTCGGTCGAAAAATTGGTGATTAGATGCAGACACATGCGCGGGTGGTGGTTGTCGGCGGAGGCTGCGTCGGCGCGGGAATTCTCTATGGGCTCGCCAAGCGCGGCTGGACCGACGTGGCGCTGCTGGAGCGCACGCAACTGACCGCCGGCTCGACCTGGCACGCGGCGGGGCTGATCCCGTCCTATGCCCGCAACATCAATGTCGGGCGCATGATCAACAAGACCATCGAGATCTATGAGGGGCTGGAGGCCGAGACCGGGCAGCCGGTGGGCTGGCACAAATGCGGCCAGTTGCGCATCGCCAACTCGCGCGACCGGCTCGACGAGTTCAAGAGCTATATGAGCGTTGCCGAGGTGCAAGGCATGCGGGCGCAATTGCTCACGCCCGAAGAGGCGCGAAAGCTCTGGCCGCTGCTCGACAACAAGGAGATGCTCGGCGCGCTCTATCATCCCGATGACGGCCATATCGCGCCGGCGGACGTGACGCACGCCATGGCCAAGGGCGCGCGCGATCTTGGCGCCAAGGTCTATCTGAACACGGAGGTCACCGGCTTCAGACGGACGCCGGGCGGCGAGTGGCTGGTCGAGACCAACCAGGGCAACATCACCTGCGAGCATGTGGTCACGGCCACCGGCAACTACGCGCGCCAGACCGGCGCGTTGCTCGGCCTCGATATCCCGGCGATCCCGATCCTGCACCAGTACTGGATCACCGAGGCGGTGCCGGAAGTGGTGGAACGCAAGCGCGCGGGGCGGCCCGAAATGCCGATCCTGCGCGACGAGGGTTTCGAGGGGTATCTGCGCGAGGAAGGCGACGGGCTGATGTTCGGGCCTTATGAGCGTACCGAGCACCTCAAGCTGTTCGCCGAGGACGGCGTGCCTGCCTGGTTCGGCGCCGACCTGCTGGAAGAGGATTTCGAGGCGGTGTCTTGGAACTGGGAGCAGGCCTTGCGGCTGGTCCCGGCGCTCGGGCGCGTCGGAATCAAGGCCAATGTGCGCGGGCCCTTCCAGATGACGGCGGACGAGTTGCCCTTGATGGGACCGGCCTGGGGCCTGCCCAATGTCTGGCTCGCCGAAGGCGTGCCGGGCGGCATTCTGTGGGGCGGGACAATCGGGTATTATTTGTCGGAGCGGATCGTCGAAGGCGGCAATAGCCTTGACACCTCCGATCTCGACCCGCGCCGCTTCGGCGACTACGCCAACAAGGAATGGACGCGCGAGAAGGTGCGCGAGGCCTGGGGCACGCATGCCGAGCAGAAATATCCCGGGCAGGACATGCCTGCAGCACGGCCGCAGAAGACCGCGCCCTCCTATGACCGGCTGACGGAGCTCGGCGCGGTCTGGGGCGTGCTCAACGGTTGGGAGATGCCCAACTGGTTCGCGCGCGATGGCGTCGAGGCCAAGGACCAGTATAGCTGGCGCTGGACGCCCAAGGGCAACCTCGTCGGCGAAGAGGTGCTGGCGGTGCGCAACGCAGTAGGCCTGGTCGAGATGACGCCGATGACCAAGTTCGAGGTGTCGGGGCCGAATGCCGCCCGATGGCTGGACCGGATCATCGCCAACCGCTTGCCCGCGGTCGGCAAGGTGACGCTGGCGCATCATCTGACGGCCAATGGCGGCGTGCAGGCGGAGTATATGGTGGCGCGGCTCGGCGAGGATCTGTTCTACCTGATCTCGACGCCGCGCGCCGAGCGCTGGAATTTCGACGACCTGTCCAGGCTGCTTCCCGCCGACGGCAGCGTGAGCCTGAAGAACGTGACGAACGACCGCGGCTGTTTCACGGTCGTTGGCCCTAAGGCTCGCGAGGTGCTGCAGCCGCTGACGGAGATCGATCTTTCGAACGAAAGCTTTCCGTGGTTCGGCGTCAAGACCGGCAGCGTAGCTTTGGCCAGCGACGTACGGCTATTGCGCGTCAACTATGAAGGCGAGCTCGGCTGGGAGCTGTATCACCCCCTGCCCTACCAGAGGCAGTTGCTCGACGCGATCCTGAGAGAAGGCGAGAAGCACGGCATGCGGCTGGTCGGGCTGCACGCGCTGGAGTCGCTCAGGCTCGAGAAATCCTATCGAGCCATGTACCGCGACATGAACCCCGAGCTCAACGCGCTGGAGAGCGGGCTGGAGCGCTTCATCCGCCTCGACAAGGGCGACTTCGTCGGCCGCGACGCGGTTCTGAAATACAAGGAGCGCAACGACCAGCGCCGCTCGGTGACGCTCAGGATCGACACCGATGGCGCAAGCACTTTTGCCAATGAAGGGCTCTACAGCGACGGCAAGCTGGTCGGGCGCATCACGTCCGGCGGCTATGGCTACGCGCTTGGGCATGATGTGGCGCTGGCGCTGGTGCCTGAGCGGTTTTCCAGACCCGGCACGAAGCTCGACGTCGCGATCCTGGGTGACTGGAAAATCGCCGAGGTCGTCGCGGATTCGCCTTACGATCCCACCTCGGCCAGGGCGCGGATGTAACAGGCGGGGCCTGCAAAGGCCCCGTTGCCGACCCGTCCTTCGGAGGGAAGCCCGTATGCGCATCGAGCGGATCAACGTCTATTCGGCCCAATTGCCGGTCAAGGACGGCGTCTACCGCATGGCGAGCGCCGATGTGGAGGCGCTGGACTCCACACTGGTCGAGATCATCACCGATGACGGGCTCACTGGTTGGGGCGAGACCTGCCCGATCGGCCCGGTCTACCAGCCGCATCACGCGCTGGGCGCGCGCGCCGCGATCGCCGAAATCGCGCCCGGCCTGATCGGTTCGGAAATCGCTTCGATCCGGCTATTGGCGAAACAGATGGACGAGCGGCTCAACGGGCACGGCTATGCCAAGGCCGCTTTCGACATGGCCTTCCTCGACCTGCTCGGCCAGAAGCTCGGCGTGCCGGTCTCGATGCTGTTGGGCGGCGCGCTGACCGACCGCGTGCCGGCCTATTATTCACTGATCGTCGGGGCGCCGGAGGAGACGGCGCGGATCGCTGCCGACAAGGTGAAGGCCGGCTATCCGCGCCTGCAAGTGAAGATCGGCGGGCGCGATTTGGAAGAGGACGTCGCCGTTGTCCACAAGGTGTGGGAAGCGGTCGGCTACAAGGCGCGGCTGGCGGTCGACGGCAATCGTGGCTTGACGGTGGCCGCCGCGATCCATCTCGACCGGCTCTGCCAGGCGATCCCCTTCGTCTTCGAGCAGCCCTGCAACACGATGGACGAGATCGCGACGCTGAAAGGCCGCCTCACGCATCCGGTCTATCTCGACGAGAGCACCGAGGACCAGAACGCTGTGCTGAGGGCAATCTCCATGGGGATTGCCGACGGCTTCGGCTTCAAGGTCACGCGCCTCGGCGGGCTGACCAGGATGACCGCCGTGCGCGACCTCTGCGCAATCCGCTCGCTGCCGCACAGCTGCGACGACGCCTGGGGCGGCGACATCATCGCGGCGGCCTGCGTGCATCTGGCCGCCACGGTCGAGCCGCGCCGCATGGAAGGCGCCTGGATCGCGCAGGAATACATCGAGGGCCATTTCGACCAGAAGCACCCGGTCGTCATCAAGCAAGGCCACATCGCCGTGCCGCAAGGGCCGGGGCTCGGCGTGAAGCCGGAGCCCGGCATGTTCGGCAAGCCGGTCGCGATTTACGGGCCGTAGGTCGGCCGGTCACTTCGTGAACGATACGGATCGTTCCGCCCTGTCCCGCGTTCTTGTGACACGCAAGGAGGAACGGCGATGGACGACGATCGGACCGAGAAGATCAGGCAGCGCGCCTATGAGATCTTTCAACGCGAGGGCGGCATCCTCGGCAATCATGAACGGCACTGGCATCAGGCCGAGATGGAGATCGACCGCGAGGCGGCCCTGCCGCTGACCGCGGATGACGCGCTGCCCGAAACGCGCGAAATCGACAGCGCGGATGTGCTGACGGTGGAGGCGCTTGCCATGCGCACCGGCATTTCGGGCGACGAGGCGCAGGAGCTGCTCGACCGACTGGGCAACGATCGCGCGGCGATCGAGGAGGCAGCGCGGAGTCTCAAGGCGAAGCGGGGCAGCTGATCCGCCGCAACCAACCTATCTGCACTCCACGCGCATGCCCTGGCGCCCTGATGGGCGGCGTCCCAATGAACGGCACTCCGCCTTTCACCCGTCGGCGGAACCCTCGGCCTGGTTAGAGGTTCACCCCTGTACAACCACGGGAGATGCATCATGGACCACACCAGCCACGTAAGACTGACCAATGCCGAGCTCACGCCGGACATCCTCGAAGGTGCGACCATCTACGGCCCAGATGACGAGAAGATCGGCTCGGTCGACCACCTGCATGGCAGCCGGGTCGTCATCGATGTCGGCGGCTTTCTCGGCATCGGCGCCAAGCCGGTGGCCGTCACCGCCAGCCAGCTCGATTTCATGCGCGACGAGGACGGCGACGTCCATGCCGTCACCAGCTGGACCAAGGACCAGTTGAAGGCGATGCCGGAGCATCGCGACTGAGGCCGAAGCGCTCGTGAAATGAATGAGACGAACCCGACCCGGCAACTGCCGGGTCTTTTTTTGGAGGCGGCGCGGTCGAGCAGCTGGCGCTCGGCGGCTCCACTTGGCGGCCGTGCTCAACGAGACGCTGGCGGTGGAAAAATAGAAGCTGCGCAGAAATCAGGCTGCGGGCAAACAAGCCGACGCGCGGCATCGGGTGAAGACGGCAACGAACCCCGGCTCTTCAGCCGCTCTCGCCCTTCTCGGTCAAGGCACGAACTTCCGTCGGCGTCATGCCGTAGCGCAGCCGGAACTGCCGATAGAAGGTGGATGGCTCACAGAACCCGACCTCAAAGGCAATGTCGGCGATGCGCCGCAGCAACTGTCGGCGGTCGGTGAGGCAGCTATGGACATAGGCGAGCCGCTCCCCGTTGACATAGTCGGAAAAGCTTGTGCCCTCCCCGGCAAAGAGCTGGCGAACATAGCGCTCGCTGATACCGAACTTGCGCGATATCTGCCCGGCGTTGAGCCCGGGATCGGTGAGATTGCGGGCGATGTGCTGCTTGATTGCCGCAAGCCTTGCGGCGCGGACACCAGGGGGATGCGTATGGGCCTCCATGCCACCGAAGGAAACGGCAAGAAGGTCGGTGATATGGCGGGATGCAAGAGGCGCGAGCGTCTCGGGCTCCTCAATATGCAGGAGCGACCAGAGGTAATCGAACAGCAGCCGGTGGGCCGGAAGCGTACGGCCGAGACTGTCGGGACGCACATCATCGAGGTTCTTCACCAGCGGGACCAGCAGCGAGCGCTTGAACTGAAGCGCCATGGTCCATTGCGAATCCTCGCTGACGACCGAGTAGCGGCGGTCCATCGGGAAGATGGCGGCGGTGCCTGGATCGGTGCTGAAATCGCCACGCCCAGGCATGGTGAAGCGGTAGCCGCCCTTGTTCCAGGACAGGAGGACATCGTCGTTGCCGTCGGCCATCAGCGCGCTGTTGCGCTCCCAGACCATGGGAGAGACAGCGCCCTTGGTGAAATTCATCCCGGGCAGGATCAGGGTGCGGGCAGAGAATTTGAGAGGCGTGTCGGCACGCGGCGTGATGTCCAACCGCATCTGGATGCGACCGTAGAAATCGCGAATGAACTCGTCCCGTTGATCCTCGGGAATGTCGTCCGCCGAGAATGTAGCCACTCGATCAGCGCTCGCCATCGTGCTCCCTGTCGAAGACTGCCTGGAGTTGGACGGCGCCTGCCCGCAATTGGCCTTTGCCTGTCCGTTGGCGCTTGAGAAACACCATTTCCGCCCTGGTTTGAGCCCGATCCAGAATGGCCTCTCAGCTTTCGGAAAGTGAGTTAAGTGTGACAAATTTGCAAGACAGAAATTCCGGAACAACAACTGTTCCGTTATTGCAATTTTGACTTCCGTATCCGCCACACGCACCCGGATTTTCTCTGCTAGCGGTGCGTTGAAGGGGTGGCACTCGATTTTCATGTCCGCAATGAGCGGACATGTCTTCGCAAATTGGCTGACGGCCCCGGAAGCCCGCTCATGCATGGGCGGGAAGGAATGTGGACGCAATTTCGAAACTGGCAATTCAACGAGGAACGTATCCGATGAAGATCATACCCACGTCCATGGCCGCCATGGCGATCGTCCTTGCCGCCGGCAGCGCTTTCGCGGCCGATGCGCTCGCCCCGGAAGCAGCCCCGATGCCGCCGACGGAGGAGAGCTTCAGCTGGACGGGGCCCTATCTCGGCGGGTTCGGTTCGTTTGCGGTTGGCGACATGAAGCTCAATTCGCGGCAGATCTTTGCCGACGGAAACCCGCCGCCGATCAACGGCGCGTTCGAGATTTCCGCGAGCGGCTTCCTCGGCGGCATCCAGGCAGGCTATGACTGGCAGTTCGCCGACCGCTGGGTGATCGGTGCCGTGGCGGATATTGCCGCGTCCAGCTACGGCGCTTCGGTCACGGCCTCGGTGGACGGCACCGAGATCTTCAATGGCGACGTGGATCTCAAATATCTCGGCACCGTTCGCGCGCGGCTGGGCCACTCTTGGGACCGCACGCTCATGTACGGCCATGGCGGCCTTGCCTTTGGAAAGACTGAGCAGACACTCACGGTCGGCGGGACGACCGTCTTCAACGAGGAGCAGACACGCACCGGCTGGACGATCGGCGCGGGCCTCGAGCACGCCATCACCGATCGCATCTCCTTCGGCACCGAGTATGCCTATGTCGACCTTGGCTCGAAGCAGATACTCGACAATGGCGAGGGGTTGACGGTCAAGGACGACGTGGCTTTCCACACGCTGAAGGCCTTCGTGAATTACCGTTTCTGAGTGCCTCGCGATCGTTCAGATACCTTACCCGCAGTTAAGCCTTGTTTGATGCATGTCGCTCGGCCGAAACCACGGCGCATTTGAGCGACATGCATTGGCATAATTCGCCAAAAGATGTATGGCGGCTTCCGTCCGGAGCCGCCTGAAAGCGGACATCCGCGACAGATTCGGCGATTTCGCCGGGCATCAAACCGCTCCGAGGATCAGCGGCGCACGGCCGCAAACAGGCAGATCGAGAACCCCACATTGAGCGTCGCCGCGAGCGCCAGCGTGGTCAGGACGAGATTGCCGCCGCCCATGCCCAGAAGCAGCGCTCCGATGGAAGGAGCCGCCGCCTGGATGATGAGGCTCGGCGTTGCGAGCTTGCCCATCAGGACGGCGTATTGCTGCGGATCGAACAGCACCAGCGGCAGCGCGCCGCGCGCGATCGTGTGGATGCCGTTGCCCGCGCCGTAGAGGACCAGGGCGAGCGCGATGAATACTTGGCCCACAAGAAGCAGCCAGATCCCGGCCGCGAGCAGCGATACGGATGCCAGCATCGTCCAGATCGGATGATGCCGGTTGCGGCCGATCAGCAGCTCGGCCACGCGCGCGCCGACCTGTGACGGGCCGACCAGGGCGCCAAGACCGACTGCCGCCGCCAGGCCGAGGCCCCGCAATTGCAGCAGCGTCAGCAGGTGGACGGAGAGCGTGGATGCGATCATCGCGGCCACTGTCAGGATGGAGGCTAGCAGAATGAAGCGTGCCCGCGTCCCGTCCGTGGCGGATGCCTCTTTCGACTTGCCTCTCACCGGGGCGGGCGCCGCGGGTGGAGGCGGCGGTATGACCCAAAGGTGGAGCGGCAGGCAGATCGCCAGATGGATCGCGGCATAGGAAAGGCAGGCGATGCGCCATCCGCCATGCTCGACCAGGAAGGCGCTGAGCGGCCAGCAGAGGGTGCTGGCGAAACCACCGAAGAGCGTCAGGTTGGTGATGGCGCTGCGCGCTGCCTGACCATAGAGCCGCCCCAGCGTGGCGAAGCCCGCGTCGTAGAGACTGCTCGACATGCCGAGGCCCATCAGCAGCCAGGCAACCAGGTAAAGCGGATAGGCAGTTGCCGTCGCCAGCAACGAATGCGCGGCCGCCAGCAGCAGCGAGCCGGCGGCAAGCACCGGACGGCCGCCATGGCGCTGGATCAGCCGGCCCGTGATGGGGGACACGAGCCCGGCAAGCAGCAGCCCGCAGGACAACCCGGCAACGACCGAGGCAAGCGACCAGCCGGTATCTTTTGCAATCGGCGCGGCAAGGACCGCGGGCAGATAGTAGGACGATCCCCAGGCGATGATCTGGGTGATGCCGAGAGACGTGACGAGGACGTGGCGGTTGCGGGCGATGGGCGCGGCGGCTTCCAATCAGGCTTGCCCCGGTTCGTGGCCGACCTTCTCGCCATCTTCCTTGACGAACGCGCGCACTGGATTGTCGAGCAGTTGCAGCACCGCCTCCGACGGCCGGCACAGTCTTGTCCCTTTCGGCGTCTCGACGATCGGCCGGTTGATGAGGATCGAATGGGCAAGCATGAAATCGATCAGCTCGTCGTCGCTCCATTTCGGATCGGCCAGGCCGAGCTCGTCGTAAGGCGTGCCCTTCTCCCGCAGCAACTGGCGGGGTGTGATCCGCATCGCAGCGATCAGTTCGAGCAGCCGCTCGCGGCTCGGCGGCGTCTTCAGATATTCGATCACCACCGGCTCCTCGCCGCTGGCGCGGATCATGGCGAGCGTGTTGCGCGAGGTGCCGCAAGCGGGATTGTGGTAGATCGTGACCGTCATGGTTCTGCTTTCAGGGGATGGGATAGCTGAACGGTTTCGGGCTTGAGCAGCCAGCCCATCAGCGCAAGCGCGATCAGGGCGCCGAGCAGCTCGGCGACGATGAAGCCCGGCAGATCGACCGGCCTGATGCCGGAGAAGCTGTTGGTGAGCGACCGCGCCACGGCAACCGCAGGATTGGCGAAGGACGTGGACGCGGTGAACCAATAGGCCGCCGTTATATAGAGCCCGACCAACCACGGCACAGCCCGCCGTTCGAAGCGCAAGCCGGCGAGAATGACGGCGACAAGGCCGAATGCCGCGACGCCTTCGGAAAACCACTGCGCCGGCCCAGTCCGCGGCTTCGTCGCGATCTCCAGAACCGGCAGGGCGAACATCAGATGCGCGCCGATGGTGCCGGCGACGCCGCCGGCGAACTGCCCGGCGATATAGGCAGGGAGATCGCGGGCAGGCAGAGACCGGTTGAGGCAGAACACCAGCGAAACGGCGGGATTGAAATGCGCGCCTGAGATCGGACCGAGGATGGTGATCAACACCACCAGCATGGCGCCGGTCGCGAGCGTGTTGCCGAGCAGCGCCAGCGCGGTGTCGTGCGTCAGCGTCTCGGCCATGGTGCCGGAACCGACGACCGTCGCCACCAGCAGACCGGTGCCCAGGGCTTCGGCGACCAACCGGCGCAATGGATCGAAGCCGCTCATCGGTTTGCCCGCTGGACCAAGGGCGCGGCAGTCATTGCCTGGTCCCCTCGCCCGGCCGGCAGCAAGGCGCGGCAAGCGCCGGCGCGCAGATTTCCGGGCGGCCCGAGCAGCAATCCTCCATCAGGAACCGGATCAGGCCGGACAGCGCGTCGTACTCGGCGCTGTAGACGATCGAGCGGGCATCACGCCGCGCGGTGACGAGGCCGGACCGTTCCAGTTCCTTGAGATGGAAGCTGACATTGGAGGGCGAGACCTCGACCTGTTCGGCGAGCGAGCCTGCGGAAATGCCTTCCGGTCCGGCAACCACCAACAGGCGCAGCAGGCGCAGGCGGGTTTCCTGCGACAGCGCGCCAAAGGCGATCAGGGCTTGACGTTCATCCACGTTTCAATAATCCTTGAAATATTGAAATGAGGAATAGCCGACATGCTGTCTTCTGACAATCATAAAATCGCCGCCCCGATCGACCCCTCCGACCTGACCATCGGCGACCTGCTGGGCGCGCTGGCCGACTATAAGGACAGGCCGCTGGTGTTCCGCTATGGCGGGCGGCCGGTTAAACCAGGCTATCATGTCACCGAGGTGAAGGCGGGCCAGTTCTCGGCGCTGGATTGCGAGGCCAATCCGGAATCCTGGTCGGAGATCTTCGTCCAGCTATGGGACGTGGACGAAGGCGGGCCGGTCCATATGCCAGCCGGCAAGTTCGCGGCGATCATCCGCAAGGTCTCGGACCACGTGGCCCTCGACCAGTCGGCGAAGCTGACCTTCGAGGTCAGCGACGGCGTGCGCCCGATGGAACTGCACCGCGCGGCCCAGCCAAGCGTCGTTGGCGGCGCCATCGAGGTCGAGCTTTCGCCACGGCCGGCGAGCTGCAAGCCGCGTGACCGCTGGCTGAAGGAACAGGCGGCCGCGGGCAAGCCGTGCTGCGGAGAGAACAGCTGCTGCTGACCGGCGAACGGCGCCTAAGCTGCGCCGCTTCAGAATCTGATCATGCCATTGTGCTGCAACAAATAGAGGCCCACGAGAATGATAGCGATCAGCGCCACCCAAACGGCTGTCCTGCTCATGCGCGAATATCCCAGTTGATCGGCCCTCATGAACGCACGCGCCGCGGTTGCGTTCCCGATGTGCCGGGTTGCATGCCCTGCGGGCAGGATCAAGTCACGAATTGCCGAGGACCACGCGTCAGTCCCTCGGCGCGTTGCTGTAGAGCGCCACGCCGATGCGATCGTTGCGCCGCCACCGCACCAAGGCGCGATAGGTCGTATCGTCGGCTGGGACCTCGAGCAGGAAGCGTTCCGGGATCTCCGTGTCGGCGGCGACGCGCAGCTCCGCGCCCTGCTCGTGCTGATTCCTGACCGAGCAGCCGACCCTGACGGCGCCGGCAATGATCGTGGCTTCCTTGAGCACGAATTCGCGCGCATGAAGACGGCGTTCGGTCTCGGGATAATTGGCCATATCCGGCGGCTCCTAAGGCAAGTCTCTCCTCGCCACAGGGCGGCACCATAGCAGCAAGGCGTTTCCGTTCCGTTAGCGATTGCTGAAACAGCAGGATTCGAACGCTGTTCTCCAGCGCTATCTCGCCCCGGCGACCCCGCTCGCGTGCAGCACCCAGCGGCGGCCGTCGCTGCGGAACTCGGTGAACGACAGCGGCTCGATGTCGATCTTCCAAACCGAGGAGAGCGGCGCGCCCAGCACATGCACGATGGCGGCGCGGATCGGCACGGCATGGGTGAGCGCGATGGTGTGGCCGCGCTCGCCGGCCAGCCGCTCCATCAGCGCGGCACCCCGCCGGGCCACCGCGGTAAGCGATTCGCCGCCATGGGGTGCTGCGTCCGGATCGGCAAACCAGGCCCCCATGCCTCCAGGGTCTTCGGCCTGCACCTCCTCGAAGCTTTTGCCGGCCCAGCGCGCGAAATCCTGCTCGGCAAGCAGCGGCTCGACGGTCGCTTCAAGGCCAAGCGCCTCGGCCGTCCTGCGCGCGGCAAGCGCCGGACTTGTCCAGACGCGCTCGGCCCGGCGCAACGACGACGCGAGCGCGCCGGCGCTGTCGAAGGCGCTCGGCTCCGGCGCCTCGTCCGTCGGAAAGCGGCCCTTCCGCGCGGCCTGCGTCGCGCCGCTTGCGATCATCGTCAGGCGGGCGAACATCCCAAAACTCCGTGGTCCAGTGAAATTTCGGCCAGGCGAGCCGCGTTGGCCATTACATGTCGTTGACAGGCGAACGAAGTGCTGACAAGTGTTTTAGCGCTATACGGGATTGGAAGCCGGTGCGAGTCCGGCACGGTCGCGCCACTGTGATCGGCACCAGCCGAAAGTCAGGCCTTATCCCGCAGCACAGTTGGATCAACGGGACGCAGCATCCCACAGGAGGTCAAATGTCCGACACCACCTTCGCCCCGACCTACGGCCCGGTTGCGATTCCCGTCCGCGAGCTTCTGCCCTGGGCCATCTTCGCCGGCCTGATGCTGATGCTGATGATCTATTTCGTCGGCGCGGAAGAAGGCGCGACGTCGCTGATCCGCGGCACGATGGTGCATGAATTCGTGCATGACGGCCGCCACCTGCTCGGCTTCCCCTGCCACTAGGAGCGGTTCAGCGAAGGCTGAACCGTCCTAGGTTTTGGTCTGACGCAATTCCGAACGGAAAACCGTTGCACACTTTTCCTGGAATTGCTCTGGAGCGGCTTCGGCATCGCTGATGCCGTTTTGAGCTTTGGTCTAACGCAATTCCGGGCGGAAAACGCTTAATTTTTCCGGGAAATTGCTTGAAGGGACTCTGACATGGTCGGAAAACTTTTGCTGCGCGGCATGCTTGTCGGGCTGGTGGCGGGGATTCTGGCATTCGCCTTCGCCCGCGTCTATGGCGAGCCGCAGGTCGACAAGGCGATCGCTTTCGAGGAACAGCAGGCCCAGGCGGCAGGCGAGGCGCCGGAACCCGAGATGGTCAGCCGCGCCACGCAGGCAGGCATCGGTCTCGCGACCGGCGTGCTGGTCTATGGCGCGGCGCTTGGCGGGCTATTCTCGCTGGTCTTCGCCTATGCCTATGGCCGGCTGGGCTCGCTCGGTCCGCGCGGCACCTCGGCGCTGCTGGCGCTGCTCGGCTTCCTTGCCGTGATCGTGGTTCCGAGCCTCAAATACCCGGCCAGCCCGCCCTCGGTCGGCAATCCGGAAACGATCGCCTACCGCACCGAACTGTTCTTCATCATGATCGTCATCTCGATCGCCGCGATGGTGGCGGCGGTCGGCCTGGCGCAGCGGCTGTGGAGCAGGCTCGGCGCCTGGAATGCCTCGATCGTGGCTGGGCTCGCCTTCCTCGTCGTCTTCGCGCTGGTGAAGGCGGCCCTGCCCGACATCAACGAAGTGCCGGAGAACTTCTCGGCGACGGTGCTGTGGCAGTTCCGCGTCGCCTCGCTCGGCATCCAGCTGGTGCTGTGGACCGTCGTCGGACTCGGCTTCGGCGCGGTTGTCGAGCGCGTGGTCGCCGTGCGCGACCAGCGCGGCTCCGCGCGCCGCTACGCCTGAAGCCCATGTGCTGGCCGCCGCGGTTCCTCGCCCTGGCGGCCAAAGCGGCTCAACGGTCGACACGACCGCTGAGCCGCTTTGGTCTTTTGTTTTCTCGCAATTCCGGACGGAAAACCGCGGCACACTTTTCCTGGAATTGCTCGGTTGCAGTGCTGCTCGCCCTGCTGGCGGCAGCCTCGGCGCAAGCGCATAGCGGCTCGTCTGCCCCGCCTCCCCCGGGTATCCAGATCCCCAGCCTCACCCACGGCCAGATGGCGGTGATCGCGCGCTATCGCGGCGACATCCTCGACCTTGCCCAACGCCAGACCGTGACCGACCCGACCTTCCGGCGGCTCTACAATCACAGCAATCTGCAATTCACCTACTGCCTCTGGGGCCTGATGCCGGGAAGCCTCGGCGACGAGGGAAGCCCTTTCAACGAATGCAGCCACGCCTATCTCGCCACCACCAAGGCGCTGCTCGCCTATATGGCGACTATGCCAGCGGCGGAGCGCCAGGCGAAAGCGCTGATCTCCCACATCGACGCAGACATGGTGCGCAGCGGCGCATCGTGGATTCTCTGCCAGTTCAGCGGCGAGGCCTTCAGCACCGGCGCGGTCGTCGAGCCGCGCTGGCGGGACATGGTCTTCCACCTGCCCAGCCTGGCGGTGCTGATGGTCACGATCGCGGCGCTCGCCGCCGCAAGTTGGGCGATCTTCGGCGCGAGACGGGTACGCGCTGTTTAACCAGGCTGGCCAACTACGTCGAAACACCAGGCGACATAACGCGGCTCGTTGCGCCGTGCAGATCGTGCCAGGCGGCGCGACTACTTCGAGCGTGCCCCATAGGCGGCAAGGAACGCTTCGACCGAGGCATCTGCGTGGCGCTCGAGGTCGGCTTTCGAGCGCGGGTTGCTTCCGGAGAACATCGCTTCGTTCATCGGAATCCAAAGCAGCATGCCAAAGAAATGGCTGGCCGCCAAACGGGGATCGCCGGTCTGCAACAGGCCTCTGCTGGTGAGCTTTTCAAAGCACTCCGCCACCGAGGCAAGCATGCGCTCAAAGCCTTTCTCGTACCAACTGCGGCCAAGCTGCGGCATCCGATCGGCATTCGCGATAATCAGACGCCGGAGCCTCAGCAACTCGTCGTTCATCAGCGTCGTGGTCAATCTCCGGGCAAGCTGCTGCAGGCCGCCCTCCAGGAATTTCGCCTCGGAAAGCAGCATCGTAACGGACTCGACAACGTCGTTGACCTGAGAAGCGGTGGACTCCACGACTTCGGTGAAAAGCGTCTCCTTGTCCGTGAAGTGCTTGTAGACAGTCTGCTTGGAAGCGCTCGCCCTAGTGGCGATCTCCTCCATGCTGGTCCCATCATAGCCCTTGGCGATGAAGGCGGCGGTCGCCGCCTCGATGATCTCACGATCCTTACGGGCCGATCTGGTCTCAACAGCGATTTTCATAGCGCCCCTCTATCAGTACTAGACGGTACCGTTCCCGCATGATAGCCATCAAGGCAGTACTAGACTGACTAGTACCCGTCGATGAAACGGAGATTTCAACCCGATGACCCAGATGCTCTTCCTCAATCTGCCAGTGCGCGATCTGCAGGCGGCGACCAAGTTCTATCTCGCGATCGGCGGCACGCTCAACCCGCAGTTCTCGAATGACCAAGCCAGCTCGATCATGTTCTCCGAATCGATCGGGGTCATGTTGCTGACGCACCAGCACTACAGCCAGTTCACAGCCCGGCCGATCGGCGATGCCAGGCGCGAGAGCCAGATGCTGATCGCGCTGACCGTCGACAGCAAGGACGCGGTCAACGCGGTCATCGAGAAAGGTGTTGCAGCGGGCGGCCGCGCCGATCCCAACCCGGCGCAGGATCTCGGCTTCATGTTCAACCGTCACATAGAAGACCCGGATGGCAATGTCTGGGAGTTCCTGTGGATGAACCCAGCAGCCATGCAATAGACCGTCCGTATCGCCCTCTTGCCGGAATAAAGCTATGGAACCGGCGGGGCACACACACCCCGTCGCTCCTGTGTTCGGGCCAAGTCCGCCGTCGTCCTCAACTTGATGTCCCAGTGCATGCGCCTATGCGGCCGCCGGTCCCGCTAGCGCATTGCGGCGAGCTGGCGTAAGCATCGGCGGCTGCCCAATCCTGGGTGGAATCGCCGCACCGCCAAACATGTTCCTCTCCGAAGCCCTTGCCGTCACCGCCGCCTTGTGCAGCGCGCTGAGCTCCATGTTCCTCAGCGAGCTCAAGGGGCGCGTTCCCCTCCTTCAGCTTGCCCGCTGGCAGATGCTCGCCACCTTCGTGATGACCGGCTCTGTGTCGCTGGCGATCGGCGGCTGGCATACGATCGGCGCGAGGGAGTTCTGGCTGCTCGCCGGGTCGAGCTTCGCCGGCATCAGCATCGCCAGCACGACCTATTTCGCCACCATCTATTCAGTCGGCCCGCGCATCACGGCGCTGCTCTTCTCGCTCACCTCGCCCTTCGCGCTGGCGCTCGGCTATCTGGTGCTCGGCGAAACCATCAGCCGCTGGCAGGCGCTAGGCGTGGCGCTGGTGCTGGCGGGCATCGTGCTTGCCATCGGCATGCCGCGGCGCTTCCTCAAGCGTGGCGACCTGGCACCGGCCATGCCGGTCGTCACCCCTTCCACCGTGCCGGTCAGCACCGTGCCCGGCCCGCCGCTCACCGGCCGCATGGGACCAGGCATCGTGCTTGGCGTGACCACGGCGCTCGGCCAGGCGATCGGCACGCTTCTGGCGCGGCCGGCCATGGCTGCCGGCGTTGAGCCGTTCACGGCCATGGCGCTGCGTTCCGGCCTCGCCGTCATCCTGTTCATCGCGCTCACGGCGACGCCGTTCGGCAAGGGCAAAAGGGAGGCCGTCCAGTTCGGCACGGTGGGACTCGCGGTGCTGTCCGCCTTCGTCGGCACCTCGCTCGGCATGTCCTGCCTGATGGCCGCGTTGCGCAACGGCAATGTCGGCATCATCTCGACGCTATCCTCGATGACGCCAGTCATGATCCTGCCGATGGTGTGGCTGCGCAGCGGCCAAAGGCCGACCGCGGCCGCTTGGGCCGGCGCGCTGCTGGCGATCGCCGGCACGGCGCTGATCAGCGTGAGGTGAGCTGGATTTTAGTTGAAATTAGTCAGGCAGATTTGCGCGTGGGCTTGGCTTTCGATGGCGCCTTGATGCCTTCCTTGGCGAGGCTCTTCCTCAGCACCGAGGCGAGGTCGATGACATTTTGCTTTGGCGGCGGCGCGGCCTTCGGCGGTTTCTTACCCTTGCGCTTGGCATCGATCATCGCGATCAGCGCATCCTCATAGGTGTCCTCGAATTTCGAAGGATCGAACTTCGTCACCTTCTTGTCGATCAGAAGCTCGGCAATCTCGAGCAGGTCCTTGTCGTATTTCGGTGACGTCAGGTCTTCGAAAACGCTCTTCTCCGAGACCATCTCGTCGCGGGTGCGCAGTTCGGTGAGCAGCATGCCCTTGCCGAAAGGCTGGATGACGACCTCGCGGCCGCGCTGGTAGAGCACGACGCAGGATCTTGCGGCGACGCGCTTCTTCTTCATCGCCTCGCGCAGCACGCTGAAGGCCTCGAGCGCGGCGCCGTCGGCGGGGATGAGGTAATAGGGCTTTTCCAGATAGCGGGTGTCGATCTCGTCAAGGGCGACGAACTCGTCAACTTCCAATGTGTGCGCCGAGGTGAGCTTCAGCTTCTTGATCTCATCCGGCTCGATTTCGATGAAATCGTCTTTCTCCGCCTCGAAGCCCTTGGTCTGGTCCTCGGTCTCGACGATATCGCCGGTCTGCTCGTCGACATAGGCGCTTTTCACCGGCAGGCCGTCCTTGCGGTTCAGGATCCTGAAATGAACTTTTCCGGCTTCGCTGGTCGCGCCGACCAGCTTCACGCCGCACGAGACCGACCCGACCTTGAGAAAACCCTTCCAGACCGCGCGTGGCGCAACCATGTGCCATTCCTGTTGTCGTTGCGATCAACAGGAACATCTGGCGACCCGCGTGGTTCCGCGCGGCGAAGGCGCCCAGCAGTCCAGCAGCCCCGTACTCCAGCAGCCGAGACGGCGGCCGGTGCGATAAGCCGCTCGGCCTTGCGTCGATCAAAGCATGCGCTGCTGCGAAATCCTGGCTTCATGTGATCGGCCGGCGTAGCGGCAGGCAGAGCAGAGGCAACCAAACACTTGTTTTTCCGTTTATTTCAACAGCTGTCGGCATCCGTCATGTCGTCAGCGCATTGGCTCGGCCCACACCGCGGAGCAGAAGGGAAGTCGCAATGGCCCGGCCCGTTGTTGAAATAGGCGACAGGGTAGCTGTGATCGCCACCGTGGTCGAGCGAATCAACGACCGCGTGACGCTGAGCCTCGACGGCAACGGCCATCGCTATTCGATGGTCGAGCCTAATGCCAAGGCCGGCGACAAGCTCAGGCTCGAGGGTGACGTCGTCCATGTCGACGAGGATCTCGGACGCACGACGGTGCAGGTGCTGGGGCGGGTGACCGTCGACACCGGGTCGGTCGAGATGGTGACGAGACGTTGCGACCTCGACCATATCGGCTCGAACGTGGCTGGCCACCCTCGCCCGCGCACGCAACCGACGCCGCACGGATGAAACCAGGCGGCGATCCCTCCCGGTGAAACGCCGGTCGGTTTCCCTGAAGCTCACCTTCGCTGAAACTGTCCTAGTGCCGCTTGAAATACTGCACTTCGCGTTCGTGCTTTTCGGCGGCTTCGCGCGACTTGAAAGTGCCGAGATTGCGGCGCTTGCCGGTCCTGGGATCGATCTTGCGCGAATAGAGCCGGTATTCGCCGGTTTTCAGTTTGCGGATCATTGAAACCTCCTGTGCGGGGCCATGACTCCAACCCGCCGGGCCTCACCCGGTTCCGATCGCCATGATGCCCTCGCGCGGCTGCGGCAAAAACGCTTCTGTCGGTGAACCATTTCACGGACGCGAACGACCCAATGTCGGAATCGACGTCGCAACGACACGATTAAGTCGAATTGTTTGTATTCAAATGACTTCCGCGACGTTATGCGGATGTTGCGAGCGTGCCGGATCTGAGGAGGGTGAGATGGTGACGGCGAAGCTTCACGGTGTTGAACTCGTCAGGGGACAGAAGTGGACGGTGCGCGTCACCGCCTACGGCACCACGCTCGTCTTCCCCTTCGAAGCCGAGCAATATGCGCGTTCCTACGCCGATGGCCAGGCTTTCCGCCTCGGCGTCGAGGTTGTCGAGTTGAAGGACTGCGCCTAAGAGGCCAATCCGGTTGAATTAGCGACCCCTTGTATTCGGCGCAAATCAGGATCATGCTCAAGAGTGCGCGAAATTACGTGCGCTGCGGGTGGGTCAAAAGGGGTAAGGCGCTATGGAGTTTGCAGTCTGCTACGATCACAGCGGGTTCGATCTGGCGCGGTCGCTCTTCTTCGATCTCACTGCTTTCCTTGCGCTGATGACGCCATGGGCGATCGCGCGGCTGATCGAGATCGCGCGCGAGGATGGCGCGGCCGGATTGCAGCTCGCGTGACGGGCTAAAAGCCACTTCCTGCAATTGTCCTAGCCGTCGCGGCCGACCTTTCGGATCGACAGGTGGCCGAACAGGGCCGAACAGTCGATCTCCTCCTGGAAATGAGCCTGCGGATCGAGCACCAGCCAGGAAGCATGGGTGCGAAGCTCCTTCAGCCTGGCGTTCTTTTCCGCACGCGCCAAGCGCTCCGCCTCGTCTGTCGAGGCCTGAAACGGCCTTTCGGCCTTGTGATGGTGAGGACTCCTCGACATCGCGGCCTAGAACGCGCCCGACCTGCTTTTCGTTCCGCCGCAATGGAATGGCCATGGCCATACATTCTTGGGCGCCGTGTTTCGACGACGGACCAGCCTTGGAGCTTTCAGGGAGTGGGGTAGCCCGGCTTGCCTTGGCGGTAAAAGAGTACGGCTCTATTACAGGCAAGCCGGGCTAAAGCGCCGACCATTGGGTTTCCTTGGGGGGTAGCCGGCGCACGGACACAGTGTCCGTTTCAACCTGCGCCCGCAATTGTCGCTGAGGTCCTATGCGCCGGCGCAATGGTCCGAGCCGCCAGGGCCGAAACGTTCCTGCCTGGAATCACCCCGATCCTGGGCTCACCAACGCTCAAGCCCCTGTGAGCCGGCTGCCTTTTTGGAGCGTGCTCTTGACGAAATGCTCGGCGTGCCGCGCCCATTCGGCTTCCGTGACGTCGTTCTCCCGAACGGACTGCCTGAAAGCCTCCCGCAATGCCTCGATATCAAAGATCGACAGCCGCTGATTTCTTTTATGGTTTTTTGTGCCTACGTCCATACTGCTTTGCCACGAACAGCAAGGTAACGTCCACCGTATAGGCGGCGCGTGTCCGGCCGATCAAGGCCTTGGCCCTGACTTATTTTGGGTGCAAATGCCGACGCGACTTCCCGCAAGGACAGAGCGACCCAGCCGCGGGCTCGGGCATCCAACAGACATCGCTATATATTCATATCCGCAACGCCCGATGACAGGACCGGACGGTCGCGGCGCGGCGCTATAATCTGCGAGGCATACCTCTTTGGTCTGGACCTGGAGCCGGATTGGTGGTTGTGTCGGCGCTGCAAGAAATTCAGGTGGCAGCCGGCCCGCGTCTTCCCCGTCAACAGGAGCGACGCGGGCATTTGCCATTCGGGATATGGGCGACATTGCCGCGAATCGCAGCTGCCCGCCGGCGCGCCCGCAACGGCCCGCCATTAACCTTCCTCCTCGGCACGGACCAAGGTCGGTGTCGCAATTGCGTCCACTCGCCTATACTGTCGCGAACGGGTGGGTGAACGGTGCCGATGTTTGGGGGGTATCTGAAACGACTTGCAGAAATCTGGAGCGGGCTCTCGCTTGCCTGGCAGTTCGTGATCGCGGGCGGCATCGGCCTCCTGGCGGTGATGCTCGTGGTCGGGCTGTGGGTGACATCGCAGATCCGTGACGGTGTCCTGCACAATTCCGCCGCCACCACCGCGCTCTATGTCGACAGCGTGATCGCGCCGCTGCTGCCCGACATGCGCAAGAGCCAGGAGCTGGACGACACTGTCAAACGGGCCCTGGACGAGACGCTCGGCCAGGGAGCGCTTGGGAAAAGGCTGGTCTCGTTCAAGCTATGGCGGCGCGACGGCACGATTCTCTATTCGAAGGATGCCGACCTCATCGGCAGGCAGATCAAGCCCAACGCCAATCTCGTCGCCGCTTTCGCCGGCAATGTCATGGTCAAATACAACTCCAACAGGCTCGAAGACGAGGAAGACGAGAAGGAACGGTCGATGGGGGTGCCGCTGCTCGAGATCTACAACCCAGTGCGCGAACCCTGGTCGGGCGAGGTCGTGGCCGTGTCTGAATTCTATGAATTGTCCGGCGATTTCGAGGAATCGCTGCACTCGGCCCTGTTGTGGAGCTGGCTGGTGGTGGCAGGCGCCACGGCGGCGGCGCTTGCCCTGCTCTCGGGCATCGTTTTCCGCGGCAGCCGCACCATCGTCACCCAGCAGGCGGCGCTCGAGGCCAAGGTCTCGGAATTGCAGGCGGCGCTGGCGCAGAACTCGACGCTGCGGCAGCGCGTTCAGCGCGCCTCGCGCCGCGCCGCCGCCATCAACGAGCGCTATCTGCGGCGCATAGGCGCCGACCTGCATGACGGGCCGGCGCAACTTGTGGCGCTCGCCGCGCTCAGGATGGACAGCCCGGCGCTGGTCGACCCGGCCACGTCGAGCACGCTGCGCGAAGCCGAGATCGCCGGCATCCACAAGACGCTCGGCGAAGCGATGCGCGAGATACGCGGCATCTGCAACGGGCTGGTGCTGCCGCAGATCGAAACCCAGGCCATCGCGGACATCCTACGCCTGGCGGTGGCCGAGCATGAGCGCCGCACCAGCACCAATGTGTTGCTAACCCTGCCAGAGCGCTTGCCGGAACTCGGCACCTCGGAAAAGATCAGCATCTATCGCTTCGTGCAGGAAGGCCTGAACAACGCCTTCCGGCACGGCAAGGGCAAGGGCCAGCAGGTCAGGGCCACGACGAAAGGCGGCAAGCTTCTCGTCGAGGTCGTGGACACCGGCCCCGGCTTCGACCCGGCCCGAAGCGAGGGACTTGGGCTTGCGGGCCTGAGGGAACGTATCGAAAGCATAGGCGGTCAGTTCGAGACACTGACAGGCCCCGGGGGAACAAGACTGGTGATCACCTTGTCTGTCGAGGAGCAACCGTGAGCACGTCCATCCGCATCGCAATAGTCGACGACCATCCCCTGTTTCGCGAGGGCGTTGCGCGCAGCCTCGGCGAGATAGGCGGCTTCGAACTCGTGGGTGAAGGCGCCAGCGCCGAGGACGCCGAAAGGCTGGTGCGCGCCAGCATGCCCGATATCCTCCTGCTCGACATCAGCATGCCGGGCGGCGGTCTCAGCGCGCTTGCCAGCATCCTTTCTGCTATGCCCGAGCAGAAGATCGTGATGCTGACGGTGTCGGAGACCAATGCCGACGTCGCCCAGGCGCTGAAGGCCGGCGCGCGCGGCTATGTGCTGAAGGGCGTCGGCTCCAAGGCGCTGGCTGAGATCCTGCGCGATGTCGCCAACGGCCAGAGCTATGTTTCGCCGAGCCTCTCGGCCAGGCTGCTTTCCGACCTTCTGCAGCCCACCGGCAGCAAGCCGGACCCACTTGCCCAGCTCACCGGCCGAGAAGCCGAGATCCTGAAGCTGGTCGCGGAGGGGCTGAGCAACAAGGAAGTGGCCGCCCGGCTGTCGCTGCAGGAAAAGACGGTCAAGCATCACATGACCAGGGTGCTCGCCAAGCTCAACGTGCGCAACCGCACCGAAGCGGCGCTGCTGATGCATGAGGCGAGGGAGAGGAACTGAGGGGCTGGACGGAGAGTTGGGGAATTCAATTCCTCCCTCCCGCAGCGCAAATCACCCCCGCCTCAAGGGACGGGGGTGATTTGCGAGGATACCGGAAAAAGGGGGTAGCCTTTCCCGGCCCTCACAAGCTCAGCAGACGATTCAAATCCTCCTCCGTCGCCTGCCGCTCGATGATGGTGCGGCCTTGCGCGTCGGTCATCTCGAAACGGCCGTTCTGGACTTCTTCCTTCATGCCGTTGCGGTGGACGACGGTGATCTTGTTGCCGTCGATCGAGAGCGTGTCGCCGGTTGCCGCGTTGGTATAGCTGTTCTTGCCGCCGGGATTGGCATGGCCCTTGCCGCTGTTGTTGCCTGGTCCCGCATTGGGGTTGCCCCCGCCGGCATTGCTGTTGTTGGAATTGCCGCCGGCGTTGCCGGAATTCGAGCCGCCGGCGGAGCCCGAATTGGAGCCACCTGCGGAGCCGGAGTTGGAACCGCCGCCGGAACCCGAATTGCCGCCATTGCCATTGCCGCCGTTATTGCCATTGCCGGCGTAGGCGGCGGACACGAGTTTTGTCACGTTGCCCGGCCCCAGCAGGCAGGGCGCAACCACAACCGCCAGCGCGACAGAGAGGCGCAGCGAGAGGTCGGCTAGCCTTTTGCAGGCGGGTTGGCGCATTCTTTTCCTTCTTGCCGGTTCCACCTCGGTTTGCCGAAGGTCCGCTTTCGGCACGGGCAACGCGGAACCGGTCTCTTGACGGAGGCAAGGATCACATTCCTCCGACGCGACGAAAGCGGCCCACGACCCATGCTCCGGCCGATCAGACCATTTCCGCCGCCATGGGTGACCAATGTCGCAACAGCAGCAATCGCCGCAGCTTGAAAAAATTACCCCCGCACGGAGGCGGGGGTAAGGTGAGTAGCCAGATTCCATCGCAAGACGATCAGGACCGCAGAGACGAAGCAAAAGGTGGCAACCTGATTTTGCAGCGCTGACCTTCGGTCCCTTAAGATCTAATCCGGATAAAACCTCGCTCTCACAAACTCTGCTTTCACAAACTCTTCAGGCGATTGAGATCGGCCATGGTGGCCTTGCGGTCGACGATGGTGCGTCCGTATTTGTCTTCCATCCTGAACCGGCCGTTCTCGATCGTCTCCTTCATCCCATTGCGGTGCGTAACCTGGATGCTGCGGGCGGTGGCCTCGACCTCATCACCGGTCGCCGTGTTCACGTGGCTCTCGACATCGGCGGCGTTGTTGCTCGAGCTGTCGTCCTCGCCGCTGTTGCCCTTACTTTTCCCGCTGTTGCCGCTGCTATTGCCGTTACTGTTGCCGCTGCTGTTCCCGCTGTTGCCGCCGCTATTACCGTTTCCGCTTCCGCTGTTGCCGCCGCTATTACCGCCACCGTTTCCGCCGCTATTACCGCCACCGTTTCCGCCGCTATTACCGCCGCCGTTTCCACCACCATTGCCGCCGCCGCTCCCGCCTTTGGCATAGGCCTTGGTCACAACGACACCATCGAGGGAGAGACTGAAAGGCGCGACAACAAGCGCCAACGCAGTCAGCGCTCGCAAGACCAGCCTGCAGCCCCTGCGCTTTAAGCGCATCCCGCTCTCCCCACGCCAGCCCTTCAGCCCGTCGGCCGAACTACCCCACCGGCAATGTCGCAGCATAAGCATCCCCAATCAGCCCATGATTAGGAAGTGGCCCACGACCCTTGTCTTGTCCACTCGGACTTGTTGCGATTCTCGATCAGACCTAAGTCTTATTTCAACCACCGGATGTGGTCGGATATTGCCGCGCGCACATCGATTTTTGCATGCCGGGCAACGCTTTAAAGCGCGCCGCTCAGAAACGGAGTCCCGTGACGCGACCGGCTTCCGGAGAGTCAGGCCGGCGAAGGCGCGGGCCGCCGCGCTGCGACCGCCGTGCCGAAGGCGGCGGCAATGACGGCGGCGATGCCGGCGCATTGCAGAAGGTTGAGCTTCTCCGCCAAAAACAGGAAGCCGGTCAGCGCGGCGCCCGCCGGCTCCAGGCATACAAGCATGCCGTAGACCCTGGCCGGCATGCGGGCCAGAACCAGCATTTCCAGGTAGAAGGGCAGCGCGCTGGAGAACAGGCCGACCACGGCCGCGCCGGCCATGACGTGCGGGTCGGCGAGATGGGCTTGAGCGGCGCCGAAGCCGAAAGGCAGCGCCAGCACCGCGGCGATCGCCATGCCATAGGCGGAGGTGCGCGCGCCGAGCTCGGCGCCGGCCTTCTGCGCGAAGATGATGTAGAGACCCCAGCAGGCGCCGGCCGCCAGCGCCAGCGCCACGCCCAGCGGATCGAGCCCGCGGCTGATCCCGGCAAAGGGCGACAGCAGCGCGATGCCGGCTATCGCCAGCCCCACCCAGACAAGGTCGAGCAGGCGCCGCGAGCCGAGGGTCGCAACGAACAGCGGCCCGGTGAATTCCAGCGCCACGCAGATACCCAGCGGAATGCGCTGGAGCGCGGCATAGAACAGCAGGTTCATGGCGCAGACGGTGATGCCGTAGGCGGCGAGCCAGGGCAGGTTCCTCCTCGAGGGCAGCACCTTCCATGGCCTCAGCACCGCGGCCAGCATCAGCGCGCCGATGGCAAGCCTCAACATGGTTGTGCCTTCCGGCCCCAGCACCGGGAACAGGCTCTTGGCAAAGGCGGCTCCGACCTGCACCGACAGCATCGAGCCAAGCAGGCCGAGCACGGGCATGGCGCCCATTTGCGCCTGCGGTTTTGCAATCGGCGTCGACGTCACTTGCTCTCCGTCCCCTGCCTTGGTTGGGATCGGAGATAAGGCCTTTGCGGCAGCGCCGTCGTGAGGCAGCGGGCGGCGGATGATGGGACAAGGCGGCCCCCTCCCTCGGGCGGCAAGCCTGCTGCAACGCACAATGACTCGAAATTCAAGATATTTCCGTAGACTCTTCTGTAGAAATTGGCACTGCGATCGAGCCTTTCTTTCAATATCGCCATCACACTCGCTGCGGTTGCAAGGATAACTCCCCGACATCCATCGCGATTGATACTTTCTGCGGATCAGACCAATTGCCCATGACTTCATAGGACCATTGGATGAACCCGTACGGATATTTCACTGCACAACTATTTACGTCCCACAACAGCATCACATCTTATTTCATGGTCGTAAGCATTTTGTGTTGCACCGCAACATCTACCGCGACAATCGTGGAGCGGGGGCATGCCTGTTGGAGGATGCCATTATTGTGACTCGGATGGGCATTCCGCCGGCCGGCAGGGATTGCGCCCTGGGCCCGGACGGCAAGCGGTCGGCCCGCAGCGGCGAGATTTGCCGGCCCTCTGCCGCGCGGCATTACCGACCTGGCGAGCGCCGCTGATGACAAACGCGCGCGACATCCAGCTGGATGCCTTGCGGGGTATTGCGGTGATGCTGGTGCTCTACTCGCATTTCTTCGCTTCAGGCGGCTCGTCCTTCGTCGGCCATCTCGGGGTCAGGCTGTTCTTCGTGCTCTCCGGCTTCCTGATCACCCGGCTTTTGCTGGACGCGCGCGACACCGGCGCATTCGCGGCAGGGCCGGCGCTGCGTTCCTTCTATGCCAGGCGCATGCTCCGGATATTCCCGCCTTACTTCGCGGTACTGGCGCTCGCATGGCTCGCCTCGGAACAATCCAGGCCTTCGCTCGCCTGGCATGCGCTCTACCTCTCGAATTTCTGGTATGCGCGGCAGAACGACTGGACGCCCTGGCTGCTCTGCCATTTGTGGAGCCTCAGCATCGAGGAGCAATTCTACCTCGCCTGGCCGCTGATCGTGCTTCTGGCGCCGCGCCGGCGCATCGAGGCGATCGCCATCGGCGTCATCGCCTTCTCGCTCGCCTACCGGTTCTACTGGCCAATCGCCGCCAGCCCGGCGCTCGCCCGCGACCTGCTGCCCCCGGCCTCGATGGACGCGCTTGGCTGCGGCGCCCTGCTTGCCGTCCGCCGCGCCAGGGGCGCGGATGCGCCGCAATGGATGCGGCTCTGCTGGCCGGCCCTGGCGGTGGCGTTCCTGTTCGTGGTCCAGTCCGATCCCGGGCCGGCGAATTCTGCCTGGGAGTGGCCGCGCTGGGCGCTGGTGCAGGTGCTGCCGCTGGTGCCGATGCTGGCAATCGTCGCCGTATGCTCGAACGGGCTGCGCGGCACAGTGGGCAGGCTGGCCGAACTCCCCCCGCTGCTATGGCTCGGCCGCATCAGCTACGGCGTATACCTCTATCATGCGATCCTTCTGGCCTTGACCGTCAGGGCGCAGCCATGGATCCCGGTCAACGTCTCGGAACAGGGGCCGGGACGGTTCCTCGTCGCGGGCACCGCCACCGTGGTTGTCGCCTCGCTTTCCTGGGTGTTTTTCGAGAGGCCGCTCAACGGTCTCAAGCGCTATTTCCCCTATGTCCCGCCTGCTCATCCGCGTGGCGCGCGCGAGGCCCTGCGGTTCGGCGCCGCCCCGGCGCTCGATCTGCGGCCGACGGACCGGAGCCGGCCATGACCGCGGCACCGCTCATCTCCGTGCTGTTGCCGGTCTACAATGCCGAGCCCTACGTGGCCGCCGCCATGCAGTCGATCCTGCGGCAGGACTACGGCCGGCTCGAAATCATCGCCATCGACGACGGATCGACCGACCGGTCCCTGGAAATCCTCGAACGCTGCCGCCGGGACGACAGCCGCGTATCGATCATCTCGCGCGAAAACCGTGGCCTCGTCGCCAGCCTCAATGAGGGACTGGCCGTCGCGCGGGGCGAGCTCGTCGCGCGCATGGACGCCGACGACTTCGCCTATCCCTGGCGGCTGTCGCGCCAGGCGGCGCTGTTTGCCGCGCGGCCGGAGCTCGGCTTCAGCGGCGCGTTGGTGGATACGCTGCTGCACGGCCGCGTCCTAAAGGGGCGGCTCGACCCGGTGTTCCGTCTCGACCTCCCCGTGCTGTCGAAATTCTTCACGATCTTCCTGCACCCGACGGTGGTCTATAACCGCAAGGTCATCAGCGAGGCCGACCTCCAGTACGACGGCAACTACCGGCACGCCGAGGATTTCGACCTCTTCCGGCGGCTGGCCGACCGCTATCCGGCGACGCTGATGCCGGAGAGCCTGCTGGTCTACCGCGTCCACCCCGGCAGCGTGACCAGCCTGCACGGCAAGGAGATGCGGCGCACGCATCTCAAGATTGTCGGCGAGAATCTCGGGCGTCTGGGATTGGCGGAAGACAGTGCGGACCTGCGCGCCATCGGCGATCGCGTCTGCCTCGACACCGTGCGCCGGGCGGCTGCCTTCATCCGGGCGCTTGAAGAGCGGATCGCGGCATTGCCCGACCCGACGCGGCCGAGCTTCGAAGCCGGCGCGCTGAACCTGTTCTATTTCCTCTACCAGCTCGTCAATGACGAGGAGCGGCCGGCGCTGACACATGAATTGCTGACGCTGACCGGGAAATGGAACGCGATCCGCCGCCGCGAGAAATACGCGCTCGGCCCCGGCGCCTGGGCGCCCTGGCTGAGCCAGGCCTCGATGTGGGCGGGCAAGCGTGCCGATTGGCTCGCCTACCGCTTCAAATCCGCGCCGGCGACGTCGGTGCTCGCGCCCTACAGGATGGCCGCGCCATGAACGCCGAGCGCCATCCGCTGCTGCGGCACCTGCGCCCCGCCCTGCCCCCTCCTCCGTGGCCCAGGCAGCGGCCACAGGTCTCCTTCATCGTCTGCACGCGCGACCGGCTGGACGTGCTCGAAGCCTGCATCGACTCGATCCGCGCGGCGTGCCGGGCGCATCCGGCCTTTGCGGCCGAGCTGATCGTGGTCGACAACGGCTCGCGCGACGGCACGGCCAGCTATCTTTCGGCGACCGCCGCGACCTCGGACATCGCCCTGACAGCAATCTCGGAGCCTCGCCCCGGACTGGCGGCGGCGCGCAATGCGGGGCTGGCGCGGGCGCGCGGGCGGGTGCTGGTGTTCGTCGACGACGACTGCAGGCTCGACCGCAGCTATCTCATCGACCTGGAGCGGCATTATGCGAGCGGCGAGAAATGGCTGATCCGCGGCGGCCGCGTCGAGATTGGCGACGCGCTGGACCTGCCGTTCACCATCAAGCGCTGCGACCAGCGCGAGCGGCTGACGCCGGCGGTCCACCCGGGCGGCTTCGTGCTAGGGTGCAACATGACCATGCACCGCGACGTCGCCGCCCGCATCGGCCTCTTCGACGAACGCTTCGGCGCCGGTGGCGCGCTGCGCTCGGCCGAGGACACGGACTATCTGGTGCGGGCGATGCTCGCCGGCATGGCGGTGGAATATGTGCCCGACATGACGATCTTCCACCATCACGGACGGCGCGACCGCGCGGCGATCGACCGGCTGCACCGCGACTATCACTTCGGCAACGGCGCGCTCTGCCTGAAGCATTTTCGCCGCGCGCCCTGGCTGCTGCGCCATTTCTACTGGGCGGCGCGGGCCGCCATGCGCGAGCTCGTCGGCGGGGCGCGCTTCGACCAGGATCTCAAACTGTCGCATTGGCCGATCGTCCTGATGAACCTCGCGGGCGCGGCGAAGTTCACGGCTCTCGCACTTGTCAGGCGGCCGGGTCGGCAGCCGCAGTCGGGCAGCGAGACCATCGAGGCCAGGGCGGAGGCCGGCGCGCCATGAGCCGGCGCCCGACCCTGCCGATGCTGCGCCAGGCGCTCGGCCGCCGGCAGCTCGGGCTGCTGCCGGTCGTCGTCGCGCTCGGGCTTGCCGGTGCCGCGCTCGAAGGCTTCGGCATCGGACTGATCATCCCGCTGCTCGGCATCATCATGGGGCATGGCGACACAGCCGGCATGGCGGGCTTCTCGGCCCTCCTGCAGAAGGTCGGCGCCGGGCTCGGCGAGCGCGAGCGGCTGATCGCGCTTGCGGCCGCGATCCTCGGCTCGATCCTCTTGAAGAACCTGCTCGGCTTCGCCAATTCGGTGCTCACCGCCCATATCTACGGCAAGGCCAGCCAGGCGATCCGCGGCGCGCTCGCGGAGCGGCTGCTCACTATCGGCTATCCCTTCTTCCTGAAGGAGAGCCCCGGGCGGCTGCTCAACATCATCTCCAGCGAATCCTGGCGGGCGTCGGACGCCATCCAGGCGATGCTGGGCTCGATCGTCAGCGCCTCGGCCGCGATCATCCTGCTCGTCTTCCTGCTGCTGCTCTCCTGGCAGATGACGCTGCTGGTGATGCTCGGGCTGGCGCTTGTCCAGGTCGCGCATATGGCGCTGTCGGCGCATCTGAGAAAGCCGAGCCGAAGCGTCGCCTCGCGCAACAGCGCCCTGGCCTCACGGATGCTGCACCTGGTGCATGCCGGCCGGCTGATCCGTATCTTCGGCCAGGAAGCGCGCGAGAAGGCGGCGTTCGAGGCGGCGTCGGACGGCGTGCGCCGGGCGGCCTTCCAGCTTGCCAACCGACAGGGCGCGCTGGGTCCGCTGACCGAAGTGCTGCACGCCATGCTGTTCCTGGCGGTGGTGATCGGCGCCTGGCTCGCGGGTTTGAGCTTCCCGATGGTCGCGGCCTTCCTGATCCTGCTCTACCGCCTGCAGCCGCATGTCAGGGCCCTGCAGATGACCTGGAGCCAGTTGCAGGGGCTGTCAGGCTCGTTGGAGGAAGTGACCTGGCTGCTCGATCCCGAGGGCAAGCCGGCGGCGCCGCAAGGCGGCCGGCCGTTCGCGTCTTTAAGCGAAAAAATCGCCTTCGAGGGCGTGAGCTTCAGCTATGCCAATGAGGAGCAGCGCGCGGCGGTGCTGCACGCGGCGAGCTTCGACATAAGAAGCGGCCGCTCGACGGCGCTGATCGGCCGCTCCGGCGCCGGCAAGACGACCATCGTCAACCTGCTCTGCCGATTCGTCGAGCCGGACGGCGGCCGCATCCTCGTCGACGGCGCGCCGCTCGGCGAGATCGATCCGGTCGCATGGCGGGCGCACATCGCCCTGGCCAGCCAGGAGCTTGAGCTGGTGGACGGCACCATCTTCGACAACATCACCTACGGCAAGGACACGGCGAGCGAGGAAGAAGCGCGCCGCGCGGCAGAGCTTGCCGAGGCGCATGAGTTCATCGAACGCCTGCCGCAGGGTTACCAGACGGTCGTCGGCTATCGCGGCGTGAACCTGTCGGCCGGCCAGAGGCAGCGCATCGCGCTCGCCCGGGCGCTGGTGCGCGACCCGGATATCCTGATCCTCGACGAGGCCACCAACGCTGTCGACGGGCTTTCGGAAGCGGCGATCGTGGAAACGCTGAAGTCGCGCGCCGGCCGCCGCACCACGATCGTCATCAGCCACCACCACTCGACGATCTCGTTCTGCGACGACCTGGTGATCCTGGAGCATGGACGGGTGCGGAAGCAGGCGCCGTTCGCCGAGCTCGCGGCGCGCAGCATGGATGAGTTGTACCAGCCGGAGTGAGGGATTTGCCGGCGTTGCAGAAGCGGCGCGGCGCCAAAACTGCCAATCTCCCCCACAAGGGGGG
>CCNC01000040.1 GCA_000824845.1 Mesorhizobium sp. ORS 3359 | reverse complement strand
AAGGGGGGAGATCAGCTAATCACCCCGCCATGGCCAGCGGCGCGGCGCTCTTGTTGGGGATCTGGATGTCGATCTCCAGCGTCGACATGGTGGCGCCGCGGTCCATCGAGACCTGGAGATAGTCCTGGTCTATCTGCACATGCTTGGCGATGACCGCCATGATCTCCTCGCGCAGGATGGAGACGAGGTCCGGCTGGCCGCGGCTCTGGCGCTCATAGGCGAGCAGCAGCTGCAGCCGCTCGCGCGCCACCGGCGCGCTGGTGCGCCGTTTGAAGAGGTCGAGGATGCTCATGCGGCCCTCCTTCCGAGAAGCCGGTCGAGGAAGCCCTTGCGTTCGAAGGGGACGACCACCGGCAGGTCTTCGCCTTCCAGGCGCCTTGCCGCTTCGAGGTAAGCCTTTGCGGCACCATTGAGCGGTTCCGAGAGCGTGACGGGCGAGCCGAGATTGGAGGCCCGCAGCACATCCTGGCTTTCCGGGATGATGCCGAGCAGCGGCGTGGAGAGGATCTCCAGCACGTCGTCGATCGACAGCATCTCGCCGCGCGAAGCGCGCGCCGCGTCGTAGCGCGTGACCAGCACGTGTTTTTGCACCAGCTCGCCCTGCTCGGCCTTCATGGTGCGGGCGTCGAGCAGGCCGATGATGCGGTCGGAGTCGCGCACCGACGACACTTCCGGGTTGGTGACGATGACCGCCTCGTCGGCGAAGCGCATGGCGAGCTGGGCGCCTCGCTCGATGCCGGCCGGGCTGTCGCAGAAGACATAGTCGAACACCGAGCGCAGCCGGGCGATGACTTCGGCCACGCCCTCTTCGGTGAGCGCATCCTTGTCGCGGGTCTGCGAGGCGGGCAGCAGATAGAGCGTCTCCAGCCGCTTGTCGCGGATCAGCGCCTGCGACAGCTTCGCGGTGCCCTGGATGACGTTGACAAGGTCGAACACCACGCGGCGCTCGGCGCCCATGATGAGGTCGAGGTTGCGCAGGCCGACGTCGAAATCGACCAGCGCCACCTTCTTGCCGGTCTTGGCCACGGCGGCGCCGAGCGCGGCCGTCGAGGTCGTCTTGCCGACGCCCCCCTTGCCTGATGTGACCACGACTACCTTGCCCATTTATACAGCCTCCGTTGGCGATTCTTATGTTGGGTCCAGCCGCTTGGCCGACTCTTTCGAAACTCTGGCACGCGAAACCGGTCCGAAGCTTGCGGCCTCAGCCGAGCGGCACCACGCAGAGCGCATCATTGTCGAGGAAAGCCTGCACGGCCTTGCCGCGCGAGGTGCCTTCCATCTCCTCGGCGGTCGTGTACCAGCCGTCGACGGCGAGCAGCTCGGCCTCGTTCTTGCGGCAGAAGATGCGCGCCGAAACATTGCCTTCCGAGCCGGCGATCGCGCGGCCGCGCAGCGTGCCGTAAACATGGATCGAGCCGCCGGCGACGATCTCCGAGCCGGACGCGACCGAGCCGAGCACGATGACGTCGCCATGCGGATGAAACACCGACTGTCCCGAGCGGATCGGCGCCTTGATCATCAGCGTGCCGGCGGAATGCCGCGCCGGCTCAGCGCCCGCGCTTGCGGCTTGCGCCGGTTCGATCCTGACCGCCTCGAGCCGCGCCAGATCGGGGTCGACCGGCTCGTCGGCCGACATCGCGATCTGCGGAGCCTCGGCCGGAGCCGCCTCCGCGACCGGCCGGATCTCCCCAGCCGCCTGGACCTGCTCCCCGGCGGCGACTTCCAACTCCTCGGCCCGCGCCTTGCGCGCCGCCCGACCCAGCAGCCCCTCGGCGGTCGCCTCCTTGGCGCCGGCCAGCAGCGGCGGCAGCTCCGGCCCGAGCGCGGCGCCTTCCAGCTCGATGGCATAGACACGGATGCCGCGCGAGCCGAGCACGCCGACCAGCGCGCCGATCTCCTCCGGCCCCGGCTGGAGGAGATTGAGGTCCAGCACCACCGGGCGGCCGTTGAAATAGCCCGGCGAGTTGGCGATCCAGCGATCCAGCCCCTCCAGCCAGTCGGCGATAGGCGCCTCCGGCGTCAGCGTGAATGCGACGAATGAACGGGCGCGGAAGCGGATGGATTTGTTCTGCAAAGGGGCGGCGAAGGTCACGACCAGGCGAATCCTTACTCAATGGTTAAAGGGTGCCGGGCGAATGGTTAACAAAAGGTTAATTTTGGGGATCGGGGCCGTTAAGGAAGTGGCGCGGCCAGGTTCTGTGGCAGCGCGGTGACAGGGTCTGCCGATGCCGCTATCGTCTCACCCCAGCCTCGCGGAAAGCAACGGAGATCATGTGATGGTACAGGAGATCAGCAAGCCGGAAGACGCCGCGGCCGCGTTCGCCGATGCCTGGAACAGGCATGACATGGACGACTTCGCGGCGCTGTTTTCCGAGGACGCCAATTTCGTCAATGTCGTGGGCATGTGGTGGAAAGACCGGGCCGAGATCGAAGCGGCGCACCGCGCGACTCACAAGACCATGTTTCGCGACAGCCGGCTGGAAGGTGTCGCCGCCTCGGTCGTCGAGCTGTCTCCCGGCCTCGCATCGGTGCACTACAGATGGACCCTCACCGGCGCCTCCGCCCCGGACGGTTCGCCCGCCGGAACGCGGGAAGGCATCCTGCTTCTGGTGGTGAAGAAGGAACAGCTTGGATGGCGGATCAAGGTGGCCCAGAACACCGACATCGTCCCAGGGACGATTGCTCCCCCTGCCCGCGCAAGCCGATAGAGGGCCAAGCCCGCCCGAGCCGCGCATGTGAAGCGGCTAATATACAGGCGATGTCCAGCCGAGCACTATCCCGCCCGGGACTTTCCACTCTTCAGGGACAAGGAGACGGGCAATGGGCATTTATCGGGAAGACTGCAGGCGAGCAGGCAAGGCAGGCACGGCTTTTGCCGCGCTGATGCTGCTGGGAGGATGCATGACGCACCAGCCGACAGGCATTGACGCCTACCAGACGAGCGGCATCGACCAATGGCTGGCGACGGCCGACGCCGACAAGGTCGTCAATGCGATGGCCGCGAAGGGCCTGATGCCCGCGACCATCGACTGCCGCTTCGCCGACACCACGCCCGGACAGGTGGCCTACCTGTCGAAATTCACCTGGACGCGCGCGCCCGCCAACACACGCTACCACTGGGAAGTGGGCGACCCGGCCTATCTCGCGAGCAAGGAAGTGCGAGCCAACCGGGTGGGGTTGCGGCGGGTGGATGCGAAAGTGGTGCGGGACAGCGCTACAGGGCAGAAGGTTGGGTGCTCGGTTTGGGTGGGCTGAGGGGGGTAGGTGGCAAACAGACCTGGCTGCGGCAACTGGAAGCGTTGCACACTCTTCCAGCAGCTTAAGCCATCGTATGATCCAATAAAGACAGCTGCTCTTCAGGCTCTCGCTGCGAGGTGCCTCTGATGACAAAACCCTGCATCTTAGCGATATCTGATACCGCCTGCGTAATATGGTGCGTTGTATTGAGCTGTCGCCAAGTTGAGGCATTCCCTGGCCCTGCAGATGCATCTTGCGCCGCACGCGCTATGTAGGCGTCCGCCTCTGAGAAGTTCGCACCTGCGAACTCCGCACTCTCGACGATCGCCTTGTAGACTTCGCGCATGCGTTCAGCGTCCCTTCCTGATTTCGCGGCTCGCTGAATGCGCCAACTGTCACTCGTTGCCCAACGGATATGTCTTATGGCTGAAGCATTGTTCGAACCAAACTTCATCTTTGCGCAATCCGCAGCGTAGTCACCGAAAATCAGCTGTCCGGCTGCGAAGTCTCCTGACTCCATAGCCTGCCGCCAAGCCACCCATTCGTTGCGAGGCCAAATCTCTGCGTTACCGTCTCTAGCTGGGTTGGTCTCAGGGTAATTTGTTCCCTGAAATATGATTTGTTGCCACGCCCCGAAGTCTTGGAGTGCTTCCATCGCTGCCGCGATGATGGGGGCGACCACTGCTGGATTGGAAAAATCGCTTCCCCCGAAGTCGGCTAACACTGCGCAGTCTCCGGGCGCCAAGCCGAGGCGATCAAGTGCTTTCTGCAAATTGCCTGTTAGGTCGGAACCGACCATGTCATCCGACGGGACGCAAATCGCAAATTTGATTGATTCCTCTTCCGCCACCGCAGATCGGAAAGCGGTAGCTTCAGGGCTTCCGAGATCAGACAGTCGCGCTAGCGGAACTGCCTTGACTTGATTTTCCCTTGCCCTCTCGAACAGCTTAGGCAGCCAAAGGCGAAGCCTATCCCGGCGGTACTCGTCGATAATATAGGTCGGATCGATAAGTACCGCGCGCCGGCGCCAGCAAACTCCGAGGGCAGCACTAACGTCAGGAGCATCTTCAACTTCAAACAGCATTGGTTTTGTCTCATCGCGCTCGCTCTTGGGAGGGACAACGAAACGAGGCAATACCCGGTCAGCAACATCGGCTGCCAACAGCCGGACACCTTCCAGTTCACCTGCCTTCATGCGCAGAGCGGGGCAGTAGATCAGATCAGACACTTGGCTCATGGCTTGCCTCTGAGATAATGGGAAAGAACTGCCTTCGAACTTGACCCCTTCCTATTCTATCCGAGAACAACTTATAGTCTTGCCGCTCCATACGTATTCGTCCAAAGACAATAGCTGGCGCTATGCTGAGCTGCTTTGCAAGACGCTCGACCGGTTCAACTGTTTTCGCTATCCGAGCAGGAGATCGTTTCCAAATTTCTTCTGGGATGAGCATTGAACCTGCAAAAGAATTCGCTTCAGACTCCAATTCGTCTATCTCTGGATTGTCGACATCGTCGAAAAACCCAGATGCGAGCCCAGTGCGATAGTGGAGAATAACGTGCGCAACCTCATGAAGCAATGTAAACCAGAAATTGTCCAAGCTATCCAGCCGCAATGTCATTCCAATCACTGGATTTTCGTCAACCAAGAATGCAGCTCCATCGACCTTCATCCCGGGGATTTGTGGCTCCGTAACGAGCACTATTCCATGCTGAATTAGGAGCATTCTTGCTCGGATAGGTCCGTCCTCAAGACTGCTGAGCCGAACCAAATCTCTGAGCCACGAAACATTCAGCGGGCGAAACCTAGCCCGATTGCGCTGCAAGATTGATAGCGCGGCGCGGGTCACTTGCGCTTTCCACGCAAGAAGTAGCCAATCGCCGGTGTGATCAGTAACGTTCAGCCCCGTCCGCAAAAGGGATGGTGTTCCGTACTCCCCCACGTGCTCTGCAACGGTGCGCCTAAGTTGGTGGATACCGCTCTCGTCGGATTGATCGGGCTTATCCAGCCACCCGTGGGCGCGCGCGTGCTTTAGCACCTTCTGTAGTTCGATTGAGGTCATCTCATATGAAGGAAGCCATGGCTCCTGCAAAGGATTCGAGATGTCGGCGCTAAGACGAACCCCAAGAGTTCTCGCCACACGCACCAGACCTGCAAGGCTAATGCTGCGATAGCGCTCTGCTTCATATCGTTGTACCTGTTGCTCCGGCAGGAAGAGGCGTCGAGCTAACTCTTTTTGTTTCCATCCCCTGGCAACTCGTGCAGCGACCAGAAGGGCGCCCAAGTCATCTGCGGCTCGCGCTCTTAAGTCGTCAGCCTGACCACGCTGCGCCCTCTGGTAGGCTAGCAGACTATCTGCCAACTCCTTCCGCTCAAGTGACAGCGAACGACGGACGCCCTCAACGACCTCAGGCGGGAGCCCCTCGACCATCGCTTGCAAAACATGCTCCGACGACAGCGCCTCGGTGATTTGACCAATAAAAGCGCTAACCTCTCGCTCCTGGCGCTCATTGGTGATGATCAAACCGATTGGCATGGCGACACCAATGACACATCATATCTGTTGTGTCAATCGAACCTGCATTTGCCTTCTTCGGAATTGGCGCCTTCATCCATCTTTCTACGTCAACGCATCAGAGTTCCACAACGGCAATTCCAATTGCAAAACGCGCCTAAACGACAACGGCTCAAATGCCGATGTCTCTTTCCTTAGCAAAAAGCGATTCAGCTCTTTCAAAAACTCAGCCGAATTCATCATGCCTAGGCAACGTGCATTAAACGAGCGCTCTTCTTCCTTTTCCAGAGCAGCCCACCCAACTTCGCCAACCGTTTCCGCAAAGAACTTAGCAAGGCCCGGCCCCCAACGGAAACCCTTTAGCAACGAATACCGGATCGCCCTAACAGCATTACCTTTCGGATTCGGATTTGGAAGGAGATTAACCTCCAATACCCTCTTACTTAATTCATCAAAGTACCCATCCCTCGAAATCAAATTCCTTTCTTCTAAATCATATATAACCGCGTCGCACGTAAAGAACGTCGCCTTCGGCAAATCTTTGAACGATTCAACTCTCACATGCCCATTTAAATGAGCCCATGTTCTTTTCAGAGGCCAAACATCTACTTGCCACCTCCGCAGCGGCAATGCATAACCACCAAATCGATTAACTCGCGCACCAATTACTTTCATGCGCCTCTCAAAATCCACTAGGTCGTTGGTATCGATAACCAGATCAAGGTCAGATTTGAACCCAGCATTTCCAAACAGGGCAATGTCACGGATCGCCCCTCCGATCATTACAAGCCGACCGTACTCGCGAAGCTCTCTGAGAGTATCCCGCACGTCCTCCCGTCCGCGGTATCGCGAACTTAGGAAATACAAAACCTTCTTCTCAACAAGGCGTTCCATTTACCGGCTTCATCTCGCGATAGTGCTTTGACAAATCCTCATACAGGTCTACACAAAACTGATCTGTCATTCCCGAAACCATGTCGGTCAATAGCTGCATTTCCTTGTACCGAATAGGAAGATTCGCATCTGGATGATATTGCGTAACCTTTCCTTCAAAAATTCTCCGGTAATTTTTCGATATCCTACTGTAAACATAAGCTGCAAATGGAGAAGTTCTCTGACTACCTAAATCATTGAAGCTCTCGCGCTCACTGATTCCAATCCACAGGAAGTCCATCAATCTATTGATTATGTTGTACCCGTTTAGCTCAATTTCAAGAACAGATTTGTGGCTAAAAGCATTTTCCTTGTCAAATTTCTTAAGCGCTTTACAGAGAGCGCCCGCCTTTGAGACCTTCACCAGTTCGCCGTCGAATTCCCCTGCCATGATTGCATCATAATTCTCGGTGAAGGCCGCCGCGACAGCAGTAACCAACGTATGTATTGCATGTACCCGGAACTTTTGTGTCGCCACGTCTTGCAGTTCACTAGGGTGCAATTTCTGAGGTCTAAGCTGCTGGTACTCCCATCTCGCTAATTCACAAAGACTCGCCACTACTGGGTCCAACTGCTCTTCATTCTCTGGCGGATGCTCCAGCGATGCCAATAAATCGTTTAGAGAGACAAAACCCTTTTTGATTGCATCCTCGGCGTCAAGCACAGAGTACGCGATGTCATCACAGGCCTCCATCACGAGCGCCAGCGGGTGACGAGCATCGCCTTCCAATCCTACTTCCGCGCGAATCCGCTGTACAAGCGATTGCTCAGACGCAAAGAACCCAACCTTTTCTCGCGCATGCTTCCCCTTATCAATCCGATCAGAAGAAGCTACGTACTTCATAACAGCGGCAAGTGTGCCTAATGTCAGGTTGAGACCGAGGTCATCACCAATAACTTGCAGTTTTGTGAGAACCCGAAGCGTCTGGGCGTTGCCCTCGAATAGCAAAAAATCCTTCTTGTGCTGCTCCGAGAGGCCAGCGACGTCCTTTGAAATGTCACTGGACTCGGCACCCTCTGGAGACTTGAAGAGCGCACCAGCATTTCGTTCAAACCAAGAGCGTATGGCGAACTCGCCCTGGTGGCCAAATGGCGGATTGCCAATATCATGAGCTAGCCCAACCGCCGCCAACATAGCTGGTATAACTCGCATTGCGTCAGAGGGCAGTTTCGAGGCAAGCAAAACAGCTATCTCCGTCCCAAGCGAGCGGGCAAGATTCGCCACCTCGTAGGAATGTGTTAGGCGCGTCCTAATGCTCTCGATGCTTTCAAGAGGGAACACCTGCGTCTTGTCCCCCATGCGACGAAATGGGGTCGAGAATAGGATTCGATCGTGGTCGCGCTCTTGGGCCAGCCGAAACTGTCCCTTGGCAAACTCCGGCCCCTCAGGCTTACCGGTAGGCTTCGGGCGGCCCAACACGTCGCCAAACCTCTCGCCCTTCAACAAACGCGACCAGTCAGCCAACGCTTCCCCTTCCTTCGCCATACAGCGTTCTTCTGGGGGCCACGGATAGCAGAGTCATCAACTCTCGGGAAGCCAATCATCTCCGGATGGTGCTCGCAACTGCATGTTCCTGCCAATCTCGATGAGAGGTATTGCCCGGTTGTGACTCCGCCCCTCACCTCCTATAGGTCAGACTTTTCCGCAACTCTACCCAAACACATGCCCGCCCTCCGCGCCCTCCTTCCCACCGCCACCATCTGGGACGCCGCCGAGCTCGCGTCGCGCGATCCCGGCTTCGATGCCCGCAATTTCGGCGCTTCGGCGCTGGTGCGGCCGCGTGATGTCGAGGGAGTTGCGACGCTGGTGCGGTTTTGCGCGGAGCGTGGCGTCGGCCTTGTCGCCCAGGGCGGGCGCACGGGGCTGGCGGGCGGGGCGGCGACTTCCGCTGGGCAGATCATCTGCGATCTCGGCGGACTTGCCCAAATCGAGGAGATCGATCCGTTCGCGCGGGTGGCGATCGTGCAGGCGGGGGTGACGCTGGGGGCGCTGCAGGAGGCCGCGGCCGCGCATGGGCTGGACCCCGGCGTCGACCTTGCCGCGCGCGGCAGCGCCACGATCGGCGGCATGGTTTCCACCAATGCCGGCGGCATCATGGCCTTTCGCAACGGCACGATGCGCCATCGCGTGCTGGGCTTGGAAGCCGTGCTGCCGGACGGGCGGGTGTTTTCCGATCTCACAAGGGTGCTCAAGATCAGCGCGGGTTACGACCTGAAACATCTCTTCATCGGCGCGGAAGGCACGCTCGGCATCGTCACGCGGGTTGCGGTGCGGCTCGACCCGGTGGCCGGGGCCAGCGCCACGGCGCTGGTCGGCGTGCCGGATGCGGCAAGCGCGCAGCGCATCGTGCGGCATTTCCTTGGCTCGACCAGCGCCCGGCTCAGCGCCGCCGAGATCCTGTGGCGCAATTTTGCTTCGCTGATGCAGCGGGGGCTGGGCTATGCCCCCGGGCAGCTGCCGCTCGACGCGCCTTGCCTTCTGGTGCTGGGGCTCGGTGCCGACAGTGTCGAGGCGGCCAGAGGCGTGCTGGAGGACGGGCTGGCGGCGATCTGGGAAGAGGCCGGCATCCTCGACGGGCTGGTGGCGAGCTCCGAGGCGCAAGCCGCCCAGATGTGGCGGCTGCGCGAGGAGACAGAGCACATCGAGCGCGCGCACCCCATGGCGCCCTCCTTCGACGTTTCCGTGCCGGGCGGCGCGCTGGACGCCTATGTGGCGCGCATCGAGGTCGGGCTGAAGCGGATCGACGCCGCCTACGCGCCCTATGTCTACGGCCATCTCGCCGACGGCAACCTGCACATTTCCATCAATTGCGACGGCCCGCTTGCGCATGAGCGGCACGCGGCGGTCGAGGACGTGCTTTACGAGGGCCTGCGCGAAGCCGGCGGCTCGTTCTCGGCCGAGCATGGCGTCGGGCTGGAGAAGCGCGAGGCCTACGAGCGGCATGCGGATCCGGTGAAGCGGGATTTGGCGAAGGCGATCAAGGCGTTGATCGACCCGGGTAATGTGATGAATCCGGGGAAGGTCGTGGGGTGAAGGCTCTTTCCTCGCCCCAATGAAATGGGGGAGAGGTGGCTCGGCGAAGCCGAGACGGAGAGGGGGAGCGCCGACGTTGAAGGACGCGTGCGAGCCCGCCAGCGCCGCAGGCCCCTCTCCGGCCGCTTCGCGGCCACC
>CCNC01000039.1 GCA_000824845.1 Mesorhizobium sp. ORS 3359 | reverse complement strand
TCGGCCGAGACCTGGCGGGTGGTGGCCTGGGCGGCCTCGGGCGAGATCTCTTCCGGCGGGCCGCCATAGGTGGTGGCGTAGCCGTCGCCGGCCGGGACATAGCCTTCCATCTCGGCCTGGTCGTCGGTGATCTCGGCCGTGGCGGTCTGCCGGTCGCTCCCGCCCCGCTTATCGCTGGTCTGATCGCTCTGGCCGGTCGAGGCGGTGCGGTCACCAAGGTCGTAGTAGGGCGAGATGCAGGGGCGCAGCTCGCCGCTATAGGAGCGATAGCTGTTTTCCGCCGGGCGGTAGCTGCGATAGCGCGAGGCGCACCATTGCAGATGGGCGACGGGCAGTTGCTGATCGGCCTGCTGGTCGGCCGGCGCCGGTTGCTGGGCGGCATTGGCGTCCGCCGCAGGTCGGGTGGGAGCGGACACGCCCGATTGCTGCGGCTGTGCTGGCGCCGGCGCCGCAAACGCTGACGCCTGCGTTGCGCCACCCGCGGTCTTGATCGGTTCACTTGATGACGCCGCGGTCGCCGCCTGCTGGGCGGGAATGCGCTCAAGGTTCTGCTTCTGCGGATCGACCGGCTGCGCGTCCTTGGTCCAGAGCTCGGAAACGCCGATCGTGGGGGTTGCCTGCCGCACGGGCTTGGCGGCCAGCATCCAGGTGGCGAAGGCAAGCCCGCTGGCAAACACGGCCAAGGTCAGCACGAAACCACCAGCAATTCCCAACAAGGCCTTCACGTGACGCTCCTTCAGTCCCCGCTCATAGAATGCAGAGCGTGGAATCCGGTTCCCATGAGAAGGGGGCAATGTTGCGACTTGCCGGCAGCAACGCGAGAGCCCCGCATGCCCCGGGGAGAGGCGATGCTCAAGGATCGCTAGAAGGCACCTGGCTGGGGACTTTATCAGTTGCAGACTTTGATGATCCGAAAGGATCGAACGCAGCGTCGAGCGGCGGCCGGCGCCCCCGACAAGGCTACCGGGCCGCCTTGTGCGGCGGAGACCCACGCTTCAGGCCAGCACCTCGCGATATTCCCGCACCTTGCCGTCCTGCCCTCTGATCAGCCAGGTGTCGCCGTCGCGGCCCTCGATGTGGCTCGCCGCCAGCGGCACCTTGCCGCCGCCGTCCGGCAGGTCGATGACATAGGTCGGGATGCAGATGCCGGAGAGCCGCCGGCGCAGCTCCGCCACCAGCGCCTGGCCCTCGGGGATCGCTGTGCGGCGGTGCGCCATGCCGCGCGCGAGGTCGCCGTGGTGCAGGTAATAGGGTTTTACGCCGAGCCGATACATCAGCTCACGGCAAAGCTCCTCCAGCACCTCGACGTTGTCGTTGACGCCTTTCAGGAGAACGCTCTGGTTGAGCAGCACGAAACCCGCCTGCCGCATCGTGCGGCAGGCTTCCTCCGCCGCGTTGGTGAGCTCACGCGGGTGGTTGAAGTGGGTCACCAGGCTCACCATCAGCCGGCCCTGCAGCGCCTCGACCAGGCCGGGCGTGATGCGCGACGGCAGCGCCACCGGAACGCGGGTGTGGATGCGCAGGAGCCCGAGATGTGGGATCGCCTCCAGGCGGGCGCGGATCTCGGCCAACGCCTTGTCGGGCAGCGACAGCGGATCGCCGCCGGTCAGGATCACCTCGCGGATTTCGGGATGCCCGGCGATATAGTCAAGCGCCGGCTCCAGGGCTTCCCGCGTGTAGCCGCGGCCAATCGAGGTCAGCGACTCCTTCCTGAAGCAGAAACGGCAATAGACGGCGCATTGATAGGTGGGGAACAGCAGCACGCGGTCGGCATGGCGGTGCGTCAGCCTGGGAACGGGGCTGAAGGCGTGGTCGCCGATCGGGTCTTCGAGCTCGCCCTCGGCGGCGACCAGCTCGTCCGGCGACGGGATCACCTGGGCGCGGACCGGATCGTTCGGGTCGTTCCAGTCGATCAGGTCGAGATAGGGTTTCGGCACGCGCACCTTGTGCGCGGCGGCGGCCTCCTGCGCGGCGGCGCGCTCGGCCTGCGAGAGCGGCAGGGATGCGAGATCGCGGACATGGCGCACGCCGGCGCGGACATCGTCCTGCCAGGCGGCGTCGGCGGCCGGTTGTTTGAGATCGGTGGTCATGGACATCCCGGAACAGATTTGCGCGGGATATCGGATGGATGAGCGGCGAGGTCAACCATTGCCGCCGCCTCGGATTGTGATACGCCGAGTTCCTTCGCGCCCCCCCC
>CCNC01000038.1 GCA_000824845.1 Mesorhizobium sp. ORS 3359 | reverse complement strand
GGAGATCAGATGTCGCGCAGGCTTTCGCCAATCGCCGATGTTGTAAGGGAGGGCAGGCGCTGAAGCTGCCAATCTCCCCCCTCGTGGGGGACATGTCCGGCAGGACAGAGGGGGGCGCCGTGGAGCGCGACCTCACTCGCTTGCCAAGGACCCCGACTTTCGCCGCAATCGACCAGCGCGCTCTTTTCATGCAATCTCCCTCGGCGGCGATCAGAGGGAGATGATCCGCCGCCGAGGGAGGATTGCCATGACCGATACGCCGGCGGCGCTGCCGCGCTATGAGGATGCCGTTGCGCGCTTCCGCATCGAGGACGAGATCGCGCGCCTCCACGGCGATCCGGCGACCGGCATCAACGCCTATGTCGAATGCTGCGGCCGCTATATAGGCGAGAACCGGCTGGCGCTGCGCGCGATCTCGGCCGGCGGGGAGCTGCGCGAATATTCCTTCGACGACCTCGCCGACATGTCGGGCCGTGCCGGCACCCTGCTCAAAAATCTAGGCGTTGGCCCCGGCGATGTCGTGGCCGGCATGCTGCCGCGCATTCCCGAGCTTGTGGCGCTGATCCTCGGCACATGGCGGATCGGCGCCGTCTACCAGCCGCTGTTCACCGCCTTCGGACCGAAGGCAATCGAGCATCGCCTGAGCTACAGCAAGGCGAAGCTGGTGGTGACCAACCCCGCCAACCGCGGCAAGCTGGACGAGGTGGAGAACCATCCGCGCGTCGCCACCATCCTCGCCCCCGGCGAGACGCTGCCCGAAGGCGACATCGATTTCCGAGCGGCGCTCGCGGCCGCCTCCCCCGACTGCGAGCCGGTGATGCGCAAGGGTTCGGACCTGTTCATGATGATGTCGACCTCCGGCACCACCGGGCACCCGAAAGGCGTGCCGGTGCCGCTCAGCGCGCTTCTTGCCTTCAGCACCTATATGCGCGACGCGATCGGGCTTCGCCCCGACGACGTCTTCTGGAACATCGCCGACCCCGGCTGGGCTTACGGGCTCTACTACGCCATCACCGGGCCTTTGCTGCTCGGCATCGCCACCACCTTCTACGAAGGCGCCTTCAACGCCAAATCGACCTACGACATTATCGAGCGGCTGGGCGTGACCAGCCTTGCCGGCTCGCCGACGGCCTATCGCCTGCTGATGGCGGAAGGGCCCGAGGCGGCCGCCCGCGTCAAAGGAAAGCTGCGCGTGGTGAGCAGCGCCGGCGAGCCGCTCAACCCGGAAGTGATCCGCTGGTTCGACGCCCATCTCGCCGCGGCCATCCACGACCATTACGGCCAGACCGAGAACGGCATGATGGTCAACAACCATCACGGGCTCAAGCATCCGGTACGCGCGGGCTCGGCCGGTTTCGCCATGCCGGGCTATCGCATGGTGGTGCTGGACGACGAAGGCAACGAGCTCGGCCCCAACCAGCCGGGCGTGCTTGCCGTCGACATCGCCAACTCGCCGCTGCGCTGGTTCGACGGCTACCACCAGGCGGAAACGCCGGCGATCGCCGGCGGCTATTATCGCACCGGCGACACGGTGGAGTACGAGCCGGACGGCTCGGTCTCGTTCATCGGCCGGGCCGACGACGTCATCACCTCGGCCGGCTACCGCATCGGGCCTTTCGATGTCGAAAGCGCGCTGATCGAGCACCCGGCGGTCAACGAGGCGGCGGTGGTCGGCGTGCCCGATCCGCAGCGCACCGAGATCGTCAAGGCCTTCGTGGTGCTGGCGCCCGCTTACAAAGGCAGCGAGGCGCTGGCCGAGGAGCTCGCCCAGCATGTGAAGAAGCGGCTGTCGGCGCATTCCTATCCGCGCGAGGTCGAGTTCGTCAGCGAACTGCCGAAGACGCCGAGCGGCAAGATCCAGCGGTTCCTGTTGCGCAAGGCGGAGGTCGAGAAGCGCAAGGCCGAATAAAGATTTGCTCCCGCCTCGATTTCCGCCACGCAAAAGCCGCCAAGTCGGGCGATGGCTCGCACGGGCTCTCGATCGCTAATTTGGGGTTTGCAGCATGCGGCTGGTCTTGACACTTCTCCTCGCGCTGGCTGGCAGCACGGCACTCGCCGCCTCGCCGGAAGACGATTATATCGCGGCGCGCGACAAGGCGATCGCCGACATCACCGCGCAGGTAAGCGCGAACACGGCCATCGAAACCATCGATGCGCAAAACGAGAAGGCGCTGGCCGACCTGCAGCAGCGTCTCGCCGCCATTCTCGGCCCGCTTTCGGTCAAGGGCTTTCCGACGACCGGCACCAACAACATCGAAAGCCTCAACGCTTCCGATATCGGCTACGGCATGCTCGACGGGCTGCGCTATGCCCAGAGCGACGACGGCCCGAGCATCGTCGTCTCGACGCGCGGGCTGACCGAGCGCTGGCTCAAGTCCAAATCAACCGAGGCGGAAGCGGATTTCAAGCTGCCCGCCGATATCGGCGCGGCGCTGAAGCTCGACAGCTTCTACACCCAGGCCATCGGCAGCGACGCCGCCTTCTCCGGCACGCTCGACTTTCCGCTGAAGAAACCTGACCGCGCCGACATGGTGGTGGCCCGGCTCGGCGGCTGGACGCAGGATGTCGGGCCGATCTACGAGCAGCATGTCGTCGTGGCGGTGGTCAAAGGCGACCGCGTGCTGATTGCCGAGGCGCCCGCCTCCCCCGCCGTGCCGAAGATCGCGGCCTGCGATTCGATCTGGGCAGCCGCCGACGCGGCCGCTCAGAAAGCCCAGCAGGGCAACGAGGGCTCGGATCAGGACAGCCCGCAGGCCTCCGATCCCGCCAACGCCGCCTGGGAAAAAGGCGACGCCGACTACCGCGCCTGCATGGCTGAGCGTCTGCCCGGCGATCCGTCCTTCCCGGCGCTGCTCAAGCAGGCGCAGGACCTTGCCGACGGCATGGCGGGCAAGTAGCCCCCCAAAGCAATTCCGGGCGCGGCGGTTACCTCAGCCTGCGTTGGCCCGCAAATTCCGCCGCGGAACACGCCGCGCGGCGGGGCGCGCCACTTCCGCGATGATTCCGTTGGCCTGAGGCGCGGCATCCTTGCGCGACCTTGCGTCGGTCACCCGATGCAGCCGCTCGTAGGGCAGCAATTCCCGGATGCGGGCGTTGAGCGCTTCGACCTCGGCGTGCAGATCCTCGCATTCCTGCTTCTGGATATCGAGCTGGATCTGCTCGGACGCCTGCTGCAGCGAAAGCTGTGAGAGATTGGTGCTGACCTCCGACAGGCTCTTCTTGTCCGCTTCGCTCTCCTCCTTGAGAACGGCGAGCCTTTCCTCCGCGATCTGGCGTTCGGTGACGGCATCGTTCAACTGCCCCTTGAGCCTCGCGATTTCGGCCGTCGCTTCGCCATTGTCGGCCGAGACCCGGTCCAGGCGCGACTGCAGCTCCTGCATTTCGGCGCGCAAACCACGCATCTCGGCCTGGCTGCGCGCCAATTCGGCGGCGCTGTCGCTTTCGGCGATGCGCGCCGCCTCGGCTGTTTCGGCAAGCCGGGCCTGCGTTGCCTCCAGCGTCTTCTGCAGCCGGGTTTCTTCCTTCTCGTGGTTGCCGATCTGCGCCATCAGCTCGGCAATATGGGCGGTTTCGCTGGCGTGGGTTGCCGCGAACTCGTCGAACTTGTGGCGGGCCTCGGCCTCGCGCTTTTGCGCCTGCTCCAGGTCGACCGTGAGGCCGACCTGCTTCTCGCGCAGCAGCTTGTTCTCGGCGCCGCGCCTGTCGACTTCGACGGTCTTGGCGGTCAAGGCTTTGACGATCTCACCGAACTCCGTCTCGCGCCTGGCGTTCTCATTTCTCATCTCCACCAGTTCCAGGCGCACGGCCGCCAGCGCCGAGCGCAACTGCTCGCGGTCCTGGACGAGGCTCGCCTCGCGCTGTTGCCAGGCCTCGGCCGCGCCGTCGCGCTCGCGCTGCTTGCGGGCGGCGTCAAGCAATTGTTCCGAAAGCGTTTTGTGTTCGGCGGTAAGAGCGAGATTTGCCAGCTCCAGCTCGTTGGAGCGCAACACGTCGCGGTGGAAGACGTTGAGGACCTCGCGCGTCATGTGATGGGCGGTGGCGATCTCCGCCAGCTTGGCCTCGATCTCCTGCAGATGGCCTTGGCCATCGCGGAAAAGCCCGGCGACGGCCTCCAGTGCGGCGAGCCGCGTCTGGGTATGGGGCGTCAACCGTGATGACGCTGCCTCGGGCTGCTGCTCTTCGGGCGGCGGATTCTCGTCGCTTGCCACGAGCTCCTGACCGGCAACGGCATCGTCTCCCGACGGCGGTTGTTCATCATCCTTCAGAACGTCCTCGAATGCTTCCGCCAGATCCGATTGGAGTTCCTGAAATTCCTTATCGACGTCCTCGGCCCGCTTGATCAGAGACTTGAAATTCATCACCACACATCCCTTACTCACGCCCCACGCGTACTTAACGAATTGCTAATCTAGCCCTTTACCTTCCTTTCGGGAAGCCTATGCAACCGAAACCGAAATTAAGGTTATCGCCGGTCGCAATCTTATACGGAACCGCTGCCAGCTGATCCGTCTGCCGGGCATAACATATGTTAACTTTATCTCTCGATGGACGCCGAAATTCGCCGCTGTAAAAGGGAGAAGGCACCGAGCTGCTTGGCATCATTCATCGAGCTTTTTGGCATCATTCATATGGTGGATACGAAGACTTTGCGACGGAACAGAGAAGCTCGGTTCGTCAACTTCTCTCTGCGCGCCGCCGCTGATCGGCCGCGCGCGGAATCCGACTGCCGTGGCTGTCATGGAGGATTGGGACGCGGGAGGCCCATCGACCGACCTCCCGCGTCGATGCATCAACTCTTGATGTCGATGCGCTTGACTTGCGACTGCGCCTTCTCGCTCTTCGGCAAGGTGACAGTCAGCACGCCATTCCTGAAGCGCGCCTCCACCTCGTCTTCCTTGACCTCGTAGCCGACCGGGATGCGGCGCTCGAAGCGGCCATAGTAGCGTTCGGAGAATTGCCTATCCTTGTCATCGGTCTCCGAGCGCTTCTCGCCCCGCAGAGTCAGCACGCCGTCGTCGAACAGGACTTCGATGTCTTTCTGTTCAAGGCCCGGCACCTCGGCCGTCACCTTGATCTCCTTCTCGCCGTTGGAGATCTCGACGCTCGGCCAACCAGAGCCAAGGGCGGAGACACCGCCAAAAGACGGCAACCGGCTGTCGAAGCCGCGGAAAACATCGTCGAAGAGGCGGTTGACCTCACGATGCAGCGACAGGAATGGATCGCGTTCGCCATCGCGGAACAGGCTTGGAACCTGGTTGCCGTTGCTCCGGCCCCAGGGAATCAGGTCACGGACACTCATGGTTTCCTCCTTCTGTTCATCGAATCCGAAAAGGTTTCCTCTCGCGCCGGGCCGTGTGCCCGGCGCGTTGCAAGGGGCGCTGACAGGAAGGCCTCAGGCCGCGTGCTTCTCGGCTTCGATCTTCTTCGTCGCGCCTTTTGGCATCGCCTTGTCGGCTGCGATCTCGATCCGGCGCGGTTTCATCTCTTCTGGAATTTCACGCTTCAGATCGATGGTCAGCAGGCCATTGACCAGGCTGGCGGCAACGACTTTGACATGGTCGGCAAGCTCGAAACGGCGCTGGAATGCGCGACCGGCGATGCCTCGATGCAGGTACTCACCCTTGTCCTCGCCGGCTTTCTGGCCCGAGACCATGAGCATGTTCTGCTCTTGGGTAATGTCCAGTTCGTCCTGCGCGAAGCCTGCCACCGCCATGCTGATGCGGTAGTCGTCTTCCGAAGTCTTGGCGATGTCGTAGGGTGGCCAGTTGTCGACGGTTTCGATCCGGCTCGCCGTTTCGAGCGCGTTCAACATTCGATCGAAACCGATGCTCGACCGGAACAGGGGAGTGAAGTCAAAGGTGGTTCTCATAGCTACATCCTCCATTGAGCAACATAGATACGAGGAGCGCCAAGGAAGCGGCGCTCCTTGACCTTGCCGGTCTCTCAAAGCACCGGCAAAATCCATCTGGGAATTCAAATCCGGGACGTCAAGACCCGGCCTAGAATCGCCTTCAAGACGGTGAAAAAGGTCACTCTCTTCGGCCGCACGCATGTCGGTAGAAGGCGGCCGCGCAACGCGACCGCCTTGGAGAGCTGATCTTCAATGGATCGGGATGATCCCGTCGACGACCCGCCATTCCGATGGCCTGATGAGCCGATGGTGGGCAACGCGAACAGAATGCAAGGCGCCCGCCAGCTCGCGTTCCCAAAAGCCCAGAAATTCCCTGAGCGTGGGGAAATCCGGGGCCAGATCATAGTCCTGCCAGACGTAAAGCTGGAGCAGGCTCGGATGGTCGGGCAGATGGTAGTGGATCTCGGCAGTGGTCAGGCCATAGCCATTCATCTGCAAGCGGAATTCCGTGCTGACCATGCTCGCCATCGCCTTCCGCCTCACGCGCTCAGCCGGTCGACCAGCTGCCGGTCGTCGTCATCGGCAGCGCCGCTGGGCGGCGGGGCGGTTGCGTCGAGCCGGCGCAACGCATCCATGATGTCGTCGAAGGAGACCGGTCGCTCGGCGCCCGGCGGCTGGCGCAGCGCCGGCATCGATTCCACGGCGCAGGCGTCGGACGCCCAGGACGAAAGGATCGCTCGCTTTTCCCATATGTCGAGCGAGCCGTCCCCCAGCACATCCCGCGGGTGCTGAAAATGGCTGGCCGGCGACAGCAGCCGGTCGAGCGAAAGGTCTGATATTTCGGGAGCAAGGGAAGGAATGATCGGCGAGAGCGTCTGTCGGTCCATTTCTGTCCTCCGTCTCCAAAAACTCCTTGGTTCGGGTTCCAAATTTCTCAGCGGTCCCGGCGCTGCCGGGCGCCGGTAATTTTGTTCAGCTCAATTCCGAATTCAAGCCTTTCCTTTGTCGCGCGAGCGGATTTATTGCATGTTTTCAGCACGCTAGCACTCGGCGATCGAGAGTGCCAAAAAATTTTCTACACCCCCTTGAAAGTACAAGAAGGCAAAATTAGCTCGACATGCGCGCGACGCCGAAAGGGTCGCGAGCCCCGCTCCGGTCCTGCCGGTCCGGAGCGGAGGGACCTCTCGCAATCTGTTTGTCCTGAAGGAGAACGATATGACGTTCCGTCCACTGCATGACCGCGTGCTCGTCCGCCGCATCGAGGCCGAAGAGAAGACGGCCGGCGGCATCATCATCCCCGACACCGCCAAGGAAAAGCCGCAGGAAGGCGAAGTCTTCGCCGTCGGCCCGGGCGCCCGCGACGAGAGCGGCAAGCTCGTGCCCCTCGACGTGAAGGTCGGCGACCGCATCCTGTTCGGCAAGTGGTCGGGCACCGAGATCAAGCTCAACGGCGAGGATCTGCTCATCATGAAGGAAAGCGACGTGATGGGCGTGATCGAGCAGGCCGCGACGCTGAAGAAAGCCGCCTGACCGGGGCTTCGTTCGAACCGCAACCAGTCAAATGAAAGCTGCCTAGACAAGGAGTGATCCAATGGCTGCCAAGGAAGTCAAATTCCATTCCGACGCCCGCGAGCGCATGCTGCGCGGTGTCAACATCCTCGCCGACGCGGTGAAGGTGACGCTTGGTCCCAAGGGCCGGAACGTCGTCATCGACAAGTCGTTCGGCGCCCCGCGCATCACCAAGGACGGCGTCACCGTCGCCAAGGAGATCGAGCTTGAGGACAAGTTCGAGAATATGGGCGCCCAAATGGTCCGCGAAGTCGCGTCGAAGACCAACGACCTCGCCGGCGACGGCACCACGACGGCCACCGTGCTTGCGCAGGCGATCGTTCGCGAAGGCGCCAAGGCGGTCGCCTCGGGCATGAACCCGATGGATCTGAAACGCGGCATCGACAAAGCGGTGGATGCGGTCGTCGCCGAACTCAAGACCAACGCCCGCAAGATCACCAGAAACGACGAGATCGCCCAGGTCGGCACCATCTCGGCCAATGGCGATGCGGAGATCGGCCGCTTCCTGGCCGAGGCCATGGAAAAGGTCGGCAACGAAGGCGTCATCACCGTCGAGGAAGCCAAGACCGCCGAGACCGAGCTGGAAGTCGTCGAAGGCATGCAGTTCGACCGCGGCTATCTCTCACCCTATTTCATCACCAACCAGGACAAGATGCGTGTCGAGCTCGACGAGCCCTATGTGCTGATCCATGAGAAGAAGCTCGGCAATCTGCAGGCGCTGCTTCCCGTGCTCGAGGCCGTGGTCCAGTCCGGCAAGCCGCTGCTGATCATCGCCGAGGATGTCGAGGGCGAGGCTCTGGCTACGCTGGTGGTCAACAAGCTGCGCGGCGGGCTGAAGGTCGCCGCCGTCAAGGCTCCGGGCTTCGGCGATCGGCGCAAGGCCATGCTGGAGGACATCGCCATCCTGACCGGCGGCACGGCCATCAGCGAGGATCTCGGCATCAAGCTGGAGAACGTCACGCTGGAGATGCTCGGCCGCGCCAAGAAGGTCGCGATCGAGAAGGAGAACACCACCATCGTCGACGGCGCCGGCAAGAAGGAGGAGATCCAGGGCCGCGTCACGCAGATCAAGGCCCAGATCGAGGAGACCACCTCCGACTATGATCGCGAGAAGCTGCAGGAGCGGCTTGCCAAGCTCGCCGGCGGCGTCGCGGTGATCCGCGTCGGCGGCGCGACGGAAGTCGAGGTCAAGGAGAAGAAGGACCGGGTCGACGATGCGCTGCACGCCACGCGCGCCGCGGTCGAGGAAGGCATCCTGCCCGGCGGCGGCGTCGCCCTGCTCAGGGCGGCCAAGGCGCTCGACGCGGTTGCGGTCGATAATCCCGACCAGAGATACGGCGTCGACATCGTGCGGCGCGCGATCGAGGCTCCGGCGCGCCAGATTGCCGAGAATGCCGGATCGGAAGGCTCGATCATCGTCGGCAAGCTGCGCGAGAAGACCGACTTCGCCTTTGGCTGGAACGCCCAGACCGGCGAGTATGGCGACCTCTACAAGCAGGGCGTGATCGACCCCGCCAAGGTGGTGCGCACCGCGCTGCAGGACGCCGCTTCGGTCGCCGGTCTGCTCGTCACCACCGAGGCGATGGTGGCTGAAAAGCCGAAGAAGGAAGCCGCCCCGGCCGTGCCGGCCGGCGCCGGCATGGACTTCTGAGACGCTGACGAGAGCCCGCTCCCGGCTATGGGAGCGGGCGTTCCGCCAAAACTTGGGAGGCCCTTATGAATATGATGAGCGCAGATGGCTCAATTCCCGCGCCGACGCATTCGGCAAGCGAATTCCTCGCCTATGAAGCCGAATGCCGGAGCGCGCTGAAGCCCCTGCTGGGAGGCCTGCTCGACGCGGCCGAAGCCGCCGGATGGAACCGGCGGACCGTCGCCTCGACGCTGATGTTCCTTGCCGCGCAGCAGGTGTCGGCCACCGAGACATCCGCGTGAAGCTGAGCGAAATCGGCCCCCGCCACGGCGGGGTCCGTCCGACTATGTCGTGATGGGATTTGGGCGAAGGGAATTGCGATGCCATGATTGCAGGACGCTTGCGGGAATGCCTGAGAAGCTTGCGATGGGAAGGCAGTGACCTTGCGCAGGAGCTTGGCTGTTCCAGGACCGATGCGACGCGCTGGATCGAGGGGCGCGCGCCGGTGCCGCTGGCGGTCGCCGCCTGGATCGAGGCGCTGGCCAAGGCGCATGGCGCGCTGCCGCCGCCGCGCCTGAACCAGCAGGGTTCAGCGCCTGCTGCGGGCCTGGTCAATGTGCAGGCCTTCCACGGCATAGGCCAATCGCCGCCGCACGGCGTCGTGCTGCAACCGCCCTACCCGCGCCGGCATGCGCTGACCGGGGCGACCGGCCTTCGGCCGGGAGCCGTGGGCATCCACCGGAAAGAGGGTCCAGACCATGAACCACGACCGTTTTGAAAAGCCTGTCACGGTGCTCGTCGGCATGGGCTTGCCGGTACGGCTGGGGAGCGTGGCGGAAGCCTACGCTCTGCTGCAGGATTGGCCGGCCGCGAGCAGGAGCAGCGCGCATATGATCGCGCTCAATGCCTGCCAAGCCGGCATTGCCGGCGAGATCGACGCGGAAACGGTGCGTGCCACCCTTGTTGCCTTCGCCCGCCGCAACGATATTCTAGCGCCGGACATGGTATCGCTAGCGCCCGCAGCGCTGGCAGGGCGCGCGTCCACAAGCAACAATGGCTGAAGATTCGAAACGCGGCGCGTGCTGCGTGGCGGACAAACGACCAACCCAGGAATTCTGAATGACGATGGACACCAAGACGGCGGAAACCAGGACATTCGAGGCTGACGTCTCGCGGCTGCTGCACATGATGGTGCATTCGGTCTATTCGGACCGGGATGTTTTCCTGCGCGAGCTGATCTCCAACGCGGCGGATGCCTGCGAGAAGCTTCGCTTCGAGGCGGTGAGCCGGCCCGAGCTACTGGGCGACGATGCCAAGCCGCGCATCACGATTGCCGCCGACCCGGACAATAAGCAGCTTTCCGTCGAGGATAACGGCATCGGCATGAGCCGCGACGAGATGGCGGAAGCGCTGGGCACCATCGCGCGCTCCGGCACGCGCGCCTTCATGGAGCGCGTCGAGGCCGGCAAGGCTGCGGAGGACACGCAGCTCATCGGCCAGTTCGGCGTCGGCTTCTACTCAGCCTTCATGGTCGCCGACCGGGTCGACGTCATCAGCAGCCAAGCCGGCAGCGACGAAGCCTTCCGCTGGTCGTCCGACGGCAAGGGCACCTATGAAATCGCGCCGGTGCCGCTCGAGGCGGCGCCCAAGCGTGGCACGCGCGTGGTGCTGCACCTGATGGAGGACGCCACCTCCTACACCACGCCCTACAGGCTCGAAGGGCTGGCGAAGTCGCAATCCGGCCATGTGCCGGTGCCGATCACGCTTGTCGAGAAACCCGGCGCCGAGCCGCGCGACATCGCCGACGGCACGGCGCTGTGGGTGCGGCAGAAGAGCGAGATCAAGCCTGAGGAATATACCGATTTCTACCGCAGCGTCGCCGGCCAGTATGATGAGCCTGCCTCGACCATCCATTTCCGTGCCGAGGGCCGGCAGGAATACAGCGTGCTCGCCTTCGTGCCCGGATCGCGGCCGTTCGACCTGTTCGACCAGGACCGCAAGGGCCGCATGAAGCTCTATGTGCGGCGAGTCTTCATCACCGACGATGCCGATCTCCTGCCGCGCTATCTGCGCTTCGTGCGCGGCCTGGTCGATTCCGCCGACCTGCCGCTCAACGTCTCACGCGAAATGATCCAGGAAAGCCCGCTGCTCGCCGCGATCCGCAAGGGCGTGACCAACCGCGTTCTCGGCGACCTCGCCAAGACGGCCGAAAACGATGCCGAAGCCTACGCAAAGATCTGGGAAAATTTTGGTGTCGTCCTCAAGGAAGGTCTCTATGAGGATTACGAGCGGCGCGAGCAGCTGCTGAAGCTTGCCCGCTTCCGTTCGACCGCTTCGGGCGAAGGCTGGCGCAGCCTTGCCGACTATGTCGGCGCGATGAAGGAAGGCCAGAAGGCGATCTTCTTCATGGCCGGCGACGACCGCGCCCGGCTGGAGGCCTCGCCGCAGCTCGAAGGGTTTCGCGCGCGTGGCATCGAGGTGCTGCTCTTGACCGACCCGGTCGACAGTTTCTGGGTGACGATGACGCCGGAATTCGACGGCAAGCCGTTCAAGTCGGTGACGCAGGGCGCGGCGGAGCTTGCCGACATCCCGCTGCCCGAGGATGCGGCGAAGCCTGATGCCGAGACGTCATCGGACATCGCCGCCTTCCTGGCCTTCGTGAAGACGACGCTCGGCGAGGAGGTGTCGGATGTGAAGGCTTCCGACCGGCTGACCGAAAGCGCCGTCTGCCTGGTTGCGCCCGAGCATGGCCCGGACCGCCAGTTCGAGCGCCTGCTCAACGCCGCCGGCCGGCTCGACAAGGCGGCCAAGCCGATCCTGGAGATCAACCCGCGCCATGAGCGCGTGGCGGCGCTGGCAAAGCTCGGCGACGACGACAAGGCTTTCAAGGAAGACGCCGCGCATCTGCTCTACGACGAAGCGCGGGTGCTCGACGGCGACAAGCCGGCCGACGCCAAAGCCTTCTCGGCGCGCCTTGCGCGGCTGATCGACCGCGGCTTAGCGAGGGGTTGAGCTCCGGCGTTGCGCTTGCGCCACCTACCAGCGTCCAGCCGTAACTGGACGCTGGCACATTTCCGACAGCCCGCTAAGCTTTATCGTGGTTCTCGCGAAATGAGCGGCAGGAGCTCCGATGAAGCACATTGTTCTCGTCCGGCATTCGGAAGAGCCGGGCGACGATCACGCCCAGACCACTCTTGAGGCGAACGGCCATGCGGTCACGACCGCGATGCCGTTCAAGGGCGAGGTGATCGACCTCCAAAATGTCGACGGCGCGGTGATCTATGGCGGTCCGTTCAATGTCTTCGACACCAAAAAGCATCCGTTCCTCGATCACGAGGCCGTGCTGATCGAGCATTGCCTGGAAAACGACCTGCCGCTGCTCGGTATCTGCCAGGGCGCGCAGCAGATCGCCTGGCATCTCGGCGCCGATGTCGGGCCGGTGGAAAGCGGCATCAGGGAGTTCGGCTATTTCGAGATCGTGCCCACGCCCGAAGCCGGCGACTTCCTCGACCGGCCGCTGTTCCTTCCGCAGAACCATTTTCATACCTTCGCCCTGCCGGCGGGCGCCGTGCACCTGGCTTCGAGCGAGACGTTCCCCAACCAGGCGTTTCGGGTCGGCGACAAGACCTACGCCTTGCAGTTCCATGCCGAGCAGGGCCCGGCCGGCTTTCGGCGCTGGCAGGAGCGGCAAGGCGCGCCCTACGGGACCCTCGGCGCGCAGGACCGGGACGAACAGGACCGGCTGATGGAAGCCCACCACGCGGCGCAGCTTGCCTGGTTCAGCGGCTTCGTGACCAAGCTGTTCGGCTGAGGCGCATTTGGTGAGAATCCGCGCATGACCATAGAAGGCTTCTGCGATCCGCGTTTTGCCGGCGTGCGCGAAGCGTTCGCCTGGTGTTTCTCCCAAGGCCTCGAGCATGGCGGCGGCGTCTCGGTCGTGGCCGACGGCAAGACGGTCGTCGAGCTTTGGGGCGGTCATGCGGATGCCGCGCGCACCCGCCCGTGGCGGCGTGACACGCTGATCAATGTCTGGTCTTGCACCAAGGGCGTCGTGGCGCTGGCGATCGCGATGCTGGTCGAGCGCGGCAAGCTGGACTATGGCGCGCCGGTCGCGCGCTATTGGCCCGAATTCGCGGCCGGCGGCAAGGAGCGCATCACGCTCGACCAGGTGATGTCGCACCAGTCCGGGCTGAACGGCCTAGCCGTGCCGATGGACGAGGCAGGTCTGCTCGCCTGGACGCCCTGTGTCGACGCGCTTGCCGCCATGGCGCCGCTGTGGGAGCCCGGCAGCCGCTGCGTCTACCATGCGCTCAGCTACGGCCATCTTGCCGGAGAGGTGCTGCGGCGCGTTGACGGGCGCAGCGTCGGCCGCTTCATCGAAGAAGAGATCGCCGGCCCGCTTGGGGCCGATTTCCATGTCGGCCTGCCGGAGCCCGAGGATGCCCGAGCCGCCGAGATGATCGAGGGCCCGAAAGCCTCGGAATGGGTGGAGTTCGTGCGCGCCTCGCCCTTTCCCCATGCATGCGACAACCCGATGCCGCGCGCCCTGGCGCCCAACGACCGCGCCTGGCGCGCCGCCGAGGTGCCGGGCGGCAACGGCCAGTCCACGGCGCACGCGCTGGCGCGCATCTACGGAATGATGGCGGCGGGCGGCTCTTTTGAAGGCAAGCGCCTGATCGGCCGCGCGGCGATCGAGGAGGCCGCGAGGCCGCGCTTTCGCGGCATGGACGACAGCTTCGCGCTGCCGGCCGCCTTCGCCGCCGGCTATCAGATCGAGGATGCTGTCTATGCCGGTCGCGCATCGCCGCAAAGCTTCGGCCACACCGGCTGGGGCGGCGCCATCGGCTTTGCCGATCCCGGCGCCGGCGTCGGGTTCGGCTACGTCACCAACCGCATGCTGGGGTTCGACGATGTGGACCCGCGCCGCAAGGCGCTGATCGACGCCGTCTACGACGCGCTCTGAAAAGGCTCCCTAGCTTCTCAGCCCCGGCGCTTCCTGGCCGGTGCGCGCGACATATTCGGTGTAGCCGCCGCCATAGGTGTGGATACCGTCGGGCGTGAGCTCCAGCACGCGGTTCGACAGCGCCGCCAGGAAATGGCGGTCGTGCGAGACGAAGAGCATCGTGCCTTCATATTGCGACAGCGCCTCGATCAGCATCTGCTTGGTGGTGATGTCGAGGTGGTTGGTCGGTTCATCGAGCACCAGGAGGTTGGGCGGGTCGAACAGCATCAGCGCCATCACCAGCCTGGCTTTCTCGCCGCCCGATAGCACGCGGCACTTCTTCTCGATCTCGTCGCCGGAAAAGCCGAAGCAGCCGGCAAGCGCGCGCAGCGGCGCCTGGCCGGCCTGCGGAAAATTGTCCTCCAGCGTCTGGTAGACGGTGCGCTCGCCATCGAGCAGTTCCATGGCGTGCTGGGCGAAATAGCCCATCTTGACGCTCGGGCCGCGCGCGACGGAGCCCTCGTCGGGCTCGGAGGCTCCGGCGACCAGCTTCAGCAGCGTCGACTTGCCGGCGCCGTTGACGCCCATCACGCACCAGCGCTCGCGGCGGCGGATCTGGAAATCGAGGCCGGAATAGATAGAGCGGCTGCCATAGGATTTGTGAATGCCTTTCAGCGTCGCCACGTCCTCGCCGCAGCGCGGCGCCGGCTGGAACTCGAAGGCCACCGTCTGGCGGCGCTTGGGCGGCTCGACGCGGTCGATCTTGTCGAGCTTCTTCACCCGGCTCTGCACCTGCGCGGCATGCGAGGCGCGCGCCTTGAAGCGCTCGATGAAGGCGATCTCCTTGGCCAGCATAGCCTGCTGGCGCTCGAACTGCGCCTGCAACTGCTTGTCGGCGAGAGCCCGCTGCTCCTGGTAGAATTCGTAATTGCCCGAGTAGGAGGTGAGCGCGCCGGCGTCGATCTCGATGATCTTGTTGACGATGCGGTTCATGAACTCGCGGTCGTGCGAGGTCATCAGCAGCGCGCCGTCATAGTCCTTCAGGAATTTCTCGAGCCAGATCAGGCTTTCGAGATCGAGATGGTTCGACGGCTCGTCGAGCAGCATGACGTCGGGCCGCATCAGGAGAATGCGGGCGAGCGCCACGCGCATCTTCCAGCCGCCGGAGAGCTTTGAGACATCGCCGTCCATCATCTCCTGGCTGAAGCCGAGGCCATCCAGCACCTCACGCGCGCGGCCGTCCAGCGCATAACCGTCGAGCTCCTCGAAGCGGTGCTGCAATTCGCCATAGCGCTCGATGATTGCGTCCATCTCTTCGGCGCGCTCGGGATCACCCATGGCGTGCTCGAGCTCGCGCATCTCGGCCGCCACCGCGCTCACCGGCCCGGCGCCTTCCATGACCTCGGCGACGGCGCTCATGCCTTCCATGTCACCGACATCCTGGCTGAAATAGCCGATGGTGACGCCGCGATCGACCGAGACCTGGCCCTCGTCCGGCTGCTCCTCACCGATGATCATGCGGAACAAGGTCGTCTTGCCGGCGCCGTTCGGGCCGACCAGCCCGACCTTCTCGCCCTTCTGCAAGGCGGCCGAAGCTTCGATGAAGACGATCTGTCGGCCGTTCTGCTTGCCGATGTTTTCGAGACGGATCATGGGGCGGTCCGGGCAACTGCGCTGATGTGGCGGGATTTGCCCGGGCGTGTACGCGAATGCAGACGGCAGGGGAAGAGGAAGAAGCGCCGCAGGATGAAGGTTCCTCGCCCCCACGAAGTGGGGGAGAGGTGGCTCGGCGAAGCCGAGACGGAGAGGGGGAGCGCCCTACGAAGGGGCCCCCCCCCCCCCCCCCCCGGCGGCCCCCCCCCCCCCCCCCCTGCGGGGGGGGGGGGGGGGG
>CCNC01000037.1 GCA_000824845.1 Mesorhizobium sp. ORS 3359 | reverse complement strand
CGTGCCTTGCACCGGCCGGTTGTGCACGGCGAAGATCACCGCATCGCCTTGTCTCAGCGGCACCACCTCCGCGCGGCTTTGCATGCGCGGGCGCTGCTCGGTGAGCACGAATTCGCCGCCGGTGAAATCCTCGCCGGGTTCGGACAACAGGATCGCCACCTGCAGCGGGAAGGCGAGCGCGCCGTAGAGGTCCTGGTGCAGGCAGTTGAAGTCGCCGGGCCCGTATTGCAGGAGAAGCGGCGTCGACCTCGTCTGGCCCTCGTCGCGGCAGCGCTTCAGGAAAGCGGCGTGGTCGGCCGGATAGCGAAGCGCCACGCCCATCTTCTCGTTCCAGTCATTGGCGACCGTGGCAAGACGCGGATAGAGCGCAGTGCGCAAGCCCTCAATGAGGTCCGGCAGCGGATAGTTGAAGTAGCGGTATTCGCCTTTGCCGAAACCATGGCGGGCCATCACCACATGGCTGCGGAAATGCTCCTCATGCCGGTAGAGGCCGGCGATATGGGCGCATTCTTCCACTGAGAGAAGGCCGGGCATGACGGCACAGCCATGGGCGTTGAGGTCTGAAACTAGCGCGCGCCAGTCCTGCGCGGCGACGCGGGACTCAGCGGAGCGGCTGGCGCGCCTGGTGTTCAGGGAGTGAATGGTCATGGGTTGGCTCCTTCGATGCGACCAAAGTGGGGCGAAGGAGGCGCCCCGGCCACCCGATTCCTGCGGAGGTGAGTGAGATCCATTGGAGAAGCTGGAGGGACAGCGCCCCCCTCTGTCC
>CCNC01000036.1 GCA_000824845.1 Mesorhizobium sp. ORS 3359 | reverse complement strand
CTTGGGGGGAGATCAGCAGCTGGGGCGGCGGCGCTCTTTCTTGCGACGCCGGTGATTGGCGAAAGTGGCGACGACAGCTGATCTCCCCCCTTGTG
>CCNC01000035.1 GCA_000824845.1 Mesorhizobium sp. ORS 3359 | reverse complement strand
CCCACAAGGGGAGAAGGGGAGATCATCTGGCTTCGGCCGGCGCCTGCATTAGTTTCTGGAACGAGAACCAGACGATTTGACAAACTCATTGCCGCAAAACCCTCTCCTCGACGCCACCGGCGTGGCTAAGAATTACGGCGCGGTTGCCGCGCTGCGCAACGCTTCGCTGTCCGTGCTGCCGGGTGAGGTCCACGCGTTGATGGGCGCCAACGGCGCCGGCAAGTCGACGCTGGTGAAGATCCTGACCGGGGCGATCAAGGCGGATGCCGGACGCATCCTGATCCGCGGCAAGCAGCTCGATGTCCGCTCGCCCGCCGACGCCCGCCGCGCCGGACTGCTGCCGGTCTATCAGGAACCGTCGCTGATCCCCGATCTCGACGTGCTCTCCAATCTCAGGCTCACCGGAACGCCGGTCGAACCCTTCCGCGCCTGGGTGCGGGAGCTCGGCATTCCCGACCTCGACATCCGCGAGACCGCCCGTCATATCCCCTTGGCCATCCTGCGCGTGCTCGACCTGGCGCGCGCTCTGGCCGTCGAGCCCGTCGTGCTCCTGCTCGACGAGATGACCGCGGCGCTGCCGGCGAACCTCGCCGAGAAAGTGCTGGAAGTCGTGAGCCGCCAGGGCGACGCCGGCCGCTCCGTCATCTTCATCTCGCATCGTTTCGTCGAGATCTCTGCGCTCTGCGACCGCGCCACCGTGCTGCGCGACGGCTCCACCGTCGGTGTCGTCGACATCGAGCCGGGCGTCGAGGAAAGAATAGTCGAGATGATGCTCGGCACCCGCATCGAGAAGACGCGCGTCGCCGCGCGCGCGGCGAATGAGGTGGCGGTCGCGGTCGGCGGCAGGCCGCGCCTGTCGGTCCGCAACCTGCAGCTCGGCACCAAGCTCAACGACGTCTCCTTCGATCTCGCCAATGGCGAGGTCGTCGGCGTCTTCGCGCTCGAGGGCCAGGGCCAGGACGAGCTCTTCGCAGCACTTGCCGGCTCGATCCGCCCGACCGGCGGCACGATCGAGGTCGACGGCGCGCCGGTGAAGTTCTCGCATCCGAGCGACGCCATCCAGGCCGGCATCGCCTATGTGCCGGGCGACCGCACCGAGGCCTTGGCGATGCAGCGTTCGGTGCGTGAGAACATCGCGCTGCCCTTCAGCGCCGGGTTGCGCAAATGGGGGCCGATCCGCATGCGGCGCGAGCAGGTGGTGGTTTCCGGCGCCATCGGCAGATTGCAGATCGACACCCGCGCCCAGGGCGAGGTGCAGCGCCTTTCCGGCGGCAACCAGCAGAAGGTGACCATCGCCCGCTGGATCGCCGCCAACGCCCGCACCATCCTCTGCTTCGACCCGACGCGCGGCATCGATGTCGGCACCAAGCAGGAAATCTACAAGCTGCTGCGCGAGCTCGCCGGCCAAGGCAAGTCGGTGCTCTTCTACACCTCCGAGATGGAAGAGGTGCAGCGCGTCTGCGACCGCGTCATCGTCATCTTCGGCGGCCGCGTCGTCGACACTTTCCCGGTGGAAGAAGCAGACGAAGCGGCGCTGATGCGCGCCGCCTACGGCCTGCCGCGCGGCGCTAGGGCCGATGTCGGCATCCTTGCCGAGGTCAAACCCACTTCCGATGCGGAGGTCGCGCCATGAGCCGCTTCCTCCGCAACCAGGGCTGGGTCGCCGGCCTCTTTGCCCTGCTGATCTTCCTCTTCGTCGTCACCAAGCTGATCCAGCCCGGCTACGGCAGCGGCGATTTCGGTTCGCTGGCGCGGGCGGTCCTGCCTTACGCCTTCGCCGTCGCCGCCCAGACCGTCGTCGTAATCGCCGGCGGCATCGACCTGTCGGTCGCCGCCATGATGGCGCTGACCAGCGTCACCGCCGCTTCGATGATGAACGGCGCCAGCGAGGAATATGCGCTCTTCGTCGTGCCCTTCGTGCTCGCCATGGGGCTGGTCCTCGGCGCGCTGAACGGTATCCTCATCGTTGTCACCCGGGTGCCCGACATCGTCGTCACCCTTGCCATGCTGTTCGTGCTGCAGGGCGCGGCGCTCCTCGTGCTCGGCGCTCCCGGAGGCGCAGCCGCCGAATGGCTGAAGGCCAGCGTCATCGGCACGGTGCCGGTCCCCGGTCTGCCCGATTGGGCCGATGCCTGGGTGCCGAAGGCGCTGGTGCTGCTCGTCGTGTGCCTCTGCATCGTGTGGATTCCGCTCAGGCGCTCACGCCTCGGCCTCTCCATCTACGCCATCGGCAGCAACGAACTCGCCGCCTTCCGCAGCGGCGTGCCGGTGGCCCGCACCAGGATCATCGCCTATGCGCTCTCCGGCCTGTTCGCCGCGCTCGGTGGCCTGTCGCTCACCATCAGCACCGGCATTGGCGCGCCCATCCCCGGGCCGTATCTGCTCGCCAGCGTCGCCGCAGTGGTGCTGGGCGGCGTCGCCCTCGGCGGCGGCAAGGGCGGCCTGCTCGGGCCGATCATCGCGGTCTTCGTGCTGAGGCTGGTGCGCACGGACCTGACGCTTCTGGCCATCGATCCGAATGTCACCGCGATCATCGAAGGCGCAATCATGGTCGCCGTCGTGATGTTCGGTGCCTTCATCACCATGCGGAGCCGCCCGGCAGGAGCAACGCCATGACCGACATCGCGACCATGCCCCGGCCCGTTTCGTTCGGCCGCCGCCTGAAGCGCTTCATGGCGGACCGGCCGCTGATTCCTCTGATCATCCTTTTGATCATCCTCGTGGTGATCCTGCAGATCCTGCGCCCCGGCATCGTCAACGAGCGCTGGCTCGCCAACACGGCGAAATTCGCCATTCCGCTGGCGATCCTCGCCGGCTGCCAGACCATGACCATGCTGACCGGCGGCATCGACCTTTCCGTCGGCACGGTGGCGACGATGAGCGCCTTCATCATGGCCACCCAGATCGTCAACCAGGATCCGACGGTGGCATTCCTGCTGGCCATGCTGCCCGCCGTGCTGATCGGCCTCGTCAACGGCATCGGCGTCGGCGTGTTCCGGGTGCATCCGCTGATCATGACGCTCGGCACCAGCCTGATCGGCACCGGCTTCCTGCAGGTCTACCAGCGCACGGTGATCGCGTCGGGCGCGAAGATCCCGGATTTCCTCAACTGGCTGGGCACCGGCGTCACCTACGGTTTTCCCAATGCGCTTCTGCTGTTCGTGCCGGTGGCCGTGCTGATCGTCTTCATGCTGAACCGCACCGGCTTCGGCCGCCTGCTCTATGCCGTCGGCGACAATGAGCGAGCCGCGCGCCTGTCTGGCGTACGCTACTGGCAGGTGATCACGGCGCTCTACGTCCTCTCCAGCCTGCTCGCCGGCATCACCGGCCTGCTCTATATCGGCCTGATCAAGGCGCCTTCGCTGTCGCTCGCCGAGCCGCTGGTGCTGCCTTCGGTGGCCGCCGCCGTCATCGGCGGCACCTCGATCTTCGGCGGCCGCGGCGGCTATACCGGCACCATCATCGGCGCGCTGATCCTGACCGTGCTGACGACGCTGCTCACCATCCTGCAGATGCCCGAAGGCGGCCGCCGCATCCTGTTCGGCTTCATCGTGCTGTTCGTGACGGCGGCCTATCTGCGCATCGTCGAGGACCGCTAGAGCAATTCCAGGAAAAGTGTGAGCGGTTTTCCGTCCGGAGTTGCGTAAAAACAAGAAGATAAACCATTTCACCGTTTCGGTGAAATGGTTTAGCCGGCGCACGGCTCACTCTGCCGCCTGCACGTGGCGGGCATCGATGATCGCCCTGATCTCAGAGCGGCATGAGCCGCAATTGGTGCCCGCGCGCAACGACGCGCCGATGGCCTCAAGGCTGTCGCATCCGCCCGAGACCGCCGATGCGATTTGGTTGGCTCCAACATGGAAGCAAGCGCACACGACGCGTCCGATGGCAGGCATAGGTACGGGCGAGCGGCCGGATAGAAGCGCATGGCGATCGGTCGTCGACAGCTTCTGGCGCGTGGCGAGCAGCGACACCAGCCAGTCGCGCGTCGGTAGTTGGTCGGGAGCTGCGACAAGCAAGGCCTCGGCCATAGCGCCGGCATCGTCGATGGCCGCCGCGCGATAGGCGAGCCCGCGGCGATCGGTGTATTCGAGCAGTTGATCCTGAGGACAGACGCCCAGCAGCTTGCGCGCCAAAAGGATCCCCTGGTCCGGCGGCTCTGTCCCGGTCAGCTCGTAGACCCAGCCGCCCTCGACCGCGTACCGGCTCCAGTGGACAAAGCCCGTCGGCCGCAGATCACAGCGTGTGATGAGCACGCCGGCCCAGCCGGTCTCTTCCCGCACGATCCGGACCGGAACATGCTTGAGCTCCGGCTGGCCGGAATGCGGATCGGTGACCGGCGAAGACAGCAGACCGGCGGCGGCCCTGGCCGCGAACTGGCCGCTCCAGTGCATGGGCAGGAAAGCATGGCCGCGCCGCTGCGAGTCGGCCACGCGTACTCTCGCCCGAACGAAGCCGAAGCGGGTTGAAAGCTGGGCGAGGTCGCCATCCTTTAGGTGTCGCGCGGCCGCATCGGCCGGATGAAGATCGACCGCCGGCTCCGGCGCGCTGGCCATCAAACGCGGCACGTTGCCGGTGCGCGTCATCGTATGCCACTGGTCGCGCAGCCGACCGGTGTTCAGGGCAAGCGGATAGTCGGTATCGACGGCGAAGGCCGTCGCCTCCTGCCGCACCGCCACGAAACGCGCGCGGCCGTCGGGCGTCGGGAAACGACCGCCGCCGAACAATCTCGTCTGGCGCTCGCCTCGTTCCGACGCGGGCCAATGACGCGGCGCGAAGGCGGCGTAGTCCGCCTCGTCGAAGTCAGCCATGCCGCCGAGATCGAACAGGCGCTCGCCCCCGTTCTCGAAGGCGGAAAGCGCCGCATGCTCGCGAAAAATCTCGGACGGCGTCCGGTAGCCGAAAGCATCGCCAAAGCCCATGCGGGCGGCGACCTTGCAGATGATGCGCCAGTCGGCCTTCGCCTCGCCCGGCGGCGGCACGAACGGCCGCTGGCGCGAGATACGCCGTTCCGAATTGGTGACCGTGCCGTCCTTCTCGCCCCAGGCGGCGGCCGGCAGCAGAACGTCGGCATAGCGCGTGGTGTCGGTGCGGGTCACATCCGAGACGACGACGAAGTCGCATTTGGCGAGCGCGGCCCGCACTCGCGTAGCGTCTGGCATGGAGACCGCGGGATTGGTGCCCATCACCCACAGCGCCTTGATGCGGCCGTCGGCGACCGCCTGGAACATATCCACGGCTTTCAGGCCGCCGCGCCGCGCGATGTCGGGCGCCTTCCAGAAGCGGGACACGCGATCGATGTTGGCCTCGTCCGCGAAGTCCATATGCGCGGCGAGCTGGTTGGCCAGGCCTCCCACCTCGCGGCCGCCCATCGCGTTCGGCTGCCCGGTGACCGAGAACGGCCCCATACCGGGCCTGCCGATACGGCCGGTGGCGAGATGGCAGTTGATGATGGCGTTGACCTTGTCGGTTCCGTGCGCCGACTGGTTGACGCCCTGACTGTAGACCGTGACCGTCCGCTCGGTATCGGCGAAGAGATCATAGAAGGCCTGGACGTCGGGGGCCGCCAATCCGCAGCCTTTCGCGACACGCGCGATCGACGGCGCATCGGCGCCGGCCAGGGCGGCCGCGGCGTCGAAGTCCGAGGTGCTGTCGCGGATGAAATCGGCATCGATCTTTCCGCTCTGGACGAGATACGCGAACAGCCCGTTGAACAACAGCACGTCTGTGCCCGGATCCAGCGCCAGATGCAGGTCGCATTCGTCGGCGGTCGCGGTGCGGCGCGGATCGATGACGACGATCTTCGTTCCACGCTCCCGGCGCGCCGCCAGCATGCGCTGGTAGAGCACGGGATGGCACCAGGCGGTGTTGGAGCCGGTGAGCACGATGAGATCGGCGCAGTCGAAATCCTCGTAGACACCCGGAACGATGTCCTCGCCGAAAGCACGGCGGTGGCCGGCCACGGAGGAGGCCATGCAGAGCCGCGAATTGGTGTCGATATTGGCCGAGCCGATGAAACCCTTCATCAGCTTGTTGGCGACGTAATAGTCCTCGGTGAGCAATTGGCCGGAGACATAGAAGGCGACCGAATCCGGTCCATGCTCGGCGATCGCCCGCGAGAATTTCTCGGCCACGAGGTCGAGCGCTTCGTCCCAACCGGCCTGCCTGCCGAGCACCTCTGGCCGCAGCAAACGGCCTTCGAGGCCAAACGTCTCGGCAAGGGCGGAACCCTTCGAGCAGAGTCTGCCGAAATTGGCTGGATGATCGGGATCGCCGCGGACGGTCGTCGTGCCGTCCGCGGCGAGCTTGGCCAGCACGCCGCAGCCCACCCCGCAATAGGGGCAGGTGGTCCTCACCTCGCGCGCTTCCTCCATGCCTCAGGCCGCTTTCGAGGCCAGCGCTTCGAGCACGATGAACAGCCGCTCGCCCTCGACCTTGACGGGGATCGTTCGCACCGAGCCTTCGTCGGCGCCGAGCGCCCTGCCCGTCTCCAGCGAGATCACCCAATTGTGCAGCGGGCAGGTCACCGCGGCGCCGTGGACGATGCCTTGGCTGAGCGGCCCGCCCTTGTGCGGGCAGTGGTCGTCGATGGCAAAGACCTGGTCGTCCGCCGTGCGGAAGACCGCGATCTTGCCTTGCGGGGTGGCCACGCAGCGCGCGCCACGCGGCGGAATGTCGGCGATGGAGCCGATGGCGATCCAGTTCATGCGGTCTCTTTCCTGCCGACTCATTCCGCCGCCTCCGCGAACCCGACCGAGGCCATCGGGCGGAACTCATGCTTGTCCTTGCCGGAGACGCGCTCCGACCATGGATCGACTTGGGCGAATTTCTGGCTGAAGACGAAGCGCTCGTAATAGGCCTTGCGCTTCTCGCCATCATCCAGGATCTGCTTTTTGATTTCGGCGGTGCCGATCCGCTTGGCCCATTTGTAGATGCGCTCGAGATAGCGCGCCTGCTCGCGATACATCTGGACAAGCGCCACGATCACCTCCAGCGCCTCGTCCTCGGTCTTCACGAGCCCGAGCACTTCCGTGCCCTTGATGTCGAGGCCGGCCGCGCCCGCGAAATGGATCTCGTAGCCGGAGTCGACGCAGACCACGCCGACATCCTTGCAGGTCGCCTCCGCGCAGTTGCGCGGGCAGCCTGATACCGCCATCTTCACCTTGGCCGGCGTCCACGAGCCCCACATGAATTTCTCGATGCGGATGCCGAGCCCGGTCGAATCCTGGGTGCCGAAACGGCACCAGTCGGATCCGACGCAGGTCTTCACCGTGCGCAGACCCTTGGCATAGGCGTGGCCGGAAACGAAGCCGGCCTTGCCGAGGTCGGCCCACACCGCCGGCAGGTCTTCCTTGCGGATACCCAGCATGTCGATGCGCTGGCCGCCGGTGACCTTGACCATCGGGATCTCGAACTTGTCGACCACGTCGGCGATGGCGCGCAATTCGTTTGCGCTGGTCACCCCGCCCCACATGCGCGGCACCACCGAATAGGTGCCGTCTTTCTGGATGTTGGCGTGCACGCGCTCGTTGATGAAGCGCGACTGATAGTCGTCGGCATATTGGTCGGGCCAATCGCAGACGAGATAATAGTTGAGCGCCGGACGGCATTTGGCGCAGCCGCAGGAGGTCTTCCATTCGAGTTCCTGCATGACGGCAGGTATCGTCTTCAGCCCCTTCGCCTTGATCAGGCGCCGCACATCGTCATGGCCGAGGCTCGTGCAGCCGCACATCGGCTGCACGGCCGCAGGGTTATACGCTTCGCCCAGCGTGAGCTTCAGCAGTTGTTCGACCAGACCCGTGCACGAGCCGCAGGAGGCCGAAGCCTTCGTATGCGCCCGCACATCGTCGAGGCCCGTAAGCCCCTTGGCCGTGATCGCGCCGGTGATCTTGCCCTTGCAGACGCCGTTGCAGCCGCAGATTTCCGCATCATCCGCCAGTGCCGCAACGGCCGCCAAAGGGTCCGAGGAAACGCCTCCCTGGAACGCCTGCCCGAAGATCAGCGTGTCGCGCATCTCGGAGATGTCGGTCGCCTTCTTCTTGAGGTCGTTGAACCAGGCGCCGTCACCCGTCTCGCCGAACAGCACCGTGCCGATGATGCGATTGTCCTGCAGCACGAGGCGCTTGTAGATGCCGGCGGATGCGTCGCGCAGGATGATCTCCTCGCGGTCCTCGCCATCGGCGAAGTCGCCCAGCGAATAGAGGTCGATGCCGGTGACTTTGAGCTTGGTCGGCGTGTCGGAATGGACGAACCGCCTGTCCTCGCTGTCCGCCAGCGCGGCCGCAGCGACCCGCGCCATCTCGTAGAGCGGCGCGACCAGCCCGTAGACATGGCCGCCGACTTCGGCGCATTCGCCGAGCGCCATGATCGCGGGATCGGAGGTCCGCATGCGGTCGTCGACGACGATGCCGCGATTGACCTCGAGCCCGGCCTCCTTGGCAAGCGCGGTGCTCGGGCGGATGCCGACCGCCATCACCACCAGCGTCGCCGGGATGATCGTGCCGTCCATCAGCTCCACACCCTCGACCTTGCCGTTGCCGACAATCGCCTTGGTGTTGGCCTTGGTCATGACCTTGATGCCGCGCGCCTCGACGGCCTTCTGCAGCAGGTATCCGGCGGCCGGGTCGAGCTGACGCTCCATCAGCGTCGGCATGACGTGGAGCACGGTGACGTCCATGCCGCGTTCCTTGAGCCCTGCCGCGGCTTCGAGGCCAAGCAGGCCGCCGCCGATGACGACCGCCTTGGCGCGCGACTGCGCCGCAAGCAGCATGGCATTGACGTCGTCGAGGTCGCGATAGCTGAGCACGCCGGGCAAGTCCTTGCCCGGCACCGGAATGATGAAGGGCACTGAGCCGGTGGCGATGACCAGCCGGTCATAGCTCTCGGTCACGCCATGATCCGAGGTGACGGTCTTGGCCTCGCGGTCGATGTCGACGATGCGGTGGCCCTTGTAGAGGGTGATGCCGTGCTTGATGTACCAGCCGTCGCCATGGATGACGATTTCCTCGAACGCCTTCTCGCCCGACAGCACCGGCGACAGCATGATGCGGTCGTAGTTCACGCGCGGCTCGGCGTTGAAGATGGTGACGCTGTAGCGGTCGGGCGCGTCCTCCAGCAGGTGCTCCAGCATCCGGCCCGGCGCCATGCCGTTGCCGATGATGACGAGTTTCTCGGTCATGTCCGGTCTGCTCCGATCTATTCCGCAGCGTAGGAAAGGGACGATGTCTTGACGGCGGCCTGGCGTTCCATCCGGCGGATGCTGAAGTGCATCCAGGCCAGGCAGGACAACACGATCACGAAGAGCAGCATGAAGCAGCTCGACCAGACGCCGGTGAGGTCGTTCAGCGCGCCGAAGGCGATCGGCAGGATGAAGCCGCCGAGGCCGCCGATCATGCCGACCACACCGCCGACCGCGCCGACGCTCTGCGGATAATAGGCTGGGATGTGCTTGTAGACGGCGGCCTTGCCGAGGCTCATGAAGAAGCCGAGCACGGAGGCGACGGCGATGAAGGCGAGCGGGCCGATCTCGAAGTGGAACGGGATCGGCCCGCTGATGCCGCGCACCACGTAATCTGCCGAGGGGAGAGACAGAACGAGGGTCGCGACGGCAGAGACGCTGAAGGTCCAATAGAGCACGGTGCGGGCACCGATGCGGTCGGACAGCACGCCGCCATAGGCGCGGAAGATGCTTGCGGGGATCGAATAGGCGGCGCCGATCATGCCGGCGGTGGCGATGCCGAAGCCGTAGACGCCGATCAGGTAGCGCGGTAGCCACAGCGACAGCGCCACGAACGCGCCGAAGGCGAAGAAATAGTAGAAGGCGAAGCGCCAGACCTGCAGGTTCTTTAGCGGCGCGAATTCCTGCCAGAAGCTCCTCGCCGGCGCCGCCTTGCCGGCACGGCGTTCGCGGATGACAGGATCGTCGTTGGTGGTGAACCAGAAGACGATCGCCATGACGACCAGCGCCGCGGCCCAGATCAGCGCCACCGACTGCCAGCCCCAGGCAAGCAGCACGAGCGGCGCCAGGAACTTGGTGACTGCGGCGCCGACATTGCCGACGCCGAAAATGCCGAGCGCCGTGCCTTGTTTGCCGGCAGGGAAGAAGCGCGAGACATAGGCGACGCCGACGGCGAAAGAGCCGCCTGCAAGGCCGACGCCGAGCGCTGCGACCAGCATCTGCTGATAGGTGTGGGCAAAAGCGAGCAGGAAAGTCGCGACCGCCGCCGCGAGCATGGTGAGCGTGTAGACCAGGCGGCCGCCATAGCGGTCGGTCCAGACGCCGAGCACCATGCGTACGAGCGAGCCGGTGAGGATCGGTGTGCCGACGAGCAGGCCGAACTCGGTCTCGTTGAGCCCAAGCTCCTGCTTGATGCGCACGCCGATGATGGAAAAGATCGTCCACACCGCGAAGCACACGGTGAAGGCGATGGTGGACATGACGAGCGCTTGCCGGGGAGCACTGTCCTGGCTTTGCGCGGCTGGGAGGTTTGCGGTCATGGTTGGCTCCGGTTTGCGGCGGCAGGCGCCGCGTGTGGTGTTGATCAGGCGTGCGGCATCGGTCAGCGCGACGGGGCTTGCGCGGTCACTTGCGGACCCTTGCCCTCGGCTTCGTGGCTGGCGGGAAAAAAGAACAGCGCGGCAATGAACAGCACCGCCGTCAGCGTGCTGCTCGCCAGGACATCGCGGCGGGTGAAATCCTTGAGCGAGGGTCCGATCCGTCTGGTCATCGTCATCTCCGGTCCAAAACGAAAAAAGCTGCCGTCCAGGCCCCCTCGCGTCCGTACATCCGGGATCGCGTGGTGACCTGAGCGGCAGCTTTGCCTGTGGGCGCCCGCCATTGGACGCCTGTTCTGTTGCCCACGAGGGGCTCGGTCTATTTCAAAGCACGAAGCGTGCCAGTTTTACGAGAGATCATAATTTCATTTAAAATCAGCATGTTAGCACAATTGGCCTGCGGCGGAACCAAGCTGCAACGCGGTCAAACATTGATCAATGGCATGGACATGCCGCACAAATTTTGTGCATCGCACAAGATTGGCGCGCGAATGATCAGGCGCGTTTCTGGCCGGCAATGTAGGCGTCGATCCGGTCCGGATCGAAGATCTGGCCGTCGAAGAATCCGTCGGGACCAAGCACCAGGCTCGCCCCCGCCGAGCCGACTGGCGTCGCAACCTTCAGCGCCCCTTCGACCTTGGCATTGGCGCCGGGCAGCGCCACGCCGAGCGGCTTCAAGGCCGAGCGGTAGAGGTCTGGCCGATAGCAGTCGCGGGCGATGGCGAGGTTCTGCGGCGTGTGCGGCAACTGTCCCCAGCGCACCATCTGCGTGTAGAACCACAGCGCATGGCTCTTCCAGGGGAAGTTCGCCGCCTTGTCGAAGGGAAGGAAGAAATCCTCGACGCGCCGCTCCACGCCGCCGCCAAGCTGAAGGCGTCCGGTGAGCGCCGGCATCTGGATCGCCTCCGGCTGGCCAAGGAACGCCGGCTTCGCCATCATCGCGGCCAGTTCGCCGCGGTTCGCAGCGTCCTGGCACCAGCGGGCGGCGTGATGCAACGCCCTGAGAAGTGCTGCAAGCGCCTCCGGGTTCTCCTCGGCCCACACCTTGCGCGCGCCGATCACCTTTTCCGGACTGTTGCGCCAGAGCAGCGCCTTGACGGTGACGATGCGGCCGGTTCCGGCCGCGACAGCGGCGCTGTTCCAAGGCTCGCCGACGCAATAGCCGTCGATGCGGCCGGCGGCCAGCGCGTCGGCCATGAAAGGCGGCGGCACGATGACGATCTCGATGTCTCGGTCGGGATCGATGCCGCAGGCGGCAAGCCAGTAGCGCAGTTCGTAATTGTGCCCGGAATGCGGATGCACGACGGCGAAGCGCAGCGGCTCGCGGCCGGCACCCGCCCGCTCGCGGATCAGCGCGCCGAGCGCTGCCCCGGCGCGCCCCGGATCGAGGTCGGGCGCGGCACCTTGCGCTGCCATGCCGTCCCAAACCGCGTTGGACACGGTGATGCAGTTGCCGCCGAGCCCGAGCGAGAAGGGCACGATGGTCTCCGAGGCAAGCGGAGTCAGCCCGAGGCTGCAGGCGAGCGGCATCGGCCCCAGCATGTGCGCGACATCGAAATGGCCGATGGCGATGCGGTCACGGATGTTGGCCCAGGAGGTCTCGCGCTGCAGCTTGAGCTCGATGCCCTCGCGAGCGGCAAAGCCCATCTCGCCGGCCACGACCAGAACGGCGCTGTCGAAGAGCGGCATGAAGCCGGCGGTGATTTCGTGCGCCATGCTCATTCGCCCTCCAGCGGTCCCAGCAAGCCCGCCGCGGTCACCAGGCTTTGGGCGATCTCGGCGATCTTGCGGTTCTGGTTCATCGCGGTCTTGCGCAGAAGCGTGTAGGCCGCCTCCTCGCTCAAGCCCCGCGACTTCATCAATATGCCCTTGGCCCGGTCGATGACCTTGCGGTTCTCCAGCTCGCTGCGCGCCTCCTCCAATTCGCGCGCCATGCGCGAGAAGGCGTTGAAGCGGCTGATCGCCATGTCGAGGATCGGCTTGATGCGCTCCTTCTTCAGCCCGTCGACGACATAGGCGGACACGCCCGCATCGACCGCGGCCTCGATCGAGGCCTGGTCGGAGCGGTCGACGAACATGGCGATCGGCCGCTTCACCGCGCGCGACAGCTGGAACATGTTCTCCAGCATGTCGCGGTTGGGGTTTTCCAGATCGATGACGATCACATCCGGCTCGATCTCGGCGATGCGCCGGGCAATGCCGGCCACGTCATGGATCACCGTGACATGGCGATGGCCTGCGTCCCGCAACCCGGCCTCGATGATCGAGGCCCGGATGCGGTTCTCGTCGATAACAAGGATGGTCAACGAACCGGTGGACATGCGCCTATTGTGCAGCCAGACCGTAATTGTGCAATGCGGCGATCGACGGATTGGTTTCCATCCGATCGTCGAGGCACGGGCTGCGACGCTTTCGCGTCCCGGCCTGCGTTGCCGGTGAAGGGCGGGAACACTATAGATGTTCCATCGTGCGCGAAGATATTCACACGGCAGGCGTCCCGGTACTCTGCGTTTCATGCGAGGCGCGGCATCGTGGCATATGCGGCGCGCTCAACGCCGGGCAGCTCGTCGACCTTGCAAAATCGACGAAACGGCACAAGGCCGAGGCCGGCAAGGAGCTGGTGGGCGATTCCAGGAGCGTCGAGCGTTTCTCGAACGTGCTTTCAGGCGTCGTGAAGCTGACCAAGACGCTTTCCGATGGCCGCCAGCAGATTGTCGGCCTGCAATTCGCTCCCGATTTCCTCGGCAGGCCGTTCCAGAGCGAGAGCACGCTCAGCGCCGAGGCGGCGACCGACGTCGAACTGTGCTCGTTCCCGCGCCAGGCGCTGGAGCGCATGATAAAGGAGCAGCCCGATCTCGAGCATCGCCTGCTCGAACAGAAGCTGCGCGAGCTTGACCAGGCGCGCGACTGGATGGTGGCGCTCGGCCGCAAGACGGCCTCCGAGAAGATAGCGAGCTTCCTTCTGATGATCGCGCGCAACATCGACCCCGCCGCCGGGCCGGAGCGGCGCGGCGCCGCTTTCGATCTGCCTCTGTCGCGTGCGGAGATCTCGGATTTCCTGGGTCTCACCGTCGAGACGGTAAGCCGGCAGATTACCCGGCTGCGGGGCGAGGGCGTCATCCGCGTCGAAAACAACCGCCACGTCATCGTCGACGACATCGGGCGCCTGGCCGCGCGGGCCGGAGACTGATCCCCGGTTTACTGATGCCGGAGAACCTTCGGCAGCACGTGGTCGCGCTCAAAGGCGATGTGGCGGCGCAACGATTCGAAGAAGGCGCGCAGCATATAGCCGAACGCCTCGGGATTTTCGATCTGCCGACCGTGGCCGTAGGCCAGCAGCGCCTCGCTGAGATCCGCCGCCGCGCTTTCATCCTCCAGGTGCTCGAGCTTCAGTCGCGCGACGGTGTCGTCCTCGCCCGTCTGCTGCACGAAGGCAGGGAAGACGACCTCTTCCTCGAAGCGGTGGCACTCGCGCAGCAGCTGCAAGAGGTCGGCCGCCACGGCGAGGCACTGGAGCCGGTCGACGCGCGATGGCAGGTCGTCGGCGATGCCTTCGAGCATGTGGCAGAGCGCGAGCTTCTGCATATGCGCCCGCCGCATATCTGCCGGGCTATGCAGCGGCTCCGGCTCGGCGCTCGTCATGATAGCTCCTCCGTCACGCCCGGGCTCAAGGAGGGTTGCTGCTCGACGGCAACAGGATCGGGAACATCGCCAGCCCACCGTGGCGATTACCGTCGCGACGCTGAGGAAGAAAGTCGGACATGGAGCATCCTTTCTGGACATCGCCTCATAGCGCGGCACGAATGCTGGAGACTTGACCTGAATCAACTCATGTCCTCCTCGCCTATGCGAGAAGCGGGCCATGAAAACGCAGGTCGTTCCCGCACCGGTTCCTGATTCCGCCGCCGCGACGCCCGGCACCTTTCAGTCGCTTTCCGCCGCCGAGCGATTGGCAAGGCGTGGATTGCGCGGTCTTCTCGCCTTGCAGGCGGTCCGCACCGTGCTCAGGCTCGGCTTCGCCGCGACCGCGGCGATGGCCGCTGGCCGGCTCGTGATGGGTGAGACGGTCGATCCATGGCTCGTCGCCGGGATGATCGGGATGCTCGCGACCGCATGCCTCGCCGGATTCGCCGCTGAAAGGGTGCAGGCTTCCGCGGAAAACGCCGTGTCGACGCGACTGCGGGCGCTCGCGGGCGAACGACTGGGCAAGATGCCGGCGCGGCAGCTGCAGTCGCTTTCGACGGGCGCCTTGATCGTCTCGATGCAGCGCCATCCGGAATCGATCGCCGCGCTGGTGGTGGGGCATCGCGCCGCCACGGCCATGATGGCGGCCGGGCCGTTGCTCGCCGCCATCGCGCTTTGCTTCGTCTCCTGGCAGGCCGCGCTGCTGGTCATCTGCCTGACGCCGGTCATGATCCTGTTCTTTGCGCTGGTGGGCAATGCGATCCGCCGGCGCGCCGACGCCCAGGAGCGTGCGTTCGGCCGGCTGGCGGGCCAGTTCGCCGACCGCGTCCGCACGCTGCCCACGATTCTTGCCAACCACGCGACGGCAAGCGAGGAGGCAAAACTCGGCCGGCGCCTTGAGGGCTACGCGGGCGAGACGATCGGTTTGCTGCGCATAGCCTTTGCCAATGCCGGGATCATCGACTTCTTCGCCTCGCTCTCGATTGCGATCCTCGCCATCTTCCTCGGCCTGGGCCACCTGAAGCTTGCGACGATCCCGGGCTTCTCCAATCTCGAGCTCTGGCAGAGCCTGTTCATCCTGATGATCGCGCCGGAATATTTCGCACCATTCCGCCGCTTCTCGGAGCAGTACCATGCCAAGGCGGAAGGGTTGGCGGCTGCCGCCGCGCTGGACCGGCTGCTCGACGCAGCGCCGGTCACGGCCTGCCCCTTGCCGGTGCTCGACCGGTTGCGCCTGACATTGCCTGCACATGGCCTCGTCGCCATCGTCGGTCCGAGCGGATCGGGCAAATCGACGCTTCTGCGCCGTCTAGCCGGGCTCGAGCCGGGCGCCATGCCGGCGCCGGGAACCCGTCTGCTGGCCGCTGAGGAGATCGCCTGGGTTTCGACGGATGCCTACGTGCCCGAAGGAACGCTGGCGGAGGCTATTTCGTGGAATGGCGGCGCGCTGGACCGGAGCCGGCTGGAACATGCCGCGCGCGCGATCGGGCTGCTCGACGACGCCCTGCTGCCGGGCGGCCTCGACGCAAGGCTGGACAAGGGCGGCGCCAATCTTTCGGGCGGCCAGCGGCTTCGCATCGCCGTCGCCCGGGCGCAACTTTCTGGACGAACCGTGCTCGCCGACGAGCCGACGGCAAAGCTCGACCGGGCGACCGCCGAAGCCGTGCGGCGCATGCTGATCGGGATTTCAGGAGCGCGGCTGGTCGTCGTGGCGACGCATGACCGGGACCTTGCCGCCGCCGCCGACCTGGTTGTGGACCTCACCCGTGACGATACCGTCGAGGTGGCGGCATGAGCACGGCATTTCAGTCATCAAGCCGGAAGTCGTGGCGGCTGGCGACGGGCTTCGCCTCCACCGCGCTGGCCTGCGCCATATTGCTGGGTGGCGTGTCCGCCTGGCTGCTCGGGTCGGTGGCGATCGCCGGCCTTTCCGCCGCCGCTGTCACTTTCAACTTTCACACCCCCGCGGCTTTCATCAGGCTGTTCGCGGTCGGCCGCACCGCCGCCCGCTACGGCGAGCGCCTGACCGGCCACAAGGCCGCGCTCGCCGATCAGATATCGCGTCGCGTCGAGCTGTTCGCCGCGATGGCGGCGGCGCCGGCGGTGCGCCGGGCCGGATGGCAGCTCGGCGACGATTCGCGCCTTGCCGACTATCTGGACGATGTCGAGGACCTCGACTTCGCAAGGCTGCGCGCCGGCCTGCCGGCTCTGACGCTTGCCTGCGGCCTCGCGGTCCTCGTCGCCGGCTCGGCGGTGCTGGCGCCTTTGTCCCTCCTGCCCATTATAATCTTGCTGCTTGCCATCCTGTTCGCGGGGAACCGGGTGGCCAGAGCTGGCGCCATGGCATGGCGTGAGACCAGGTCGCTGCGCCGCGGGGGCGCGAGCCGGCTTGGCGCGGCCATTGCGTCAGCCGTACCCCTGAAGGCGGAGGGCGCCTGGAACCGAGAATGCACTGAGGCCCTTGCCGCGCTCTCTCGCGCCGACGGCGCGCAGCTTGCCCTTCGCCGGCTGCAGGCCATGCTGGATATGGTCGCGGCGGCCCTCGGTCCGGTTGCCGGCGTCAGCGTGATGGCGGCTGCCTGGTATGCGGGCACACAAGGCACGGAGCTTCTCGCGCCGGTGCTGCTCGCCTTCTCCTGGCTGGCGCTGGGCGAAACCATGAATGGCGCATCGCGCATGCTGGTTGCCGTGCTTCGCCGCAACGCGGCTCGCGCCGAGATCGGCCAATGGACACGCGGCACCGCCACCGGCAGGCGCGAATTCGCCCTTGATGACATCAGGCCCGGCCAGCTGCTTCATGGCGGCCTACAACGCCGTGCGCCCGACGGCCGGTCGATCGGAACGCCCATCTCCCTGCTTCTCGCGCGGGGCCAGCCGACATTGCTCGTCGGCGCAAGCGGCTCGGGCAAGACGAGCCTGCTCAAGCAGATCGCCGGCTGGATCGGCGACGATGCCTTCGCCACCGACGACCGCATCCTGTCGGCGGGCGAGCGGCGGGCGCTCGTGTCCCTCGTCCTGCACGACGCGGTCGTGCTCGAGGACACCGTCCGCGCCAATCTCTTCGCCGGCGATGCTCCGGATGCCGTACTCTGGCGGGCGCTGGAAGCCGTCGAGATGGACGGCCGCATCCGCGACGCGGGCGGGCTGGACAGCTGGGTCAGGCAGGACAGGTTCTCGCTCGGCGAAGCCCAGCGCATCAACCTCGCACGCGCCTGGCTGTCATCCCGACCCGTTGTGCTGCTGGACGAACCGACCGAGCATCTCGACGAGGCGCAGGGCGAGCGTATCCTCGAGCGGCTGCTCGCCCGCTTCAGCTATAGGATCGTCGTCGTCTCCACCCATCGCGCACCGCCGCTTCGGGATGTCCGCACGATCGAGTTGCAGCCGTAATCACGCTGCCGAGCTGTCCTGCTCTGCGGCATTGGGATCGCCCGGCGCCGTCGCCCAGGCGAGCTCGACCAGCGTCACGGTGCGTCGCCCTGTGCCGTCGACCTGGCAGACAATGAGGCCCTGCTCCTCGATATAGTCGAGCAGCCGCCGCGCGCGGCGCAGCGAGTGCGAGCCGTAGGCGCGCGCGATCGCCGCGTCGCTGGGACACGGCCAGCCCTCCTTCGCCGCGCGGGCGATCATCATGAACACGCCCTGCATGTCCTCGGGCAGCAGCGAGGCACGCACGGAAACGTCCCGCCACGCATCGTCCTCTGCCATGTCGGAGCCGACGCCGGCGCGCGCCCGCGTCAGCATGCGGCGGAATTCCGGAAGATCGGGCACCACCGAGGCAAGCCCCTCGATGCGGCAGCGGACCACGAACTCCTGATAGAGCACGCCGATGACACGGAAGCCGGCATCGGGCTCGGCCAGGATGGCGCGCAGGATACGGTCCATGCGCTCGCGCCGCTCGGCAAGGTCCTCGGCGCTGGGCTGCGGCTCCGCCGGCTCAGGGCGGATGTCCAGCGGCGCGGCCTTGGCCGCCATCAGCTGGTCTAGGAGGTCCGGCGAAGGCCGGCGCTGCGGCCTGACCGTCTCCGGCGGCGGTGCGGCAAGGATGATCGAGCGTGCATCCTCAAGCGCCGCTTCCGGCAGCGGCATCAGCCGCGGCGTGCCGTTGCGCGGGCTGGTCTCGGTCTGGCCGATGCGCACGCCCAGCGGACGGCGCGACAAAGCGGGCCCAAGCGCCATGAAATGCCCGCGCTCCAGGTCGCGGAAGGCTTCGGCCTGGCGCCGCTCCATGCCGAGTAGGTCGGCCGCGCGCGCCATGTCGATATCGAGGAAGGTGCGGCCCATCAGGAAGTTGGAGGCTTCCGCCGCGACGTTTTTGGCGAGCTTCGCCAGCCGCTGCGTGGCGATGATGCCGGCAAGCCCGCGCTTGCGGCCGCGGCACATCAGATTGGTCATCGCGCCGAGCGAAAGTTTTCGCGCTTCGTCCGACACTTCCCCGGCCGCGGCCGGCGCGAAAAGCTGCGCCTCGTCGACCACCACCAGCATCGGATACCAATGGTCGCGCGCCACCTCGAACAGCCCGCCGAGGAAAGCCGCTGCGCGCCGCATCTGGTTCTCGGCGTCGAGCCCCTCGAGATTGAGCACCGTCGAGACGCGGTGGATGCGCGCACGCTCGCCCGCCGCCTGCAGGCCGCGCTCGGTATGCTCCTCGGCATCGATCACCAGATGTCCGAAGCGTTCACCCAGCGACACGAAATCGCCTTCGGGGTCGATGATGGTCTGCTGCACCCAGGGCGCGCTCTGTTCGAGCAGCCGGCGCAGCAGATGCGACTTGCCGGAGCCCGAATTGCCTTGCACCAGCAGGCGGGTTGCCAGCAGTTCCTCAAGGTCGACGGCCGCCGGCGCGCCTGCGCTCGTCTGCCCCATCTCGATTGCAACCGTCATATTTCGACTCAGAACGCCTCCATGCGCGCAAGCGGCTTATCAACCGAACCTGGGCGCGTCGAGCATGGCCGCGCACCGCCGGGCGGTGTTCCACATCTAAGGGCGAGCGTGCTCGTCCCATGCGCGAGCGTAAGGTCGTCCCTGCAGGGCGGTGGCGGCAGGCTGTCGCCATTGGCACTGGTCGGACCACCATTTCGCTGGCGCAATCCAGCCATTGGCGTATCATCTTTCCAGGGAGGGTTCATGGCAGGAGGAGGCCAATGAACGTCGCTGCGGAAGTGCCCGTCATGGATCCGACGGTGCAAGACCTTGTTTCGTCTGCCCTTTCGAAGTTTCGCGCCGGCGACACCGTTTCCACACGCGCCATGCTCGAGGCCATACGCCATGCCGATCCATCCTGCGAGGACAGCGATGATCATCTGGTCGAGCTGATCGTGATGGCCGCCGTTGGTAAGACCATGGGGGTCGTGTTCGACCACCGCTCGCCCGACGAGCGGTTGCCGCGGCTGTCATAGGCTCTGAAGCGTTTGCCTGCCTATGTGAGCACCGGAAGCGCGGGAACCCGCCGTTTGCAGGCCGGCCTCGCGGCACGCTTTAGCCCAGCGGATGCGGCATGTAACCGACGAAGCCGGCGATCTTCCAGCGGCCGCCCACCTTGCGGCAGAAATAGAGCGTCTGCCATTTCAGCCGGTCGAAACTGCCATCGGCCTTGGCGACCGAGCCGTCGAACTTCTTGTGCAGCACCGCGCGATCACCGTCGACATCGATGTCGCGCATGTTGGTGACGCGAAACAGCGCCTCGCGCAGGGGCTCGGCAAATTTCGTCGCCGCGGTTTCCTTGGCTTGGCGCAGCCACTCGTCGCGATAGACCTCCAGCCTCGGGAACTGCAGCCGCCACGCATCGGCATTGGCGAGGAAATGCGCGTGCATGCCGAAGAAGCTTTCGGCGATGAAATCGTCCTCGACCATCGGCCAATCCTGTCCGAGGAAGGCATCGATGTCGCGCCGCACCAGCATTTCCCAAAGCGCGTGGCGGTCGGCATCGCCTTCCGGGAACGGATTCTTGTCGAAGGTCATGCCGGATCTCTCCTCTCTTTTCGCGCCCCGATCGCAAGCCGCGTCGAGCGCAAGATGCTCAGGCTTCTGTAATAAAGCAACATGGATTTCGAAAAAATGTTGCATTCCGACATTGGCTCTATGAGGATCGTCCCGACAGGCGTAGACGGCTATGCGACCGGTTACGCTCAATCGCTAAGAGGAGACTCACTTGCCCAAGCAATGCTTTGGAAAATCGCATGTTCCGCTGTCGCCCGCCGTGCGCGCCGGCGATTTCGTCTATGTCTCCGGCCAGGTGCCGGTGGGCAGCGACGGACTGGTGATGAAGGGCGGCATCGCCGAGCAGACCGAGCAGGTGCTGCAAAACGTCAAGGCGGCGCTGGCGCTGGCCGGCTGCAGCATGGACGATGTGGTGAAGACCACCGTCTGGCTGGAGGACGCGCGCGATTTCGGCACCTTCAATACCGTCTATGCGAAGCATTTCCCAAACGACCCGCCGGCGCGCACCACGGTCGAGTCGCGCCTGATGATCGACATCAAGATCGAGGTCGAGGCCGTCGCCTACCGGCCGGTCTGATCGCGCCACAAACCGGAGGTACCGATGCAGTTCGATCTCCTGATCAAGGGCGGGCGTGTCATCGACCCCGCATCGGGCCTGGACGGGCAGCGCGACGTCGCCATTGCCGATGGCCGCGTCGCCGCGATCGAGGCAGCCCTCGATGCCGAACATGCCGCGCAGGTGGTCGACGCCAGGGACTGCATCGTCGCGCCCGGCCTCGTCGACCTGCACAGCCATGTCTATTGGGGCGGCACCTCGCTCGGCGTCGATGCCGACCGGCTGGCCGCCAAGAGCGGCACCACCACCTTCGTCGACGCCGGCAGCGCCGGCGCCGGCAATTTCCTGGGCTTCCGCCGCCATGTCATCGAGCGCTCGAAAGTCCGCATCCTCGCTTACGTCAACATTTCCTTCGCCGGCATATTCGGCTTCGCCAAGACCGTGTCGGTGGGCGAGTGCAGCGACCTCAGGCTCTGCGAGCCGCATGAGACGGTGGCTGCGGTGCGCGAGCATGCCGATGTCGTCGTCGGCGTGAAAGTCCGCTCCGGCAAACATGCCGGCGGCACCAGCGGCATCGCCCCGGTCGACCTCGCGCTCGAAGCCGCCGACAAGGTCGGCCTGCCGCTGATGGCGCATATCGACGAGCCGCCGCCGGGCCGTTCGGAAGTGCTGCCCAGGCTGCGCCGCGGCGACATTCTCACCCACTGCTTCCGGCCATTCCCCAACGCCCCGGTCTTCGCCTCGGGCGCGGTGCGGCCGGACATGCGGCTGGCGCGCGAGCGCGGCGTCATCTTCGACATCGGCCACGGCATGGGCTCCTTCGACTTCAAGGTGGCGAAGGCGATGCTCGCGGAGGGTCTCGCGCCCGACGTGATCTCGAGCGACGTCCACCTCTACTGCGTCGACGGCCCGGCCTTCGACATGCTGGTCTGCATGTCCAAGCTCATGGCGCTCGGCATGCCCCTAGTCGAGGTGCTGCGCGCCGCGACCGTGAACCCCGCGCAGGCGATCGCCCGGTCCGAGCTCGGCGCGCTGAAGGTCGGCGGCATCGGCGATGTCGCGGTGCTGCGGCTGCAGCCCGGCCGCTTCACCTTCGTAGACGCGGTGGGTGCGTCATTGGTCGCGAACCAGCGGCTGGTTTCAAGCGGCATCGTCATCGGCGGCAAATGGTGGCCGAACGAAACGCCCGACCACGACGAGACCGAGCGATTCGAAGCGCATGCGCATCACACGCATGTGGATGTGGCGGCCAGGCATTTTGGCCCCTCAAAATCGTCGTTCTAGGGTCTGCGTACCGCTTCGCGTCGCACCGCCCTAGGATTACAAACGCTAGGTTCGCGAATTACTCGGCTCGCCATAGACCGGCGTCCCAATTCCTTCCATCCGCGCCTTCAGCTGCAGCGCCACATATTTCGAATAGAAGCGCGACAGCGCCAGATTGCCGCCGTGGAACCACAGCGCCTCCTGCGCCGTCGGCTTCCACATGTTGCGCAACTCGCCCTGCCAGGGACCGGGGTCGCCCTTCACGCCGGAGCCAAGGCCCCAGCACGGGCCGACCTTGTCGGCGACCTCGCGCGAGACGATTGCGGCGACCGTCTCGTTCATCGACTGGTAGCCGGTGCAGCAGACGATCGCGTCGACTTCCAATTCGCTGCCGTCCTCGAACAAGATGCCGTTCAATGTCAGCGATTTGATGCCGACGCCGCTCTTCACCTTGATCTCGCCGTTCAGGATCAGCTCGCAGGCGCCGACATCAATGTAATAGCCCGAGCCGGTGCGATAAGCCTTCATCAACAGCCCGGTCTCGTCCTCGCCGAAGTCGATGGCGAAGCCGCTGTCGCTGAGACGCTTGTAGAAATCCGCGTCGCGCGCCCTGATCACGTCGTAGAGCGCGCGCTGCCCCTTCGGCACCAGCGCGAAGGGCGTCGAGGCGACGATCATGTCGGCCTTGTCGGTGGTGATACCGCGCGCCAGCGCCTTCTCGGAAAAGATCTCGAAGCCGACATCCATCAGCGTGTCGGATTTCACCACGGTCGTCGGCGAGCGCTGCACCATGGTGACCTTGGCGCCTGATTCCCATAGATCGACACTGACGTCGTGGCCCGAACTTGCAGCACCGATCACCGCGACGCGCTTGCCGCGGAATTTCTCGCCGGTGGAATACTGGCTGGAATGCAGGAGCTCGCCCTTGAAGCTGTCGGTGCCCGGCAATTCGATTTGCCGCGGCGGCCCATAGGCGCCGGTGGCGAAGACGATGTGTTTCGGCTTCAGCGTGACGCGTTGGCCCACGCGGTCGACCACCACGGTCCAGACCTTTTCGGCCTCGTCAAAGGCGGCGCTGATGCATTTGGTGGCCACCCAATAGTTCAGCTCCATGACGCGGGCATACATTTCCAGCCAGTCGCCCATCTTGTCCTTGGGCGTGAAGACCGGCCAGTTTTCCGGGAAGGGAATATAGGGCAGATGGTCGTACCAGACCGGATCGTGCAGCACGAGCGAGCGGTAGCGGTTGCGCCAGGAATCGCCGGCGCGCGCGTTCTTCTCGATGATGAGCGTCGAAACGCCGAGCTGCCGCAGCCGGGCGCCGAGCATGATGCCACCCTGCCCTCCGCCGATCACCAGGCAATAGGGCTGCTCGTGCACGCCGAGATCGCGCGCCTCACGCGCTCTCGCTTCGGCCCAGGTCTCGCGATTGGGGTCGGCCTTGTGGCGGATGCCGAGCGGCCGAGCCGGGCCCTTCCGCTCCTCAAAGCCCTTGAGCTCGCTCATCGCCGTGAACAGCGTGCGGCAGCGGCCGTCCTTGAGCCGCAGGATCCCCTCACCCCGCGCCACCGCCGTCTCGAAGCTGAACCAGGCCTCGACGACGCCGTCGTCGACGCTCGCCTCGCCGGTCAGGTGACAGTGTGACGGCTGCGCCAGCGACAGCGTGGCCTTCAGCATCTCGCGGATCGCGGCCTGCCCCTCCATGGTCTTGATGTTCCATGTGAAGGTCAAAAGATCGCGCCAGTAGCAATCCTCCGCAAAGAGGTTCGTCGCCGCCTCGATATCGCCGGCCTCCAGCGCCCGACCGAATGAGCCGAGCCAGGTCGCCGCCTGTTGCGATGGTGCGATGTCGAGCATTCTTCTTAGTTCCCTTTTTCAGTTCGAAATCCGGCGGCGCCTTCCCCTTCTCCCCTTGTGGGAGAAGGTGTCGACGAAGGCGACGGATGAGGGGTGCTCCAGGGAAAGCCAGGGCCTCACTCCGCTGGAACACCCTTCATCCGTCTCGGCGC
>CCNC01000034.1 GCA_000824845.1 Mesorhizobium sp. ORS 3359 | reverse complement strand
AGAGGGGGGCGCGAAGGAACTCGACCTAGGCTTTCCTCCGATACTTCTCCAGCTCCGGATCGAGATCCACCTTCACCGCACTGGTGAACACGCAGGTCGCCACCATGATGCCGGCGAAGGCGGTGAGGTTGACCAGCAGCGTCTCGTCGTAGCGCGCCTTGAGCGCGGCCCAGGTTTCATTCGGAACGGCATTGGCATCGGCCGCGATCGCCTTGCCGAAGTCGATCAAAAGCGCCTCGTCCGCGGTGGGATCGATCGCTTCGGGATCGAGGCCGCTGTCGATCAGCGCGCGGCGGAAGAAGGTGACCGGGACCTCGGCGCGCATCGTCTCGGCAATCGCTTTCGAGAACAGCCAGATGGCGCGATCGTCGAGCGCGGGCTTGAGTAGATCGCGCAGCGTGAACCATTCGGCGTAAATGCGGTGCGCGGCCGGCGAATGCAGCAGGATGCGCTTCATGTTGGTCATGCGGCCGCGCAGCGCGAGCTCTCGGTCATGTTCGGCGCGGATGTCTTCCGGGGCGGTGGCGTAGTCGATCGCGGAGAGATGCGCCATCGGCTTCACCCCAGTGTCGCGTGCAGTGCCGGCGCGCCGCGCAGCGTGTTCGAGACGGTGCAGATGTCTTCCGCATCCACCAGGATACGCTCTTTGGTCGCGACATCGAGATCGCCGGTGATCTCAAGCTTGATGGTGAATGTCTCGATGCGCGAGGGCTCGTCCTTTGCCTTGTCGCCGCCGACATCCGCCCTCACCTCTCCCAGCCGATCGGCGACGCCGAGACGGGTTGCGGCGATGCGGGCACTAAGCACCATGCAGGCGGCCAGCGAGGCGTAGAGCAGATCGAGCGGATTGAAGCCCGGCGCGCTGACCTGGGTGACGACATCGACCATGCCGCCGGTCGGCGTGGTTATCGTCGGGAGGGCGCCCGGCGGCATAACGGCGAGCGCCCCGGTGGTTCGGGTTCTGATCTTCAGCTCGCTCATTGCAAAATCCTTCCGGCCGGCATGGCTGACAGATCTGTCATAGCGGGCATGAATTCAACAGGGCAATCGCTGAATGCGAATGAGGCAGCAAGCGGACGCAGGCACCTTGGAACCGGTCGCCGAGCCTATTTCCCCTCCCGCGCTCCTTATGCCAGCCCCCGCAGCACATGCTTCTGAACCTTACCGGACGCCGTGCGCGGCAGCGCTGCCACCGCCCGGAATTCCTTGGGCACCTTATAGCGGGCGATGTGCGCGGCGCAGTGGCTGGCCAGCGCTTCGGAGTCGAGCGCGCGGCCGGGCCGCAGCACGACGAAGGCGCGGCCGACCTCGCCCCAGCGCCTGTCGGCGATGCCGATCACCGCCGCCTCGGTGATGTCTGGATGGGCGAGCAACGCCGTCTCGACCTCGGCCGGGAAGACGTTCTCGCCGCCGGAGATGAACATGTCCTTGCGGCGGTCGACCAGGGTCACGAAACCGTCGTCGTCGCGCCGCGCCATGTCGCCGGTGCGGAACCAGCCGTCTCCGCTGAAGGCGCTCGCCGTCTCGTCCGGCCGGTTCCAAAAGCCCGGCGTGACGTTGGGACCGGCAAGCCAGATCTCGCCCGTATCGCCCGGCGCGACATCGCTGCCGGCGTCATCGACGATGCGCAGCGAAACCGACGGCGCCGGCAGGCCGGCGGACCCCGCCTTGACGGCAATACGATCCGCCTGCGGCGGCACGCAGAGCACAGTGCCGGCTTCCGTCATGCCGTAGCCATCGGCCATGAGCACGCCCTGCTGGAGCCACCAAAGCACATCCGCGGAGGGGTTCGGCGCGCCGCCGGTGAAAAGGGCTTTGAGCGACGTCCAGCGCGGGGGCGCAAAGCTTGCATGCTCGCGCAGCATCTTCGCCATCTGCGGCACGCAGAAATAATGGGTGACGCCGAGCCCCGGGTCGGCCAGCCGGCGATTGGTGGCGCCGGCGTCGAAGCCGGAGGAGATCAGGACCGTGCCGCCCTTGAGCAGGACAGGGCGAAGATTGGTGATCAGCCCGATGACATGAAACATCGGCGCGTCGCAAAGGAAGATGCTGTCATGGCCGACGCGGCCGACGACACCGAAATTGACGGCCGTGGCGAAAGCGTTGGCCTCCGTCACGATGACGCCCTTGGGCCGGCCCGACGTGCCTGAGGTGTAAAGGATGATCGAAGGTCGGTCGGCTCCCGGCAAGGGACGGCGCGCCGCCGGGGCCACCGCTTCCACCGCCGCCGTGAAGCGCGCGACGGCGACAGGCGCGCAGCCGGGCGGCGCTGCGATGTCCAGGTCGGCGTCGTGCAACACAAGCGAGGGGCAGCAATCGGCAAGGATAGCCTGGCGCTCGGGCACGGCGAGGCGCCAGTTGATCGGCACGAAGATGGCGCCGAGGCGCATCGCCGCCTGCTGCAGGATGACGAGGTCGGCGCTGTTGCGGGCGAGCGCGGCGATCCGCTGCCCCTGCCCTATGCGATGGTTTTCGAGCACAGCGACCGCGCGCTGGATGGCGTCGTCGAGCGCCGCGTAGGTCCAGCGCCGGCCAGACGCGAGGTCGACGCAGGCGAGGCGGTCTGGCTGCGCCCGGGCATGCAGGGCGACAGGATCGGGTGTCGTCCAGGCCGGCATTTGCGTTCTCCTCCCGTGTCACGCGCCGTATCGATTGCCGGCCGGCATCAGTGCCGTCGCGGCGTCAGGTCATTCCGGATCATCTCGCCTTGTCGTAGGCACCGAGGCCAGGCTTGTAGCTCTTTTCGTCGATGAACTGGCGGATGCCTTCCTTGCGGCCTTTATTGTCGAAGGAATTCGCCGCCTCCTGCGCGCGCACCAGATAGTCCTCGGCATTGTCGTAGGTCATCTCGGCGACGCGGCGGATGGCATCCTTGGTCGCTTTGAGCGCGACAGGGTTCTTCTTCAACAGGACTTCGGCCACTTGGGTGACGCGCGCCTTGAGCTCGCTGAGCGGCACGCTCTCATTGACCAGCTTCCAGGCCGCCGCCTTGCGGCCGTCGATCAGTTCGCCGGTCAGCGCGTGATACATGGCATCGCGCATGGACAAGAGTTCTACCACCACCTTGGTGGCGCCGCCGCCGGGCAGGATGCCCCAGTTGATCTCGGAAAGCGCGAACTGAGCCTCGTCGGCGGCGAAGGCGAGGTCGCAGGCAAACAGCGGGCCGTAGCCGCCGCCGAAGCACCAGCCATTGACCATGGCGATGGTCGGCACCCGGTACCAGCGCAGCCGTCGCCACCAGCCATAGGCTTCGGATTGCGCCTTGCGCACCGCGCCCAGGCCTTTCGCCTCGGTCTCGCGAAAATATTCCTTGAGGTCCATGCCGGCCGACCAGGCGGCGCCCTCACCTGACAACACGAGAACGCCAACATCGTCCCGGAATTCGAGCTCGTCGAGAACCTGCATCATGCGCCGGTTGAGCGTCGGGCTCATCGAGTTGCGTTTGGCCGGCCGGTTGAAGCGGACCCAGGCGATGCCGCCCTCGACATCGAAGGCAACCGCGTCTTCGGTTTCACTGGTCTTCTCGGTCATGCCGGTCTCCTCCCGATATTGCTATGCTGCATAGCTTTATCTTTGCTATGTCGCATAGTATTTTTACCTTGACAAGGGGATGGATCACGGCGATCGATCGGGCATGGACGAGATCAGAGTTCGCGATGTCCCCAGCGAGGACGCGCTCGACGCACAGATCGGCTACAATTTGCGGCGCGCATCGGCGCTGGCGCTCAACGATTTTTCCGTGGAGATGGCGGAAGCGTCACTGCGGCCGGTGACCTATGCCATGCTGGCGCTGATCGACGAGCGGCCGGGCATCCGCGCCGCCGAGCTCTGCCGGCTGCTCGGCATGAAGAGCGCCAACATGGCGCCGCTGCTCGCCGAACTGGAGGAGCGCGGCCTGATTGAGCGCGACGATCATGCAGAGGACAAGCGCGTGCGGAAACTCAGCCTGACCGGGGCGGCCAAGGCGGCAATGCCCGCCTGGCGGCTCAAGGTGCGCCGGCACGAAAACCGATTCCTGCAGCGTCTCAGCAGGAAGGAACGGGCGACGCTGCTGCGGCTGCTGCGCCTGATCTGGGTAGACGAGGCGGAGTGAGCGCGCCTCGCTCCCACTCAGGCAAAACAATCCGATAGCAGTGCATTCTGCCGGCTTGATTCAAGCCACTCCGCAGAGGGACATCGGAGAGGCTGGCGAGACAGAGGGGGTGTGAAGGACCGCGGCGCAACGGGCTCCCTTCACGCCCTCACCGCGTCAGGTCGAGCGCCGCCGTCAGGTCGCCCATCGGCGGCTGGTCGTTGTTGCGCAGCGCCTTGTCGCGGGCGACGATGCCTTGCAGCACCGGCAGGTCGTAGCGGTTGGTGATGAAGCGCAGGATCGAGGTGGTGTCGTACTGCGTGTGGTCCACCATGCCCATCTTCGCATAGGGCGAGATGATGAAGGCCGGGACGCGGTTGCCCGGGCCCCAGCGGTCGGCCTTGGGCGGCGCGACGTGATCCCAGAAGCCGCCATTCTCGTCATAGGTGACGACCACCAGCATATGCGCCCATTGCGGGCTCTTCTCCAGATGCGAAACGATATCGGCCAGATGCTGGTCGCCCGAGGTCACGTCGGCATAGCCGGCATGTTCGTTGAGGTTGCCCTGCGGCTTGTAGAAGGAGACCTGCGGCAGCTTGCCGTCGTCGATCGCCTTGATGAACTCTTCGCCGCCGAGGCCGCCATCCTTGAGATGCTCGGCGCGCGCGGCCGTGCCCGGAGCGTAAGCCGCGAAATAGTTGAAGGGCTGGTGGTGGAACTGGAAGTTCGGCACGGGCGTCCCGTTCTTGCCGTCGAGCGCGGCCTGCCAGGCGCCGGAATACCACGCCCAGGAAATGCCCTTGAGCGACAGGAGATCGCCGATGGTGATCTCGTGCTGCGGCGGCAACGTGGTCGGCGCGGCCGGATCGGCGAGCGCCTTGTCGCCGCCCTCGGCCGGCTTGTTGGCGCTCGGCTGGTAGGGCGGCTGCATGGTGTTGACGGCATAGAAATCGGGCGTGATGGCGCCGTCATTGGCGAATTTCGGCACGCCGCCAAGTGCGGAGGCCGGCGAATTGTCGGCCGGCTTCAGCGTCACGCCATCCGGCTCGACGACGGCGATCTGGCCCTTCACCGGGCTGGTGTCGGCATTGGGATAGTAAGGCGCGCAGGCGCAGGCAAGCATGATGTGGTTGAGGAATGAACCGCCGAAGGCGCCCTGGAAGAAATTGTCCGCCAGCACGTATTTCTGGGCGATCGCCCACATCGGCAGCTTCGAGCCGTCGTAATGGCCCATGACCAGCGCGCCGGAATCGGCCCAGGCGACGAATTTGTCGTTCCGGCCGCCGTCGATCTGCATCTGCTCCTGGTAGAAGCGGTGCCAGAGGTCATGCGTGACGATGTTGGTGCCCTCGTTGAAACCCTTGGGATCGTCGATGGCGAACGTCGCGTTGGCGAGATGCGCGCTCTGCGCTTCCGTCACCGCCGGCGTGACGCCCTTGCCGGTCAGCCCGCCCCAGGCCGGCGGCAATTCGGAAAGCGGCGTGCCGTCACGGTCGAGCTGGCGCGCCTGGCCGGGCGACACATTCGCCAGGCCGTTGGCGCCGGGGAAGCCGCCATAGAGGTTATCGAAGCTGCGGTTCTCGGCGTAGATGACGACAACGGTGTCGATCTTGTCGTAGCCGGGGGGAGCCGCGTGGGCAGCAGCGGAGAGCGATGCCAGCGCCGTGGTGGCGAGGCAAAAGGAAAGAAGGGACCGGGTCATTGAAGGATGCCTCGTGGCTTGGGAATGGCGGGAGGACGGCAATGCAGGAACGCAGCTGCCCAGCTACTTCGACGGCTTGTCACCTTTGTGACAGTTCCGCCCCCGTCAAACACGGTTTCGTGAGCGGCAAAGCCGGTCATCAATCCGTTGCACTCGATCCTTACGTCGCGAAGGAAACTTGGCGAAAGAAATCAAGGATGTCGCCGAAGACGATGGGATTGAGAAATCACGCGATCGCCCTTGTGGCGGCTTCGATCGTCGGGTTCACCGCGCCTGCCAACACCGCGGAGCCGTCCGGCGTCCATCCTGGCCCCATGTCGCGCCGGGAAGCTTATGCCCGCGCCGATGCGCTGACGGCGCTCGGGCGGCAGATGTTCTTCGACCCTTCGCTGTCGGCTTCCGGCAAGCAGGCCTGCTCGTCCTGCCACGATCCCAATCACGCCTTCGGACCGGCCTCGGCCTCGCCGGTCGAGATGGGCGGAGCCAGGCTCGACCAGCCCGGCGTGCGCGCAGTGCCATCGCTGCGCTATTTGCAGGCGGCGCCCGCCTTCACCGAGCATTTCTACGACTCTGAGGACGAAGGCGACGAGAGCGTCGACAACGGCCCGACCGGCGGCCTGACCTGGGACGGCCGCGCCGACCACGGCAAGGACCAGGCGAGAATCCCGCTGCTGTCGCCCTTCGAGATGGGCAATAAGGACGAGGCCCAGGTGGCCGCCAGTCTGCGCAAGGCGCCCTATGCCGACGCCTTCAAGGCCGCCTTCGGTGCCGATGTCTTCGACCATCCGCAGGACGCTTTTGATGCCGCGGTGGAAGCGCTCGGCACCTTCGAGCAGAGCAGCGCCGATTTCTGTCCCTATTCCAGCCGCTATGACGCCTTCCTGACCGGCAAGGCGCAGCTTTCGGCGCAGGAGTTGCGCGGCCGCATGCTGTTCGAGGACGAGGCGAAGGGCAATTGCGCGAGCTGCCATTTGAGCGAGCCCGCCAATGACGGCGAGCCGCCGCAATTCACCGACTACGGCCTGATCGCGATTGCCGTGCCGCGCAATCCGGCGATCCCCGCCAATGCCGATCCTGATTACTTCGACCTCGGCCTGTGCGGCCCGCTGCGCACCGACTTCAAGCGCCGCGCCGAATATTGCGGCCTGTTCAAGACGCCGACGCTGCGCAACGTGGCCTTGCGCAAAAGCTTCTTCCACAATGGCTATTTCCACACGCTGCGCGACGCGGTCGCCTTCTACGCCAGCCGCGACAGCGACCCGGCGCGCTGGTATCCAAGAAATGCCGACGGCACGGTCGACAAATTCGACGACCTGCCAAGAGGCTACTGGCCGAACCTCAACACCGACCCGCCGTTCAACGGCAGAAAGCCGGGCGACAAGCCGGCGCTGACCGATGCCGAGATCGACGACATCGTCGCCTTCCTCGGCACGCTGACCGACGCCGACCAGGCGGGGCACTGAGGCTAGGGGCCGAAGGCAGGCGCGACGGCCAAGCCGGCAAGGCGGAATACCGATAGCCATCGTCCTCCAGGAAAACCGTGAGCGGTCAAGCGATTGAGACGGCGCGCTGCGAGATTGATTCAAGGCGGCGGCCTTACCTCTCATTGTGCCGGCGCGTAGCGGCTTACCACCATGCCGCAGGCATAGGACTTCGAGCCGAGGAGCGCCAGCCTGGCGAACCCGCTCTTGTCGAAGATGCGGCGGCCGCTGCCCAGAACCGCCGGATTGATGAAGAGCTGGAACTCGTCGACCAGGCCGGCGGCGATCAGCGCCGAGGCGAAGCCGGCGCCGCCGAACACGGCGATGTCGCCGCCCTCGCCGTGCTTCAGCGCGTCGACCTCGCGCGCCAGGTCGCCGCTTACGACCCGTGTCCGTTCCCAGCGCGACGCTGCAAGCTTGTCGCTCGCGACGCCCTTCTCAGCCTCGACGATGCGCTGCGCGAAGGCATAGAAGCGATCCTTCGGATATTTCTTGGCCGCATTGCCCCAATGGGTAAGGTAGCCCTCCTCCACCATCTTGCAGCTCAACAGGACGGTGCCGACGGTCGTGAAGACGGCATTGAAATCCTGCTTCAATTCCTCGTCCCAGGCGCTGTCGTCGCCCCATTCCCAGAGCTGCCAGCGACGATCCTCATCGGAACCGACAAAGCCGTCCACCGACATTTGCATCTGAAGGATCAGCTTCCTCATGCTCATTCTCCTCGCCAATGATTTACTTTTGAAACCATTTGACGCAAAGCGGCAGTGGTGTCAATAGTAAAGTGATTTACAAATGGAAGCATGTTGATGGCGACCAAGGGACGGTCCGGCTGCCCGATCAGCCTCTCGCTCGAATTGCTCGGCGACCGCTGGACGTTGCTCATTATCCGCGACCTGGCTTTCGCCGGGAAACGGCATTTCCGCGAATTCCTGCAGTCCGATGAAGGCATCTCATCGCGCACGCTGGCCGAGCGGCTGCAGACGCTGCAGGACGAAGGCATCCTCACCCGCAGCGATGACCCCAGCCATGGCCTGAAGGCGATCTACCGGCTGACCGAGGCCGGCATCGACCTGTTGCCGGTGCTGGCGACGCTAGGCGCCTGGGGCAGCAAGCACCGCAAGGCCGACGACAAGCTTGCCCAAATCGCCAATGACCTCGCGGCCGGCGGCGAGCCGGCGCTCGAGCGGATGAAGGAGACGCTCAGGGCGCAACATCTGGGGTAGCGAAGGCGGAACACCGCGCTCCGCCGGCGACCTGTGTCCAAACGCTTGGGTCAGCGAGCGGTTCAGTGCGTCCAGGCAAATGCAACGCCCGTGTGCCGTCCGCTGATTTGTCCCGCATTTTCACAGTTGGCTGTGAGTGTCGAGGATCTCAGCCATCCGGTCCGCTCTGCAGCGGCCCGGCCGGCTCCTCGGCCGGTGGCTCCCCGGGAAGCCCCAATCGCAGCCGCTCCTCCTCGGCGAAGCTCTCGACCTGTTCGTGAATATCGAACACTTGCTGCGTCAGCCTGCCACCGTCGACGACGCGCACGATCCATTGGCCATTGACGGCTCTTACACGGACACTGTCTGGCTCGCTTGTTATCATATGGCTCCTGCCCTTCGGCCAAGTATCTGGTGCCTAGACCCAATACGATCTAGAGCGCCTTAAGTTGCCGAAAGCCGAGCTGATCGACATTTAGTGCGAAGGCACTCGCCGACACTCAACAGATTTTTGGAATCTGGGAAATAAAAACGATTATGGCGCCTACGCTGCCGATCCCCGGAGGACATAATTCGCGGAGCGGTGGGCGGCCCGGCTGCCTTGGGGGGTGATACTGGGTTCGGCGGCCGGGCCTGACCGGAGTTTGCGAGGCCGCCGGCTACAGGAAAGGATGCGCTTGCGCCCATGCAAGGGCAAGAACGACCTAGGCCCTAGGACCAAAGCAGCAAGAGGCGTGGCCGAGAGGGCCAATTGTCATTGGCCAAGGGCGGTGGATCGGCCCGGAATAACGCGCGGCGGGCCCGCCCGCGTCAAAAGCCGAGATAATGCTGGCCGACGAGATAGCCGAGCGCCGCGACCACCAGCGGAAACAGCGCCGGCGCCGCCCTGCTGAACAGCGAGGCGCTTATCTCCTTGGCTGGAGCGCTGGGTTTGGCATTGCCGAGGTTTTTGGTCATGGCTCGCTACCGGTTGGGGCTGGTTGCCGGCGGAGCCATAAATTAGAAGTCGCTTATTAAATTTCCCGCAAGCCCAATGTTACAATTCTCGGCAATTTATTCCGATTGCTGGGTGCGCTCGGCAAGCGCGAAAGCCTGGAGGTTGCGCGACTTCCCGGAATCCTGGTCGGCATTGGCGACAATGACGTGGAAGGCGGCGCGGGCGATGTCCTTCTTCCTGGCGCCGGGATGCTCCTTGCGCACCGCCTTGACCAGATCCTTCGGCGTCGTGCCGGGGGTGACGAGGCGTATCAGCGTGTCGCCTATGGCCTGCAATTCGCTGGCATCCATAACGATGACCCTGTTTGACGACATAAGCCTAGCATATAGGGGAGCGAGCGCGTCACTTTGTGATACGCGCGATGGACCGGGACCGGCCGAGATGGAGGACGGTGCTGCCTATCACACCCTCGACCGTGATGGCGTTTCGTTGAATCGCCATCACGCTCGCCGCATCCGGCCTCACTCGACCTTGCGCCGGAACTTCGAATGGCAGCTCGTGCAGTCCTGCAGGATGAGGTGCAGGAGATGTTCCGCCGGCATCCTGGCCGGATCGGCTTCAGCCGCGCCCGGGCGCTTGCCGAGCAGGCTGCCGCCATCCATCGGCGGGCCGGTCATCCGCATGTCGGCGGTGATCCCCGGCGGCGCGTTCCCCGCCTTGATCGTGAGCGCGTCGGCGAGCCGGCCGATATGGCGGGCGAGCGCCTCGAACTCCGGCCGGGCCTGATCGATCTCCGGTCTGGCGGCCGATGGCGCGCCAAGCGTGCCTTGCGGGAATTCGCCGGTCAGGCCGCCGACGCGGGCGCTCAGCGTGTCCGCCGCCGCCTTGAAGGCCACCGGCTCATAGGCGCGCTTGCCGTCGAACATTTCGGCGATCGCCCTGGCGGCGGCCGCCATCTCCTTCATCGAGGCCTGACGCGCCGCCACGATGGGATCTCCCGGCCCCGCGGCCAGCGACGGAGCAAGGATCAACGGGCCGGCGAGCGCCAGCAAAGCCGCCTTCAGAATGATGCGAGACCTCATGCCTTAACGTCGACGATGCCCATCATGCCGAATTGCTCATGCTCCCGGATGTGGCAGTGGTATATGCGCGCGCCCGGCCGCTGCCGGCGCGTGAGAAGCCGCACCGTCCGCTCGCGGCATTCATCATCATGGCCTCGGGGAGGGCGAGGCGGCAGCTGACGGTGGGAGCCCCAAGCGGCGAGATCGGCCGCAGCCGTCCGCGCAGCGGCGGCATCGCCTCGGCCGGCGTTTCGGAAACATCGACCGTCAGCATCTTTTTTTCTCCTGGATCGCGATTGGGAAGGACGCCGCCGGGACGATCCTTTGCGAACGCTACGGGTTCCAGCAACTGGAAGGTCAAGAGGGATCTCGCGAGCGGAAGCTGCCCCCATCGCGGTGACTTTTTTTGGGGGTGTTTGTCCGGATGGTGCAAAAAGCGGTCCTGGGCCGCCGCCCGATCGGCTGGTCCACAACATTTCCGGCCTGCCTGTTTCAAGGTTGGCCGAACGGTCGCATTTTGACCCCAATCGGCCTCTAGCCGGCTGAAGATGTCGCGGTTCCGTTGTTCACGGTTTCTTGACAGAGGCCGGAAAAACGGGCAGCAAAGCGGGTGAGGGAGAGCATTTTTACCGTGGCGAAGACCATGGAGGGCTCTTTTTTCGTATGGACCGTCGCCAAATCGGCGATTGGTGGAGGGATTGGTTAACCATCTTTGTCCATCTTTTGAATCAATCGGCAACAGACGCGTGAAGGTGCAGGGGGCACCAGCGAACTGTGATCGTGACGGGTGCCAGGTGCGAAAACCGGCATGCCGATTGAGAGTGGTCGTATGGCGTTTTTGCGTTTGAAAAACCGGGGTGACGCTCCTCATGGGGAGGTAACTTCGAAAAAGTCTGGTCATCGTTGGGTTCTGGTGCCTGCTGTCGGCGCCGCCCTCGCTTTATGGTCCGCCGCCACCTTGGCGGGGCTCTATTCTGTGAGCACCTCACTGACCGCCGCTTCCAACGGATTGCCGCAAGGCATGCTTTCGCCGCGCACCATCGCGCTTGGCGACCAGCGCCGGCAGATCGCCAATGCCTGGGCGCCGCATCTTGGCGTCAATGGCGGCTACAAGGCGGCCTCGCTCACCGGCGGCTGCGACGCCGGCTGCTTCAGCCTTGCGACAAGCTTCAGGCATGACGGCCAAGCCATTGAAAAACTGACGAATAATGGCCGTGACGGCAAGATGGCGCGGCTCAAGCTGCCGTCGCCCGACAGCGTGGCGCATGAAAAGGCCGTGGTGGTGGCTTCGGCCGCCGGAGCCGCCGACCGCTTCGATGGCGTGGTGAAGCGCGCGGCGCTCTCGCCGCAGAAGCTTGCCGATGCCTTCGCCCGCGCCGAGAGCGCGCCGTTCCTGCTTGCCAGCCTGCCTTCGGCGAGCCGCTTCGGCGGCGCGCAGCCGGACGCCCCGATCGAGGCCCGCTTCGGTTCGCACCCGGGAGAGGCCCCCGGCGCTTCCGAGCTGGCGCTGGCGCTTGCCAACGTCGCGCCCGAGGACGCGGCGGATATTCCGACCGCCGTCGCGCTGCAGAACAGCGACGCGCCCGATGTCGCCGGCAATACCGACAATGATGGCAAGGACGGCGCGTACCAGGTCGCCTCGCTGCCGCCGCAGGACGATCTGCCCGACAGCATTACCGTGCCCGGTCTTCGGCCGCGCACCACGCTCGAGCGCGCCACCGAGGCGCCTGAGCAGAATGCGGCCAAGCCGCAGAGGCCGGAGGCCGTGAAGCCTCAGGCCGCCAAGGCCAAGCCGCAGCCGGCCGAATCCGACACCGCGCGGAGCGCGCCGACGGCGGCCTCGCCGAGAAGCGGCGACCAGACCCTGCCGGGCGTGGCGGGCTCGAAACCGATGGTGGCGGATACCACGCCCGGCAAGCGCAAGGCGCAGGCGTCGGAAATGCTCGCCTATGCCAAGCCGGACACGCCGGAGCCCGGTGGGCTGGGCAACGCCTTCCGCAATCTCTTCAATGGCCCATCGACGGGCAATGGCGTCGCCGTCTACGATATTTCGGCGAGGACCGTTTACATGCCCGACGGCTCGAAGCTGGAGGCGCATTCGGGACTGGGCTCGATGGTCGACCAGCCGCGCTTCGTCAACCGCAAGAATGTCGGCCCGACGCCGCCGGACACCTACAATCTGTCGATGCGTGAATCGCGCTTCCATGGCGTGGAGGCGATCAGGCTGACCCCGGCCAGCGGCCGGAACAAATACGGCCGCGATGGCCTCCTCGCGCACACTTACATGCTGCGCGGCGGCCGCGCCGAGTCCAATGGCTGCGTCGTCTTCAAGGACTATCACCGCTTCCTTGCCGCCTACAAAAAGGGCAAGATCAAGCGCCTTGTCGTCGTCCCTCGCCTGACAAGCTCCCCCACCCGGGTCGCCCAGGAAGGCCGCCAGGGTTGATCCTTCTCCTGCCGACGAACGTGTCGCCGGCGTTTGTGTCATCCCCGCTTGCTGATCCGAAGGGCCTCGCGCCAAACGCACGTGAACGCCGATGCCATCACGGCACCTGGTAAGCGATAGCGACCCTTCCCAGGATGTAGATATGGCGCAGCCCGGGCTTGCGGCAAGACCCCGGGCATGGCGTATCAACGCTGCTCCGAAAAAGAAAACGGAGCACTGAATGCGAATCTTATTATCGACTTACGGCTCGCGCGGCGACGTCGAGCCTTTGGCGGCGCTGGGCGCGGCCTTGCAGGCGCATGGCGTCGAGGCCCGGGTGAGCGCGCCGGGCGACGCGGAGTTTGCGGCGCTGGCCGCTCGCGCCGGCGTGGCTTTTGCGCCGGCCTTCGCGCCGGTGCGCGAATGGGCGAAGGAAATGGTCAACCGGTCGCGATTGGCGTCGCCCGAGGCCCGGGCCAGGCTCATCTCCGGCCAGGCGGCCGAGATCGCCGCCAGGCAATATGAGGCGCTGAGCGCGGCCGCCGAAGGCTGCGATGCGGCGGTGGCGTTCGGCCTCTTCCCGTCTTGCGCCGCCGCGCGGCTGGTCGCGGAACAACGCGGCATGCGTTACATGCTCGGCACGTTCTGCCCCATCTGGCTGCCGTCGCAGCACAACCGGCCGCACGAATATCCTGGACATCCGCTGCCGGCCGGCGTGAGCAACAACCGGCTGCTGTGGGAGACAGACATCCGGACCAAGAACGCGCTCTTCGGCGACGCGGTGAACGGTCAGCGCGCATCGCTCGGATTGCCTCCCGTGCAGAATGTCCGGGACTATGTCTACGGCAATCCCGTCCTGCTCGCCTGCGACCCGGTGCTGGGGCCATGGCTGCCCTCGGACCTGATCGACGCCGTGCAGACCGGCTCCCTCATCCTGCCGGACGAACGGCCCCTCCCCGATCGGCTCGACGCGTTCCTCGATGCCGGCCCGCCGCCGGTCTATGTCGGCTTCGGCTCGATATCTGTCGCGAGCGAGACCGGCCGCGCGGCCATCGAAGCGATCCGCGCCAGGGGCCTTCGCGCGGTGCTCGCACAGGGCTGGGCCGGGCTCGGCCTCATCGATGATCGCGACGACTGCTTCGAAGTTGGCGAGGTCAACCAGCAGGCGCTGTTCGGCCGCGTCGCCGCCGTCATCCATCATGGTGGCGCCGGCACCACGGTCGCCGCCGCGCGGGCGGGAGCGCCGCAGGTGATCGTGCCGCAGATCGGCGACCAGCCCTATTGGGCGAAGCGCGCCGCCGAACTCGGCATCGGCGTTGCCCATGACGGCCCGACGCCTACGGCGGAGTCGTTATCGGCTGCATTGGAGGTGACGCTGGCGCCCGAAACCCGCGCTCGTGCGGCGGCGGTGGCGGGCAACATCCGCGCCGACGGCGCCGAGGTGGCGGCAAGGCTGCTGATTGAACTGCTCGGCCAATCCAGCCGGTGAACTTATTGCGTGGTCAGTTCCGCCAGCGCCCTTTGCAGGGGCGCCAGCGAGATCTGGATCGGGCCTGAAAAGGGCGAGTTCATGTCGATGATCAGATAGATCGCCGCGGCCACCAGCGCCGCGGAAATGAGGCATGTGAAGACGACGGTTCCATTATGCGGCGCCCTGAAACCGAAGCTGGCGAAGATCAGCGTCAGCCAGGCGACGAGCAGGCCAATCACCGGGACGGGAATGGCGCCCTCGGACTGCTCGGCAAGTATCCAGCGTTGCTCGACCAGCTTCTGCAGCTGCTGTGTCGCGGCCTGCTGCGCAGCGGTCTGCCTGGCATCTTTAGGCGTCAATCCCGCCATGAGGTCGCCGACCTGATTGAGCAGCAACTCCGACAGCCTGTTCGGGACGACGGTCGTGTCGCTGTCGGCCGTGGAGGTCTCGACGACGCGTTGGACGTAGGCGGTGAGCGACTGCCGCGCACTGTCCGCCTCCGGCCCATAGTGTCGGAGCGTTCGGTCGAGCAGAATGAGATCGGTGGCGAAGGTGTGCACGTTGCCATTGATGGACTCGAAGGTGTTCTTGGCCGAGTTGATCATCAAGCCAAGCATGAGCGAGGACATCACCACGAAAAGGTTGGCGGCAAGCCGCACCACCGCGCTGGTGTCGTCCCCAAGGTGGTGAGCAGGGAAGCGCTCGTGCACCGTCAGGCTGACCAGCGAGGCCGCAGCCAGGCAAGCAAAGATTGCTGTCCCTACAAGCACTTCGCCCATGGCTGACATTGTAGCCGAGGCGCGGCGCTTGCCAATTGGCCGTGCGGCGGCTGATTCAGTGTCGAAGCATAGGGACGTATATCGTTGGCCGATAAGGATACTTTCGTGCCGGGTTTCACGCGCAGCGAGGCGACGGCCGAAAACTGCTTCCAATACCGGGCGAAGACGCTATCTATGGCGCGGGGCGGCTCCCAATCACTCACGAGGCAATCCATGACAATTCGCGCTGTCGTCTGGGGCGAGAACATCCATGAGCGGACCAATGAAGTGGTGGCCTCCATCTATCCGGAAGGCATGCATGCGACCGTTGCCAAGGCGCTGAATGCCGACAAGGCGATCTCCGCTTCGACCGCGACGCTGGAGCAGCCGGAGCACGGCCTGCCGGAATCCCGCCTCGCCGAGACCGATGTACTCGTCTGGTGGGGCCACAAGGATCATGGCGCCGTCGCCGACGAGGTGGTCGAACGCGTCGCCCGGCGCGTCTTCGAAGGCATGGGGCTGATCGTGCTCCATTCCGGGCACTTCTCGAAGATCTTCAAGCGGCTGATGGGCACCCCCTGCACGCTGAAATGGCGCGAGGCGGGCGAGCGCGAGCGGCTCTGGGTAACGAGCCCCAGCCATCCGATCGCCGAAGGCTTGGGCGAGTTCTTCGAGCTCGAGAACGAGGAGATGTATGGCGAGCAGTTCGCCGTGCCGGAGCCGCTGGAGACCGTCTTCATCTCCTGGTTCCAGGGCGGCGAGGTGTTCCGCTCGGGTCTCACCTACCGGCGCGGCGCCGGCAATGTCTTCTACTTCCGCCCCGGGCACGAGACTTATCCGACCTACCACGACGCCACTGTGCACAAGGTGCTGCGCAACGCAGTGAAGTGGGCGCATAACCCGCAAGGGTCGAAGCCCGCCATCCTCGACGCGCCGAACGTGCCGGTCGAGAAGGCGCTGGAGCCGATCGAGGAGCGCGGGCCCAAGCTGCATGCGCATGGCGAGGCCGGCTTCCGCTAGAAAAGGCGCCTCTCCGCTTCGCCTGGGATTGCGTGGAAACAGCGCCTGGGTCACATTCGTCAGATAGAATTGAATCGAACCAAATCGCTCAGAGGAGCAAGAAATGCGGCTTTTGATACTCGGAACCGGCTGGATGGCGCAGGAACACGCCCGCCGCTTCGGCGCCATCGAGGGCGTCGACATCGTCGGCGCGGTTGACGTCGATGCGGCTCGCGTCGGCGAGTATGCCGACGCCTACAAGATCCCGAAGCGCTTCACCTCGCTGGAGGCGGCGCTCGACTGGGGCGATTTCGACGCGGTCGCCAATGTCACGCCCGACCGCATCCACCACCCGACCACCATGGCGCTGGTCGCCGCCGGCAAGCCGGTGCTGTGCGAGAAGCCGCTGGCGGAGAATTTCGGCAAGGCGAACGAGATGGCCGATGCCGCGGAGGCCGCCGGCATCGTCAACATGGTCAACCTCACCTACCGCAACGTGGCCGCGTTGCAGAAGGCGCGCCAGATGGTGCAGGCCGGCGAGATCGGCACGGTGCGCCATGTCGAGGCGTCCTATCTGCAGAGCTGGCTGGTGTCGAAATTCTGGGGCGACTGGCGCACCGATCCGAAATGGCTGTGGCGGCTGTCGCGCGGCCACGGCTCGAACGGCGTGCTGGGCGACGTCGGCATCCATATCCTCGATTTCGCCAGCTATGGCGCCGCGCTCGACATCGACCATGTCTTCTGCCGGCTGCGCGCCTTCGACAAGGCGCCGGGCAACCGGATCGGCGAATACCAGCTCGACGCCAATGACAGCTTCGCCATGACGCTCGATTTTTCCAACGGCGCCTTCGGCGTGGTGCATGCCAGCCGCTGGGCCACCGGCCATATCAACGAGCTGCGCCTGCGCATCCATGGCGACAAGGGCGCCGTCGAGGTGGTGCACAATCTCGACGGCTCGATGCTGAAGGCTTGTATCGGCGGCGATGTCGAGAACGCCAAATGGGAGGAGCTCGACGCAGGCACCGTGCCGACCAACTACCAGCGCTTTGTCGAAGCGGTGAAGAGCGGCGCGCAGACCGAGCCGACCTTCCGCCACGCGGCAGGCCTGCAGAAGGTGCTGGACCTCGCCGTGGTGTCGGATGAAAAGCGGGCGGAGTTGAGGGCCAAGGCGGATACGCAGTGAGGTTTCGCCGTCAGACGGCGGGAAACGGCAGCGCTCTACGGCGCCCCCTCTGTCCTGCCGGACATCTCCCCACTTGGGGGGAGATCGGTGTCGCGCCGGCTTTCGCCAATCACCAGCGTTGAAGCAAAGGAAGGGCGCGGTCCGCGGAGCTGCTAATCTCCCCCCTTGTGGG
>CCNC01000033.1 GCA_000824845.1 Mesorhizobium sp. ORS 3359 | reverse complement strand
GGGGGCGCTGTCCCGCCAGCCTGGCCAGTACTTCTTATCGAGACCGATATATCTCGACAGCCGCTGCCACCAGCGCCGCGTTATCCGCCGCCACACTGCCATCCGGCAGGTGCTTTCCGTCCTCCAGCCCGACCCGCGTCGAGAATTTCCGCAGCGCCGCCCGCTGAACAAAAGGCCACACGGTCGCGTTCTCGCCATGCAGCAGGATCGAGCGGTGGATACCCTCGCGCTGCAGCACCTTCTCGATGCCGTTGGCGACGGCGAAGGCTTCGTCCAGCGCCTGTTCTGAAATCTCGATCAGCAGGCGCAGCACCCGCCCGCCATGGTCGAGACTGGCAAGCCTGAGCGCGTCGCCGATCGAGGCCAGCCCTGCCTCGATGCCGACGCCGCGGCCGCGCAAGGCCTCCATCACCTCGGGCGCCGCCGTTTCGCTGAGATTGACCGAGGCATAGTCGGGCAGCTCACGCCAGCCGGAGATGGCGACCAGCGTGCGCCGATCATCCTTCTCGATCCAGGCGCCGGTGGAGACGCCGATCAGCGTGCCCGGACAGGCGCGGCGGAGTGCTGCGACCGTCCTGTCCATCGCTTCCGGCGCCAGGCTCTCTTTGCCGTCGGTGCCGCGCGCATGGACATGCAGCTCGGCCGCGCCCGCTGCGACCGAGGCCGAGGCGTCGCGCGCCATGGCTTCTGGGTCGAGCGGCAAGGCAGGGTGGAAGTCGGCGGGACGGGCGCCGTTGATGCAGGCCTGGACGATCATCTTTGCGGCAATCCTGTTTCAGGATGGCGAGAGCCTAACGCAGGGCGCGGATGATCGGAACGGATATGGCGAAGTCTCCTGACAGGCCGGGCCTGCAAAGAGAAATCCCCTGGCCCCACAGCCAGGGGTAAGCATTCCGTTGGTGGTTTCGGACCTTGAAAGCCCGTTACGCCGGTACGCGCTTCAATGCCTGCGCCATGCAGTGGATGCCGCCGCCGGTCTTGGAGATCTCGCTCATGTCGACGGCCGCGACCTCGAAGCCGCGCGCCTTCAGCTGGCCAATCAGGGTCTTGCTCGACGTCGGCGCGATCACCCTGTCCTTGCCGAGCGACATGAAGTTGCAGCCGAGCGCCATCGTGTCCTGGAAGGGCACGTCGATGATCTCGTGGCCCTTGCCCTTCAGCCAGTCGACGATGCCGGGTTCGGTGCAGGCGAGGCAGACGGCGGTGAGCTTTTCGGCGACCGGCACCACCATCAGGTCGATATGGACGTAGTACTCGTCAATGAAGGCGAGACGCGTCTCCCAGCCTTCCTTATCGAACCATTCCTTCACCTGGCGGGCGCCTTCTTCCTGGGTGCGGGCGCCGCCGCAGCCGATCAGAACCACGCCATCCTCGATGACGTTGAAGTCGCCGCCCTCGAAAGTGCCGGCCGTCACCATGTCGTAGATCGGGATGCCGAGCTTCTCATAGGTGCGGATGGCGGCGTAGTTCTCGCCGCGCCGCCACCAATTGGCCATCGCGGTGATTAAGGCACCGTAGGGCGTCATGACGCTGGAGTCGCGCGAATAGACCTGCATCGGCAGTTCCGGGGTCGGCTCGTGCCAATGGATGTTGACGCCGAAATGCTCGTAGGCCGCGACGAGGTCCTTGTGCTGCGCCTGCGCGATCTGGACGTTGCAGGGCGCCTCGCGCAGATGTTTCCTGGACAGCGAGCTGGTCGACAGGTGGCGCAGGAAATTGGGCGAGCCGAGCAGCACGTCGGTCAGCACATCGGTCTCGTTGGCGAAGCCCCAGGCGGTCAGCGGCTTGGTGCCGCCATTGGGATTGCGGCGCTGCAGCGAGAACGGCTCGGCGACGATGCGGTCATGGACGGTCATGGTGTTCTCCTCTGGATGGTTTGTTTCGTATCATGCGGTGGAAGCGGCCGGGATCCACCAGTCGCGCCCGCGCGGCGTAGTGACATATTCCGGCCAGCGGAAGTTGATCGGCGGTTCATAGTCGCAAAGCGGCGCGATCCAGTTCGAGCCGCCGATGCCGCCGCCGGTCCGCCTGACGAACTCGTCCATCGCGGCGTCGCGCGCGGCCTTGTCCTCCAGCAGGCGCAGCGCCGTCAGCGCGACCGTCTTGGCGGCGCAGGTGACCATCGGATCGATGGTGGCAGAAATGCCGCCCAGCGCGTTCATCGCCCAGGACGGGTAGACATGGCCCTTGGCCGCGCGCAGCGCCGGGCGGGCGACATAGAAACGCGACGTCGGCGCGTGCCAGCTCATATCGGTGTAGTCGTCCGAGGTGGAGTTCACCTGCGAGGGCGGCAGGTCGCGGCGCAGGATCGCCTCGGCCTCTTGCGGTGCGATCAAGCGTTCCAGCTCGTCGATGAACGGATTTTCGGTCGCCTCGCCGCCGGCATTGACCTGGACCTCGCGGGCGATCGCCCTCGCCTCTTCGTTCCATTGCGGCGCGCCGACGGTGGAGAGCGCCTGATAGGTGATGTCGGCCATGGCGTGGTTGGCGAGCCCCGGCCGCGACTTCGAGACCCAATGGCGCTCGTGGCGGCAGCCGCTCATCCTGGCCGCCGCCTCGGCGTTGCGGTCGAGAACTGCTGTCACCTGCTCGGCCATGGCAATGGTCGGCACGCGGATCATGTACTGGATCTCGGCGAGGCCCGCCGGCAAATTGTCGGCGGTCGCCTGCCCTGCGGTGAGGATCGCCTCGCTGATCGACCAGCCGCCCTGATGGGTGAGCATGGAATCGCGCAGCGCCTTGGAGGCCATGTACATCATCATCAGCGCGTCATTGGCGCCCGGCGCCCTTACCGCGGAGTGCGCCTGCGGGATCGGTGCTGCGTCGCTTGCCGCGCGGCCCCAGTTTTCGGGTTCGTCGCAGACGAAGCGAAAGATCATCGAATAGGCGGCGCCGCAATGCGTGTCCCAGCGCGGGGTGTTGCAGAGCGGCAGCATGTAGAAGGGATGGAAGGAGATCATGCCGGCAAGGTCGTCATAATAGCCTTTTGCCGCATGGATCGGCTTCGAGCCCCTCACCTTCTCCGCCGGCTCCCCGGTGAAGCGCAGCGTGCCCTTGATGCCATGCTCCAGCATCGCCGCCTTGGTGGCCAGCAGCCCGCCAAGGCTGCCGATGCCGAGGCCCGAATGCGGGTCGGTATGGCCGCCGGCCTGAAATCCCAAACCTTCTCGCGGCCGTTTCACCGTCGCGGCGTCCTGGCAGTTGCCGGGCACGGCGTCATATTCGCCATACATGCCGATCACCGGGCCGTCGCCATTCGTCCAGTGGGCGCAGAAGGCCGTCGGCATGCCGCCCGAGCCTTCCTCGACCGAGAAGCCTTCGCGCTTCAGCCGCTCTACATACCAGGCCGCCGACTGGTATTCGCGCCAGGCGGTCTCGCCGAAATCGAAGATGGTGCGCGTCCAGGCCGACAGCAGCGGCTGGATGCCGTCGATGCAGGCAAGCGCCGTTTCTTGCGCGGAACTCGTCACCGGTTTGTCCATGGTCCAAGAAAAGCAGTGAAGCGGCTCGTCAAAAAGTGATATGTTTTCCCGGTTCGTGCAAATTCGGTTCACCTGAGGCCCTTTGCGAATACCCTCCACGCAGGCGCTGCGCGCCCTCGACAGCTTCGCTCGTCACGGCAGCGTATGGCGCGCCGCTGACGAGCTTCACCTCACCCGCAGCGCCGTCTCGCATCAGCTTCGGCTGCTCGAGCGCGACCTTGGCTTCGATCTGTTGCAGCGCATCGGCAAGGGCGTGGCGCTGACGCCGCGTGGCCAGCGCTACGCGGCCGATGTCCGCAAGGCGCTGACCGTGCTCGGCGACGCGAGGACGCAGAACAGCGGCGCGGGCGTCGGCGGCTCCTTTGCCATCTCCTGTCCGCCGGGCTTCGCCTCGATGTTCCTGTGCACCCATATCGGCGAGTTCCAGCAAATGTATCCGGACGTGACACTCTCGGTGCTCACGCCGCGGCGGCTCGACGATGTCTCAAATCCGGACGCCGACGCCTTCATCGCCTTCGGCGTCGGCAACTGGCCGAACCGGGCCGTGGAGCTGCTCTGCGAAGTCTCCTTCACGCCGCTCTGCAGCCCGAGACTGCTCAACAAGATCGGCGGTTTTTCCAAACCCGCCGACGTGCTGCGCGCCAGCCTGCTCCATCTCAGCGACACCGAGGACTGGGCGCGCTGGCTGGCGCTGTCCAAGGTGGAAAATCCAGATACCGAAGGCGGCATCTTCTTTTCCGATATGAACCTCGTCTTCTCGGCGGCGATCGCCGGCCAGGGCATTGCGCTGGGTGACGAGCTGACCGGCCGCCAGGCGCTGAGCGAAGGCCGGCTGGTCAAGCCGTTCGAGGCCACCGTCCCCTCGCCGCGATCCTATTTCCTCGTCTTCGAGCACGCCAAGGCGGGGCACCCGGTGCTCAATGCCTTCGGCGACTGGCTGAGGGCGAAGCTGTCGGAGAGCAGCCTGGCGAAGTATTGATCGGTGCTTCCGCGTCGCCACTCTACTCACCCGTGAATCAAATTTGCCGATCAGGCGAAAACTATTCGGTTGCGGTGAGCCGCAGCCATGCCTACGATTTCATCGGGAACTGAGGAAAGAGCCAGGATGCAGCAACCCGGCCGGGCCGCAGAAATCAAAGCGAAAGGGATCGGCAAGAGCTTCGGCTCGTTCCGGGCTCTGGACAATCTGTCGCTCGATATCGGCCGCGGCGAGTTCCTGACGCTGCTTGGCCCCTCCGGCTCCGGCAAGACCACTTTCCTGATGATCCTCGCCGGCTTCGTGCAGCCGAGCGAGGGCAAGCTTTTCAGCGACGGTGTCGACATCACCAACCGCCCGGCGGAGCAGCGCGCCGCCGGCATGGTGTTCCAGGGCTATGCGCTGTTCCCGCATATGAGCGTGGAACAGAACATCGCCTTCCCGCTCAAGGTGCGCAAGAAATCCGCCTCGGAAATCAAGAGCCGTGTCGGCGAGATGGTCGAACGCGTCGGGCTGAAAGGCCACGAGAAGAAATTGCCGGCGCAGCTTTCCGGCGGCCAGCAGCAGCGCGTGGCGCTGGCGCGCGCGCTGGTGTTCGAGCCGGGCGTGCTCTTGCTCGACGAGCCGTTCTCGGCGCTGGACAAGAGCCTGCGCGGCCAGATGCAGGCCGAGATGAAGCGGCTGCATCAGGAGACCGGCACGACCTTCGTCTTCGTCACCCACGACCAGAGCGAGGCGCTGGCGCTGTCGTCGCGCGTCGCCATCTTCAATCACGGCAAGCTGTTGCAGGTGGGCAGGCCGGACGAGGTCTATGATCGGCCGGCCAACCGCTTCGTCGCCGAGTTCCTGGGCGAGATCAACATGCTGCCGGTGAAGGGCGTGCGCCCCGCCGACAATGGCGCCACGGGGCTCTGCGAAGACCGCGCGGTCAACATGCGCTGCAAGGCCGAGGCGATCAAAGGCGACGCCATCCTCGCCATCCGCCCCGAGGACATGTCGATCGCGCCGGAAGCGTCAATCAATGAGAACGGCATTGCCGCGACGGCCGTCGCCTCGACCTATCTGGGTGCGGCGACCAAGCTCGACCTCACCACGCGCCAGGGCGCCAGGGTCACCGTCTCGGTGCCGAACGAGGTCGCGGCCGCCGCCTTGAGCAAAGGCAATTCGGTCTGGCTTACATGGCCAGCGGAGAAGGGTTTCCTCCTTCCGGATGGAGGACAGTAAGCACCGCCGTCGCGGCCAGACACATCACCGCGGCGGCTTACGGTTCAAATCAACGACAACAAGGGGAACTGACATGACGAACGACACAAAGAAACAGACGATCGAATCGCTGGCCGAGCGGACAAAGCGCGGCGAGATCTCACGCCGGCAGTTCGCGCAGCTTGCGGGCCTGGTGCTCGCCGGCACGCCGCTGCTGCTGCGCTCGACCGGCGCCTTCGCCGAGACCAAAGGGCTGGTGCTGGTGAACTGGGGCGGCGACGCCATCACGGCTTACGACGCCGCCTATGGCCAGGCCTTCACCAAGGACACCGGCATTCCGGTCAAGATGGACGGCTCGGGCCCGACCGAAGGCGCCATCGCCGCGCAGTTCAAGAGCGGCGCGCCAACCTGGGACCTCGTCGACGTCGATCCGTTCTCGGCGATCACGCTGGGCGGTCAGGGCATGCTCGAGCCGATCGACTACAAGATCGTCGACAAGAGCAAGATGCGGCCGGGCTTCGGTTGGGAGTACGCAGCTTCCACCTACTTCTTCTCCTATGTGATCGCCTACGACTCGCAGAAGTTCGGCTCCAACGCGCCGACCGGCATGGCCGACTTCTTCGACGTCAAGAAATTCCCCGGCAAGCGCTCGCTCTACAAATGGGGCGTGTCGAGCTGGGAAGCAGCCCTTCTCGCAGACGGCGTCGCGCCTGCCTCGCTCTATCCGCTCGATCTGAAGCGCGCGCATGACAAGATCGCCGCCTTCAAGGAAAACGTCGTCTCCTATTGGGGCGGCGGCGCCGAGAGCCAGAGCGTGCTGCTCAACGGCGAGGCCTCGATGGCGATCGTGTGGTCGACCCGCGCCTCGCTGATCGAGCAGGACTCGGGCGGCCAGATCAAGTTCATCTGGGACCAGGGCCTGATCTCGCCCGGCGCGCTGGCGGTGCTCAAGAACAATCCCGGCGGCAAGGACGCGGCGATGAAGTTCATCGCCAGCACCCAGGATCCGCAGAAGGAGTTGGTGATGTTCGAAAAGCTCGGACAGGGCCCGGCCAATCCGGCGGCCGATGCGCTCATCCCGGCCGACAAGAAGCGCATCAACCCGGTGGATCCGGCGAACATGGCCAAGCAGATCCCGCTCGACATGGAGTGGTACGCCAAGAACTACGGCGCAGCGCTCGACGAATACACCAAGATCATCTCCGCCTGACCGGGCGGAGACTTTCTCACTGATGAGAGGCACCCTCTCCGACAGGATGGGCGCGGCGCTGCTGATGGCGCCGCTGCTGCTGTTCCTGGTCCTTGCCTATGCCTGGCCGTTCCTCGGCGTGGTGAAGTGGAGCTTTACGCTTCCCACGCCCGGGCTCGGCCAGTACCACGCGCTGCTCACCGACGATCTGGTGCAGTCGGTGTTCATCCGCACGCTGCGCATCGCGGCAATCGTCACTCTCGTTTCGGTTACCGCCGCTTACGCCATCACCGTGGTGTGGGTGCGCGGCTCACCCGTGCAGCGCGTGCTGGCCGAATTCTGCATCCTGGTGCCGTTTTGGATCTCGGTACTCACCCGCGCCTTCGGCTGGGTGGCGCTGCTCTCCAACCGCGGCCTGATCAACACCTGGCTGCAATCGATCGGCTTCATCTCCGAGCCGCTGACTCTGGTGCGCAATGAATTCGGCGTCATCGTCGGCATGTCGCATTTCTTGATCCCCTTCGCGGTGTTCCCGCTGGCTTCCGCCATGCGCAGCCTGGACGAGCGCGTGCTGCTCGCGGCGCGCGGGCTGGGCTCTAGCCGCATGCGCACCTTCTGGACCGTGTTCGTGCCGATGACGCGCTCCGGCATCATCGGCTCGGCGATGATCACCTTCGTGTTCTCGCTCGGCTTCTTCGTCACGCCGGCAATCCTCGGCGGGGGCCGCAGCGTGATGATCGCGGAGCTGATCTATCTGCGCATCTTCCAGAGCCCGGACTGGGGGCTGGGCGCGGCGATCAGCGTCGTGCTGGTGGTGTTCGTCGGCGCGCTGATGGCGCTGCTTTTCCGCTACGTCAAACCGAAGCAATTGGTGTAGCGATGCCAACCTACCGTCCTGGGCCTGTCTCGCTTCTCCTCGCCGTGCTGGTGGCGCTGTTCCTGCTGATGCCGCTGCTTGCCGTCATCCCGGTGTCGCTGACACCGAGCCGCATGCTGACCATGCCGACGGGTGAATTGTCGCTGCGCCACTACCGCTCGCTGATCGAGGATCCTCGCTGGCTGGAGTCCATCCTGCTGTCGATCCGGATCGGCGTGGTGAGCAGCGCGCTCTCCACGGTGCTTGCCCTCACCTTCAGCCTCGGCGTCTGGATGTTCCAGCCGCGCTTCACCGCGGCCCTTGTCGGCTTCGTGCTGCTGCCGATGGTGGTGCCGCCGGTGGTGTCGGCGGTGACGCTCTATTTCCTGCTCACCTCGATCTCCGGCCTCACCTCGTTCTTCGGCTACGATACATGGCTCGGTGTCGCCATGGCGCATTCGGTGATGACGGTGCCATTCGCCACCGTGCTCATCCTGGTCTCGCTCAGCCAGCTCGACCGGCGCATCGATCTTGCCGCGCGCGGGCTTGGCGCCAGTGTGTGGGAACGCGCGACGCGCGTCATCATGCCCAATATCAAGTTCGGCATCGTCACCGCCGCCCTGCTCTCCTTCGTGCTTTCCTGGGAAGAGATCGGCGTGACGCTGTTCATCACCTCGGTGAATGCAATCACGCTGCCGCGCCTGATGTGGATGGGCCTGCGCGACAACATCGATCCGGCGATCGCAGCGCTTTCGGTGATCCTGATCGTCATCACGGTGCTGGTGCTGGCGGTGAGGAGCGTGATCGCCAGAGAGAAGGCGTCGCCGTAGAGCGGTTTCCCATTCACGGAAACGGCGGACCGTTCTCTCCTTTGACGCGGCCTATGCGGGAACCCGCCCACACCTTCCTGGAATTGTCCCGGTCCAGAAACGAAAGAGGCCCGCCGGAGCGGCGAGCCTCTTACGGAGCCGAAGTGGAAGCTCGGCACCGTCATGATCCGGGGGTGTGGATCGACTCGAAGTCTAGCCAGCAGGGCTCAGCCGGGCGACTTACAAATCCGTAACCTCCGGACGGTCTGCGTGCCCAACCGGCCAAGAAAAGCGCGTTCTATCAGCGACTTGCAGAGAGCATCCGACATCGAGACAGCGCTTTTCAAAGAAACGTGATGACCGTCTGTCCAACCGGCGGGACGGCGGAGCGGCTTGGAAATGCAGGGGAACCGGGGCGGCGTCGCGACGCGGCCCGCTTCATCGCAGTCTGCGCCATCAAGGCGCCGCACCGGACGAAGGCCCCCCGGCCTCGCCCGTGCGTAGCAGTCCGTTCAGGCGGCCTGCGGCCGCCGCATCCTCTCGACGAAGGCCTGCCTTGCCGGTCCGGCAAGCGGCTTGTCCGTGGCCAGCAGGCCATCGAGCAACGCCAGAAGTTCGCGCGCTGCCGAAGACTTGCAGGAATAATAGACCATTTGACGATCACGGCGGGTTTCTACAAGGCCAAACCTGCGCAGTTTGGCCAGGTGTTGCGACAGCGCTGATTGGCTGAGTTCGACCTTGTCGGCGAGCACGCCGACAGAGAGTTCGCCCTCGGCAAGGTAGTTCATGATGAGCAAACGCTTTTCGTTGCCCATCACCGCAAGAAAGGCTGCCGCACTTTCTGCGTTGGCGGTAAGTTTCTTGGTAACCATCGATTTCCCCATGCTTCATGCTCTTCCGAAGGCCATGGGGGCAATGGCTTCAGAATTCCAGAGCGTTGATGAGCCTGCCCCGGTTTGGACGCGGGACCTGCCTTGCTTCTTTTCGACCAGAACCCCTTCGTAATCCGGTTGCCACCACGTCGAGGTTGCTGGTCTCGGACAGAACGCGCGGCGCTTTTTCGGGCTCAAGTCAATGCAGACTCGGAAAAATTCCGCGCTGCTAATACGTATCAGCGCAGCGCTCGTTCGGCAAGAATATAACAAGGCCGGCAAAACAGCGGCCAGGCTCAGGCAAGATCGGCGTCAGCCGAAGCACATGGCAAGGATACCTCGCAGCGACTCACGCTCAACCTTGAAACATGATAATATTAGCTGGGCAAAAAAGGAGCCCGGCTCAAGGAGGAAGCCATGTCCATCGCGTCCAATGCCCGCAACACATTCACTCCTGACGAGACGGCCATGCTTGGCCGTGTCTATGAAAATGGCAGCATCGAGGACGAGACCACTGAGCAGAAGGAAGCACGCGCCTCGCGTATCCTGGCCAATTACATGGCAGGCATTACCGACGAGGCGGAGTTGATCGAGCTTTCGCGCAGGCCGCTTGGAAGATGAGCAACGTGGTCCGCCCACGCGAAGCGGCTTCACGGTAAGTTGACGTTCCGGCACGGAACGCAACGGCAGAATATCCTGTTCCGACAGGTTCGGGAGGTTTCACGATGATCCAAGGATGGTTCTCCAGGCCGGTTGAAGTCGCCGTTGGCCTTTCCGGGTCGATCCGCCACGTCTCCAACGCCGAACAAGCCGCCGAGCTGCTGACCGGCCAATGGCGCGATGCCGGCAGTGCGCTGCATGGCGAGGCGCTGCGGGCCTGCCGCCGCGCGATCCGCGGCGACGTCACGGCCGATGCCGCCAGGGAGGCCTTCGTCGTCGCCGCGCGCGAAGCGCATGTGCTGGTCGAATAGGGCATGGCAGCGCCTTGTTACACGCGGCTGCCTATCGATAGAAAAGCCACAAAAAGCACCAGCACCGCGAACACTGCCGGAGAGAGCAGGATCCCAGCCCGAAAAATGCACATGGCCAGGGAAAGCGGCGTGAGCATGCCTAGTCGCGCCGGCCCCTATCGGTTGCGCGTTGGCGGGAGGGCGCCGCGCGGTTCGAAACGCGCGCAACCGATCCGCTTCAGCGTGCGCACGGCTTTGCCGAACCTCCTTATAGAGCCCGAAAGCGGTCGCCATCAACGTCGCGGCGGTCATGGCGAGTGCAAGCACGGCGATAATCATGAGAGGTTTTCCCGCGTTTCATCGGCCTTGCGGATTCATCAGCGCCGTCCGCGAGGAGGCGGCCAGTGACTTTGGTCACGTGATTTTCGAGCGGCTTGGCCGCGAGTCCGACGCTCCTCGTGAGCCTGTCCGAGCGCGGCCTGCCGAAACCTCGAAATTCTTCGGAACCTAATGCGGGATGGTTGGTTAACGCGCGGGTCGGCAATCGCCCTCGGCCTGCATCGGCGCCATCCGGCGCTTATTGCTAGCCCAAAAGACGATCATAAAAATGGAGAAAGTGATGAACGATGTCTGGTTTTCCGAACCGGTCGTGATCGATTTCCAACCAAACGGCCAACGCAAGGTATCGAGCTGCTTCGAGGCGATGGAATGCCTCGACCTACGTTGGCCAGGACAGGCGCGCGACGGCGCCTGGCGCTCGGCGAGCCGCGTCTGCCGCGACGCGCTTGACGGGCTGCGCAGCCCGGTGGAAGCCCGCAAGACGCTGCGCAAGGCGGCGAAGATCGCCGGACTGCTGGCGTAGCCTCGATTTCCCAGGCGTCCCGTTGGGGCGTCGCCAAGCCCGTCGCGGTTTCCCATTGCCGCGGCGGGCTTCCATTTTCCATACAAGGGAAGTTACGGCCGGCGCATACTGCGGAACGCGTTCAGCACACATCCCCTGGGGTACATGAAAACGCCGGCCGCTGGGCTTAGGGCTGCCTGACGGGCTCAGGCCTTTCCATTTCGGCGAGTCGGGCGCCAGGCCGCAACGCAAGTGCCGGAACATGGTGAACGAGCGGTTACTATCCACAGCACATGGTCGATCGGGCCAACAGGCAGACGACGGCCTTTTCAAGCGAAACCGCCAAGCACTTCCGGAAACTGCACGGCCATCGCGCCTTCATCCGCCTGCCTGGCATAGATCGCGTGCATCCTGCTGCCGTCATATCTGGCCCTGCGGCGCTGCACGTCCTTGCCGAACAGGCCGGCAACCGCGTCGAAGCGCCGGAGGAAGCGCTTCACCACGCCGCGTTCGAACGGTATGCGCTGCTCGAAAGGCCTGCCCCAGGGCGTGTCCCTTGCCAGGTCCCGCCAGATGCGCAGCGCTTCCAACTCGACTCCGACCTGATTGCCCCACGGCTTGCCGCCGGCGAAATGCCTGGCCCAGGCTTGCGAGAAGCGGAATTCTCCGAGCGACTGCAGGTTCCAGTTCGGGTGCATCGTCTGCCATTTGCCCTCGAAGGCGACGTTCAGGGCATTTTGGTCGTTCATGCTTCCGTCAATAGCGGTCTTTCGCGTGCGCTCCAGCAGCGCATTCTCCCGGACAGCGTTCATATCGAAGACGACGACGCCGGAATTGAAATATGGCGCGCCTGGCGCCAGCTTGAGCTTCTGCCGGTAAGAGGGCCGGAAATACATGTAGTCGTCGTGAGCGGCGAGCAGCGGGGCGCGCAGCCGCTGCCTGGCAAGGTCATTGATGTCCCGGTTGAAGAGAACGTCGCAGTCCGTGTATGCGATGCGGTCATACGGCTCGAAAACCGGAAGCCGGTCGGCGAAAAGCCGAGTGTAAGCGGCAATGCTGTAGGTTCCGAAGCGAAAGCCGAAATTCGTCATGAAGTCGGCGACATCGACCAGCTCGACCTTGCCTTCCAGCAGATGCCGGGCGACTTCAATATCCGCCTGGCTCGCGCCGGTGTAGAGCAGAAAGCCGTCTATCGGGGTGGAGACATCCAGTATCCGGCGCGCCGTCAGGCAGGCATATGGGAAGTAGCCGGCATCCGTCGCCAGGAAGAAACACGATTTCATCGTTCCGCTAACCGCCGCCCGTCATTTCGTTGCGGTGCCTGCCACAGAATGCCTCTCGATAAAAGTCTCGATCGGGCCGGTCAGCAGACCCGCCTCGCGTTTGACCTTGTCATCGTCCCAAAGCCACCATTGGATGGCGAGCAGCTTTGAGATGACGTCCTGCGAAAAGCGGTATCTGATCAGCCTTGCGGGCGAGCCGCCGACGATCGCGTAGGCCGGCACGTTCTTCGTGACCACCGCCCCTGCCCCGACGACAGCGCCGTCGCCGATCTCGACGCCCGGCAAGATCATGGCGCCGTTGCCGATCCAGACGTCATTGCCCACGGTGATGCCGGCCGGCTTGCTGTCTTCCGCGATCGGCTCCGGCTGCTTCAGCAGCCGGCTGTAAATCGGAAACGTGGTTGCGCTCGCGGTCGGATGCTGGCCGGAGCAAATGAAAAGCACCCGGCCGGCAATCGAGCAGAAGGCTCCGACCCGCAGCGGGGCCTCCTTTGAGGGAAACAGGACCTTTCGCCATGTCACGCCGTAAGTGTGGCGGCCAACCGTCACATGCTCCGGCAACTTGGAGCGTGCGTCCCTCAGCCATTTGGAAAGCGCCGACATCCAAATCCCTCCCGATACTTCTGCGACATAGCCTCGGACCGTCCGAACCATCAACCTGGAACTTTGATCAGTGCAAGGGGAGCGATCCACCCGAGAACCTGTGATCCGCACACCCAGATCGGGAACTTTCGAGTAGATTGGGGTTGCCTGTGTTGGTAGTGGAGGCGTCTCAGACATCTCCCATAGATCGAATGAACGACGTTTTCGGCTATATCGCCTATGGCGATAACGAGGTTTATCACTTCGGCGCGCTGCTCAGCGCGCTTAAGCTTTTGCACAATTGCCCTGGCGCTAAAATAATTATCGCAACCGACAGGCCCGAGCTTTTTCGCCGATACCCGGTCGAAACGATGGCCATCACCGCCGACCAGAAGGAGCTGATGTCTTTCGGCCGGCGCTATCATTTCGGCATCAAGGCCGCGTGCCTGATCGAGATCCTGCAGCGGGCGGACCGTCTGATCTTCATGGACTCCGACCACTATCCTTATGTCAATCCATCCAGAGGGTTCCGACAGATTTCGCCGACCCGTTCCTTCATGCGGAAGTGCGAGGGCGAGCATCGGCTTTACCCGGTTCTCACGGGCAAAGGCGTCAAGATCGGAGACTACACCCTGACAGGCCACGAACCGATGTGGCAAAGCGGAATCCTTGGCATCCATCGAGCCAATGTCGGGTCGCTAACCGAGGCCTATTCTGCGATGCTGGCCGTACATGAATTGACCAATACAGACGCACCCGAGCAGTTTTGCATCGGTGTTGCACTGTCTCGAAATGGCCTGTCTCTCAGCCGACATCGCCTTCCGGTCAGCGACTACAACACACGTGGCAAAAAGGCTTTCGCCAGCCCTCGCGTGCTGAAGTTCTTCGACATGTATGGCGACTCTCCGATAGCCGATCAGGTAAAGAGGGCCGGCTGGTATCGCTTGTGGCGAGCTCCCATGGACCTGTGGCGGCAGCGGGATAGGTGGTCGTTTTAAGCTTGGCGTGAGGACTACCGCAGACAAAAGCCTCACTGATCAAGGCACGACCATCGCCTGGTGGCCGGAGAGACATTCGGTCCGGCGGCGTCTTAGATGTCTATTCCATATCGAACCTAGGGGGATTGAACAGCGGACTTCCCTTACTCCTGACGTCAGGCTATGCACGCCAGATGGGTCTGAAGATTGTCGATATCATAACCAGATCGCCGGCAGTCATCACGGCGAAGGAAGTCAGAAATGGCTTGGTATACAAGGCCTTCGAATATCGCGGCCGAGCTGCTGGACGTGCTTTTGCAGATCGTCTCAAGGCAAGTGATACATCGCGTGTCTGCTTCACGGTGGCGTTCAATACGCCCTGGGTCATAGATGCATTGGCCAAGGCCTGGGAAATGCACCCTCCGGGAATGACCCTGGCAGTCGTCGACAATTCGACCGATCAGGCATCGAGAGAAGCAATAGAAAACATCTGCAAGGTGAGAGGCGTGCCTTATTTGGCGCTTCCGATGCGGGTGGAAAAACATCTGTCGAGATCGCACGGAACCGCGATAACCTGGGCTTATCACAACATTATACGGCATCTGGAGCCCGAGCTATTCGGCTTCATTGATCATGACTGTTTGCCGGTCGTGCCATTTGACATCCCATCCAGGATGGAAGGCAAGGCTGTGTACGGCAAGCTGTTCCTTCCAGGTCGAAATCATATCCACCAGCCGAAGCCGACCGATCGGCATTGGAATTTATGGGCAGGCTTCTGCTTCTATCGCTTCTCCGCCACGGTCGGGCGCAAGCTGAACTTCGAACCACGCTTGAACATCGGGCTTGATACTGGCGGCGCAAACTGGAACGTCCTTTACACGCATCTGGACAGGGCAAGCGACGTTGCCATTGCCGTCGCTCGGGAAACCCCGATGACGATGGCCGGGGCGGTCGGGCGCCACGAGATGATCGAGGAAGCGTTCTTCCATGTCGCCGGCGTATCCTACCCCGACCGTCCCAGTTATCACCGCAGAACTACGGACCATCGAAAACTGATCCGCAACTATATCTGGGATACATATCTTGGGGGCACCAGCGGCAGGGTGGCGCAAGACTTCTAAGCGCTGCGCGTTACCCATCCTCGTCAAATCCGATTCCGCGGAGTCCGCTTACCGCCTAGCCGCGCCGACGAGCTTCGCAATCACCTCGTCGATCCCAGTCCTCCCCTTGAGCCTTAGCGCATCCGGATCGCGAAAGTCGATCCAGCCTTCGTTGAAGCCGTCGAGCATGCGCATGCGCATTTCGGGATGGCGCATGCCCTGCTCGCGGAAGATCGTCTCCCAGCGCTCGCGCGGGACGGTGCGTGCCTCGACCTCGCGGCCGAGCGCCTTTGCAAAGGCTGCGGCGATCTGGTTCGGCGATACCCTGTGTTGCGCTTCCAGCTCGATCACCCGGTGGCCCCTCCAATCCTCGAGCAAGAGTTCCGCTGCGGTTCTGCCGACATCGGCGGCCGAGATCATCGCGACCGGCCGATCGAGCGGCTGGAGGTAGCTGTCGATCACGCCCTGATCGCGCGCCGAGGCGAGGTCCCATTGGGCATTTTCCATGAACCATGCGGCGCGCAGGAACGTCACGGCCACGGGCAGATCGGCGAGCGCCTGTTCCAGCAGGCGCAACACGTTGAGCAGATTGGGCTCGGCGGCGTCCGCGCCGATCGTCGACAGCACGACGACCCTGGGCGGCAGCGCCGTGTGCAGCGCCTCGCGGACGACGGCGATCTTCGGCAGCACGTCCGGGAAATCGGGTTCGGAATCATAGACCGGCGGCAACAGGATGAACGCGCCCTCGACGCCAGAAAGTGCGGCGGCCAGAGGCCCGGGATCGCCGAGATCGGCGACAGCGACCTCGCAGCCTTTGGCCAGCCACGGCGCGCCCTTGGCTTCGTCGCGAACAACGGCCCGAACCTCATGGCCTGATGCCAGCAGCGTTTCGGCAAGAACCCCGCCGACGCGGCCGGTAATGGCGGTAACTGCGTACATGATCTTTCCTTGGTTTCTGACGGTTGAACGGGATCACCGCCGGCGGCCACGACGGGCCGGCGGTCTCTGGCCGGTCTTTTCACACCCTTGGCTTGCTGATGCCAGCGCCGATATGTCATCATAATCCGGACTCCAGGTTGGGAATGGCGCATGCCCTATGACGGAAGATTGCTGTCCGGCGTGACGGTGCTGATGGCGGTGGTCGAAGCCGGTTCGATGGCGCGGGCAGCGGACTCTCTCGGCATGACCGCCTCGGGCGTCGGACGCGCCATCCAGCGGCTGGAAGCCCGCATCGGGGTGCGGCTACTCGACCGCACGACCCGCACCATGCACCTGACGGACGAAGGCCGGCGCTTCCACGAGCGGATCGGCCCCCACCTCGACGGCATCGAGGAGGCGGCGGTCGAGGCCACCGGCGCCACCTCGGTGGTTCGCGGCCGGTTGCGCGTCAATGTCGACCCGTTCTTCTCGCAACTGGTGCTGGCCGGGCATGCCGGCCGGTTCCTGGCGCTCTATCCGGAGCTTCGCCTCGAGCTCATCATGCGCGACGCGGTGGGCGACCTGGTGGCGGACGGGTTCGATCTTGCCTTGCGCTTCGGCGATCCGCCGGCCGGATCATTCACCGCGCGCAAACTGTTCGAGACGCGCATACTCACCGTCGCGGCGCCCGCCTATATCGAGCGCCAGGGGCGTCCGCGGCACCCTGCCGACCTGCCCGACCACGACGCCATCGATTTCTGGGACGCCGCACATGGCCGCGCCTATGAATGGGAATTTCGCCGCGGCAACGAGGCGCTGCCGGTCAGCGTCCAGACCAGGCTGATGACCTCCGACGCACCGACCATGCTCAACGCATGCCTTGCCGGCGCCGGCATCGCGCAGGTGCTGGAATTCGCCACGCGCGAGCAGGTTCGCGACGGTCGGTTGATCGACCTGTTTCCGGACTGGTCGGACGAGCTCTTCCCGCTCCACGCGATCTACCCTTCGCGACAATACCGCACCGCCAAGGTGCAGGCGTTCGTGGATTTTGTGATGGAGCTGCTGGCGAGGGTTTAGATCCGGAGTCAGGCAGATCTCGTAACCCGTTGAATAAGCTGGCGATCCCGGCAGGATTCGAATCTGCGGCCATCGGCTTAGAAGGCCAGTGCTCTATCCAGCTAAGCTACGGGATTGCCGAACAACTTTGTTAAGCAGCGTGCAAAGTTGGTATCGCACTCACATCCACTTCCCGCTCGGCGTGCCAGGCATCATAGGCCGCCTGCATGCGAAGCCAGATTGCAGCGCCGTCGCCGAACATTTTTCCGAGCCGAGCCGCAACGGCCGGCGAAACCGGCTTCCGTTCGCGGGTGATATCGTAGAGCTGCTGTCGGGAGATTCCGAGTAGCCTGGCAATTTCCACCTTGGTCTTTCCAGTCGCCGGGATGATGTCCTCAAGCAACGCTCCCGGGTGGGACGGGCAACGCTCAATCGGACGCTTCGGCTTGTGCTCGCTCATCAATCAAACTTCCCCAGTCTGTCCGCCTCAATGATACTGCTCGAAATCGACGCGGGCGGCGTCTTCGCCGTCGAATTCAAATGTAATGCACCATGGGCCGTTCACGTGAACCGTATAGCGGGTTGGTTCGAAGCCTCTCAGCGAGTGAAAATCAAATCCCGGCAGGTTCATATCTTCTGGCCGCTCGGACGCCTCAAGTCGGTCAAGCCTGACCAGGATGCGCTTATGCATCTTAACGTCGATCTTCCCGGTTTTCCCGGTCTCGAACAAATCGGCCAGCGCTTTGCTCTTGAATGACTTGATCATGCCCTACGTAAGCAGATAGCGTACACAAGTCAAGATAGTGTAAGCAAAATGCGTACATTTGTAATCGACAAGAATGCCAAGGGAATGGCGATCCCGGCAGGATTCGAACCTGCGACCATCGGCTTAGAAGGCCGGTGCTCTATCCAGCTGAGCTACGGGACCGTCGGCCGGCCGAGCCGGCTGTTGCGTTACGCCAAGCGATGCAAGACTCGGGAAGTCAGTGCGTCCAGGGCGTCTTGCGGTCATAGCGGAAATTGTCCGAATAGGAAATCTGCCGGCGCTTGGCTTCCTTCGGCTCTTCGACGCGATAGGCGATCTTTTCCCTTTCGGCATAAGCGATCGCTTCTTCCTTCGTGTCGAAGGTGAGCTTCACCTGGCTCAGCATGTCGCCGGAAGTGGTGTAGCCCATCAGCGGGTCGATCTTCTTGCGCTGGGCGGGATCGAACTCCAGCACCCAATGTCCGGTCTTGGCCTTGCCGGATTGCATCGCGGTTTTGGCTGGACTGAAAATGCGCGCGGACATGACCACCTCTTTGCCCCCGGAGACCGGGCACCGTTGTTCGGCGCCATTCCCGGGTCCCATCGGGAGCCTGAAATCTCGCGCCAATCCGTCATTACTGTGCAATGGCCGCGGCGGCAAGGCCGCAAGCGCCCCTGCGCTCCCACGGCGCAGGGAACCTCGCCGCGCCGGCGACATTATCGAAAGGTCGGGCGGCCGGGCCGGGCAAGCCTTTCCTGTCAGCCTCAATCAGAAGCGGAGGTTTCGCCATGACCAATGCAACAGAACACACCGTCCTGCAGCTCGCCGTGCTTGTGGGCAGCCTGCGCGCCCAGTCCTTCAGCCGCAAGATCGCCAAGGCGCTTGCGGCCCGCGCGCCGGATTCGGTGCGCTGCCGCTTCATCGAGATTGGCGACCTGCCGCTCTACAACGAGGATCTGGACGGTGACGACCCGCCAGAGGCGTGGTCAGCCTTCCGCTCGGCGATACGCGAATGCGACGCGGTGCTGTTCGTCACCCCGGAATACAACCGCTCGATCCCCGGCTGCCTAAAGAACGCGCTCGATGTCGGCTCGCGCCCATCGGGCAAGAGCGTGTTCAAGGGACTGCCTGCCGGGGTCGTCAGCGTCACGCCGTATCAGCTGGGCGCTTTCGGCGCCAATCATGCGCTGAGGCAGACCTTCGCCTTCCTCGACATGCCGGTGATGCAGCAGCCGGAGGCCTATATCGGCAATGTCGCGGAACTCCTGGACGGCAAAGGCGCGGTGACCAATGCCGACACCGGCACCTTCCTGGAAAAATTCATGGCCGGCCTCGAAACATGGATCAGGACGGTGCATCCTGGCGGCTCGTCCTTCGATGCCTTCATGAAGCAGCGCGAGAAGATCGCCGAGGACTATGTCAATGGCGATGCCGCCTCGCTGAAGGCGATCGTCACCCGTGTCGGGCCGGCGACATTCTTCTCACCGCGCGGCGACCATCTCGAAGGCGCCGAAGCGGTTGCCGGCCGTTACGAACGCGACGCCGCAAGCTTCCACAAAGGCGGCAACACCGACCTCGAAGTGCTGCAAGCGTCGGCGAGCGGCGATCTGGCGTTCTGGAGCGGCTTGCAGCATGCCAAGGCGCGCATCGGCAAGAACGGCGAGGCGACCGAGATGACCTTGCGGGTGACGGAAGTGTTTCGGCTGGAGGATGGCGCGTTCAAGCTGGTGCATCGCCATGCCGATCCGGTTCATTAAAGCGCGTCGCGATCCTTCGGATTCGCTCCATGCGCTTTAGGTCTTTTAGTTTACGCATGTCTTTATCCCGAAACCGGTTCCCACTTTCGGGAGACATGCTTTAGCCAGCGCTTGCAAAATCCGCGACACAATGCCGGGGGGCTTTGCAACACGCACCTATTCCTTTTGGCCTGCGAGCGGCATACATCGGATACATGGTCGTGCCACTTGATGGCATGATGGCGACGACAAAGATACGAATGAGCGCGGATACGGAAGTCTCGCCGTCGGGGGCCGGCAAGCCAGCGATATTGGACGGCGCGATTGTCGTCGGCGGGGGCGCCGCCGGGCTTGCCGCCGCGCATGCGTTGACCATGGCCGGCGTGACGACGCAGATCCTGGAGCGCGAGCAGAGGCTGGCCGAACCCTGGCACCGCCGCCACGACAATCTGCACCTCAACACGCATCGCGACCTGTCTTCGTTGCCGGGCGTGTCCTATCCGGCGGGGACACCGGCCTTCCCGCACCGCAGCGCCGTCGCGCGCCATCTCAATGAGTTCGCCGAGACGCACCGGCTGCCGGTCGCCTTCGGGGTCGAGGTCGACGAGATCGAATTCCGAGGCGACCATTGGCTGCTGCGGACAAGCGAGGGCTTGAAGGCGGCGCGATATGTGGTGATCGCCACCGGACGGGACCGGCAGCCCTTCATCCCGGCCTGGACAGGCATGGAGGATTTTTCCGGCAGGATCATCCATTCGGCCGATTTCGGAAAGGCAAGCGACTATGCCGGCAAGAAGGTGCTGGTGGCCGGCGCCGGCAATTCCGGCTTCGACGCGCTCAACCATCTCTCCCGCGTCGAGACCGGCCAGATCTGGCTTTCGGCGCGCAACGGACCTTCGCTGCTGCCCAAGCGCATCGGCAAGATCGCGGTGCACCGCATATCGCCGCTCATGGCCAACCTGCCGACATGGCTCGCGGACGCGGTCATGGCGGCAACGCAACGCTTGGTGTTCGGAGATCTGACGAAATACGGCCTGCCCCCTGCCCCGTCGGGCGGCGCCAGCCGGCTCGGCTCCGACTATACCGCGATCGCCGCCGATGACGGCGCGGTCGAGGCCATCAAGGCCGGGCGCATCATCGTCGTGCCGCAGCTGCGCGAATTCAGGCGCGACGACGTCGTGCTCGACAATGGCCAGCGAATAGCGCCCGACATCGTCATCGCCGCCACCGGCTACCGCACCGGACTGGAACCGATGCTGGGCAAGCTCGGCGTGCTGGACGCCAAGGGCGTGCCGCTGTTCAACGGCGCCGCGAACGACCCGAAGCTGCCCGGGCTCTGGTTCACCGGCATGCGGCCCAGCATTCGCGGCTGCTTCGCCAACTCAACAATCCAGGCCGCGGCGATCGCCAGGAAGATCGCTGGCCTGAAGAGCTGAGCCCGCCACAAGGAACAGACAGGACGGTCGGTCGTTTGCCTTTCTCTGACGAAAGGAAGCGAGATGCCGACGCCCGATGAGCTCGAAGCAAAACTCTGGAAAGCCCTGAAATCGGATATGACAATGATGATCGGGCTTGACGGCTCGAACATCGTCCCGCGCCCCATGACGGCGCAACTGGAAGCCGAGGCCAGGGGCCCGATCTGGTTCTTCACCGCCAGGGACACCGAGCTTGTGCTTGGACTTTCCTCCGGCAGCCAGGCAACGGCGACGTTTGTATCCAAGGGTCACGACCTTTTCGCAACGGTGCAAGGCCGGTTGCAGATCGATAACGACCGGGTCGTGATGGACCGGCTGTGGAACCGCTACGTGGAAGCGTGGTTCGAAGGCGGCAGGGACGATCCGAAGCTGACGCTGCTTCGCTTCGAGCCTGAACAGGCCGAGATTTGGCTCGACGCCTCCAGCGTCGTCTCCGGCATCAAGATGCTGCTCGGCTACGATCCGAAGGAGGAGTACAAGGACAACGTCGCCAAGGTCGATCTCTAGGCTGCCTTAACAGCATCATCGGCCGGATCGAACCGCGCTCCGTTTTTGTGTTGCCTTCCGGGCGTGCGCCCCCTATACGCCGCGGGACGTCGGAGTGTAGCGCAGCCTGGTAGCGCACCTGATTTGGGATCAGGGGGTCGCGTGTTCGAATCACGCCACTCCGACCATTTAAAATCAAGACTTACGGCCAAACCCGCCTGCTCGCCGAGTTGAGTCGTTCCTGCCAGCGAAGTTTGGCAAGTGTCGCTGCCATTGGCGAATCGGTTTGGCAGGCTTCCATGGCGCCCCAACATCTCGATAAACGACATGTTCCTTTAAGGCGTTCAGAGGCTTAGGCGTATCATTCAAGGACGGAAACGCTGGCATCGGCCTTGCAAGGCAGCGATTGCCGGGTTGATCTCCGGCAGCTCGTCGGGCTTGAGGCAGTTGTTGGGGGCCTCGCCCGGCGAGTTCAGCGAAACCGGTGGAATGTAACCAACCGTGATATTCATGCAGCCTTGCTAATGTAATCTCTGGGTCGGCCGACTCCCCACCCCGAGTCGGCTAGGCCCGGCGGTTTAACCCAACGCACCCCAACAGAGCGCGGAACTGTCGGGCCGCTTTTTGGACAAGGCGTCCAGCCGTTCCGCTGCTCCGGCGTCACCGCACGATTGGTGAACTGCAAATTCCGATCGTCGCGGCTGGCGGCGCGGCATTCGTGGCGTAGATGACCGTGATCAAATCCCAACGCGTGCAGCCATGGTCAGGCCTTCGCCGCTTGGTTGCGCCGGTTGCGGGACAGGATCATCGGGTAAGCGGAGCCCATTGACCGCTGGGACAGCAAACCCGCCGGGCGAGAACCCCAACACCCTCGAGCCCGGCGAGCCTACAACCCGATCTGGAACGCGACCGGGGCCGGGATTAACCGGCACTATCGGCATTGCAAGATCGATGCCGGAAAGACTGTTCCGGAATGGGACGGCTACGCCCCAGGCTCCCACGGATTGATCACCGACACGCCGGCCGCATAAAATGGCGCAATGTCGCGCGAGGCAACCTGAAAGCCCTTCGCGGCGGCAATGGCCGCGATATACCCATCAGGCACGGGGAACCCTTTTCCAGCGGCTCTCGCCTTTGCGGCAAGGCTGGAATAGCGGCGCGCCGCCTCGACGTCGAAGACCAGCATGCGCTGATCGAAGATTGCGCATATCCCAGCAAAGGCCTCGGCCAGCGCATTCTTGCGTCGGCCGGCCGGCATGGCTTCGATGCCGAAAAGCACTTCCGCCAGCGTGATGCTGGACAGATAAAGTGTCTCGGCAACCTGATCATCCAGCCAGGCCAGGACCGCGGGATTGGGTTGTGCTCTCATCACCTCCGAAACGACATTGGTGTCCAGGAGGATCATTCGAATTTCGGCGGCTCGGCCGGGCTTTTCCCACGGGCTTGTTCGAGTGCTTCAACATCCTCGTCCGTCACGCCCGCCCGGCGAGCAATGGCGGCCAAGAGCGAGCCCAGCCTGACGCGGCCCTCCGGCCGAACCGCGTCTTCAAGAATGGCGCGGATTTCCGCCTCCGTGCTGCGGCCATTGATGGCCGCGCGCACCCGCAAGGCGCGATGCGTTTCCTCCGGAAGGTTTCTGATCGTCACAGCAGTCATTGATATCATGCCGATTTCATTGATATCAATCTATCACATTGCTATTTCGATGTCACGTGCCGCCGATCAGCCTGTTTATCGTCGGCGGCCGTGCCAACCGGTTTCTGCCGAACAACCCCCTCGCTTCCAACTTTGTCGCCAGTCTAGACTTCGGACAAAAAGGGGATTGCCGATGCCCGTTCTCGAGGCGCTGCTGTCGCTGATCGGTCCGGCCTACCTGGCCTATTACGGCTTCGCGGTTCCGGTCATCGTGGTCTGGGCAATCCTGTGCGCTGGCCTATGGGTGTGGAACAACCGGCCGAGCAAGCGGCAGAACGGCGTCGCCCGGTCGCGATCCCGCCGGCCTGATGGTCTTCGTCCTTGTCGCCGCCTGTTACATCGCGGCGCATACGGGCGTGTATCTTTGGCCCGGCATCTGGCCGGGCTCTGGGCGTAGTTTTTGCCTTTTTCCCCCTGTGGGAGAAGGTGGATCGGCGTGCAGCGCTGAGACGGATGAGGGGTGTTCCAGCAAAGTGAGACGCTGGCATTCCCTGGAGCACCCTTATCCGGCCGCTTCGCGGCCACCTTCTCCCCTTGGGGAGAAGGTGGACTCCTAGATATCGAACTCGCCCTGCCCTTCGTCCATGGCACTGACCGTCTCGGCCGCGAGCGCCCGGGTGATCGGCGTCTTGCGCTCAAGCGCGGCGCGGTCGAGGCGCTCGACGACACGCATGGCGGTGCCGAGCGAGCGCTCGATGCGGCGCACCAGGTATTGCACCACATGGGGCTCGACCTCGACCTGGCGGTCGGCGAACAGCTTTGTGATGACGCCGGCAAGCAGCAGATCGTCCGGCTCGTGGATCTCGATCGTCGCCGCCGCTTTCAGCCGCGAGACGAGGTCGGGCAGCGCGACGCGCCAGGCCGAGGGGAAACGCCGCGCCGTGAGCAGCAGCGTCGAGCCCGCGCCGCGCACTTCATTGATGAGGTGGAACAGGCCTTGCTCATCGATCGCGGCCTTGTCGACGTCGTCTATAAGCGCCGGCCTCATGCCCAGGCCGGCAATGTGCTCGCCGATCCGGCCTGGCTCGATGGCGATCGCATGCGTCCGCTCCTGCCATATCCGGGCGAGATGCGTCTTGCCCGAGCCGGGCGGCCCGGCCAGCACGACCACCGGCGACGGCCAGTCCGGCCAGCGGTCGATCAGCGCTGCGGCTCGCGCGTTGGTGCCCGACACGACGAGCTCGTCGCGCGAATAGCCGGTGCCGTGGCCGAGATCGAGCGGCAGCTGACGCGGCGTATCTGCTGGCTGAGCAGCCATTTCAGCCCCGCTTCGAACGGTGGCCACCGCCTCGATCGGCCGGCAATGGCGGCACGGGCCCCGTGGCGTGACCCTTGTAGAGCGGCGATTCGAGATAGCGGGCGATGGCGAAACGCACCAGCACGGCAATCGCCGCCGAGGCCGGCACGGCAATCAACAGGCCGACGAAGCCGAACAGCGCGCCAAAGGCAAACAGCGCGAACATCAGCCACACCGGATGCAGGCCGACGCTCTTTCCGACCAGCCGGGGCTGCAGGATGTTGCCCTCGATGAACTGGCCGACGAAGAACACGCAGGCGACCAGCACCACCATGGTCCAGTCTGGCCAGAACTGGACGAAGGCGACGCCGACGGCGAGCACCAGCCCGGTCAGCGAGCCGACATAGGGGATGAAGGAGATCACCCCGGCGAAGAAGCCGATGAGGATGGCGAAGTTCAATCCGGTCAGCGTCAGCCCGGTGGCATACATGGCGCCGAGCACGAGGCATAGCGTGCCCTGCCCGCGCACGAAACCTGCCGTAGCGGTGTTGATGTCGCGGGCAAGCGCGCGCACCGTCTCGACATGGTCGCGCGGCACCCAGCCGTCAACTTCGGTCACCATGCGGTCCCAGTCGAGCAGCATGTAGAAGGCGACGACCGGGGTGACGACGAACAGGCTGACCACCGAGACCAGCGCCACGCCGGAGCTCCAGATCGAGGTGAAGACGGTGGTGAGCAGGCTGAAGCCGGAGGTCAGCAGCGAGTTCAGCCCGTCGCGCAGGCCGGCGGCATTGACGCCAAAACGCTGCTCGAGCCATTTCGGGTCGAAGCTGGTGAGCAGCGACTGCAGGCGCGTGAGGTATTCCGGCAGCTTGCGGGCGAAATCGGCCATCTGGGTGGCCAGCACCGGCACCAGGATGACGAAGGCCAGCACCACGACGACGATGAAGGCGATCAGGATGACCACCGTCGCCATCAGGCGCGAGAGGCCGAGCCGCTGCAGCCAGTCGGCGACCGGATCGAGGAAATAGGCGAGCACCATGCCGGCGACGAAAGGCAGGAGGATACCCGAGAAGACATAGAGGAACAGCGCCAGCAGAACCGCCGTCGCCAGCCAGAAGAAGACCTGGCGACGAAGCGCGCCGGAGCTGTCGTCAGCGGCGATCACGGCGCCATCGTGGTCAGGCGTCCGTGCCGGAGCCGCCCGATCTGCCGATGCCCGACTTGGTGTTGCCCGACCTGGTGACGTCGTTCTGGGAGTTGCTCGTTCGGGAGCCTTCGCCATAGCCGCTCATATGCCTTAGCCAAGCCACGAGATAGGCCGCGGCCGAAGCCACGGTCAAGACCCCGGTCAGCAATATGAGCGCGGTCCGCAGTGGGCCGAGATGCACGGCAAAGGCCAGCTCGCCCAGTACCAGCGCCGCCAGCACGATCTGCGCGGCGGTATTGGCCTTCGAAACGAAGAGCGGCTTCACCTCGACCGGATTGCTCATCACGCTGGACAGGAGCACGGCGCAGACGATGAGCCCATCACGCGAGACCATGGTGACCACCAGCCACAGCGGCAGTTCGCCGGCAAAGCCCATGACGACGAAGACCGAGACAAGCAGGAGCTTGTCGGCGATCGGATCGAGATAGGCGCCGAGGCGGGAAGACTGGTTCCAGCGGCGCGCGATGAAGCCGTCGACGCCGTCGGAGATGCCGGCGACGAGGAAGCCGGCGAAAGCCCAGCCCCAAAGCGACTGCAGCATGGCCAGCACCACGGCGGGCACGAGCAGCAGCCGCATGATCGTGATCATGTTGGGAAGGGTCACGTGATGTCCCGTCGTGTCTTTTGTTGGGAAAAAGATGAGGGAGATGGGAGATTGGCGCAAGTAGCGGGGCGGCGAAGTGAGTGATCTCCCCCTTCGAGGGGGAGATTAGCTCTCGCGCCTTGCTCCCCGAAACCATTCATGCGAAGAGCCCGCAATGACAAACAAGGACGAGCCGACGATGAGCAAGGGCGATCCGGCCAAGCGCAAGAACGGGCTCACCTATGCCGAGGCGGGCGTCGATATCGACGCCGGCAATCTGATGGTCGAGAAGATCAAGCCGCTGGTGCGCGCGACGCGCCGGCCGGGCGCGGATGGCGAGATCGGCGGCTTCGGCGGCCTGTTCGACCTCAAAGCCGCCGGCTTCACCGATCCGGTGCTGGTCGCGGCCAATGACGGCGTCGGCACCAAGCTCAAGATCGCCATCGATTCCGGCAAGCATGACACGATAGGCATCGACCTCGTCGCCATGTGCGTCAACGACATCGTCGTGCAGGGCGCCGAGCCGCTGTTCTTCCTCGACTATTTCGCCACCGGCAAGCTCGATCCGGACCAGGGCGCCGCGATCGTCGGCGGCATCGCCGAGGGCTGCCGGCAGGCCGGCTGCGCGCTGATCGGCGGCGAGACGGCCGAAATGCCCGGCATGTACCACGACAAGGACTACGACCTTGCCGGTTTCGCGGTCGGTGCGGCCGAACGCGGCCAGTTGCTTCCCACAGACGACATCGTCGAAGGCGACGTGCTGCTTGGCCTTTCCTCCTCGGGCCTGCACTCCAACGGTTTTTCGCTGGTGCGCCGGATTGTGGCGGCGAGCGGTCTTGCCTGGAGCGATCCGGCGCCGTTCAACGACGAACTCAACCTTGCCGAAGCGCTGCTCGAGCCGACGCGCATCTATGTGAAGTCAATCCTGAAGGCGATCCGCAACACGCATGGTATCAAGGCGCTGGCCCACATCACCGGCGGCGGTTTCCCGGAAAACATTCCGCGCGTGCTGCCCAAGGATTTTTCGGCCGAGCTCGACCTCGAGGCGATCGACGTGCCGCCGGTGTTCTCGTGGCTGGCAAAGACCGGCGGCGTCGCGCCGGAAGAAATGATGCGCACCTTCAACTGCGGCATCGGCATGATCCTCGCCGTCGCCTCCGGCCAGGCGGCGCAGGTGGCGGCGGTGCTGCAGGAAGCCGGCGAGACGGTGACGCCGATCGGCCGGATCGTGCCGCGCCGCGACGCCGGCGTCATCTACAGGGGCTCGATCGGCCTATGAGCAGGAAGCGCACGGTCGCTCTGATCTCGGGGCGTGGCTCCAACATGACGGCGCTGATCGCGGCGGCCTCGGACCCAACCTACCCGGCCGAGATCGTCGGCGTGATCTCCGACCGCGCGAACGCCGCCGGCCTCGGCATCGCCCAGTCGCGCGGCATCGCCACCAAGGTGATCCAGCGCGCCGACCATGCGAGCAAGGATGCCTATGACGCTGCGCTCGACGCCGCGCTGACCGGCTTCGGTGCCGAGATCGTGGCGCTTGCCGGCTATATGCGCATCCTCGGCCGCGGCCTCGTCGAGAAATGGCAGGGGCGCATGGTCAACATCCACCCTGCTTTGCTGCCCGCCTTCAAGGGGCTGGACACGCACGCGCGGGCGATCCGCGCGGGCGTACGCATCCATGGCTGCTCGGTGCATTTCGTCACGCCGGAGATGGATGACGGCCCGATCATCGCGCAGGCCGCCGTGCCGGTGATGGTCGGCGACAATGAGGATACGCTTGCCGCGCGCGTGCTGAAGGCCGAGCATCGGCTCTATCCGCTGGCGCTAGGCCTTGTCGCCGAGGGCAAGGCGAGCATGGAAAAGGGCCACACCGTGCTCGCCCATTTCGCCGACGATGCAGAGAACGCAAGCTCGGTCGTGATGGCGCCGGACCCGCTGCGCGAGGAGACCGACCTCGAACAGCTGGCGCGGATCACGCCGTAGCCTTGCTGATGGTGGCAAGAATTGCTACCATCCTATGAGGAGGTTTCCATGGCAACGGTCGAAAAAGTCAGCATAGCGCTTTCACCAGAATTGCTTGAGATGGTCAAAGACGCCGTCGAAAGCGGACGTTACGGCTCGGCGAGCGAGGTGATCCGCGAGGCGCTGCGTGAATGGCGCTTACGGCAACCTCTCCGAGAAGCCGAGGTGGAGCGACTGCGCAAAGCCTGGACCGAAGGGCTGGAAAGCGGTCCATTCGTTCCCTTCGATATAGACGACATCAAGCGAAAGGCTCGTGATCGTCTCGTAGATGCCGTCAAGAAGTGATCCATGGCAGGTCTGCGAATCGTCCGCAGCCCTGCGGTTGGAAATGACTTGACCGACATCTGGCTTTCCATTGCCAAGGACAGCCCACGCGCCGCCGATCATTTTCTGGATGCAATCGCAGAACGCCTCCTGCAGCTTGCGGCCTTCCCGGAATCCGGGCCCCGAAGACCCGATATCGGGGCCGACACGCGGGCACTGACCATCGGCAATTATCTCATTCTCTACAGGCTTGCAGCGGAACGGATCGATATTGTGCGTGTCGTGCACGGCGCGCGCGACATCTCAACGCTGCTCTAGGAACTGAGCCTTGGAGGTCCTCGAAAGCGCGGTCCGTAGCAAAGGCGATTTCGCCGGCGTCTTCGAGTATGAAGAGACCGACGGCCCGCAGAGCGCGACAGCTTATTTTTACCTATGTGAGGCCAAGGGCGACCCAGCCGGGCCGATCATCGGCATAATCCATATTCGTTCAAGAGCATGGTCGATCACCGAGGCCGACATCGCCGTCAAATGGGACAAGGATGAGCAGCGCGTAGGCCTCTTCGTCTTTGGCGTGCTCACCGCCGCTTTCGATGCCGAGACTGGGGCAAGATACGGTGGTAGGCATGGGGAGGATTTCAACGCCGAGATTCCCTGATCCTGAACAATGCCCGTGAAACAGCTCCTCATCCTGCGCCACGCCAAGTCGAGCTGGGACGATCCGGCACTTGCCGATTTCGACCGGCCGCTGGCCCCACGCGGCTTGAAGACCGCGTCGTTGATGGGACGGGAGCTTGCCCGGCGCGGCTGGCTGCCCGACCTCGCTTTGGTCTCGCCGGCACTGCGCGCCCGCGACACCTGGCGGCTCGTCGCTCAGGAACTGTCCGGACATACGCCGGCGCAGTTTGCCGATGAGCTCTACGAAGCAGCAGCCGACGCGATCCTGGCGCGGGTGCGGCAGGCCAAGGCGACGAATCTGATGGTGATCGGCCACAATCCCGGCCTGCAGCAGTTTGTGTTGCGGCTGGCCGGCGCCGGGTCGGATGAGAGCGTGTTCAAGAAGATCGAAGCGAAGTTCCCGACGGCGGCGCTTGCCCGCTTCACGCTGGACCGCGACTGGGCGGATCTTGCGTTCGGCAGCGCCAGGCTGACGCATTGCCTGCGGCCGAAGGATTTGGCCTAAAGCCCGAAGCTTGCCGATCCGATAGGCAAAGGCGGCGGGTTTTGCCCGCCGCCTTTGCTATTTTTGAAGAAGCGGATCAATTGCCCCAATTGTCCGCGGGCGGGCCCGGCCAATCCGTGGCGGCACTCGCTCCCGTCTTGATCGTGCTATCGACCTTGGGGGCCGGCTTGGCAACCTCGTGCTTGCGGACCGACGCCGTGTAGGCGCTGTCGACACCCACCGTCGACTGGTTGGCATTGGCGCCGCCGTAATGGTCGCTGCCGGCAAAGGCGGAACCCACGGCGAGAAGCATTACAGCAGAGGCGAGAGCGATCCTGGTCATGTCAATTTCCTTGTTCCTTGGTTTCATCGGCGGTGGCCTTGGGAGGATGGCCCCGCTGCCGACAAGACCCGTGGCGTCCGGGATTTATTCCCGACGTGGCCGCCCTTTCAGCGACGGCAGCAGCGTCAGCCCGGATTCGCCCGGAAAAAGACAAACGATTACAAATGCTTGTGATGCAAATACTTGCGAAGTGATTCATGCTGCCGGTAGTCGGCTGCACAAGAACAGAGCGGCGGGACAAGCCCGCCGCTTTGAGATCTATCGAAGATCGGAACCGATCAATGGCTGCCGAAGAGGTTGCGGTCCGCGCCCTGGGTCAGGGGCTTCTGGACATTCGCATCAGACTTCTTGACCGAAGCGGTGAACGAGGTGTCGACCGAAGCGGCCGGCTGGTTGGCATTGGCCGAGCCATAGTTGTCCGAGCCGGCGAAAGCGGCGCCGGTGGCAACGAGAAGGGCAGCGGCGGTAAGAGCGATCTTGGTCATTTGAGTTGCTCCAGATTTAGGAATCGAGGTTGCGGTTGATTGGGGTGAGAGCCGCTTAGCGGCCCCAGATGCCCTGGCCCGACTGCGGCTGGTTCTGATCAGGCGTGATGTGGAAGTCGCGCTGTTCGAACTTGTCGAGCTTGCGGATCGAACCCGTGATGGTGTTGTCGACCTTGCCCGCGGGAGCGGTCACGGCCGGCTGATTGACGTTGTCGGAACCGTAATGGTCGCTGCCGGCAAAAGCGCCGCTCGTGGCGATGAGAAGGGCAGCAACGGCAAAAGCAATCTTGTTCATTTCAGGTACTCCAGATCTCAAAAGTCGTGTCCGTCTAGTGGCGTGCCGTGATGGAAATTCGCGTCGCTCGGACCACCCCGAAATGGGTCTGCCCTGCTGCCAGTTCCAATCACAAAAAGTTGTGAACCGAACCGTTCGGTTCGATCCTGAAGCCGCGTGAAAGACTAAGCGGCCGGACTCTTATCGTTCGATATCAATTGGTTACGGCGAGCGATTGTCGAGGTGCCCCCTGGCCAGTCCTGCCGGCGTTCACCGTGGCTACACGAACCGTCAACATTATTTGAACCGAACGGTTCGGTTTTATCACTTGCACGGCCGCGCAAGCGGCCCGGCAGGCATCACGACCGGGATGGCGGCCGCCGGGAAACCGCGTTTGCCTTGCGGGCGGATCGATACTATCGGTTGCCTCAGGGAACCAATTCGGACGCCTCCCGCCACCCTCGGCGAAGGTCGGCGCCGTTGGGAGGAAACAGCGAACGAACGATGCGGCTGCTGCTTGTCGAGGACAATCGCGAACTGGCCGATTGGCTGAGCAAGACGCTGCGCCAGGCGAGCTATGTCGTCGACGTCGTGCATGACGGCGAGGATGTCGAGCATGCCTTGGCCGCCGGCGATCACGCTCTGATCATCCTCGACCTTGCCCTGCCCCGCATGGGCGGCATGGAGGTGTTGAAAAGGCTGCGGGCGCGCGGCAACCCGGTGCCGGTGATCGTGCTCACAGCCAACGCCAGCCTCGACGGCCGGGTCAAGGGCCTCAACGAAGGTGCGGACGACTATCTGGCGAAACCCTTCCAGATCGAGGAGCTGGAGGCGCGCATCCGCGTGCAGCTGCGCCGCGCCAACGATCGCACCGCGCCGGTCATTTCCTGCGGCGACCTTGTCTTCGACACCAACACCCGCCTGTTCTCGCTTGCCGGCGCGACATTGTCGCTGACGCCGCGCGAGCACGCGGTGCTGGAACAGCTCGTCGTCAAGGCCGGACGCACGGTGAGCAAGGCGGCGCTCTCGGCGGCGATCTACGACTTCGACACCGACGCCGACCCAAGCGCCATCGAGATCTACGTGCACCGTCTGCGCAAGAAGCTCGAAGGATCGCGCGTCCAGATCGCTACCTTGCGCGGCCTCGGCTACCTCTTGCGCCACGACGATTCGGCGCCATGAGAATCGGCAGTCTTCGGATCGGCAGCCTTCGGATCCAACTGCTGGCTTGGGTGGTGCTGCCGCTGGCCGGTTTGGCCGCCATCAATCTGTGGACCAGCCAGCGCAACGCCCTGGCGACGGCGGACCTCGTCACCGACCGCATGCTGGTCGGCTCGGCGCGCGCCATCGCAGAGCAGGTGGCGATGGCCGACGGCGTGCTCGACGCCACCGTGCCGCCGGCGGCGATCGAGATGTTCGACACAGGCGACCGCGACAGCGTCTATTATCGCGTCGAGACCGCCGGCGGACGGTTGCTGACCGGCTATCCCGACCTGCCGGTGGCGTCGGAGCGGGGCAGCATCGAAGCCTCCTATCGCGATCACCCGCTGCGCCTGGCGACGCTCAGCCATGCGGTGATCGGCGCCGGGGAAGATTCGCCGATCAAGGTCACCGTCGGCGTCACGCTCGCCGGTCATGACGCGATGGTGAAGCGGCTGTGGCTCAGCGCCTTCGCCCAGCAGCTTGCCTTGGTGGCTATTGCCGGCGTGTTCGTGCTGCTTGGGCTGCGCCGCGGGCTGGCGCCGCTCATCCGGCTGCGCGACGCCGTGCGTTCGCGCAGCCGCAGCGATCTCGAGCCGGTCGAGGTTCCGGGCGCGCAGAGCGAGATCCGGCCGCTGATCGAGGCACTCAACGCCTATATGCAGCGCGTGCGGGCGCAGATGGCGGCGCAGCGGCGCTTCATCGCCAATGCCGCGCACCAGCTGCGCACGCCGCTGGCGCTCTTGTCGACGCAGGCAAGCTATGCGTTGCGGGAGACCAAGGCCGACCGGCGCCAAGAGGCGCTGGTGGCGTTGCAGACGAGTTCCGGCAAATTGGCGCGGTTGGCCGAACAGCTGCTTACCTTGTCGAGAGCGGAACCCGGCAGCCGGCGGCCGCGCGCCGACCGCATCGACCTCACCGAAGCCGCCCGCCAGGTGCTGGAAGCGCAGGCGCCGGCGGCGATCAAGCGCGATATCGACCTTGGCCTCGATGAGAGCGGACCGGTGCCGGTGATCGGCGACGGCACGATGCTGCGCGAGATGATCGTCAACCTGGTCGACAATGCGCTGCGCTATTCCAGGCCGGGCGGCAGCGTCACGGTAGCGCTCTCCGCCTCGAGTGGCGAGGCGGAACTCACGGTCAGGGATACCGGTCCGGGAATCCCACCGGAAGAGCGGGAGCATGTCTTCGAGCGCTTCTACCGCCTCCCCGGCTCGGCCGAGGAAGGCAGCGGCCTCGGGCTCGCCATTGTGCGCGAGGTGGTCGAGAATGCCGGCGGCAGCGTCACGCTTGACGACGCCGTCGGCGGCGGGCTCAAGGTGGAGGTGCGGCTGCCGCTGGCGTGAGGCCACTGGCCGCGTCAGTGTTCCGATTCTTCGTCCGGCAGTTCGAGCGTACGACCCGCATAGAGAATCCGCAGGATGATCACTTTGTCATCCACGATTTCAAACGCGATCGTCGCGCGCCGGCGCCACCCTACCGTACGCAAACCCGGGGCGATCTCGTCATGACGCATGCCACGCTCCGGAAATGTCGCGAAGTCGAGGCAATAGTCGATGAGACGTCCGACAAAGCGCAAGGCAGTTTCCACGCCAGCTTTAGGCGCCAATTGATTCAGCAGTTCGGCAATGTCTCGCTCGGCGGCAGCGTGGAACCTGACCTGGTACTTCATGCACCGGAGCGCGGTTTGGCGGCGATCGCGTTGATGTGCTCAGAGAGATTGCGGCGCAGCTGTTCGGCCGTCAACAGCTTCTCGGGACGGGCGCGCGCATCCTGCATTATCGGCACGACTTCCTCGCGCAGCCAACGTTCAACCGCCGCATCACGCGCCGCAAGCGTGCGCAAGCCATCACGGATGACCTCGCTTTCGGTGGCGTATTCGCCCGAGGCCACCTTGTCTTTCACCATCTGCGCCATTTCGAGCGGCAGTGTGATCGTCAGGGGTTGGGAGTTTCGCATGACCGTCTCCTCGATGCCCTTGATATAGCACTGGTGCATGACTTTGTCATACACTTTAGGCAAGGCCGCACACCAAACATCGAACCATGATGATGGTGTGCGGCGATCGATCACGTCCCCTGCTCGTTGAATGGCGCCGGGCGCCACTTCACCACATAGTTCTCGAAGCGGGTGATCAGGAACTCCACCACCAGCGCCATCACCGCCAGGATGATCATGGCCGCGAAGACGCCATTGGCGTTGAAGGCGCCCTGCGCGGTGGAGATCAGGAGGCCCATGCCCTGCTTGGCGCCGAGGAACTCGCCGACGACCGCGCCGACAAGGGCGAAGCCGAACGAGACATGCAGGCTGGCGAGGATCCAGCTCATCGCCGAAGGAATGATGACCGATCTCGTGATCTGCATCGGCGAGGCGCCGAGGATCTGGGCGTTGGCGATCATCGCCCTGTCGGCCTCGCGCACGCCCTGGAAGGCGTTGGCAAAGACGACGAAGAACACCATGACGACAGCCAGCGCCACCTTGGAGGCCATGCCGAGGCCAAGCGCGATGATGAAGACCGAGCCCAGCACCACGCGCGGCACCGAGTTGGCGATCTTGATGTAGATCGAGAAGACATCCGCCAGCAGCTTGTTGCGGCCGAGGATAATGCCCGCCACGATGCCGCCGACGGCGCCAATGGCAAAGCCGAGGAAGGTCTCCTCCAGCGTCACATAGATCTGCAGCCAGAGCGGCCCCTGCGAAGTGCCCTCGGTGACCCAGGACCAGATCTGTTCCCATATTCCCGACGGGCTGGAGAAGAAGAACGGATCGATGATGTTGTAATCGGCGCAAAGTTCCCAAAGGCCGAGGAAGACGACGAGGATCGCAAGCCGCAGGCCGATAACCAAGGCATGACGCTTGCGCAGCCGCGCCCTCGCCTGCGCTTCGGCGGCGACGATCGAGGTCGCGCGGGTGGCAGCCTGTTCGGTAGGAGAGATGGCGGTCATGCTGTTTCCCCTTTCAATGGCCGGTCTGAAGGCCACGGCTCTGGCCGAGCTGCACTTCCTCGCGCAGATCGTTCCAGATCACCTTGGCGATCTCGATGAATTTCGGGTCGTAACGAATGTCGGCCATGACGCGGGGGCGCGGCAGGTCGATACGGTAGACGCTCTTCACCGTGCCCGGACCGGCGGTCAGCACATAGACCTTGTCGGCCAGCGCCACCGCTTCCTCGAGATCATGCGTGACGAAGACGACGGACGATTTCAGCCCCGACCACAGGCCCAGCAACTCGTCCTGCATGGCGGTGCGGGTCTGCATGTCGAGCGCGCTGAACGGCTCGTCCATCAGCAGGATCTTGGGCTGGTTGATGAAGGTCTGGGCCAGCGCCACGCGCTTGCGCATGCCGCCCGAGAGCTGGTGCGGGTAATGCTTCTCAAAGCGCGAGAGGCCGACGCGGCCGATCCAGTCGCGCGCCTTCTCATAGGCTTGCGCCTTCGGCGTGCCACGGAAGAGCGGGCCGGCAGCGACATTGTCGATGACGCTGCGCCAGGGAAACAGCGCATCGGCCTGGAAGACGAAGCCGATGTCGCGGCTGATGTCGGTGACCCGATTGCCCATGACGCGGACGCTGCCGGTCGTGGGACGCAAGAGACCGGTGACAAGGTTGAGCGTGGTCGACTTGCCGCAGCCGGTCGGGCCGACGACGCAGGCGAACTCGCCGCGCGCCACCGTCATGGTGAAATCGCGGATCGCCGTCATCATGTGGCCGTCCGGCGTGACGAAGCGCAGCGTCACATCGTCGATGGCTATAGCGGCATCGGCCGGCGCCGCGGCGGGAGACAATTTCTCCGCCGCCATGGTCTGCGATTGCATGGCACACTCCTGTGGTGGTGATGCGAGAATGGCGGCTCGGGCCGGTGGCCTGCTCGCCGGCATCTCAAGGCGCATCTGCCGGATTGATTCAGGCAGCCGGCTCAAGTCCTTGTTTTTCAGGGCGGACGGGTCCGTCCGCCCTCGCCTGCCGGCCCCTACTTGGCCGCGTCGACGAACTCGGTCGTGTAGGTCTTCGACAGGTCGATCTGCTTGCCCTGCAGGCTCTTGGAGAAGGTCGACAGAACCTTGAGCACCGTCTGAGGACCATCGGCCGGCATGCGGCCGTCCGGCGTGAACTGCGCCTTGCCGCCGGCGAGGCCCTGCACGTAAAGGTCCTTGTTGCCGGCGTAATAGTCCTTCGGCATCTTGTCGGCGATCTCCTCGGCCGAATGGCCGGCGATGAACTTCATCGTCTTGACGAAGGCGTTGGCGAGCTTCTGCGCCTCGTCCTTGTGGCCCTCAAGCCAGCTCGACTGCACATAGAAAGAGGCCGCCGGATAGTCGCCACCCAGCGCTTCCTTGGTCTTCTCGGGCGTGCGCATGTCGACGAGCACCTTGGCCTCGCCGGTCTGCAGCAATTTGCCGATGGTCGGCTCGGTGGTCATGCCGGCCTGGATCTGGTCCTGCTTGACGGCGGCGATGAAAGTGTTGCCGGCGCCGACCGGAAGCAGCGTGTAGTCGCCCGGCTTCAGGCCGTTGCGAACCGCGAGATACTGGGTAAGGAAATCGGTCGAGGAGCCGAGGCCGGTGACGCCGAGCGTCGCGCCTTTGAAGTCGGCCGGCGACTTGATCTCGGGGTGCTTTGCCGAGACCAGCTCGACCTCGCCCGGCGCCTGGCTGAACTGCACGATCGACTGGATGTATTTGCCCTTCGACTGCAGGTCGACGGTGTGGTCGTAGAAGCCGACGACACCTTGCACGGCCCCGGCCAGCAATTCGTTCTCGGCCTCGACGCCGGCGCGGGAGTTCACCAACTCCACGTCCAGCCCCTCATCCTTGAAGTAGCCGAGCTGCTGGGTAAGCACGGCCGGCAGATAGATCTGCTTTTCCATGCCGCCGACGATGATGGTGATCTTGTCGGCAGCCGAGGCCGCCGATGCGCCAGCGCCAACCATGGCAAGCGTCAGCAGCGCCGACCGCAGGACGCGTTTAGAGATGAGACGGGTCACGTAACTTCCTCCACTGGGCGACGCAGCGCGCCGCATTTCCTCCTCGCGGCCACTCCCAGCCGCTCATGTGGCGAACGCCACAAAACTGTCATGGCATGGCCAAGCTTTCAGCTGGCTTTCAGCCGTTTTGACGGCTGCTGAAACGAAATCCTGCAATACAAGCGGGTCAGACGGCGCCAAAGCCCAGCACGTCGCGCATGTCGTATTCGCCGGGCGGCCGCCGGGCGACCCAGAGCGCCGCAGCGATGGCGCCGCGGGCGAACATCGAGCGGTCGCCGGCGGCATGCGAAAGCGTGAGCGTCTCGCCTTCGGCAAGGAAGCTGACGCTGTGCTCGCCGACGATGCCGCCGCCGCGCAGCACGGCAAAGCCGATCTCGCCGGCACCGCGCGGACCAACGAGGCCGCCGCGGGCGCGCCTGGCCACATCGTCCAGTTCAATGCCACGTCCGCGCGCAGCCGCTTCGCCCAGCATCAGCGCCGTGCCCGACGGCGCGTCGACCTTGAAGCGATGATGCGCTTCGAGGATTTCGATGTCGCAGTCATCATGCTCACGCGCCCTCGCGGCCTGCTCGACCAGACCCATCAGCATGTTGAGGCCGAGCGAATAGCTGCCGGAGCGCACCACGGCGATTGTCTTAGCCGTTTCGGCGATTGCGGCCAGCTCCGACGCGGTGAACCCCGTTGAGCCGATCACCAGCGGCGGACCGCCGCGCGCCGCGCAGGCTTTGGCCAGTTCGGCGGACGCCGCGGGCGTGGTGAAGTCGATCACCACGTCGGCAAGCGCCAGCGCTTCGTCGCGCTCGACCAATCCCTCGCCGACGCTGCCCGGCCGATGGAATCGCGCGGCGAGCTCCAGCCGCGGATCGGCCGCGACGGTCTCCGCCATCTGCCGTCCCATGCGGCCGAGCGCACCGGCGATGGCAATTTTCAGCGGTTGCGGCATGGCGATCCTGTCGAAAATCCGAGTCGTGACAATCCTCTAGCACGCCGCCTTGGCAAATTGATTCAAACGACTGCAGGCCGCGACATGCGGGCGATACGAGGGCGAACTATACGCGAATGTGAAGCGCCACACTCATCATCGCTGACGCGACATGCTAATTTGGCGCCTGTGTCCGGCTGCGCCCGGACCAAGTCCGAGGGGGACGCTCATGCTGCGGCCAGTGCATGCCCTGGTTCTTTCCTGCCTCGCCTTGACGCCCCTTGCCGGAGCGGCCCTGGGAGCGCAGGCGTCTTCCGAAAAATCCGACGATGCGACCAAAAAGGCTGCGGACGATGCGGCGAAGAAGGCCGCGCTTGCCGAGGCGATCAGCGTCTGCGACCGGGGCGCTTCCGTGCCGCTCGATCCTGAAGCCAAGGCGCCGCCTGTCCAATATGGCGCGCTCTTTCCGCAAGACTTCGATCTCACCAAGCTCAAAACCCTTGCCGACAAGTGCCAGGTGGCGATGCTCGGCGCGCCGCAGGAAAAGCGGCTGACACTGGAATGGCTGCGGGTCCAGGTCGCGCTCAACCAGCCGGGGCTTGCCTTTCTCCTGCCGCAGATCAAGCTCATCGCCGACGGCGGCAGTCCCGAGGCGAATTATCTGCTCTACGAGGTCTACTCGGTGCATCGGCGCGACGGCGCCGACGCCGGTCCGCTACCTGTCTCGCGCGACATGGCGCTCGAAGCCTTGCAGAAGGCGGGCGCTGCCGGCCATCTCACGGCGCTCGAGACACTGCTGCGTCAGTATATCGATGGGCCGCTGCTGCGCCGCGACGCGCACAAGGTGGTCGAGACCGCGCAACGCGTCATCGACGCGCCGGCCCAGGGCCAATCGCCCGGCGAATGGGACAGCCAGTTCCGTGCCGCCATGCCGCTGCTGATTGCTCGGACGACGCTGGAGAACGACGGCTTTGCCGCCGAGGAGCAGCACAAGGCTTTTCAGGCCGTGGATGCGGATACCAAGGCCGGCACTGGCGGGCCCGAACAGTCGGTGCTCGCTTATATCAAAGCGCTGCGGCTCGGCCGAGGCACGCAGCAGGACGCGGCGAAGGCCAGGCAATTGCTGGAAGCGCGCGTCGCCAACGATCAGTATGCCATACCGATGCTGGCCGACATGCTGGCCAAGGGCGAAGGCGGGCCAGCGGACGGCAAGCGCGCCATCGCCATGCTGCGTGCCGCCACCAAGGCTGTCGCCGAGGCCGGGCCGATGCTGGCCAGCCTGCTGCTCGACGGCAAATTCGTCGGCCGCCAGCCGCGTGAGGCGATCCGGTTGCTCAACGCCTCCTGGAACCTCGATGCCGGCATCAGGCTGGCGGAGCTGCTTCTCGACTATGACGGCTTTCAAATCGACAATCCGGATCAGTTGGTCGAGCGCCTGAGCGACGCCGCCGAGGCCGGCGAACCGGGTGCTGCGCTGGCGCTGGCTCGGCTGCATCTGTCGGACGATCAGCAGTTCAAGAAAGAGGACAAGGCGCGCGCCATGCTGAAGCCGCTGGCGGATGCGGGCGACCGCGACGCGCTCTGGCTCTACGCCTCGACCCAATATGCCAATCTCGATTCGACCAGCTATCGCCCGTCGCGTCGCGACGACGGCCTGAGCGACGATCAACTGAAGGCCCTGATCGACGAAGGCGAGGCCAAGAAGGAACAGCAGGCCTATCTGCTGCAGGCGAAGCTGTTGCGCAAGGGCGTGGTCTATCCGCAGGACGACCAGAAGGCGACCGCGATGCTGATCAACGCCGCCAATCTCGGTAGCGTCGAGGCGATGGTGCTGCTGGGCGATGCCTATGACGATGGTCTCGGCGTCGACAAGAACCCGCGCGAGCGGCTGCATGCCTGGCGCGAGGCGGCGCGGCTCGGCTCGCTCAAGGCCAAGAGGAAGCTCGCCAACGCCTTCACCTTCGACAGCTTCGACCATCTGATGACGCTGCGCGAAGGCATCACCGATCGCATCGCGCTTTACAATGACGGCATCGGACGGATGGGCGTCGGTGTGTTCGGCGCCAACGACGCCGACATAGAGCTGAGCGGCCTCTTTTCCGGACCGGCCTCCAGCGCCGGAAACGCGGCGATCGCGGCCGCTGTGATGGATGCGTTTCGCGAGGCGCCGGCCGGCCTCGACGACGACAATCTGGTCGGCATCGGCAAGGCGCTGCCCGACGAGATCCGCGTCGCCATCGAGACGACGCTGAAGAGCGAAGGTTTTTATACGGGCAAGCCGGAGGGCTATTTCGGCCCCGACGCGCGCAAGGCGCTCGCCGCCTGGGTCGAAGCGAAGGGTCCGCTTGGTGATGCTCCCAGCCCGCAAACGACGGCGGAGCAGCAGGCCGCGCCAGCTCCCGGCGGTCTCGACGCGGACGTCGTCAACCGCATCCGCGACAAGGTCTTCGCCCAGGCGCAGGCCGCCAAGACCGACAAGCAGAAACTTGCCGCCATCAAGCAACTCGACATTCTCGCCCGCTACGGCGACCTGCCCTCGCGCTGGGTGCTGGTGCGCAACTACCATCAGGCAAGGGCCATTCGCTCGGTCGTCACGCCGGACGAGATCACCCGCTACGCACTGGACATATTGGTGTCGAAGCCCGAGGGCGTCGAGAAGCCGGAATTCGAGTTCATCTTCGACCTGACGCAGATCGCGCAGGACCGGAAATCGAAGGCGGTCGGCGGCGCCACGCTGCAGGCGATCCGCGACGATCCGCGCCTGCAGGACCCGCTCACGCTCGGCGCCATCATGGGTCAGTTCGCCTTTGCGCCGGACGCCTGCGACTCCGTGCTCGCCGCTGCCAGGAAAGCCGACATCGCCGGCGTGGGCCCGGAGGGATGCGACGAGGACACGCGCACGGCCCTCATCGCCTTCGCCAAGGACAAGGGCGCGTCCGGTGTCGATGCGGCGGCGCGCAAGGCGGCCGCGGAAGAGATCAAGGCACTGGACGCGCAGGCGGCGAAGTAGCCGGGTTCGTCAGAGTGCCCTGAGCCACACCTTGTTGTCGTGGACGGCGGCGCCGCCATAGGGTGCGGGCGCGTCGGCGCCGGTCAGCACGTTGATGCCCTCGCCGCGCTCATGCGCGCTGTTCGGCCAGATGCCTTCGGCGATGACCACACCGCGCTTCACACCGTCGAAGAATCTTGCGTGCAGCACAAGGTCGCCGCGCCGGTTGCCGACCTCGACGCGGCCGCCATCCTCGATGCCGAGCGCGGCGGCATCTTCGCGGTGGATGAGCAGTTCGGGCCTGCCTTCCTTGGCCTTCGACACCGGCGTCTCGGCAAAGCTCGAATTGAGGAAGTTGCGCGCCGGCGAGGTCGCCAGCCGGAACGGATGCTCCTCGTCCGCCACCTCGATCAATTCGACATGGTCGGGGAATTCCGGCAGCCGTTCGACCGGGCCGAACAGGCCCATGCTTTTCGGCGGCCGGTTGGGCGCTGACTGTCCGGTCCAGTTGGGCCGGAAGTGGAACTTCCTGTCGGCATGGCCGAAGCCGTTGATGAAATGCGCGTCGTCGAAGTCGGGCTGCAGGTCGACCCACTTCGCAGCCTTCAAGCTGTCGAAGCTGCCGAGCCCGCGCTTGCCGAGGATGATGTCGATATGCTCGCGCTCGGTCAGGCCGAAGCCTGGACGGTCGCCGACGCCGAGCCGCTTGCCGAGCTCTTCATTGACGTAGTGATTGGTGCGCGGGCCTTCCGGCGGCTCGATCAGCTTGGGGCCGAGCGTAATGTGCTGGTTGCCGCCGCCCTTGTAGATGTCGTCATGCTCCAAAAACATCGTCGCCGGCAGCACGACGTCGGCGAGCTTGGCCGTGTCGGTCATGAACTGCTCGTGCACGCAGGTGAACAGGTCCTCGCGCAGAAAACCCTTTATCACCAGCCGCTGCTCCGGCGCGACATTGGCCGGATTGGTGTTCTGGATCAGCATCGCCGTCACCGGCGGGCCGCCATAGAGCGCGTCCTCGGCTCCCGTCAGAACCGGGCCGATGCGCGAATGATCGAGATAGCGGATGTTCGGATCGCGCATCGCGGTGCCTTCGAGCACGTCCTGGTTCAGCTTGAAGATGCCGGAATTGGAATGGAAGGCGCCGCCGCCCTCATATTGCCAGGCGCCGGTGACGGCGGCGATCGAGGACGCGGCGTGCATGTTGATGGAGCCGTTGCGCTGGCGCGCAAAACCATAGCCAAGGCGGAAGTAAGTCTTCTTGGTCGTGCCGACGAGCTTTGCGAAAGCCTCGATCTCGACGACGGAGAGCCCGGTGATAGCGGCCGCCCACTCAGGCGTGCGGGTGCGAAGGTGTTCTTCCAGCCCGCGCGCATCGTCGGTGTATTTGTCGAGATAGGCGCGGTCGGCCAGCCCATCGCGGAACAGCAAATGCATCACCGCGCAGGCGAGCGCGCCATCGGTGCCGGGTTTCAGCACAAGGCCGAGATCGGCCTGCTTCATCGTGGCGTTGTCGTAGATGTCGATGACGACGATCTTCGCGCCGCGCTCTTTCCTCGCCCTGGTCGCATGGGTCATGACGTTGACCTGCGTGACCACGGCATTGGTGCCCCAGATCACCACGCAATCGGACTTCGCCATCTCGCGCGGATCGGGCCCGCGCAAGGCGCCGGCGCCCATCATCCAGCCGGTCCATGCGAGATTGGTGCAGATCGAGCCGAAGAAGCCCGAGTATTTTTTCGCGTGGCGCAGCCGCTCGATGCCGTCGCGCTGCACCAGCCCCATCGTGCCGGCATAGAAATAGGGCCAGACCGTCTCCGAGCCGTATTTCGCTTCCGCCGCCATGAATTTTTCCGCGACCAGATCGAGCGCTGCTTCCCAGCTCGCTTCCTTCCAGGCGCCCTCGCCCTTGGCGCCCGCGCGCACCAGCGGCTTCAGCAGGCGGTCGGGATGGTGCACCCGATCGGCATAGCGCGCGACCTTGGCGCAGACGACGCCGGCCGTATAGCTGTTCGCCTTGGCGCCATGCACGCGGCCGATGCGGTTGTTGTCGAGCAGCTCGACTTCGAGCGCGCAGGTGGAGGGGCAGTCATGCGGACAGGCCGAATGACCGATCCGGAGCTTGGCGTGCTGGTTCATGCGGGCTGTGTAGCGGGTTTTCGGAGAGAGGTGTAGGGCCAGAGACAATTAGCCAATCTCCCCCACAAGGGGGGAGATAAGCTAATCACTCCGCTATCCCCTCCTCATATTCCGCCGACATCGTCAGCCACTTGTCCTCGTTGAGCGCCAGCGTGTGCGCCAGCTGCGAGCGTTCCTTGGCGAGCCGCGTCGCGGTGGACGGGTCCTTTTCGTAGACGGCCGGATTGGCGAGCTCATCCTCGATGAGGTCGATGCGCTTGCGGATGCGGTCCATCAGCGCCTCGGTGGCACGGATCTCCTTGGCCAAGGGTTCGAGTGCAGCGCGGCGCTGCGCGGCTTCGCGGCGGCGGTCGGCCTTGGAGGCCTTGTCGGCCTCCTTCTGCTCGCGGCGGTTGGACGAGACGCCGGTTACCAGGGTTTTGTAGTCCTCGAGGTCGCCGTCATAGGGATTGACCGCGCCGTCCTTGACCAGCCACAGCCGATCGGCCGTGGCTTCGAGCAGATGCCTGTCGTGCGAGATCAGGATCACGGCGCCCGGGAAATCGTTCAGCGCATGGATCAGCGATTCACGGCTGTCGATATCGAGGTGGTTGGTCGGCTCGTCGAGGATGAAGAGGTTCGGTCCCTCGAAGGCCGATAGCCCCATCAAGAGCCGCGCCTTCTCGCCGCCGGACAGGTCCTTGGCGGCGGTGTTCATCTTCTCGGTCGAGAGGCCGAACTGGGCGACGCGGGCGCGCACCTTGGCTTCCGGCGCGTCCGGCATCAGCCTGCGCACATGCTCATAGGCGCTCTCCTCGGGGCGCAGATCGTCGAGCTGGTGCTGGGCGAAGATCGCCACCTTCAGGCCCGGCGCAATCGTCATCGAGCCGGTCTCGGCCCTCAGCCGGCCGGCGAGCAGTTTGGCGAAGGTCGACTTGCCGTTGCCGTTGGCGCCGAGCAGCGCGATGCGATCGTCGGCATCGATGCGCAGCGTCATCTTCTTCAGGATCGGATTGCCCTCGGTATAGCCGACATTGACGCCGTTCAGCGCCACGATCGGCGAGGCCACCGTCTTGACTGGCTCGGGGAAGGAGAACGGCCGCACCGTGTCGTTCACCACTGCGGCGATCGGCTTCAGCTTCTCCAGCGCCTTCAGGCGAGACTGCGCCTGCCTCGCCTTGGAAGCCTTGGCGCGAAAACGCTCGACGAAGGATTCCATATGCTTGCGCTGCGCCTCCTGCTTGACGCGGCTCTTCTCCTGCAACTCGCGCTGCTCGGTCAGCTGGCGCTCGAACTGGTCGTAACCGCCGCGCCAGAAGGTGAGCTTCTTCTGATCGAGGTGGACGATCGAGTTGACGGCACGATTGAGCAGGTCGCGGTCATGCGAGATCAGCAACACCGTGTGCGGATATTTGGAGACGTAGTTTTCCAGCCACAGCGTGCCTTCGAGATCGAGATAGTTGGTCGGCTCGTCGAGCAGCAGAAGATCGGGCTCGGAGAAGAGCACGGCGGCCAGAGCCACGCGCATGCGCCAGCCGCCGGAGAAGGACGAAGCCGGCCGCCGCTGGGCGGCATCGTCGAAGCCGAGGCCGGCCAGGATCGTGGCGGCGCGGGATTCGGCCGAATGCGCGTCGATGTCGGCCAGCCGGGTGTGGATCTCGGCGATGCGGTGCGGATCTGTCGCGGTCTTCTCTTCCTCGAGCAAAGCCTGGCGCTCGATATCGGCTTTCAGCACGATTTCGATAAGCGGCTCCTCGGTGCCGGGGGCTTCCTGAGCCACCTGGCCGATGCGCGTGTTCTTGGGCAGGCTGATCGAGCCGGTCTCGGACGGAAAATCGCCGGTGATCGCCTTGAACAAAGTGGTCTTGCCGGTGCCGTTGCGGCCGACAAGGCCGGCCTTGGTGCCGGCCGGCAGTGTCAATGAGGCATGATCGAGAAGCAGCCGCCCCGCCATGCGCAGCGTAAGGTCGTTGATGATAAGCATAGCCGCGCTTTTGCACGGGAGATCGGCGCTTCGCAAGAGCCAGCGCCCGGACGAGGCCTGCCGCGCGCGGTCTGCTAGCGTTCAGCAAAAAACTCGACGGGACTGGAACCAGTCGCCGCCAAAAGCGTTTGGAGGCCCGTGATCCGCTATCTCGCCCTCGCCTTCATCTTCTTCCAGGTCGCCACCACAACCGCGCTGGCGACGCAGGTGGTTCTGTTCGAGAACGAGACCGCTCCAATTGCTCTTCCAGTTGAATCGACGAGCGGGGCAACGACTCAGCCAATCTGCCCCGTGGCGAGGCGCGCGACGGAACACCTGCTGATCCAGATCGACAGCGGGAAACAACTCCGGCCCAGCCCATGAATGACTGAGGGGCTTGCTGGGCAGCGCTCCCGCCGCCCCGCCGGGCATCTCCACACAAGCAGTGAGATCGTTCCCTCCCGGCTTTCGCCCGCCGGTCACACTTCGCTTGCCACGTCATGGATTTGGCGTTGATCGCCGCCATTGTCTCAACTTATGCTGGCACAGGCGCGGGGGCCGTTTCAAACAGAGGGCAGACGATATGTCGGGCAAGACCTCGCTCCTTTCGGCCTCGCCGGTGGTCGCGATTTTCGCGATCGCGGCCGGCCTGTTTCTCACCATGTCCGCCACCCGCGCGGCAGCCGTCGGCTGCGCGGCGGCGAAGACGCAGGCCGACCTTGCCACCTGCACGACCGCGAATGCCGCTTCGGCCGACGCTGGGCTCAACGCTGTCTACAAGGCGCTGGCGGCACGTCTCGCTCCCGCCGACCTGAAGCGCCTGCGTGACGCGCAGCGCGCCTGGATCCCATTCCGCGACAAGGAATGCGCCTTCCGCACCCAGCCTTATGCCGATGGCTCGACCTATTCGAGCCTGGTCGGGCTTTGCAAGGCGGAGTTGACCAAGGCGCGACTGGCGCAGTTGCAGCACCAGTTGCAATGCCCGGAGGGCGATCTTTCCTGCGTGCCGCAAAGCGGCGGCAATGCCGCGCCTGCGACGGCCGCGCCTGCGACGGCCAAGGCCGCGCCTGCGAAACCCGCCCCTGCCCAGGCAAGCCAGAACGACACGCGGCCATGCGTGCAGTCCGCCGGCAAGGCGAAGTCGGACCAATATGTCTCACAATGCGTTCAGGTTTCGCCGGCGACCAACCCGCCCTGCAATGGCCAGAACGCATGCAGCATGATGATCGACGAGATCAAGCGCGGCTGCGCCATGATCGGCAACGACAATCCGCCGGCCTTCTGTTCCGCGTATAAGGGGTGAGAGAAGCGCCCGCCCTGCCGGGCTGCCGCTCGGCACCGGCTTTTCCCGGTGGGGAAATCAGCCAGGCCAAGCGGACGAACCACAAGTTCAGCTTTCGGCTTATATTTATGCGCCGCGCGGCCGTTACCATGAAGAAAGGGCCAGAATCTGCAGGGCCGGCCGTTGTGCTTGTCGAAAATCGATTTCAGTTTTCGTCGCGAACTGCAAATCTGTGAGCGCGCCGTGAGTCGTGCGTGAGCGCCAATGAAGAACTTGGCCCCAACAATAACTCAGCACCAACAATAACTCGGCTATGTCAGGAGCTCACGATGGGCGAAGCGGTCAACGATCTGCGAACGCTGAAATATGTGGCGGAGATCGCGCGCAGGCTGGCGAAGATGCTCTCGCGCACGCGCTATCAGATGCTCGTCTATCTTCTCGAAATGACCGCCGTCGAAGCGGACAGCCTCGCCGCCGAGCAGGACCGCGACCGCCACGACGGGGGCAAGCTACCCCGTAACTGATGCCGGGTGTTCGGCGCGTTTACGGAAACTAAAGCGCGTCGCGATCTTTCAGATTCGCTCCATGCGCTTTGGGTTTTTGACTTTACGCATGTCTTTATCCCGAAACCGGTTCCCACTTTCGGGAGACATGCTCTAGCCACGCGGCGACGCAACATGCCGAGAGCGGTCCGACGGCCGCGCCATGACGATGGCGCGGCGTCATTCATTGCCTCAGGCAGCAGCTAAAGCGCGTCGCATGTCTTTATCCCGAAACCGGTTCCCACTTTCGGGAGACATGCTTTAGGTCCGGCCTCAGGCCTTGCCCTTGCGCTTGCCCTTGCCCGCGTCACCGCCGGCCGGCTTGCGGCCGAGGCCGGAAGATTTGGCCAGCGCCGAGCGGGTCGCCGAATAGCTGGGCGCCACCATCGGATAGTCCGCAGGCAGGCCCCATTTGGCGCGGTATTCGTCCGGCGTCAGGTTGTGATCGGTCGCAAGGTGGCGTTTCAACGACTTGAACTTCTTTCCATCCTCCAGACAAACGATGTGATCCGGGAAGACGGAACGCTTCGGGTTGACGGCAGGCGTCAGCGCCACCGCCTCCTTGACAACGCTGCCGCCGGCGAGCTTGCGCACCGACGCGCTGACGCTGGCGATCAGATCAGGCAGGCCGGAAGCGGGGAGCGGATTGTTGCCGACATAGGCGGAGACAATGTCGGCGGTCAGTTCAATTGCGGTCTTATCGTCGATGTTGGACAATTTTTTCACCTTCTGCCGGCCCTCAAATCGCCAGCTCGTTTTTAAGACTTTTGTCGGTGTATCGAATTGGACCTGTCCCCCAACGGACCGTCCAGAGTCAGTAAAGCTACGCGACTCAATACCGGGTTATGTTTCTACGCGAGCTGCAAACGCGCAAGTTAGGATTTCTAATAGCTATAACAGATGCTTTATAGAACCGGCGCTCTGGCAGGATACGTAGAACCTCCGGTTGCACTGGGTCGGCCAAGGAAGTTGCTGAAAAGTCGAAGATCAGGCCAAGTCCGGCCACGGCAATGACAATCCGCCGGCTCGATGTGGGCCTTTCGCGATTCGCCGGCGCCAGGGCAAATCGCTCATTTGACGGCGACGCCGCGCCTGACATGCGCCGAAGGGCTGTCCGACAGGATTTCCAGCACGCGTTTCCAGCGCGCGCAGCGGCCAAAGTCCTTTTGCTCGATAGCCTTTTCCGCCTTCATGGCCGCATAGAGCGGCGCTTCCGCGCCAAATTCCCTGACCAGCCAGTGCGCCTCGTGTCTGGCGCGGCGTTCGTCCTCGTCAACGGGCATTCTGGACATTGTGCCTGGTCTCCGTACCTTCGATGCCGACCGCGAGACAGCTGCCAATGACGAGGACGGCGCCGGCAACGGCCGTCATCGACAGGCTTTCGCCCGACAGGGTCAGCAGAAACGTGGAAGCGATCGGCGTCAGATAGGCGACGATTGCTATCCTGCCGCCGTGGTCGAGCTTTGCCGCGCGCGACCAGAAATAGTAGCCGAGCCCCATCGGGCCGGCGCCGAGATAGAGGCCGAGGAGGAGATGCGGACCGGTCAGGCGTCCAGCGCCGTCATGCAGGCACCAGGCAAAGGTGAGCGCGACGCCGATGAGCGCCGAGGGCAAAAGCAGACGTTCCGGCGACACGCCAAGGCGGCCGACGGTAAGCGAGTAGAAGGCCATGCAGAGCGCCGAGCCGAAAGCGGCGAGATAGCCGACAACGCTGCCGCCTTCGAACCAGGCCCTGTTGAACCAAGAATGGGCGCGCCCTCCGGAAATGACCAGCGCCACGCCGGCGAAGCCGACGGCCGCGGCCAGGCCAAGCAACAGAGGACGGCGCGGCCGGCCCAGCAGGATAACCGCCGCGGCGGTCATCAGCGGCCAAGTATAGGCGACGAGGTTCGCCTCGATGACCGGCATCGAGGCGAAGCCGATATATTGCAGCACCATGGTGCCGACCAGCCCCAGGAAGCCGACAGCATAGGCGAGCGCGGCATTTCCCTTCTCCCCTTGTGGGGTCCGAAGGACGGGGCGAGACCCGTGACTCGCCCCCGGGTCGTGACCTCGCAAGGCGAGGTCGGATGAACGAAGTTCCAGGGAACGCCAACGTCTCACTTCGCTGGAACACCCCTCATCCGTCTCGGCGCTACGCGCCGATCCACCTTCTCCCACAAGGGGAGAAGGAGAGGCGTTTATCAGCCGGATCAGCGCAAACACGACGGCCGCCCCGCAAAATTGCAGGAACTGCACTTGTGACACCGGATAGAGGGCAAGCAGCGTCTTGCCGACCAGGGCGTTGGTCGCCCACAGCGCCACGGCGCCGAGGGCGAAGGCCAGCGCCGCCGCCGGGGCGGCGCTGGGACGGTCTCGACAGTCCGGCACGGCCGGGCCGAGGCTCAGCGACGCTGAACGCGGCTGGCGCTCGACCGGATCGTTGGTCACTACCAAGACTCCCTTGCTCCGCCGGAAACCGGCTCCGCGGCGGGCTGCGGCATGGGATGCTCCTCGGCATGGCGGCGATAGGCGGGCAGCTGGTTGGTCCAGACATCCTCGGCCAGCTCGTTCACCCAGGCACGGTCATGGTCGTTGTCGGCAGCGAGGTAGAACATGCGGTTGTCGTCGACATAGGGCTTGGTCGCCGAGCGCTGGTTGAGCACCAGCGTGACGCGCTCGCCGAGCTGGATCGGCGCGGTGCGGTGGAGCACCCCCAGGAACTGGCCGAGCGTGGCGTAGTTCATCTTGTGGTCGATGCGCATGATCTTGTTGCGCGGCAGCTCGCGGCCGGATTCCAGGATCGACCGACCGGTCTCGGAATCGTCGCAATAGATCTCAAGATGACCGCCGATGAGAGGGTCGCTGATCGACAGCGGGATGAGTTCCGTCACCGGGACACCGTCGCAATGCCATTCGACGGCACCGTCCCTGGGGTTCATGAAGGTGACGGTCGAACCGACGATCGACAGCGGATAAGGTTCGAGCTTGGTGCCCATCATGTCGGACAGCCTTTCCAGGCGCAGCTTGTCGTGCAAAAGCTCCTTGATCTCGGGGATATAACGGTCCGCGCCGGTGATAAAGGTGAGGTCAAGGTGCTTGTGAACGGCATGGCTGGCCTTCAGCTTCAGGGCGGCTTCCTCGATCGCGGCAAGCAGAGCCGGGTCGTAACCGTGACGATACTGCGCGACGCCGAAGCCCGAGACTTTCCAGGCCGTCTCATGACCAATGATGGCCTCGCGGCTCATTGCACAACGCAGTTCGGGAATTGTATGGGCGTTCATTGTACTTTCTCCAAGATGGGGGCAACACTTGGTTAACAGTCATTTAAACGCCCACCCCTGTAAATTTAGGAAAGCTGGTGGTAGCGTAAGGCTAGCTTAAGGTCGAAACCCCGTGCGTCTGCTCAGTCAGGTCAACCTAAACTCGCTGAAAATCGTGGAGAGCGCCGCGAGGCACAGGAATTTCACGCGCGCCGGCGAAGAGCAGTTTATCACCGCTTCCGCCGTCAGCCAGCGCGTGAAGAGCCTGGAGGACCAGCTGCGCTTCAAGATCTTCGAGCGCGGCGGCAACGCGGTGTCGCTGACGCCCGAGGGCGAGACCTATGTGGCGCGCGTGCGCGAGGCGCTGGAACGGATCGTGGCGGCCAGCATGGAGGCCACCGGCCAGTCGCAGGCGCATGTGCTTCGTATCTGCGTGCTGCCGACCTTCGCGGCGCGCTGGCTGTTTCCCAGGCTGACGACCTTCCAGCAGCAATATCCCGACATCGAGATGCGGGTGTCGACATCCTACGCCACGCATGAATTCTCGACCTCGGAATATGATCTCGAGATCCGCTATGGCGACGGCAATTTCCCCGGCCTCGCCTCGGAACTGTTGTTCAAGGAAGACCTGACGCCGGTGTGCAGCCGCAAGCTGTTTCACGACGTGCTGGGCGACAAGCCGCTGTCGAAGGTGGTGCCGGAGGACCTGCGCTACTTCACGCTGCTGCATTCCGACACCTGCACGCAGAACTGGCAGTCGTGGCTGGGCTTCGCCGGAGCGAGCTTCGTGCTTGGCGAGACGAGAAGCGTCTATTTCGATAGCTGCATGATGTCCTACGAAGCCGCCAATGCCGGAATGGGCTTTGCCGTCGCCAACCGCGCCTATATGGCAAGCGATATCCGCGCCGAACGGCTGGTGGCGCCCTTCGCGGTCCACCATCCCAACACGGCGGGCTGGTACTTCGTCAGCCCCATCAAGGCGCTCGGCGCCCGGAAGGTGGAGTTGTTCAAGCACTGGATCCTGGCCGAAGCGGCGCTGACGCAGCGCCAGCTCGACACCGAGATCGCCAGCGGACAGCCGGCACGCGCGGCGGTGGCGTGAGGCGTCAGCTCATTCTCGCAGCAGATATTTCAGTTCCATGACCCTGTTTGCACGATGAGAGAGATGACAGCTCGCATTGTCCAGCGCAGCCATCGTTCCCTCATAGTTTGAACAGATTTCACAATCGAAATCGCTCCACGCCCTCCACATCGACTGTGATTTTTGGATCCCCTTGGGCGCGCCTTCGAACTGTAGCACACGACCGTAGACGTCATCGAGAATACGACCCCAGGCCATCGCTGAAAAACCGGTGCACTCATTGTTGTCGTACTGGTTGCCTTTCCCATCATCGAATTGAGAAACACAGACCTTGATAGGCATTTGCGCGCAACTGTCGCGCTCCTGAGGCTCCACACTATCAAGACAACCACGTGCAATAGCTTCCGCCGAGTCTACGGCGACCTCGTCATCGCTCCAGTCGTAGAGCTTTTCGGTCGAGTGTGCCGCGCTTGGAAAGGCGGCAACACCGAGTGCGACCGACAGCGCTATGCAGGCGGTCAGCCCATAAAAGGACAATGATTTGAGCGACACGTCTTCCAAGCTCCCCGTTCGTCCGAAGCGCAGGCACCCAGCAACCCGATAGAGGTGAACCAGTTTTGGCGCAAATGGCAAAATCCCAGTATTTCCTGGTGAGTTCCTTTGGAGCCGCATAGCCGGCTAGCGCAATGGCACCATGACGCAGGGGCGAGACTCAGTTATGTTGGATTGCGCGGCGGGCCTGATTTCCCGCTTGGCCGGCGCTATCCAGCTTCCTCCCAAGCAGCGCCGGCCTTCTTCGTTACAGGCCGACGTCAATTCAGCCCGCCCTGCCCTATTGCTTCGGAGGCGTGCCCGGCTGGTCTCCGCCGGTGGTCGATTTCGGCACCGGGTTCTTGTCGACCTGCGGGTTCTGGTTGACTTCATCGCCTGGCGCCTTGGTCGGCTGCACGCTGTTGTCGCAGGCGGCGAGCACGAGCCCTGCCGCAAGAGCCAGCAGTACAGGAAGTTTCTTCATGACGACCTCCTCTCGTTCGCCCCTTTCATAAGGGCAAACGAGGCGGTGGCGGTTTGGTTGCGCGTGAGGGGGAACCAACCGGCCCGCGTCCGGTTGAAAGCCAATCGAACCGCATGAGGAGACGATGATGATCCGCCTGCTGCTTACCGGCCTTTTCGCCTACACCGCCTACCGCGTCGCCGTGAGGATCATCGACGAGGTGCCCGGCGATGTCGCGCCGCTGGACATGCCGGGCGATGAGAGGCGCAAGTTGCGGCGCCAGTCGGCGGCAATGGGGGTGGAGCCGAAGCGGTAACGCCCTTTCCTTGCCCCCACCGGTGTGCCTAGGGGGATGCACACAAGGCGAGGAAATTATTGCGAACAGCGGAAACGATGCTTGATGGGCGATGAACATCGCCGCTCGTGATTCGTCCTTCGAGACACCCGCTTATCTTGCCCGGCTGAATGATGAGCAGCGGCTGGCGGTGGTGCATGGCGACGGCAAGGTGGCGTCGCCGCTGCTGGTGATCGCGGGCGCCGGCTCCGGCAAGACCAACACGCTGGCGCATCGCGTCGCCCATCTCATCGTCAAGGGCGCCGATCCGCGCCGCATCCTTTTGATGACGTTTTCCCGCCGCGCCGCGGCCGAGATGGCCAAGCGCGTCGAGCGCATTGCCGGCGAGGTGCTGGGGCGCGACGCGGCGATCATCGCCGACGCGCTTGCCTGGGCCGGCACTTTCCACGGCATCGGCGCCAGGCTGCTCCGCGACTATGCCGAGCAGATCGGGCTCGATCCGGCCTTCACCATCCATGACCGCGAAGATTCGGCCGACCTGATGAACCTTGCACGGCATGAGCTGGGATTCTCGAAAACCGAAAGCCGCTTTCCGACCAAAGGGACCTGTCTGCAGATCTATTCGCGGGCGGTGAACGCACAGGCGCCACTGGACGAGGTGCTCGGCTCGGCCTTCCCCTGGTGCGCGGCCTGGGCGGAGCAACTGAAGGAGCTTTTCGCGGCCTATGTCGAGGCCAAGCAGGCACAGAACGTGCTCGATTACGACGATCTTCTGCTCTACTGGGCGCAGATGGCTGCCGAGCCGGAAATCGCCGCCCATCTCGGTTCCCGCTTCGACCATGTGCTGGTCGACGAGTACCAGGACACCAACCGCCTGCAGGCCTCGATCCTTCTGGCGCTGAAGCCGGACGGCGCCGGGCTCACTGTGGTGGGCGATGACGCGCAGTCGATCTATTCCTTCCGCGCCGCGGAAGTGCGCAACATCCTCGACTTCCCAAAGCAGTTCGCGCAAGGCGCCGAGATCGTCATGCTGGAGCGCAACTACCGCTCGACCGAGACGATCCTGGCCGCGGCCAACAAGGTGATCGGCGAGGCCAGCGAGCGCTTCACCAAGAATCTGTGGACCGAGCGCCGATCCTCACACAGGCCGCAGCTGGTCAGCGTGCGCGACGAGGCCGAGCAGGCGAATTATGTCTGCCAGGCGATCCTGGCCGAACGCGAGGCCGGCACGGCGCTGAAGGCGCAGGCGGTGCTGTTTCGCACATCGAGCCACAGCGGACCGTTGGAGGTGGAGCTGACGCGCCGCAACATCCCCTTCGTCAAGTTCGGCGGCTTGAAATTCCTCGACGCCGCGCATGTCAAGGACATGCTGGCGATGCTGCGCTTCGCCGAGAACCCGCGCGACCGCGTCGCCGGTTTCCGCGTGCTGCAATTAATGCCGGGGATCGGCCCGTCCGCCGCCGCGCAGATCGTGGATGCCATGGCGACATCGCTCGACGAGACGCTCGGCCTTGCCCGCTTCCGGCCGCCGCCGCGCGCGGCGCAGGATTGGCCGGTATTCCTCGACATCTATAGCGGCTTGCGCGCCGGCGCCAAATGGCCGGCGGATCTAGAACGGATCAGGCTCTGGTACGAGCCGCATCTGGAGCGTATCCATGAGGATGCGATCACCCGCCGGGCCGATCTCATCCAGCTCGAGCAGATCGCCTCGACCTATCCGTCGCGCGAACGCTTCCTGACCGAGCTGACGCTCGATCCGCCCGACGCCACCAGCGACCAGGCCGGACCGCCGCATCGCGACGAGGATTACCTCATCCTGTCGACCATCCATTCGGCCAAGGGCCAGGAATGGAAGAACGTCTTCGTGCTGAACACGGTCGACGGCTGCATCCCGGCCGATCTCGGGGTCGGCACCAAGGAGGACATCGAGGAGGAACGCCGGCTGCTCTATGTGGCGATGACGCGCGCCAAGGACAGTTTGCATCTGGTGGTGCCGCAGCGCTTTTATCCGCACAACCAGGCCGCGCGCGGCGACCGCCATGTCTATGCCTCGCGCACCCGCTTCATCCCGGCCTCGATGCTTTCGGCCTTCGAGCAGTCGTCCTGGGCGAGTGCGGCGCTCAAGGACGACCCGCGTCAGCGGCCGGGCGTCAAGGTCGATCTCGGCGCCCGCATGCGCGGCATGTGGAAATAGGGCACGGGTTGGCGGAAACCAAAGATCGGGATCGGCGTTGTTCGAGCCGGTAGGCCTCGTGGCTAGCTTGAGATCGTATTGAGATTGGTTGAAACGGTCGCGACGATGGAACCGGCAACTGTGGCCATGATTCTGCTTTCCTGCGGCGCGCAGATGCAAGGCTGCGATATGATGGACACGCGGCCAGCTATCTACGCAGGGATGGAGCAGTGCATGGCTGCCCTTCCACTTCGCCTGCAAGGCACAACGTTGATCGGCAAGTGCGAGCCAGTGACGGGCGTCGCACCGGGCAATCGGGTCGCTATGGTGCGTGTGGTGAGAGGCAACGGGTCCGGTGCAACGTCGACTGATTATCTTGTGCAGCGCAACGAAGACGTTAGCGATTAGCTGAAATATAAACATCATATTCTCCGGCACATCATTTGTATGCTCTGGCGTTTCCGATGCAATCACATTAACAAACACAAACTTTCCAGAGTCGCCCTGCCTATGGATTGGAACAATTACCCAGCTTTATCATTTTCATACGCAAATCTTGGCTTTAGGAGTTCGTTATGAAGACCCTTATACTCGCCGCCTTGGCCGCTGCCATTTCGCTGTCGACCCTCTCCGCAACCACTGCGCCGTCGCAGGCCGCGAGCGTGGTGATCACCACGGACAACGGCAGCATGCGGCATGACGACCGCTACTGGCGCCATCATCATCGCGACCGCGACCACTGGCGTCATTGGAAGCACGCCCGCAAATGCCGGGTGAAGATCGAGAAGCGCTGGCGCCACGGCCACATGGTGGTTCGCAAGGTGAAGATCTGCAGATCCGGTAACGACTGGTAGTAACGCCGGCCGGATTCGGGCGGGCGTGCGCGGGCTGTCGCTTTCGAGCAGCCCGCAGCCATTTCAGTCGGCAAGGGACGGACCGCGCTTGCGATGGGCGAAACGCGACGTGGAACCTTCTCGCGACGAGGTGCGTTGTGAGGCGTCCTACCCCAAGACCGGAGGGGGCAGCCCCGCCACCGTCCGTTCCATTTTCCGAGAGGTCCGAATGCACGACAGGATGTTCTTCACCCCGGTCGCCCTTAGCGTCGGTGCCGGCCACCGGCGCATGATAGCCTCGCTGTCCGCCATGCATGAATTCCTGACCGACTTTCCGCCATCGCGGCGGCGGCTGAGCTACGGCGCCGCGGTAAAGGCCTGCGAGGCGGCGCGGGCCGGCGAAATCTCCGCCGAGTCGGCGCGCGATGCGCTGATCACCTTCGCGGTGACCGCCGGCATCCTGTGGCCGTCGGACCAGCCGATCGTCTCGGTGAAGCCGGTCGCGCGCGGCTATGGCGGTTTTGCCGCCTGATTTACGGCAAGACTATCTTCTCAGGCTCGCCGCCACTGGCCCCGGGTCAGTTCACCCGACGAGAGGCTTTCCTTGCCGTTATTCCGGCTTGGCGGCAGCCGCCGCGGCCTCGGCGATCGGCGCGGCCGGTTCGGCCGCTGCGACGAAAGGATAGACGAGCTGCCGGTGGTAGAGCTGCGGCACAGGCTCGTCGACACCGTATTTTTCCGGCATCCGCGGCGGCATGAACAAAGTGCCGCCAATCAGGTCGAGAAAGGGCAATTGCCCGGCGAAGTTCTTGTCATAGGCCTCGCGTTCGTTGGCATGGTGCCAGTGATGGAACTGCGGCGAGGCAATCAGCCATTTCAGCGGCCCGAATTTGATGCGCGTGTTGGAGTGGATGAAAACCGCCTGCCACTGGTAGATCAGCACGTAGATGAGAACCGCCTCGGCGGAAAAACCCAGCGCGAACAGCGGCAGGAACGAAGCCGACTTGGTCAGGACCTGGTCCACCGGGTGCACGCGGTGCGCGGCCAGCCAGTCCATCTCCTCGATCGAGTGGTGGATGGCGTGGAAGCGCCATAGGAACGGCACCGCGTGGAAGGCGCGATGGGCAAGATAGAAGCCGATGTCGGCGATGAGCAGAGCCTCGATCGCCTGCAGCCACAAAGGCTGCGACTGGACGGCGGCGGTGAGCGCCTCGGGAACGAAATGCTGCGCCAGCAGCATCGCCGCGCCAACCACCAATACTATCCCGGCCTTGATGAGGATGCCGTTGAAGAGCAGGTAGAAAACATCGTTCAGCCAATGCCGGCGCGTCGCCGATTGCTCGCCATGCAGCGGCAGGAGCTGCTCCAGCGGGATGAAGATGAGGGCGATGATCAGCACCGCCTTGAAGTCGATAAGATCGAACACGGTCGCTCGCGGATCGTCTGAGGTCAGCCGCCGACACTAGCCGCCAAAGGATGAACGGACCGTTGATGGCTCCAAGGGACGCCTAAAGCGCGTCGCGATCTTTCAGATTCGCTCCATGCACTTCAGGTTTTTGACTTTACGCATGTCTTTATCCCGAAACCGGTTCCCACTTTCGGGAGACCTGCTTTAGTGCATGGTGCCGCCGGCATCGCCAGCCATCCCGCCGCGCAAGCTCTCGAAGCTCACCTGGTCGCGGCCGTTGGACTTGGCCTTGTAAAGATGACGGTCGGCTACCTGGAACATATCATGGTAGGTGGTCGGGCCGCTGAAGGCGATGCCGCCGATGCTCACGGAAAGCGGCCAGGGCCGCCCGTCGGGGGCAAACTCGGCCTCGCGAATGCGGCGCCTGATGGATTCGGCGACCAGGAAGGAGCGTGTGGCATCGGCGCCGGGCAGGAAGACCGCGAATTCCTCGCCGCCGATGCGTCCGACGATGTCGGCGCCATGCAGTTGCCCCTTGATCGTCGCGGCGATCAGCCTCAGCGCCTGGTCGCCGCAGTCGTGACCCAGGCGGTCATTGATCGACTTGAAATGGTCTGCATCGACGATCAGCAGCGCGCCGGCGTCGGCGACCGTCTGGTCGCGTGCCTGGTCGAGATAGGCCTCGACCAGCATCGAGAAGGCGCCGCGGTTGAAGACCGCGGTGAGGCTGTCGGTCGCGGCGATGACGCTGAGCTCCTTTTGCGTGATCGCCAGCTGGCGCATCTTCCACATCAGGAAGAACAGAAAGGAGCCGCCGAGGACAAGCGGCAGGAAAAGGTCCGTGAGCTGCGCCCACAGCAGCGCCTGCGGCGACAGCGAGGGAAAATTGAAGGAATCGACGAAGAAGGCGACGGCAATGAAAAAGGCGGTGCCGGCGGCGGTGACCACCACGACCCTGCCCCAGCTTGTCGGGGATAAATCGATGCGCATGCCGTTGCTCCCACTGCTACCGGCCTATTGTGGTACGCGAGCGGAAAGGAAGTCCTAACATATTAGCTTCAATGCAAGTGTGGTTAACAGGCCGTCGGGACCTCCCGTGACCATAGGCAAGCAGAAAGCCCGCCGCCAAAGGCAGCAGGCTTTCCGACTGGCCGGAGGTTCTCGTCAACGCACCGCCGGCCATGGCGGCGATGCGGTAGGAGATGCCGCAGAGCCTCACGGCCGGTCCGGCACTCGCGACCAGGCTGTCTTGCAGCATATGTCAGCGACGCGAAATCATCAGGCAGAGCGCCCTCAGATCGCTGTCGTAGGTGCCTTCGCTGGAGAGCACGTCTGCGCAACGCTTCTTCATGCGCATCAATTTCGCGCCGGACATCTGAGACACGGCGTTCTTCATCGAGGGCGCTGCAGGGGCTCCCACCGTGCTGGGCGTGCTCAGCGTGGACAAGCTTCCCACACCCACGCCGGCGTCGTCAGCAATCCCGAGGCTAAGGCTCGCGGCGGCGCCATTGCCGACATTTGCACCCGCACTAGCGTTGATGTCGTCGCCGACGTTAGCGCCGACATCCGCATTGATGCCGGATGAACCGCCGATCGACGCCGTGGCGTTTGCGTCGGCCCCATTCGAGTCGCCTATCGATGCGGCCGCGCCGGCGTTCACGCCGTTCGACCCGCCAACTGAAGCGCCAAGGCCGGCATTGACGCCGCTGCCACCACCGACAGAGGCGCCAGCGCCAGCGTTGACGCCGCCGGATCCGCCGATCGATGCTCCAACGCCGAGGCTTGCAGCATTTGCAGGCACGGCCAAAATAGCGACGATCGCGCCGCAAGTAAGAACGTTATGCAATTTCCGAATGATACTTGGCATGACACTCTCCTGTTAGATGGAATATGCTGCACTGCATCACACAGGCACCGCGATCTTTGATTGACGCCGTGCGCATACATATCTACGCGGAATTCGAGCCTCAGTTTCAAACCGGGTTCGCAAGAATATTTTTTAGTTTCCCGGTTTTATATAGAATGATTAAATCAATATTCGAATTTTGTTAAGTATTTAAATATGCAAAGCAAGCAGCAAACACTTCCCGCACCGAGCGCCGTTCGCAACGAACCGCAGCAGAATGCACGGACTCCCGGAGCTATGCTTCAGGCAAAGGCGCGGCCTTCCTCGGAGCGCTGGAACAGCGCCAGATCGAGCGGCACCGAAGGGCGGCCGAGCACGGTAAGCACCATGTGCGCCTGGCCACGATGATGGGTCTGGTGATTGAAGAAATGGCTGAGCGCGGGTGCCACGCGTTGCGAGACAGTTCGCATGTCGGAGAGGGTCATATAGGAGAAGCGGCCGGCGAGCGCCTTTTCGCTCATTCCGCCGATCCAGTCGATGATCCGCTTGTCCTCCGCCTCGCGCGCGCTGTGCAAGGGTGGCAGCGCCTTGTAAAGAATGGCGTCAAGGGAAGACGGTGCCTGTCCCTCACCGGTGAAACGCTTCATCCAGACACGATCCGCAGTCAGGATATGGTTGAGCGTTCTCATCATCGAGCCGAAGAAGGCGCCGGTGTTGCGGTTGAATTCCTCGTCGCTGAGGTGGGCCGCGGCATCGTAGAGACGCTGGTTGGCCCATTGATTATAGGCCGCAAACATCATGAAATGCTGTTTCATCATCCACCGGTTCGCCACGAATCTTGGCTCTACGTAACCCGCAGCAACGGACCCGCCAATGACCATTCTGCTTTACGACCTCGTCGGCCACGATGCAGCACGCCCGTTCAGTCCGCATTGCTGGAAGACCAAGATGGCGCTGGCGCATAAGGGGCTCGCCGTCACCAAGGTGCCGACGCGCTTCCTCGATGTGCCCAAAGTCGAGAGCGGCGCGTCGAAGACGGTGCCGGTGATCCGCGACGGCGAGCGCGTGGTGGCCGATTCCTTCGCCATCGCGCTCTATCTCGACGAAGCCTATCCGGATCGGCCTACCCTGTTTGCCGGCGAAGGCGGCAAGGCGCTGGCGCGCTTCATCGAGCGCTGGTCGCAATTCACCATCCATCCCTACGTCGCGACGGTGGCGCTGACCGATCTGCATGACATGCAAGACGAGCCCAACGCCGCCTATTTCCGCGAAAGCCGCGAGCAGCGCTACGGCAAGCGCCTGGAAGAGGTGGTGGCCAACCGCGATGCCGGGCTCGCGGCCTTCCGCGCCGCGCTGGAGCCGCTGCGTTCGACGCTCACCTACCAGCCCTTCATCGGCGGCGAGGCGCCGCTGTTTGCCGATTACATCGTGTTCGGCGCGCTGCAATGGGGACGCATCGCCTCGCCTTTCCAGTTGCTCGATGACGGCGACAGCATCGCCCGCTGGTTCGAGCGCTGCCTCGACCTGCATGGCGGTATCGGACGGCAGGTCGCGGCGGCGGCGTGACGGCCGTCGGAATCGCCATGCTGCGTTATGAGATCCAGGGCGGGATCTGGGTCTACCCCGGCAAGGGCGGTTGGCATTTCATCACGCTGCCAACGGATGTCGCCACGCGGATCAAGGCGGCCATGGCGGGGCTAGCGCGCCCCTGGGGCTCGCTTGGTGTGACGGCTGTCATCGGCAAGACAAAATGGACTACGTCGCTTTTCCCCGACAAGGCCTCGGGCAGCCTGCTTTTGCCCGTCAAGGCGTCGGTGCGGCAAGGTGAAAGACTGAAGGCCGGCGACGCGCCGATCGTGACCATTGAGATAGCGCTTTAATTCCGCTTGAGCGCGTCCTTGTCGATCAGCTTGACACAGATCGGATCGCCTTCACCCATGCGCGTACATTGCCATTCCGGGCCGAAGCCGAAATTGTGATCCGGCGCCGGCAGAACCAGCAGGAAGAAGGCGATCACGGCGCATATGAGCGCCATGAAGACGATACCCACGATGTCGCCGCGTCTGAGATAAGGCCAGTTCATCGCCTCCGGCTCCGCCGCCGCGAGCGTTCGGGAGCAAGCGCCCGAAGCGCATGCAGCCGTTTAATTATCCCGCAAAGGACCCGCCTTGACCAGAAGCCGCCTCCCCTTGGCAAGCCGCCGGGCGGCTTGTATAGAGCCCGCCACTCCAATTTCCATTCCCAAGAACAAGGACGACCCTATGGCGATCGAACGCACCTTCTCCATGATCAAGCCGGACGCGACCAGGCGCAACCTGACGGGCGCCATCACCAAGATGCTGGAAGACGCCGGCCTGCGCGTCGTCGCATCGCGCCGCGTGTGGATGAGCCGCCGCGAGGCCGAAGGTTTCTACGCCGTCCACAGGGATCGCCCGTTCTTCGGCGAGTTGGTGGAATTCATGTCGTCTGCTCCGACCATCGTGCAGGTCCTGGAAGGCGAGAACGCCATCGCCCGGAATCGCGAAGTGATGGGCGCCACCAACCCGGCAAACGCCGCCGAAGGCACCATCCGCAAGGTGCATGCGCTGTCGATCGGCGAGAACTCGGTGCACGGCTCCGACGCGCCGGAGACCGCCGCGCAGGAGATCAAGTATTGGTTCTCGGACACCGAGATCGTCGGCTGAGTCAGCTGAAACCTTCCGGGATACAGAAGGCGGCCCTCGGGCCGCCTTTTTTAACATGGGTGAATGCGCGACCGACGCAGCGCCCTATGGTGCCGGTCTTGCGATGGAAGGCTCACCGCCCCCGCGAGCTTCTGTCATGCTTCCGTCCAACAATGGAGGATGCGATGATCGGCCCCCATGTTTCCAAAAGCGGCATAGCCTATCCGGACGATCTCGTCCTGCTGAAGCGCATCTATGATCAGGTCTGTGTGGAGCGAGGCATTGCCCGCGGCAGCTCCGAGGCTTCTGACTTGGCGATCGAAGCCATGAAGCTGTTTTCCGCCGGCATTTTCGATGAGGATACGATCGGCCGCCGTCTTCGCCACCGGTGATCGAGAGCTCAGTCTCCGTCGCCGTAGCGGATGACCTCGACCTTCTCCCTGGTGATCAGGCAGCTCTTCTCACTCGTCAGCGCCTTGATCGCAGGGATCAGCGCATCGATCTTCTCCGGCGCATCGACGATCTCGACGACGATGGGCAGATCCTGCGACAGGCGCAGGATCTTGGCGGTGTGGAGCACGCTGGAGCGGCCGAAGCCCAGCGGCCCGCGCAGCACGGTGGCGCCGGCCATGCCGGCTTCGCGCGCCTTGATAACGATCGCCTCGTGCAGCGGCTTGCCGTCGGCCGCCCTGTCGTCCTCGCCGAAGAAGATCCTGAGCAGCGCGCATTGCGCGGGAAGTTCCATGTTTTCCTCCCTGGAGCGTTTCACCGTTTCACAGAAAACGGCGAACCGCTCTATCTCTTTGTTTGACGCAATTCCGGACGGAAAACCGCTCACACTATTCCTGGAATTGCTCTAGCTACCCGTTGCCTGACTGCCTTTCGGCAAGCGGTTGAGCCTGGATGCCATGAGATAACCCAGCCACGCCGCGACGAGTGACAGCCCGACCACACTGATGAGATAGGTCGCGGCCAGCGGCAAGTCGCCCTCGAACAGCAGCATGAAGGTGTCGAGGCTCATCGCCGAAAACGTTGTGAGGCCGCCGCAAAAGCCGGCCATGACGAAATTGCGGCTGACCGGTCCGACCATCATGCGCCCATCCGGTCCGGTCAGCGTCGCGAAGGCCATGATGACCCAGGAGCCGACGATGTTGACGAAAGCGGTCGACCATAGAGCGTTCAGGCCGAGCAGCGAGACGACGACGTAGCCCGACAGGAACCGGGTCAGGGAGCCGATCGCCGCGCCGCAGCCGACCGCCAGGTAAAGCCGCATTGCCGCCTGTCTGTCCGTCATCGCTCAGCCCGCAACCCCGGTGGTTGAACCAGCTAGCCAGACGATCGCCCAAAAGCCGAGGGCGACGAACAGCACGCACAGAACCGACGAGGCCACGACGTTGAAGGCCGCGAGCCGCCCCTCCCCGTCGAGCGCGAGGTTGAGCGTCTGCAGGCAGAAGGACGACACGGTGGTGTAGCCGCCGAATAGACCGACGACGATCAGGTCGCGCACGAGATCGCTGGCGAAGACGCCGCCGACCGCCCGCGCGGCGCCGGCGAAGGCGCCGATGGCAAGGGCGCCGGAAACGTTGACCGCCAGCGTGCCCCAGGGAAAGGTCTCGCCGACCCCACGACCAATCACGCCGGAGAGGAAGAAGCGGGATATGCCGCCGAGGAAACCGCCGATCAGGACCAGGGCGCAGGCCGCAAGGGTCATCGTCTCAATGCCTTTCCAATGCGATTCCCGCACGGGAATCACCTCACGAAATCAGGCATGATGCGAGCGGAAAAAACAAATCCTGCCGCGCAAGAGCACGCCTGGCAGGAGTCATCAGCCCATAAGGGCGGTTTCGGGGGAACCCCATCCCCATTTTCCGGAAACCTAGGCGGTCACCGAGGCGCGGTCAACCAGCCCGTTTCAAGACGATGCCCTGATGACCGCCGGCCAGCGGATCGAGCTGGTGGCTCGTGTCGGTGATGAACATCAGCCGCTCGCCGACCGTGATACGCGCCTGCAGCGCATAGGTCCGGCCCTTCTGGATCGCATTGGGGTCGAAACCGATGTCGAACTTGATCGGCACCTGTCCGGTGGGCGCTATCCTGCGCTTGGCGATCACGGCTGCCGGCGCATCGGCCAGCGAGACGTCGGCAAGCTCGACCACGAGCACGGCATCTGGCGGCAAAGCGATGCGCTCGCGATAGGTCACCTCGCCGGCGATGGTCTTCTCGCCGGCCTTGGTCACTTCCGGCACGGCGAGCACGCCGACGACCAGCGGCACCAGCCCGAAGATGAAGAACTCCGCGACGCGGTCCAGCATGAGATTGCTCCGTCAAGCAAATCAAACCGATTGGCAAGCTCGGGAAGGATTGCGGTCAATCGATGGCCGCAGGCGACGCCGGTCAGTTTAAGGTTCTCGGGCCATACAGGATCTGCCTGCCGTCCTTGCATGCAGGACAATGGATCCAGCGCTCGAACCTACCTTCGTTGCCAAACGGAACGTCATGCACGACGAGGGTCGCTGCTTGACAGGAAGGGCAGAGCACGGGTTCGCTCGGCGCCTTATCGAGGGTAGAAGTTACGGGTAGCCATCTGTCTGATTTCGAAGACATTCGACTGCCTCTGTGGGTACCGCGCAACCCGTCGGATATCCGGTCGTAGTCTTATTCGCCCTGTTTCTTCCAGCGGTCCGCCGCTTGGTCGTCGGCTTCCTTGGCCTCGAGCCAGCCGCCCTCGGAGCCATCGGCAAGATACTCCTTCTTCCAGAAGGGAGCGCGCGACTTCAGATAGTCCATCAGGAAATTCGCGGCCTCGAAGGCCGCCTGCCGGTGCGACGAGGCCGCGACCACCAGCACGATGTTCTCGCCCGGCATTATCTTGCCGTGGCGATGGATGACGGTGAGCCCCTGCAGCGGCCACCGTTCGACGGCCTCAGCCGCGATGCGGCCGATCTCGGCCTCCGCCATGCCGGGATAGTGCTCGAGCTCGAGCGCCGACAGCGCGCCCTGCTCGTCGCGGCAAAGGCCGGAAAAAGTGACCACGGCGCCGATATCGGTCCGGCCCTTGGTCAGGCCGAAGATCTCGGCGTCGACGTCGAAATCCTCGCGCTGGATGCGGATGGCGGGCACGACGCCTGACATCTCAACCCCCGGTCATCGGCGGAAACAGCGCGATCTCGCGCGCACCGGCGATCTTCTCGCGGTGACCGACATGTTCCTGGTTGATGGCGACGCGGATGACATCGGGGTATTGCAGGGCGTTCTCATATTCCTCGCCGCGCGACTTCAGCCAGCGCAGCAGGTCGCCCACCGTCTCGATGCCGGACGGCAAGTCGACGTCCTCTTCCGGCTTGCCGATCCGCTCGCGTACCCAGGCGAAATAGATGAGCTTGGTGGACATCTCACTCGTCCATGATGTGCTTGAGGCCGGCGCGGAAATAGTCGTAGCCGGTGTAGAGCGTAACGAGGGCCGCGACCCACAACAGCACCAGGCCGATCTGTGTGGTCAGCGGAAATATCTTGTCGCCGGCCGGGCCGACCAGCAGGAAGGCGATAGCGACCATCTGGATGGTGGTCTTCCACTTGGCAAGCTGCGTCACCGGCACCGACACTTTCAAGGCGGCCAGATATTCGCGCAGGCCCGAAACCAGGATCTCACGGCACAGGATGATGATCGCCGCCCACAGCGACCAGCCGGCGATGCCGGCGTGGCGGTCTGTATCGGCCGCAAGCAGGAGCAGGCAGGTGGCGACCAGCAATTTGTCGGCGATCGGATCGAGCATCTTGCCGATGTTGGAAGTCTGCTGCCAGGCGCGCGCGAAATAGCCGTCAAAGTAATCGGTGATCGAGGCAAGCAGGAAAATGACCAGCGCCGACCAGCGGGCGAAGTCGGACGACTTCAGATGGCCTTCGAGAAAAAAGCACAGCACGACCAGCGGCACCGCGACAATGCGGGCGTAGGTGAGGATGTTCGGCAGGTTGAACGCGCGTTGTGCCATGTCGTCTCGGGAAATCTCCACCGCCACAGGTACTCAAATCAGAAGCCAATGTAGGGGGTCAACAGCCGAGATTCGATTGGACAGGGAAAAATGCCGTGAGGGGCGTTGTGAAGCACTTCGCTCGGCTCCCGGATTTCTTCCTCAGAGGTCGAGGATTGGCGGCTTCGATGTCGGCCTATTCTCGCAACGTTGGAGATTGGCGAAGCCCAGGCAGCTTCGTCATCCACGGGCGGAGCGGGAGCGAAGCGGACGCGCAGACCCGAGGATCCATTCCGTGACCTCGCGCGGAGTGTGGAGACGATGCAGAACAGAGGCCGTTCTGCATCGCCGCAAAGCTCGTAAGTCACGGAATGGATCCTCGGGTCTGCGCCGCGTCGCTTCGCTCCTTGCTCCGCCCGTGGATGACGATGGGACGGGCGTCTGAGCCGACCGCCAAGGTACAGCATCCCTCGACATGCTGACACCTTCGCCAAACTGTCGTGCCCTGCCCAACCGCCTCAGCTCTCATGAAAATGATTGTAGACCAGCTTCGCCACATGCTCGGAAATGCCGTCGACCTTGACCAGGTCCTCGACCGCGGCGCGGCTGACGGCCTTGGCGGTGCCGAAGGCGAGCAGCAGGGCGCGCTTGCGGCCGGGTCCAATGCCGGCGATCTCGTCGAGCGGGCTTTTCACCATCTCCTTCTTGCGCCGCGCGCGGTGCGAGCCGATGGCAAAGCGGTGCACCTCGTCGCGCAGGCGCTGGACGAAATAGAGCACCGGGTCGCGCACCGGCAACATGAAGCTTTCCCTGCCCTTGACAAAGAAGCGCTCGCGGCCGGCATCGCGGTCCGGGCCCTTGGCGATGCCGATGGCGACAACCCGATCCTCGATGCCGAGATCGGCAAGGATCTGGCGCACCGCCGTCATCTGGCCCTGGCCGCCGTCGATCAGGATGACGTCGGGCCAGGCCGGGAAGCCGCCATTGCCGGCGACCAGATCCTCCTCGCCCGCATCGTCCGCGGTTGCACCGAGCTGCTCGTCGCCATGCTCCTTGAGCAGCCGCGAGAAACGCCGCTGCATCACCTCGCGCATCATGCCGAAATCGTCGCCCGGCGTGATCTCGGTCGAGCGGATGTTGAATTTCCGGTACTGGTTCTTCACGAAACCTTCCGGCCCGGCGACGACCATAGCGCCGACCGCATTGGTGCCCATGATGTGCGAGTTGTCGTAGACCTCGATGCGCACCGGCGGCTTTTCCAGGCCGAAGGTCTCGGCGAATCCCTGCAGCAGCCGCGCCTGCGTCGAGGTCTCCGCCAGCCTGCGGCCGAGGGCTTCGCGGGCGTTCTGCAGTGCGTGATCGGTCAGGTCCTTCTTCTCGCCGCGCTGCGGCACCGAGATCGTAATTTTGCGGCCGGCATGGGTGGACAGTGCTTCGGCGAGCAGTTCCTGCTCCTGCGCGACCTGCGACAGAAGCAGCGTGCGCGCCGGCAGCTTGTCGTCATAGAACTGCGCCAGGAACGAGCCCAGGACCTCGGCCGGCTCCAGCGCCGGATCGGCCTTGGGGAAATAGGCGCGGTTGCCCCAGTTCTGGCCGGTGCGGAAGAAGAACACCTGGATGCAGGTCTGGCCGCCCTCCTGATGGATGGCGAAGACGTCGGCCTCCTCCACCGTCTGCGGGTTGATGCCCTGATGCGCCTGCACATGGGAGAGCGCGGCAAGCCGATCGCGGTAGATGGCGGCGCGCTCGAAGTCGAGCTCTGCCGAAGCCTGCTGCATGGCGGCCGAGATTTCGGTCTTCACCTTCTGGCTGCGGCCGGAGAGAAAATCCTTGGCCTCCGCGACCAGCTCGGCATAGCCCTCATGCGAGATCTCGCCGGTGCAGGGCCCGGCGCAGCGCTTGATCTGGTAGAGCAGGCAAGGCCGCGTGCGGTTCTCGTAGAAGGAGTTGGTGCAGCTTCGAAGCAGGAAGGCGCGCTGCAGCGAATTGATGGTGCGGCCGACCGCGCCGGCCGAGGCGAAGGGGCCGAAATAGTCGCCTTTTCGCGAGCGCGCGCCGCGATGCTTGTAGATGCCGGGCGAGACATGGTCACCGGTGAGCAGGATATAGGGAAACGACTTGTCGTCCCGCATCAGCACGTTGAAGCGTGGCCTTAGCCGCTTGATGAGGTTCGCCTCGAGCAGCAGCGCCTCGATCTCGGTGCGAGTGACGACGAATTCCATCGTCGCCGTCTCGCGCACCATGCGGCCGATGCGGGCGGTGTGGAACCTCCCCTGCGCATAATTGGTGACGCGCTTCTTCAGGCTGCGCGCCTTGCCGACATAGAGCACGTCGCCGGCGGCGTTCATCATGCGATAGACGCCGGGCTGGTTGGGCAGCCGCTTGACGAAGGTCTGGATCACCTCGGCGCCGACCATGCCGTCGGCATCGCCGGCATGCGGCGTCCAGTCGATGGCCGTGAAGGCGACATCGGGGCCGCTCGGCAAAGCCTCGGGTTCGACGATCTCCTCCGCCGCCTCGTCCTCTACGTCGAGATCGACATCGGGGGGCAGGTCGTCGGCGGCGCCGTTGCGTGTATGTTTTTGGACTGCGGGACTCATTCCACCATGCCTGTCACATCGGGCGTCTGCCACGCAAGATGCTGGCCGCCGTCGAGCGCGATCATCTGGCCGGTCACCGAGCGCGCCTGCCAGAGATAGCGGATGGTGGCGCCGAATTCAGGCAATTGCGGGCCACGCTTCAGGATCAGGCCCTCGACCTGTTTGCCGAAATCGTCGTCGTCCTGGCGCTTGTTCTTCAGTGTCGGGCCGGGACCTATGGCGTTGACGCGAATGCGCGGCCCGAGCGCCTGCGCCAGCATCTCAGTCTGCGTCCACAGCGCCGATTTCGACAGCGCATAGGAAAAATAGCGCGGCGTCGGCCGCCAGACGCGCTGGTCGATGATGTTGACGATCAGCCCCTCCTCGCCTTGCGGCAGCGCGCGGGCGAAATTCTGCGCCAAAAGCGCAGGCGCCTTCACATGGATGGCGAAATGGCGATCCCAGGCCTGCCAGTCGAAATCCTCGACGCTGTCGTTGACGAACAGGGACGCGTTGTTGACCAGCAGCGTCACAGGCCCGAGCGCGGCTTCCGCGCGACCGATGAGACCACCCACCGCATCCATGTCGGTGAGGTCGGCGGCGACGACCGCGGCGCGGCCGCCCTCGCCCGTGATCTTGCCCGCCAGCGCCTCGGCATCAGCGCCTGAACGGTTGGCATGGATGGCGACGGCGAAGCCATTGGCGGCCAGATCCTCGACGATCGCCTTGCCGATCCGTCTTGCTCCACCCGTCACCAGCGCGACGGCCGTGGCTTGTTTCATGGTGTCAATCCTCAATCGGCTTCACGATTCCGGGAAGTCGGCACAATATGACGGGCCAAGCGTTAAATGCCATTTCCACCTGGGGCAGGAATGTGGCGAAGCGGCCCGGACGCGCTTCCGCCCCGCCGGATTCGGGGCGCCATTGCCGGCAATATATGTCGCTGCACCCCTTGAACCAAGCGATGTGCAGCGCAACATGATCAGCCTGCTGACATTCGCTGTTGCGAAGATGCAACGTCACCTTTCGGCCTCATTCGCGCCGGGGAATGACCCAAGTTCAGGTTCGCTTCAGCCGCATTTCAGCACGACATTCGGAACCGTTAAACGCCAAGCTCGTTTATCCCCCCGGACGGGCCGGGGCGTTTCATGAACAACCAAGCCTAAGTGTCTTGTGGCTTAAGGAGTATAACAATGAAGACCAATCTTAAATTCGCGCCGCTCGCCGCCGCGCTCGGGCTGTTCGCCTTTGCTGGTACCGCTTTCGCGGCCGACGTCGTTTCCGAGGAGCCGCCGGCTCCCGCCCCGGTTGCCGAGCTTCCGGTTGCTTCCTGGGCCGGCCCCTATGCCGGTATCAACCTCGGCTACGGCTTCAGCGGCCATGCCGATGCCCGCGATGCAGGCGTCAACGTGAAGACCAAGGGCTTCATCGGCGGCGTCTTCGGCGGCTACCAGTGGCAGCAGGAGAACTTCGTCTACGGCGCTGAAGCCGATCTCGGCTACAACGGCGTCAAGGGCGACAGCGCCGGCATCAGCGCCAAGGGCGGCCTCGAAGGCTCGCTGCGCGCTCGCCTCGGCTATGCCGTGACCCCGGAAATCCTGCTCTATGGCACCGGCGGTCTCGCCGCCAAGAACCAGAAGATCACGGATAGCGTCACGCTCACGGACGAGAGCAAGGGAATGCTCGGCTGGACGGCTGGTGTTGGCACCGACATCAAGATCACCGACAATGTGTTCGGCCGTGTCGAGTACCGCTACACCGACTACGGCGACAAGGACTTCGGCGCCCTCGGCAACGTCAAGTCGAAGGACAACCGCGTCACCTTCGGCGTCGGTATGAAGTTCTAAGTCGTAGAAGCCACGACACGAAAAAGCCGGGCCTTGCGCCCGGCTTTTTTTGTTGACCCGGCCGAAAGGCGTCAAGCGCCCGACCGACGCGCCGGTTGCTTCTGGAAACCATCGTGGGTGGGGATCGACGGCAGCCGGTCCAGCCATTTCAAGCGCGATCGCATGAAGACCTGAGCGTCCGGCCGGTAGTCGCCTGGGTCGGTCAAGGTGGCGGCGTGAACGTGGATCTCCGACGACCATCTTGTCGAGCGGAAATAAAGCCTGGTGCCACAGGACGGACAGAAACCGCGAAACGTGTCCGTGCTGCTTTCATAGTGCCTGATGTCGCCGGCCCAGCTCAGGTCATCCGGCCTCAGTCCCAGGAAGGCGGTGAAGGGAGACGAGGTGGCACGCTGGCAGTCAGCGCAGTGACAGACCAGATTGCGGATGATGACGCCGGAATATGTCCAGGTGACCGCTCCGCACATGCAATGCCCGCTGAGTGCCATCGCTTCCCCCTTGGCCATGCGTTTGTCATCGCCGGCACAGGCGATACTGACACATCGCCGCCCGGAAAGTGGCGAGTCAGCGGCTTACGCGCGCTTCTTTGCGACCTTGGCGGATTTGTCCTTCGGCGGCAGTGTCTGGACAAAAGCCAGAGCAAGATCGAGCCAGAAGGCGAGGTCGGCCTCGCTCGCCGTGCCTTCCGGCCCGACGTGGAGGTAGCCTTCCATCGAGCGCCCGCCCATTTCCATCGGGCGCGCATGGGGACGAACGACCGCCGCTGCATGCGCGTCCTTGCCGACGCGTACCAACAGCCCACGCTTCGAGGTGCCGATCAGTAAGTTGCCGTCGATCATGAAGCAGGTGCCGCCGAACATCTTCTGCTCGATGAAGTCGCGCCGGCCGAGGGCGGCGCGCAAGCGCTCGACCATCGGGTCGGGCGCGACGCTGGTAGAGGGCTTTGCCATGCTCACCACTCCCGCTTAGGTAATGTCAGGCAAGCACGGAAGCGGGTGGGGTTCAAGCTCGCTTCTCCTTCTCCCTTTGTGGGAGAAGGAAAAGGCGCCTCACCCCGGCACGCTTGCTTTCAGCTCCGGAAACTTCTCATCAAACCGCGCAGCCCAGCGCACGAGCCGGCTGCGGCCCTTCTCCCATTGGCCGGGAAAGCGCAGCGCGAGATAGCCAAGGGTGGCGCGCAGCGCCATGTGCCCGGCGGTGATCTTCTTCGGCAGCTTGGGCGGGTTGGCGTTGATGAGGTCGAGCGCGGTGGTGATCTTGCCCCACTGGCGGTCGAGCCATGGCTGGTAGACCATCTCTTCCGGTCGCGTCCGCCGCTCATAGACCATCGACAGCGCGCAGTCGCAAATGCCGTCGGCCAGCGCCTCGAGAAGTTCCGCCTCAAGCCGCTTGTCGGGGTTGCGCGGGAACAGCGCGTTCTTCGACAGCCGGTTGAGATGCTGGGTAATAGTGCGGCTGTCATAGATCGAGCGGCCATCCTCCAGCACCAGCACCGGGATCTTGCCGAGCGGATTGGCCGAGATCAGTTCGGCGGGCTTGTCCTCCGTCTTGACCGGCACGAGGTCGATGGCGATGCCGGCGTAGACGGCCGCCATGCGGACCTTCGAGCTATAGGGGGACGTGGAAGCATAGAGCAGTTTCGGCATGATCGATTTCCCAGTTGTCTGCCGCACTGTTGACCGAATGGAACCTCCAGGGCAACGGCCCAGCAAAGCCGATCCGGATTAGCCACGTCTTGCCGACGAGGACGCGGCAATAAAAAAGCTCCCGAAAGGTTTGCCTAGCGGCAAATTTCCGGGAGCTTTTAGGAGGAGCGTCCGCTCCGACTCCGCTCGCTCAGACACCGAATTGGCGAGAGAGGTGCCCAGGTGGCACCCGCCCTCACCCGTTGCGGGTCGCCAAGCGAAGCTAGGCGATTACTTCTTGGCGGCGGGCTTCTTCGCCGGAGCTGCCTTCTTCACGGCTGCCGGTGCCTTGGCCGCGGCGGCCTTCATCGGAGCCTTGGCGGCGGGCTTGGCCGCGGCCTTCGCTGCCGGCTTCTTGGCGGCGGGCTTGGCTGCTGCCTTCGCGGCCGGCTTGGCTGCTGCCTTTGCGGCCGGCTTGGCTGCCGCCTTGGCGGCGGGCTTTGCCGCGGCCTTCGCGGCCGGCTTAGCCGCAGGCTTCGCTGCTGCCTTGGCCGGAGCCTTGGCGGCTGCCTTCGGTGCCGCTGCCTTCTTCACTGCTGCAGGTTTCGCGGCAGCCTTAGCTGCCGGCTTCTTTGCCGGCGCTTTCGCCGCCGGCGCCTTGGTTGTGGTCTTTGCCATGCGATGCCCCTTGCGTTTTGCCTAAGGTCGTGAGTGACCCGGCATGCTCATGCATATCTGACTCGCGACTGTCTAGCCAGCGAAGCAACACAATGATTTTCAGTTATTGAATTTTGGTTACACGAAGATGCATCTCACCGAAAAATTGTGAGCGAATCTGTCACTTTCGAAGTGACGGCCCGGCGCACAGATTTTCGTGTGGCTTCTATCACCCGATGATCCATCCATTCGCGGCATAAGCTTATATCGTAATGTGAGCAGAGTGCTCACAATAGAGAACCCGCCGCCGAACACCGGCTTCATCTTGTCCAGCGAAAACATCTACAGATGAACCGGCCACGCGAGGCGGTCAAAGCTTACGCGTTTGAACGCGAGCTTCAAGCTCATATTTCCACCTGCACGCGGCGCGCCGGTTCGACCCGGTGCAGGTGCACGGCATAAGTATCCTAGGGCGGCGAGACGGCGATTCCGGCCAGCATGCGGCCGATCTCGCCGCGATGATAGCCGCCGTGCAGGACGACATGGGTCAGCATCTCCTGCCTCGTCATGCAGCCCTTGTCGCCATCGGTGAAGGTGAAGGCGATCGGCTCGGCAAGTGCCTGCTCCGAAATGGTTTCGAGATGGTCGAGATACCAGCGATCAACCTCGGCCAGGGCGGCGCGCAGCGCGCGTGGCTCGGGTGTGTCCGGCGTATTGTCGCCCGCATAGCGGTGGGCCACGCCCTGCAGATGCGCGGCAAAGATCCGCGACACGACACGGATGTGGTTCATCAGGCGGATCGCTGCGTGTCGCTCTGCCGCGCCGCGGGACGGATCCAATCCGGCAAGCGTCTCCAAGAGCTCGTCATTCGCCTAGGCCTGATAGGCAAGCAGGCTCTTCAGCAAGGTCCTGGCACTCATCTTCGCGGCTCCATTTGCGTTGGTGAAATGAATGTGAGTATCCTCTTCATATTCTCGGGAGACGGGCCAGCATGTCTACTCGCATTGCAAAGCCGGCCGCGCGCATGCGCAAGCAGCCGCGCCAGGCGCGTTCGATCGCCACCGTCGAGGCGATCATCGAAGCCGGCGCTCACGTTCTGAGCGAGCTCGGCTGGGCCGGCTTCTCCACCAACAAGGTGGCGGAGGCCGCGGGCGTCAGCATCGGCTCGCTCTATCAGTATTTTCCCGACAAGCTCGCTCTGGTCGAAGCGATCCGGCGCCGTCACTTCGATCATGTGCTGTCGGTGATTCGCGAAGCGTCGGCGGAGGAGAAGCCGCTCAGGCAATTCGCGCGCGAGCTGGTGCGCGGCATGATCGGCGCGCACTCGATCCATCCGACGCTGCACCAGGTGCTGCTCGACGAGGCGCCCGGAGACCGCGGCTCACGCGCCGCGCATGCCTCGTTCCAGGCGCGCTATCTCGAACATTACGCCGCGGCCGTCGCGCAGTACCGCAATCGCCGCAAGGACACCGAAACGATGGCGCGCGTGCTCTCCTCGGCGGTCGAGGGCGTGATCCACAACGCGGCACGGCGCAACATGCTCGACGCGCCGGAACTGCAGAAGCAGCTCGTCGAGCTGATTTCGGCCTATCTGTCGGGTAGCCGGGCTACCTGACCTGTCGGGCGGCAAGGCAGCCTGGGACGGCGCCAGCGGACGAGGCCTGTGGTGGCTCGCGTACCGCCACGCCGCTTCGCCCGGCCACCGGCATCGCGAAATAATTCGCATCGCCTGTCGATTCCGCCGATCCCCGTTCGTCGTATCATCGCAACCAACCAACGAAGGACAACATTCCGATGCGTTTCATGATGCTGATGATCCCCGGCGGCTACGCGACCGCGGCTCCCGACGTCAGGCCCGAAGCGGAAGCCGTGGCGACGATGATGAAATACAATGAAGAGCTAAAGCGCGCCGGCGTGCTGCTGGCGCTCGACGGGCTGCATCCGCCGTCCTCGGGCGCGCGGGTTTCCTTCAAGGGCGGCAAGCCCACCGTCACCGACGGCCCGTTCGCCGAGGTCAAGGAAGTGCTCGGCGGCTATTGGGTGATCGATGTGCGCTCGTCCGAGGAAGCCATCGAATGGGCGCGCCGCTGCCCAGCGGGAGAAAACGACGTCATCGAGGTCCGGCGCGTTTTTGAGATGGATGATTTTCCCGAGGACGTCCAGAAGGTCGCCGAAGGGTTCGGCGAGCTGAAGGGTTGACCGCCACGGCGGCGATCGAAGCGGTCTGGCGGATCGAGCAACCAAAGCTCGCCGCCAGGCTCACCCGCTATTTGCGCGATGTCGGGCTGGCCGAAGAGGTGGTGCAGGATGCTTTCGTGCTGGCGCTGGAGCGTTGGCCCAGCGACGGCATTCCGCACAACCCGGCCGCCTGGCTGACCCGGGTCGCCACCAATCGGGCGCTCGACCGGCTACGCCGAACCGTGCTGATCGACGGCAAGCACCGCCAGCTGGCAATTGATCTCGCCGAGCTGGAGCAAGCGATGCCCGACATCGAGGCGGCGCTGGACGAGGACATAGACGACGATCTGTTGCGGCTGATCTTCACCAGCTGCCATCCGGTGCTGCCGCCCGAACAGCGCGCGGCGCTTGCGCTCAGGATGCTCGGCGGCCTGTCGACGCCTGAGATCGCGCGCGCCTTCCTGGTGCCCGAGGCAACCGTCGCCCAGCGTATCGTGCGCGCCAAAAGAACGCTGCGCGAAGCCGGCATCGCCTTCGAGATGCCCCGCGGGCAGGAGCAGCGCGAGCGCCTCGGCGCCGTGCTGGAGGTGATCTACCTGATCTTCAACGAAGGCTACGTCGCTTCCGCCGGACCGGACTGGCTGCGCACGAATCTCTGCGGCGAGGCAATGCGCCTCGGCCGTCTGCTGGCGGCCCTGGTGCCGCAGGAGCCCGAGACGCTCGGCCTGGTGGCCCTGATGGAGCTCAGCGCGGCGCGCTTTGGCGCCCGCATCGACGCAGCGGGCAACCCGGTCCTTCTGCTCGACCAGGACCGCGGCCGCTGGGACTGGTCGCTGATCCGGCGCGGCCTCGATGGGTTGAACCGCGCGATGGCGCTGACGCCGACACCTGGCCCCTATCAGCTGCAGCGATGATCGCCGCCTGCCATGCGCGCGCCGCGAGCGCGGCCGACACCGACTGGATCGCCATCGCGGCATACTACCAGGCGCTTGCGCTTGCGGCGCCCTCGCCCGTCGTCGAGGTCAACCGGGCGGTCGCTGCCGGCATGGCGTTCGGACCGGCGCAAGGGTTGGCGATCGCCGACGCGCTGCGAGACGAACCTCGGCTCAAGGATACGCATTTGTTGCCCACGGTGCGCGGCGACCTTCTGGCGAAGCTCGGACGGATGGACGAAGCCCGCGCCGAATTCCGCCGCGCCGCCGAGCTGACCGGCAACGAGCGGGAACGGGTGCTGTTGCTTGCGCGGGCTGGTGGTGGAGACGGTTGAGAAGAGAAAGAAAGGATAGGTCGGCGGGACAGCGCCCCTCTCTGCCCTGC
>CCNC01000032.1 GCA_000824845.1 Mesorhizobium sp. ORS 3359 | reverse complement strand
GGGAGATCAGATGTCGCGCCGGCTTTCGCCAATCGCCAACGTCTGAAGAAAGGTCGGGCGGCGGCACAGCTGCCGATCTCCCCCCAAGTGGGGGAGATGGCCGGCATGCCAGAGGGGGCGCCGTAGAGCGCCGGCCTCAATGTCTCGGAGCCAGCAAAATATTACCGCAGCACGCGGCAGCGGCCGTTATAGACCAGCCAGCGGTCGAAGCCCAAGACGCAGAACTCGACATTGTCGCCGATCGAGGCAAAGCCCTGGCCTTCCTCGATCAGATAGAAGATCGAGCGGTCGCGGCCGTCCGACAGGTTGACGGTGGCGCGGCAATAGTGGCGGCCGATCGGCCATTCCTCGCTCGCCGGCTCGTAGCGATGCTGGCGGATGTCGCGGAAATCGGTGATCGCGACATCCGGCAGATGCGGCACGTGATGCACCTGATAGGAGAAGCGGTCGGTGATCCTGCTCAGCACCCAGCTTTCGCCGCAGACGCTGCCGTCGTCGCCACTGTAGACGGAAAGGTCGGCGGCCTGCGCCGCCTGGGTGAAGCCCAGCGGAGCGGCGAAGGGAGTGGACAGCGCAACCAGCGCGGCAAGAGCGGAATGGGCGAAGCGAGTCATGACAGCCTCTCAAGGTCGGTTGCACGCACTGTGCGGATTCGCTTGGCGGCGGTCAAGCGGTCGCGAAATAAAGGTTTTCGGAAGAGACTTTTGGGGGTTCCGCAAAGCTTGGTTGCGGATTTGCCGGTTGATCAGTGAGTGCCGGCAAGCAGCAGCCCGCCGATGACGGCAATGTTGATCAGGAAGGCGTTGCGCAGCACCTGGCGCTCCGGCTCCGCGCTCGCCCAGAAACGCAGCAGCATGAAGTTCGTCGCCAGCGTGAAGATGACCAGCGCGGCGGCGGCAAACAGCCGTGTCACGCCAACGGCGAGCAGCGAGCCCGCGATGATCTCGACGGTCGAACCGACGGCCAGCATCAGCGCCGGAGCAGGAAATTTCTGCGCGGCCAGATAGTCGCGCATCGCCCCGAATTTCGCGAAGTGCTCGATGCCGGCGAAGACGAACACGCCGCCGATGAGGAGAGCGCCGAGCGCTTGAACGATTTGAACGAGCATGGCGATCTCCTCTCTCGACGTGCGTGGCTCCGTTCAGTCCTCGGGGATGAAGGCCGGGTTATAAACGACCTCCCACAGATGATCGTCGGGATCCTGGAAGTAGCCGGCATAGCCGCCCCAGAAGGTCTTCTGCGCCGGCTTGACCACGCGCGCGCCGGCCTCGATGGCCTCAGCCATCACCGCGTCGACCTCGGCCTCGCTGCCGACATTGTGGCCGATGGTCAATTCGGTGGGGCTGCGGCCGCTTTGCGGCACGGTGGCATCCCAGGCGATGCTGGCGCGCTCGTAGATGGCGAATTTCAAACCGCCGGCGAGATCGAAGAAGGCGACGGCGCCATGCTCGAACTCGCGGCCGATGATGCCCTCCGTCGGCAGGCCGAGGCCGTCGCGATAGAATTTGAGGGAGGCTTCCAGATCGTCGACGCCGAGCGTCAATACGGTGATGCGAGCTTTCATTTCTCTCACTCCTTCCTATATTCGTGACCACAGTCGCAAACTGATGCGGTCCGATGCGAGCGCGTGAAGCGCCGTGACGTTCCATCGGTATTGCCATGGATGACGCGGCCGGCCTTGAATATTTCGGCCAAAATGACCGTCACACCGATCCGGCAACCCCGCTGGAGCAGATCGGAGAGGAGATGGAACCGGTCCTGGCACAAACCACCGGCTTCTTTCGAGAGCGGCCTGCTGCCGGCGGGCTGGCTAACGCCTTCTCCGCTGTCTGGGTCCATCGCATGGACGAGCGGGCCGTTCCCCCTATCGTCATCACGCCGGACGCGACGATCGACCTGCAATGGATCGATGGCCGCTTCCGTATCGCCGGCCCGGACAAGGAGCCGCAGATCGAGCAGCCTGCCGCCGGGGCGGTGATCGTGGGCTTCCGCTTCCGGCCAGCCGCGGCGGCGGGCTGGCTCGGCGTGCCGGCCGGCGAAATCGTCGGCGAGCGGCTTGATCTCGGTGAGTTGTGGGGCACGCGCAGCCGCGAGCTTTCAGACCGGATCAGAGCGACGCCCAACCTCGCCGATCTGGTTGGGCGCCTGGAGGAGACCATCGGCGCGCACACGCAAGGACGCGCTGTGCTCGACCCGCAGATGGGCCGGGCTTTCGAGGTCATACACGAAGGTTTGCCGCCGGGAACGCCGCTGGTTCCGTTCCTGCAACGCCAGTTACATATGAGCGAGCGGACGCTGCGCCGGCGTTTCGAGGACGCTTTCGGCTATGGTCCGAAGACGCTCGACCGCATCCTGCGCTTCCACCGGTTCCGACGCATGCAGCGGCAGCAGGGCGAAGCCTCGACCGCGCTGCTCGCCATCGAGGCGGGCTATGCCGACCAGGCGCATCTGATCCGCGAAAGCCGGCGGCTGACCGGCGTGACGCCCTCGGCGCTAGCGTAGGGGACGCGGGCGCCCTACTCGCCCGCCAGCCAATCAGAGCTCCAGCGCGACGGTTGCCGGACGGCGAGCACCTTGTGCAGGGCGGGCAACAGGACCTTCAATTCGCCTTCCAGCGTGTAGGGCGGATTGATCACCACTAGCCCGCTGCCGTCGAGGCTCGGCTCATCCGAGGCGGGCCGTATCTCGAAGGCGATATCGAGCAGCTTCGGAATGCCGGTTTTCTTCAGCGCCGCGCGGAAGGCCGTCACTGCCCTGCGGTCCTTGATCGGATACCAGAGCGCGTAGATGCCACCCGGCCAGCGCCGGTGCGCCTTGCGCAGGCCATCGACCAGACGGGAGAACTCGCCTTCCTCCTCGAAGGGCGGATCGATGAGCACCAAGCCGCGCTTTTCCTTCGGCGGCAGTTGCGCGCCCAGCGCCAGCCAGCCGTCGAGCTCGATCACCCTAACCTGGAAATCGCCGGCGAAGACCGATTTGAGCCGCGCGGCATCCTGGGGGTGCAGTTCGACCGCCGTCAGCCTGTCCTGGCTGCGCAGGAGATGGCGAACGATCAGCGGCGAGCCGGGATAATGCTTGAAGCCACCATCGGGATTTTGTGCGCGCACCGCTTCCAGATAGGGGTGAAGCAGCGCCGCCGCCTGCGGCTCGAGCCTCGCCTCGGTGAGCCGGCCGATGCCGCCCTGCCACTCGCCGGTCTTGCCGGCTTCGACCGAGGCAAGATCATAGCGGCCGATGCCGGCATGGGTGTCGATGATGCGAAAAGCCTTGTCCTTCTGCTTGAGATATTCGACGAGGCGCGCGAGCACGGCATGCTTGACGACATCGGCGAAATTGCCGGCGTGGTAGGCGTGGCGATAATTCATGCCGGCCTCACTTCAGAGAGCATGATGTCGTCCGAAAACCGCTTCACACTTTTCGGCATCATGCGCGTGGCGAACCGTTGCGGCCCCAGCGCGGCGGTGGCGGCTGCGAGTTGGGGTTTTGCGGATGGCCTCCGCCGCGGCGGCCAAAGACGAGCGACAGCACCAGTCCGGCAAGGCCGACGCCCATCAGCGTGTAGCCGGCCGGCTCAGCGCGTTCGTCGATCGAGCCGGTGCCGGCGCGCAGGACGAGATCGACCGCGCGCATGTCGATGCCGTCGGCATCGCCGGGACCGACGGTGAAGACGTAAGGGCCGGGCGTGACCCTGTCGATGACGCCGGCCTCGTCGCGAAAGATCTTGTCGGGCAGTTGCGGGCTGGCTTGGCGTGGATTGTCGGTATGGTTGAAGGAGAGCGCCGACGCCAGGGCGGTGCGGCCGCCACTCGCCGCCGTCAGCGTCAGCACCGTGCGCTGCTGGCCCGCGACGCGCTCGGCTCGCGCGGTCAAGTCGACCAGCACCCGCACCGGCGCGTCGCTCGCGGCGAGTTGCACGGTGACCGGCCGGAAGCGGCCGCCCTCATAAACGCGGTAGGTGCCGATGGCGTGGCCGGAAAAATTGCCCATCGCCCAGGGATAGAAGATGCCGACGACGGCGCCGGCGACGAGGAGAAGGACAAAGAGGAAGCGCATTCAGGCCCTTGGCTGTTTTGTTCGGCTGGCGGCTTGCCGCCCTATCTTTTTTTGACGCAATTCCGGACGGAAAACCGCCCACACTTTTCCTGGAATTGCTCTAGCGGTTTTCGTTTCCGGCAGCTTCGCGGACCCGCTCCATCTCGTCCAGAAACATTTCCAGGCCAAGCTCGAATGTCTTGTCGAAGCCGGCGCTGCCGAAATAGGCGCCGGCCTTCACAACGCTCGGATAGTCGCGCGCCAGTTCCTCGTCGCTGACCGTGGTGGCGGCCGAAGGCCCCTTGGCGTAGCCGGCCGTCTCGTCGAGGATCGCGCCCATCAGATAGTAGCCGGCGGCGCGGAACAGGCGGGCGCTGAGCTCTGGCCCGAAGCCGCCATCCTCGAACAGGCCGATAATGGCGTTGAGCTTGGCAAGGCAGGGCGGCGAGTTCATGCGGTAGACGACGATGAAGGGCGCGAAGGCCGGGTGCTCGGTGGCGACACGGCGGAACTCCTGCATGCCGATGCGGGCCCGCTCGCGCCATGGCAGATCAGCGCCAGGGATGACGAGCCCGCTCATCTGGCGGTCGACCAGCGCCTCGTAGAGATGCGCCTGCGAGGGAAAGTGGTGATAGATGCTCATCGCCTCGCAGCCGAGCCTGGCAGCGAGCTTACGCATCGAAAAGCCGGACAGCCCTTCCCGCTCGATCACCTCGAAGGCAGCATCCTCGATCATCTCGCGGGAGAGCTTTCCGCGGGGGCGCTTGTTTTTGCTGGATGCATCCATGGCGGCGCTTGACAACTTACACTGTAAGGTTCATCGTTCCCATACCTTACATCGTAAGGCTAACAAAAACCAGAGGAGAACATCATGTCAGTCATTCGCATCGCCTCAGCCGTGCATTCCTGCCTTCGTTCCGCCTCGCTCATCCCCGTCGCCGGCGTGTTTGCCGTGGCGCTCGCCTCCGCGCCCGCCCGGGCCGATGATTACGACGCCACCCTCAAGGACATCCAGTCGACGATGGGCGGCGTGCCGAACTTCGTCAAACAATTCCCGAAAGCCGGTCTGCCCGGCGCGTGGGCCGAGGTCAAGGCCATCGAGCTCAGCGACAAGACGGCGCTGACGCCGAAGGAGAAGTCGCTGATCTCGCTGGCGGTCGCGGCGCAGATCCCCTGCAGCTACTGCATCTGGTCGGACACCGAAAACGCCAGGCACGCCGGCGCCACCGACCAGGAGATCCAGGAAGCCGTCGCCATGGCGGCGCTGACGCGTCACTGGAGCACCATCTTCAACGGCATGCAGGTCGATTTCGACCAGTTCAAGAAAGAGATGGGCGGGGAGTAATGCTTATCCCGGAAAAGCGGGCGCGCGCGACGCCCGCCCGCTTTCGCCGTCCCCATCGTGGCTCCGACCAAGCTTATGGATTCGCCGCCGCCGCTGCTCTATAGGAACAGCGCCTTGTTAAAAGCCGGCACAAATCCGATATCGGACCGGCGCCGGCCGGGCCGACATTCGAGAGTTGCCTCTCCGCAGGCCTCGAATAGCCCCGTCCCGAACTGGCGGCCCATTGGAGACCTTGTTGAAGCGAGCATTTTCGATAATCGTCACCCTGGCGCTGCTGGCATGGCTTGCCAGCGACCAGCGCTGGAAGATGGTTGGCGATGCCTTCGCCTCCATCACGCCCGGCGCCTTCGTGGCGGTCGCGGCAGCGCTGTTCGTCACCTACGTGCTCAGGGCGCTGCGCGTCTGCGACGAGTTCCGCGACGATGTGAACGGCCGCTTCGGCGCCGCGCTGCGCATCATCCTGATTCACAATGCCATGATCAACGTCGTTCCCTTCCGCGGCGGCGAGACCGCCTTTCCGATCCTGCTGCGTCAGGTGTTCGGCGTGTCGATCGTGCGCGCCAGCGCCTCTCTTCTTTGGTTCAGGCTGCAGGACGCTCTCGTCGTCGGCGTGCTGGCGTGCCTCGTCTGGCCGGGCCTGCATCCGGCGCTGCGGGCCGCCGGCGTTGCGGCGCTGATCGCCGCCGCCTGGTACCTGCCGCGCTGGGCCCGCGCGCCGCACAACTGGACGGCCGGCGGCAGGATCGTCTCCAAGCTCGGCAAATTGCGCGACATCTTCACCGAGGCGACGGGGCGCTCGCGCTATGGCTGGTGGTGGACGATCGCCAACTGGGCGCTGAAGCTCGGCGTGCAGGGCTGGCTGCTCGCCATGCTGCTCAACACCTCGTTCCAGACCGCCTTTCCCGGCGCCGTCGGCGCGGAGGCAGCCGCCATACTGCCGGTGCAGGGCGTCGCCGGCTTTGGCACCTATGAGGCGGGCGCCGCCGCGGCGCTGCTCTATTCCGGCATCGCCATGAAGGACGGTTTGCAGGCGGCGCTCGCGCTGCATCTCTTCATCCTGTGCTCGGCGGTCGCAACCGGTGCGATCGCCTGGCTGTTCCCCTCGAAATCGACGCTGCCGGAAACCCCGGCGGCGGGACCGGCAAGGAAATGACCGCCATGAACGTGCTTCCCATCCCCGCATCGGGATTGCCCGAGGGCGCCGTCATGCCCGAGCACAAGCTTTCCATAGTCATCCCGATGTATAACGAGGCCGACAATGTCGAGCCGCTGCTTGTGCGCATCCATCAGGCGATGGAGAATTACAGCCAGCCATGGGAGGTGGTGCTGGTCGACGACGGCAGCACCGACGCCACCCCCGCCGAGATCCGCCGGCTGGCGGCGCAGTACGGGCCGCATGTGCATGGCGTGGAGCTGGTGCGCAACTACAAGCAGACCGCCGCCATGCAGGCCGGCCTCGACGCCGCGCGCGGCGACGTCATCGCGACGCTCGACGGCGACCTGCAGAACGACCCCTTCGACATTCCGCGCATGGTCTATCGCCTGCTGACCGAGGATCTCGACCTCGTCGCCGGCTGGCGCAAGGACCGCAAGGAAGGGTTCTGGTTGCGCCGCCTGCCGTCCCGCATCGCCAACAGGCTGATCGCGCGGGTCACCGGCGTTAAGCTCAAGGACTATGGCTGCAGCCTGAAAGTGTTCCGCGGCAGCGTCATCCGCAGCGTGCGGCTCTATGGCGAGATGCACCGCTTCATCCCGGCGTGGCTCGCGACGGTGACGACGCCGCGACGCATAGCCGAGGAAGTGGTGACGCATCACGCCCGCATCCACGGCCAGTCGAAATACGGCATCTCGCGTACCTTCCGTGTGGTGCTGGACCTCGTCTTCATGTTCTTCTTCCTGCGCTATCGCACGCGGCCCGGCCATTTCTTCGGCGGCATCGGCATCGTGCTCGGCGTGCTCGGCTCACTGATCCTGGCCTATCTCTTCGCGATCAAGGTCTTCTGGGGGCAGGACATCGGCACCAGGCCGATGCTGATCACCGGCTTCTTCCTGGTTATCGCCGGCCTGCAAGCTGTGACGTCGGGCGTGCTCGCCGAGATGCTGTCACGCGTCTATCTCGAGGCCAACGGCGCGCTAGCCTATGTGGCGCGGCCGCAGCCCGCGCATAGCGATGGCGACGGCTGGCACTGGCCGAGCAAGGCGACTGTTGTCGAAAAGCCGAAGGCGCGTCGGAAGTAATCAGGCCCGCTGGCCGGCATTGGCCGCATTGCCAATCGCATTGATTTCGCGCAACGGTCGTCGCGGCTGAAACGACCGCGTGACCGATGCCGGGGGCTGACGGAACCATCCTGATAACCGGCGCGCGCGCGCCGGTGGCGCTGCATCTGGCGCGCCTTGTCCACGGCGCGGGGCGCAGGGTGATCCTCGCCGACACGCCGGCGCGGCCGATCGCGGCGGCGAGCAAGGCCTGCGCGCGCCATCACCGCCTGCCGCCACCGCGCTTCGAACCGCAAGCCTATGCGATTGCGGTGGAAGCGCTGATAAGGGCTGAAGGCGTCGAACTGGTCATCCCGACCTGCGAGGAGGTCTTTCACCTTGCACTGGCCTGGCGCGGCAGGACCATGCCGGGAAAATTGTTCGCCCCCGACATCGGGTTGCTGGCGCAGGTCCATAACAAGCACAGCTTCATCCGGCTTGCCGAGCAGCTCGGCCTGGCGGTGCCGGAGACGACGCTTCTCAATTCCCGCGACGATCTGGAGTCGGTGCGCGGCCACTCGCGCGACCTGGTGTTCAAGCCGGTCTGGTCGCGCTTCGCCAGCCATGTCCTGCTGCGGCCGACACCGGATTTCCTCGATGCGATCGCGCCCTCGCCCGCCATGCCTTGGGTGGCGCAGCGTTTCGTCGAGGGCGAGGAGATCAGCGCCTATGCGGTGGCGCGCGAGGGACGGCTCAAGGCGCTGGCGCTCTACCGTTCTACCTATCGCGCCGGCAAGGGCGCCGGCATCTTCTTCGAGCGGGTCGAGGACGAGGCTGCACGCGATCTGGTCGAGTGCATCGTCGCGGGCACGACCTGGACCGGGCAGATCTCCTTCGACCTGATGCGCGAGCCGGGCGGCCGCGTGCTGCCGCTCGAATGCAATCCGCGGGCGGTCAGCGGCCTGCATTTCTTCCGCGATCTGGCGCGGTTTGCCGCTGCTGTGCTTGGCGACGGTCCGGAAGTCAGGCCGGACGTCACAATGCCGCAAACGGTGCGGCTCGCGATGTGGATCTATGGATTGCCGGTGGCGCTTCGTTCAGGCGAGCTCGCCCGTTTCCGCAAGGCGATGCGCGAGGGCCAGGATATGCTCGATTGGCCGGGCGATTCAGCCCCGGTCAGGGCGCAATGGCCGGCGCTGGCGGAGATCGCCGGGATGGCGTGGCGTGAGCGGATCAGCCTGCAGGCGGCGTCGACGCGGGATATCGAGTGGAACGGGCCAGTTTGATATGCTCATGCCCCGAGCGAGCCAGGGCCGATAGGTTTCACGTCAAGTTGCAGACCAAGTGCCTTGGTGACACCCAGCAGTGTGCTGAGGCGCGGATCACCCTTCTCGCTCAATGCCTTGTAGAGCGCCTCACGCGTAACGCCAGCTTCTTTCGCCACGGCCGTCATGCCTATGGAGCGCGCTACGTCGCCCAACGCATGCGTTATGAGCGCAGGATCACCATCCTCGAACGCGGCCTCGATGTAGGCCAAGCGATCCTCCGGGGTTTTCAGGTAATCGAGAATGTCGAAGCGGGTGGTTTCGAGAGGCATCGTCATATCTCCTTTGCCATTTGTTTCGCCTTGGCGATGTCGCGCCTTTGGCTGGACTTGTCGCCGCCACAGAGCAGGATGATCACGGCGTTTCCGATCTTCACAAAGTAGAGCCGGTAGCCTGGGCCATGGTCGATCCGAAGTTCGCCGATGCCATCGAAATATTTGACATCACCAATGTTGCCGATTTCGACCCGACGAATGCGGGCAGCGATGCGCAGGCGAGCCGCAGCATCGCGAAGTCCGTCCAGCCAGTTGGCGAAATCGGCTGTCTGCCGGACCTCGATCATCTGTGAACTATAATTCACACAGACGCTCAGATCAAGATGCGTGAACTTCAGTTCACAGCTCGATCTCGTGCACTTTCGGGCCGCTCGCCGCCGGCGGCGTCCTCCCCTCCATGATCGCCGCGATGTCGCGGCGCAGGAAGTCGAGCGGGCCGATCACTGGCAGGGCACGCGGCGCGAAACGGGCATTGTCGCTTGCAGACTTCAGCACTCGGCGGTCTTGCTGAAGAGCGACATTGAACAATGGCTTGAAGGCCAGCGCTTTCAGCTCGCCGAGCAGGCCCTGGCGCCGGCCGATCAGCCAGCCGACGCCCTCGACGGTGCGCTCATCGGCCTGGCGCAGATGGAAGGTGGTGGCCAGTACCAGCCCGTCCTTGCCCCAATATTCGAGCTCGGCGATGCCGGGATGACGGAAGCGGCCGATGGTCTTGGCGCGTTCGCCTTCCAACAGCCGGCTGATCAGGCCCTGCTGGCGGTCCTCGCCGGTGTAGCTCGCCTCGACCCAGCCCTCGCCGCCCGTCACCTCGACACGCACCAGATGGCGTTTCGAGGTGAGGCCGCGCAGCAGGCCCTTATGGGTGAAATGGGTATGGGTGGCGTCGAGGATGTTTTCCGCCGCATCGATCACCGTCGACTGGGTCGACGAGCGCACCCGCCGCAGGATGATATCCTTGCCTTGCATGCAATGCAGGTAGGGCTCGTCCTTGGGCGTGCCGGACGAGATGAAGACCACCCCGTCGCGCTCGATCGCGGCGTAGCGGCGGACCCGGTAATGCGGCATGGCGCCGACATGGCCGGGGATCGCCGTGCAGCGTCCCTCGCCGTCGTAACGCCAGCCGTGATAGGGGCATTCGATCTCGCCGCCGACCACCTTGCCGGTCGACAGCTCGACCAGCCGGTGCGGGCAGCGGTCGAACAGCGCGGCGATGCCTTGCGCCGAACGGAACAGCACCACCGGCTCGCTTTCGAAAAAGATGCGCTTCGGCCGCTTGCCGATATCGGCGGACAGCGCCACCGCCTGCCAAAAGGCTTCCCGCCGGCCCTCACTCACAGTTCGAACCTCCTGAGCAGGGGAATGCCGATCAGCGCCAGCATCGCTTCCATGACACGGATGGCCAGGCGCCGGCGAAGCGGAAGATGTGCCGCATAGACCGCGTTGTATTCGATCGCAGGGATCGCGCCGCGCAGGCGCTTGAAGCCGGCCGCCCCGGCGCTCATGTTGAAGAACAGGCCGCGCGCCGTGGCATGATCCTGCCCGATCGCCATCACCATGCGGTAAAGCCCCTCCCCGAGTGGCAGGCCGGTGTCGTAGCCGACGATCGGCTGGGTGAGCGTGCCGCCGTTCTCGAACAGTCCGGTGACGGCAACCAGTTCGCCGCCCGGGCGCCGCAGGCCGGCAAGGCTGATGATGCCGCGCCGGTGCATCTCGGTGATGTAGCGGGCGGTGTAGTGCGGATTGAGCGGAGTGTACTTCTCCAGATAGAGCATGTTGTAGAGCTGCTCGGCGCGCGCATAGTCGGGCTCGGAGAAATCGGCGTCGCCGACCCGCTCGAAAGGCGTGGTGCCGAGTTGCTTGCGGTCGCGTTTAAGATTCTTTGTTATGAGGGGAGCGGCACTGCGGTCGGCGAAGATGTAGATCTGGCGCGCCGCCAGCATGCGGAACCCCTCTGCCTTCAAGGCGGCAATGGTCGCCGGGTCGGCGATATCGTTCAACGAGCGGATGACGATGGCGCGATCGGGGAAACGCGCGGTCAAGGCCGAGCGCAGCGACGCGACCGTCGGCCGGTCGAGCAGCGGCACCGGATTGGTCGAATAGAGCCAGTTGTTGACCTGCGCCTGATGGTCGAGGCCGCTTGCCCTGACCAAAGGCGCGCAGGCCCTGATCAACGCGTCGAGCGCGCGCCGCAACAGCGGGTGGGCGGCGAAGTTGCGCGTCTCGTCGATCGCGTAGTCAATATAGGCGCCGGTCGGGCAGCAGATATAGCAGTTGGGCGCATCATCAGCGTCGTTCAGCGTCAGCGGAAAAACGCGGCCGGCAATTTCGAAGGTCTCCACCTTCGTCTTGAGGTTGGCGATGAGATCGCGCACCGGCACCTCGTTGAAGAGGCTCACGAAAGCCGCGACCTTCGCCGGCTTGTTCTCGACGCGGTCGGCCTGCTGCACGGGCCTTTCCATCGTCGCCGCGCCCGTCATCGCGCTGGCTCCAGGCGGCATTCGACGCGGCGCAGCTTGCGGCCTGTTTCCAACGGCAGCGGCGCGCGGACGAGCGTCACGGTGGCGGCGGCCTTTCGCATTTCCAGGAGCGCGCGAACCGCCTGATGCGCGGCCACCGCCGCATCGTCCGGGAGCGTCGGCGCAAGCCTGAGCTCGATGCTCTCCGGCCCGGTCTGGACGAGGCGGAAATCGTCGATGCGGCGATCGGCTTTGAGCACCGCGTTGCGCAGCACATCGGGCGTGACCAGGATCGGGCCGTCCGGCGACGTGAATCGGAAAGCATCGTCCATGCGGCCGACGATCTCATCGACGCAGCGCAGCGGCGAACCACAGCCGCAAGGTTCATTGGACAAGCGCAATAGGTCGTTCATCCGGTAGCGGGCCATGATCTGGGTTTGACGGCGAAAAGCCGTCACCAGCGGCGTCACCAGCCCCTCGCCCGCCGGCTCGAATTCGAAGAAGACGGAGTCTTCGGCAAGATGCAGGCCGCCCTGTCTGCAGGTCACAGCGAACAGGCCTTCCGTCGCCATGTAGATCTGATCGAGCGGCAGGCTAAAGAAATTTTCGATCACCGGCCGGTCGACCGGATCGAGCGTTTCCGCCGCCGAGAAGATGCGCTTCGGACGCAGCCGAAATCCCTCGCTTGCGAAATGGCGCAGGATCTTGGGCGGCGCGATGACGACCGTCGGGTCAAAGCCTTCGAGTTCTCGGCGCCAGCTTTCCGGCCCCAAGGTTAGATCGAAGAACGCAAGCTTGATCAGGCGCGATGTGCGGGCGCTGTCGTAGAGCCCCGTGTTCTGCGGCAGGATGACGGCGACGCGCATGCCGCGCCAGACAAGATCGGCCGCCGCCTTGGCGAGGATCGTTCCCAGCCAGCGGTATTTCTCCGCCTCCGAAATCACGAACAGGCCGCGATTGCCGGAGGTGCCTGTACTGGCGCCGACGGTGAGCGCGCCGAGGCGGCCGTCACGCGCCAGGGCCGCCCAGGCTTGCGCGGCGGTGAGGCCGTGGATGTTGAATTCGTCGAAGCGCGCCATCAGCAGCGCCTTGTCGGTGACCGGCAGGTCGGTGAGACGCGCCGGCGCCTTGCCGTAAAAGGGCGCGCGCGGCAGGTCGCGGTCGAGGAAGCGGCGCAAGGCGCGTGCCTGCCAGCGCTCGAAATCCGCGCGGCTCTTGCGCGACACCCATTGGGTCAGAGCAAAGGAGCCGACTGCCTCCGCCAGCCCGGTCATGCAACCTCCGGCGCGAGGTCATAAGGCGTCGGCGCGGGATCGTGGCAAAGCATCACCTCGCCGCCGGAGGCGAGGAAGCGGCGCAGCATGGCGCTGGCCACCCCGATCGCCGCCGCATCCTCGGCGATCAGGGTGGCCGGGAAACCGGGCGTGCGGTTCTCGATCAAAGCGGCGAGCAGCCATTGCACGTCGACGGCGTAAAGCAGCGGCCGCTCGAGGCGATCGAACAACAGGCCGAACTGGCCATCGGCGTGGCCTGGAAGATCGACAGCGATCACGCTGCCGTTGCCGAAGATATCCGTGCCGCCCGGCATGTCGCCGCGAGGCTCGATGCGCGGCTTGCCGGAGAGTCCGTCGAGCCGCGACTCGAAGTCGGCGGGAAACAGTTCGGTGAAGACGCCATGGCGCAAATTCTGGCGCGGCGTGCGCGCCTTGACCCGCGCCCAGGCGGTGTCGCTGGCGACGAAACGCGCGTTGCGGAATAGCGACAGGCCGGAAATGTGGTCGGCGTGAAAATGGGTGACGATGACGGCGCGGATATCGTCAGGCGACAGGCCGAAACGGCGCAGCACCGACAGAACCTGCTCGTCGGCATTGAGCTGAGGTTTCAGCAGCGCGCCGTAGAGCCGAAGCATCCGGCCGCGCCGCTCGCCGCTCAGCGCTTCCGGCGTGTAGCCGGTGTCGACCAGCACCGGTCCGGCGGCGGGGTGAAAGAACAGCCCGTAGCGGACACGCAGCCTGACGCTTTGGCAGGGGGCGCCGCGCAGGATCAGCCGCTCGGCGGCGTTGACCCAGGCGCTGTTGGCGAACACGATCCTCATGCCCTGGCCCCGTCGGCAAAGGTGCGGTCGAGCCCTTGCTCGAACGAGATTTTCGGCGCCCAGCCGAGAACCCGTTTCGCCTTGGAAAGATCGAGGCTTTGCGCATAGGCGAAGAGACCGAGCCCATAGCGGGTGACCGGCGGCTCTGGCCGGCCGGGCAACCGCAGCGCGACCGCTTCCATCAAGCCCGCCGCCAGCATCGCCGGCGCGAGCGGCATCGGCCGCCAGCGCGCGTGCAAGCCGGCGCGGATGCAGGCCGCGTCGGCGATGCGGCGGACCGGCAGCATCTCGCCGCCGGAGATGTTGAAGATCCGACCCTCGGCTTCGCCAGGTGCGGCGAGCGCCGCCATCACCGCATCGACGACATCGTCGACATAAGTGAGGTCGATGGCCGCCCGGCCGTCGCGAAACAGCGGCAGCGGCCGGCTTTTCGCCGCCTTGATCAGGCGCGGCAGCAACGCCCGATCGCCCTTGCCGTAGATGCCGCGCGGCCGCAGCACCACAGGATGAACATCGGGCTGGCCGAGCACGATCCTTTCGGCCTCGCGCTTGGTGCGTGCATAGTGATTGACCGGCTCCGGCAAGGCCGCGTCCTCGGCGAGGCCAAGCTGGTCGCGGAAGGCAAAGCAGACGGACGGACTGGAGATGTGGACGAAACGGCTGACGCCCTGCCGCCTGGCGAAATCGACAAGGTTGCGCGTTGCCGTGACATTGGCCGCTTCGAAATCCGCGAGGCGTCCGAAGGGCGACGAAAGCGCCGCGCAGTGGATGATCCGTTCAACCCTGCCCAGCCTGGGGTCGAGGGCTGCATCGAGCCGCTGCGCGAGATCGTGGCGGATGATGCGATGGCCGGCCGCTTCGAGCGCCGCGCAGCGCGCTTCATCGCGGCCGAGCCCGAGCGCCAGCGTGCCGGAAGCGGCCAGCCGCTCGAGCACACGGGAGCCCAGGAACCCGCTGGCGCCGGTGACGAGGACGGCCATCGCTTAGACCTCCAGCGCCGTGCCGCCGAAGGAGACGCCGGCGGACGTACCCAGGAAGAGCAGCTTCATGCCGGACGCCACCCGCCCCTCGCGGCGCGCGACGTCGAGCGCGAAGGGCATGGAGGCGGCGATCTGGTTGCCGAAGCGGGCAGAGATGTCGATCAGCTTTTGCGGCGCAAAGCCGGTCTGGCGCGCCATATGCGCAAGCGCGAAGGGGCTCGCCTGATGCGGCACGACGAGATCGACATCGTCGCGCCGCCAGCCGGCGCGTTCAAGCAGAGCTTCGACGAAGCCGTTGAAGTGGCGCGCGGTGAGCCGGAACAGTTCCTTGCCGTCCATTTGGAACAGGCTGTGCGCGGCGAACGCTTCCTGCTCCTTGCGGAAATCGAAGCGCGTGCCGCCCGAACCGATGCCGCAGGCTTCCCAGCCGGAAGGATAAGTGCGCATCAGGCTCGCCGCCACCTTGCCCTCGCACGGCCCGGCCTTGCGCAGGACCGCCGCCGCAGCGCCGTCGCCGAAGAGCGCGGCGATCTCCGGCGCGTCCTGCCACGGCAGCGCGCGCGAGGCGACTTCGGACGAGAACACCAGGGCCGTCTCGCATTGCCCGACCTCGATCATGCGCCCGGCGGTTTCGAAGGCGGTGAGGAAGCCGAGGCAGGTGCTGTTGACGTCGAAGGCGGCTGCTGAGCCGTCCGCCAGCCCGAGGCGCTGCATGACCAAAGGCGCGGTCGCCGGCAGCGGCTGGTAGGGCACGCCGCAGCCGCCGATGATCAGATCCAGGGCACCGGGCTCAAGGCCGGCATCGGCAAGCGCAAGGCGGGCGGCGGCGCAAGCGAGATCGATCTGCGATTCGGCCTGGCAAACATAGCGCTCGACGACGCCGGTGACGGTTTCCAGCGTGCCCTGGCCAAGGCCGAGCCGCTCTTCCAGCGCGCGCGTCGTCACCCGCTCGGCCGGTACCGCCCTGCCGGTTCCGACGATCCTGATCCGCATTCCCCCCTCGCCGCTTGAGCTTGGCTCTATCTAATGCATGAAGTGCTGCGTTTGCGACTCCGGAGTCGCTCAGCCGACTGCAGGGCCAGATGGCTCAACCCCCGATCCCGCCTGTTCCAACTGGCCGATGAGCCAGGCAATACCCGCGTCCATCATGGCAACCTTCGGCACCACGGCAGTAATTTGAAAACGCGGAAGCGCCACTGGGGCTTCGACGGCGACGACGCCGAAACGGCGCCCGTGCATGGCCACGAAGCGACGCGGCAGCGCCGAGATAAGGTCCGTCTCGGCCAGCACGGCAAGCGCGAACATGAAATTGGGAACGGTAAGCGCGATTCGCCGCGACAGACCGCGCTCGGCAAGCGCGACATCGACGAAACCCTGTGCATCGCCTGTCTGTGACACGACGAGATGTTCCGCGGCGCAGTAAGCCGTGCTGCTGGGTTCCTGTGAGAACCGGTGTCCGGCCCGCATGGCGATGACGAAATCCTCTTCATAGAGCTTGCGCCGAAGAAAGCGTTCGGGCGCCTCGCCTACCGGAATGACCGCCACGTCCATTACTCTTGCCTCAAGCTCGGCAATGACATCGCTCCAGGCGGGCAACGGCGACGTCTCACCTTGCCTCGGCAGCAATTGACGAATGCCTATGTCGATGCCGGGAGCGCTTCGACGCAGGACCTCGAGCAGCGGCGACAGGAACACCGCCGATGCGCCGTCGGGTGCGCCGATTACGAAACGGCGGCTGGAACGGGCTGAGTCGAAAGGCTCGGCGCTGGCGATGACGCTCCTAACCCGCGCCAGGATTTCGGCGACAGGCGCGGCCAGTTCCAGCGCGCGGTCGGTCGGCACGACACCCCTCGGCGTGCGTAGAAACAGCGGATCGCCGAGCAGGCCACGCAGCCGGCCGAGGCCATGACTGACGGCTGACGGCGACAGATTCAGCCGCGCCGCCGAGCGGCCGACATGACGCTCTTCCATGACGGCCTCGAGCAGAACCAGCAGGTTGAGGTCGATGCGAGATAAATCAATTTGGTGCAGCATATTGCTGAAATCATATCATTGGATTCATTTTGAATGAAGTGAGATCCCTCCCCCATCGGCCGGACGTTCAGGTCCGCCCGGTTCCATTTTTTCCAATTTCGAGGAGATTCCGCATGTCCAAAGTCCCCGATATTACCGGCAAGGCTGGCGCTCCACTTGAGCGGAAAGCCCGAAGCATGGCCATTTCCAGGCGTCTGGCGATCGCCGCGCCGTTCGCCCTACCGCTGGCGATGGACGCTATCGCAAGCAAAGCCGCGCCGCACGCGGCCATCGACCAGGCGGCTTTGAAGGAGCTTCTGGCACGGGCGGAGGCGGCAAGCTCGGCGTTCATGCGTGGTGACATGAAAGCCTATCTCGAACTGATCGAGATCTCGCCCGACTTCACCCTAATGCAGCCGTTCGGCGGGCCGTTCTCAAGAGGCTTCGACAGGAGCCCCGAGCATTTGGCCGAACTCGCCCGATACTTCCAGGATGGCGGAGTAAAGATGGAGCTGGTGCAGGCCTACGCATCAGGCGATATCGCGGTGCTCGCCGTGATCGAATGGGGATATGGCAAGGTGGGTGGACTTGACCAGGAATGGCCGCTCAGGGTGACGCTGGTTTTCCGCCGTGAGAACGGCGAATGGCTGCTGGCGCACCGGCACGCCGATCCGCTCGTCCATAAGATCAGCTTGGAACAACTATCCGCGCTGGCAAAGGGCTGAGGCCGCAAGGACGCTTCGATCCGGCGGGCAGCGAAAATCTGGCCGCTGCACCGATCGTGAAGCGACGCTAAGCCTTCCGCTCCCACCGCCGATCCGGCGTCTGCTGCCAGTAGGTTACGGCGTGGCCGGCTTCCTTCATCGTCTTCCAATGGCCGCGCGCGGCTTCGAGCTGTGCCGCGTCATGGCCATCGAAGAGGAAGACGGCGCGTTCGTAGCCGGAAAGCTCCGGCGGCGTCGCGCCGTCGACCAGGAAGCGGATCTGCGCGGCGTTCTGGTTGCCTTCGCTTGTCGTGAGCAGGACCGGCTGCTCGGCCGGATAGGCTTCGCGGTCGGTGCCATGCGCCAGGAAGGAATCGTCGCGAAAAGTCCACAGATGCTGGTCGAGCGCGTCGCGCCGCTCTTCCGTGCCGGTCTGCACCACCGCGCGCCAGCCGCGCTCGACGCTGCGTTCGAGCAGGCCCGGCAGCGCCTCCTCGAGCGTCGATTCGGTCAAGTGGTAGAACAGGATGTCGGCCATCCCCTACCCTTCGTAGTGATCGCGCACCAGCCTATCGAGCAGCCTGACGCCAAAACCCGAGCCCCACGATTGGTTGATCTCGCTCGACGGCGCGCCCATCGCGGTGCCGGCGATGTCGAGATGCGCCCAGGGCGTGTCCTTGACGAAGCGCTGCAGGAATTGCGCCGCGATGATGGCGCCGCCATAGCGGCCGCCAATGTTCTTCATGTCGGCATTCTTGGAATCGATCAGCTTGTCGTATTCGGGGCCGAGCGGCATGCGCCATAGCCGCTCCTGGCTGGCCTGGCCGGCGCCGAAGAGCCTGCTCGCCAACTCGTCATTGTTGGAGAACAGGCCGGCATAATGCTGGCCGAGCGCCACCATGATGGCGCCGGTGAGGGTCGCGAGGTTCACCATGAATTTCGGCTTGAAGCGGTCGTTGGTGTACCAGAGCGCGTCGGCCAGCACGAGGCGGCCTTCGGCATCGGTGTTGAGCACCTCGATCGTCTGGCCCGACATCGAAGTGACGATGTCGCCGGGGCGCTGGGCATGGCCGTCGACGGCGTTCTCGACAAGGCCGATGACGCCGACCACATTGGCCTTGGCCTTGCGCGCGGCCAGCGCATGGATCAGCCCGGTGACGGCGGCCGCGCCGCCCATGTCGCCCTTCATGTCCTCCATGCCGGAGGCCGGCTTCATCGAATTGCCGCCGGTGTCGAAGGTGACGCCCTTGCCGATGAAGGCCAGCGGCGCGTCCTTGGCCTTACCGCCGCTCCAGCGCATCACCACCAGGCGGGCGCCGCGCGGCGAGCCTTGCGCGACGCCGAGCAGCGAGCCCATGCCGAGCTTCTTCATCTCCTTTTCGGCGAGGATCTCGACCTCGACGCCGAGCGCCTCCAGCGCCTTGACGCGCTCGGCGAAGTCGACAGGCCCCAGCGCATTGGCCGGCTCGTTGACGAGGTCGCGCGCCAGCAGCACGCCGTCGACCACCGCTTCCTCCCCGGCAAAGGCCTTCTTCGCGGCAGCCGGATCGGCGCAGTGGATCGTGACCTTGGCGGGTTTCGCCGCCTTCGCGTCGGATTGACCGTCGTCCTTGTCTTTCCTGGTCTTGTACTTGTCGAAGGCGTAGCTGCGCAGCAGGATGCCGGCGGCGAGGCTCGCCGCCTGGCGGCCATCGGCCTGCAAGTCCGGCAGATCGAGAATGACAGCCACCTCGGTCGCCTTGCGCAGCGATGCGGCGACAGCGCCGCCGAGCTTCAGCCAGGCATTGTCGTCGAGAGCCGACACCTTGCCGGCGCCGATCGCCACCAGCCGGTCGACGGACGTTCCTTCCGGCGCCAACACCTCGGCGGAGCTCGCGAACTTGCCGGAAAAATCGGCGACCGGAAACGCGCGAGCCAGCGCACCGGCGGGATCGCAGGCCTTCGCCGCCTCGTCGAGCCCGCCGCCGTCGGCAGCGAACACGAAGACGCTGCCCTTTTTCGGCACGGCGAATTTGGCGAAAGAAATGGATGGTCTCAACGTCATCAGGTCCTGCTTTCGGGGGTGGCCGTAAGGTGCCGGCAAAGGTAAATCTTGGCCAGCAAGGGGTTTGGCTGGCGTGCGCGACATTTGGTCGTTTTCAGCCATTTGGCAAGACTTTGGCCGAAATCGCTGCCTATATCAGCGCCACCATAGACAAGGGATTCGCCTCGGCACGACCTTAGCTTGCTGCCGCAACATACTGTTAACCATCGATGTTTTGCATTTCTTATCCATTGGCGCGGAGACTCCGCCACGCCGGGGCATGTGGCGCGGGGCGACAAACCGGAGCGAGCCGCCTATGACGCAGTTGTGCGGGCGACGCCGGATCACTACCTTGTCGGCGGGCATGATGCCGTTCGGCAAAATCGAGAAAAGCCTTCATGAAGGTCGTTGAACGCTACATCATGCGCCGCGCGCTGACGATGTTCCTCGCCGCGCTGGTCTGGACGCTGGCGATCGTGTGGACGACGCAGGTGCTGGCCAAGATCGACCTCGTCACCGACAACGGCCAGTCGGCGCTGACCTTTTTCGAGGTCGCGGCGCTGATCATTCCCTCGATCATCCCGATCGTGGTGCCGTTCGCGCTGGTGGTGGCGGTGGCGCAGACGCTGAGCGCCATGAACACCGATTCCGAGCTCGCCGTGCTCAGCGCCGCGGGCGCCTCGCGCTGGACCATCGCGCGGCCGATCCTGCTGCTCGCGATCGCGGCTTGCGCCTTTTCCTTCATCGTCGACAACGCCGTCGACCCCTATGCCAGGCAGAAGAACCGCCAGCTGGTGGCGGCTTCGCGCGCCGACCTCGTGTCGCTGATCATCCAGGAAGGCACGTTCCGCAAGATCGACGAGGGCCTCTACCTGCAGGTCGGCGAGCGGCTTCCCGGCAACCGGCTCGGCGGCATCTTCGTCGCCGATTCACGCGAGGAAGGCGCCAGCCTCACCTACTACGCCAAGACCGGCAGCATCGTCGAAAAAGGCGACGAGAAGGTGCTGATGATGAATGACGGCGTCATCAACCGCAAATCGGTCACCGGCGACCTCTCGGTCATCCGCTTCACCTCTTATGCATTCGACATGTCCGCCTTCCTATCGGCGGCGAACGACATCACGCTTTTGCCCAAGGACCGCACGACGGCGTATCTGCTCAACCCCGATCCCAACGACAAGATGTTCCAGCGCGAACCGGGCAGCTACCGGGCGGAGCTCAACCAGCGCTTTGCCGAGTGGTCCTATTCGCTGGTGTTCGCGCTGATCGCGCTGGCCGTCGCGGGCGATGCGCGCTCGCATCGCGAAGCACGCATCAACCCGTTGATCACGGCGATCGCGATAGCGCTTTTCGTGCGATGGCTGGGCTTCTTCGCCGCCGGCAAGGCCGACAGGGTCTCGTACTACGTCTACCTGCTCTACGGCATACCGCTGATTGCGTCCGCGGTTTCGATCTGGTTCATCGTCTCGTCGCGCACCATGGAATTGCCGGTCAGCTGGGCGGACTGGCTGACCAACCTCGCCAAGCGCGCCAGCGACAACTGGACGGCATTCAAGCTGTGGCTCGCGCGGCGCACTTCCGGCCAGGGAGCCTGACCATGGGCTGGACGCTGGGTCGCTATTTCTTCTTCCGCTACGTCTCGATCACCTTCTGGTTCTTCCTGGGCCTGCTGGCACTGGTGTTCCTGATCGATTTCACCGAGCTCTCCGGCCGCACGACCGGGCTGCCGGGCTTCACCTACGGCACCGCCTTCGCCATCTCGGCGCTCAGGATGCCGATGATCATGCTGCAGACGGTGCCGTTCGTCGGGCTGTTCTCGGCAATGGCGACGCTTGTGTCGCTCAACCGCCGCTACGAGCTGGTGATCGCGCGCTCGGCCGGCGTTTCGGCCTGGCAGTTCCTGTTCCCCTGCTGCGTCGGCGCGCTGATGTTCGGCGTGCTGTCGGTGGCCGTGATGAACCCCATCGCCGCGCATGGCTTTTCCTGGTCCGAGCAGATGGAGAACGACCTCAGGGCCGGCAAATCGAATGCGGTCACCACCAACGTCACGCCGTGGCTGAGACAGAAAACCGAATCGGGCGACACCATCATCGGCGCCCGCGCCATCCTCAATCAGGGGCTGGAGATGGCGGACGCGGTGTTCTTCATCCTCGACCCCCAGGGCAACATCGCCGAGCGCAAGGACGCGGCCAAGGCCTTCCTGCGCGACGGCTACTGGGAATTGCAGGACGTCAAGGTCTTCAAGGGAGGCAATATCCAGACCCTGGCGGCCGACAAGGTGCCGACCAACCTCAAGCCGGAATTCGTTCAGGAGCGCCTGGCGCGCCCGGAAACCATCCCTTTCTACGAGCTGCCGCGCAAGATCGAGGTTGCCCGGTCCTTCGGGCTCAAGGCAAATGCCTTCGCCATGCAGTTTGATTCGCTGGTGGCGTTGCCGTTCCTTCTCGTCGCCATGACGCTGATTGCTGCAACGGTTTCAATGCGATTTGCGCGAATGGGGCAGTCGGCAACGATGATTCTGGGTGGCGTCGTGGCCGGCTTTCTGCTTTATGTCGTTTCGGTACTGGTCAAGGCATTCGGTGTGGCCGGATTCGTTCCTACGGTGGTGGCTGCATGGGTTCCGGTCGTCGTGGCTATGTTCTTTGGGGTGACGTTTCTGCTATACAAGGAAGACGGCTAGTGAGGGAGGCGGTTTTGCGCAGCCATAGGCAGGCCGGTTTGGCACGCCTTTATGGGGCGACCGCCTTGGCATGTCTGTTCGCTTGTGCGGTGCCGACGGTACCCGCACAGGCGCAGACCATCGCTGCCAAGCCCGTCCCGTCCGGCACGCAGATGCTGCTGGCCGCCGATACGCTTGTCTATGACAACGACCAGCATACGGTGACGGCCGTCGGCGGCGTGCAGATCGACTATGGCGGCAACAAGCTGGTCGCCCAGCGCGTGGTGTACAACCGCGACACCAAGCGCCTCGTCGCCAGCGGCGCCGTCGAGCTCATCAACAGCGACGGCACCAAGATCAATTCCGACCATATCGACATCACCGACGATTTCGCCGACGGGTTCACCAACGCGTTGCGCGTCGAGACGATCGACAAGGCCTATTTCGCCGCCGAGAGCGGCGAGCGCATGGGCGGCGTGCTGACCACCTTCCACAATGGCGTCTACACCGCCTGCGAGCCTTGCGAGGACAAGCCGGACAAAGCGCCGACCTGGCGCGTCAAGGCGCGCAAGATCATCTGGAACGGCGAGAAAAAGACGGTCCGCTTCGAGAATTCGAATTTCGAATTCTTCGGCTTCCCGCTCGCCTATCTGCCGGCCTTCGAGATCGCCGACCCTACCGTGAAGCGCAAGAGCGGCTTCCTGATCCCCGGCATCGTCTACAACAACCATCTCGGCGTCGGCGTCAAAGTTCCCTATTATTTCGCGCTGTCCCCGACCTATGACCTGACCGTCACCGGCAGCGGCTATACCAAGCAGGGCTTCCTCGGCGAGGCCGAGTGGCGCCAGCGGTTCAACAACGGCCAGTACACGCTGAAGATCGCCGGCATCAACCAGCAGGATCCCGACGCCTTTATCGGCACCGGCAATCGCCCCACTGTCGATTCAGGCGAGCCCGGCGATCCGAACAAGTTCCGCGGCATGATGGGCACCACGGGCCAGTTCGCGATCAACGAGCGTTGGGACTTCGGCTGGGATGTGCTGCTGCAGACCGACAAGAATTTCTCGCGCACCTACAATATCGACGGCTTCAGCGACCTCGTCCATCAGTCGTCGATCTATCTGACGGGCTTGAGCGACCGCAACTACTTCGACGTTCGCGCCATGCGCTTCGAGGTGCAGGAAGACACGCTCTCCAGCGATCCGACAGCGCGCTCCGCCAAGCAGCCCTGGGTGCTGCCGTCGCTCGACTATGCCTACATCCCCGACACGTCGGTGGCCGGTGGCCAGCTGTCGTTCAACGTGAACACGCGCGTGATCAGCCGCAACCGGCTGGACGCCGTGCTGGCTAATGCCAGCGACCCGGCTTCGATCAACAACGTGCGCGGTATCGAAGGCGAATCCAGCCGGCTGAGCGCGGAAGCCGAGTGGAAGCGCACCTTCACCACCGATGGCGGTCTGCAGTTGACTCCCTTGCTCGCCTTCCGCGGCGATGCCGGCTATGTCAACGCCAATCAGGCTTCGCTCGATGCCGTCAACCAGATGGGCACGAATCTCGGCCAAGACGTCGACATGCGCTCGTCGCTTGCCCGCTACATGGCGACCCTCGGCCTCGAGGCGCGGTGGCCGCTGCTGTTCTCGATGCCCAGCTCCAGCCATGTCCTGGAGCCGACCGCGCAGGTCTTCGTGCGTCCGAACGAGCAGTATGTCGGCGGACTGGCCGTTCCGAACGAAGACGCGCAGAGCTTCGTCTTCGACGCCACGACGCTGTTCGAGCGCGATAAATTCTCCGGCTATGACCGGATCGAAGGCGGCACACGCGCGAATGTCGGCTTCCGCTATTCTGGCGCCTATGACAATGGCTGGGCCACGAATGCCATCTTCGGCCAGTCCTACCAGCTCGCGGGCGAGAATTCCTTCTCCGCGCCCGATCTGGTCAATGCCGGAGCCGAGTCCGGCCTGGACAAGCGGACCTCGGACTATGTCGGCCTCGTCGGCTTCAACAGCCCGAGCGGTTTTTCCGGCTCGGTGAGCGGGCGTTTCGACGAGCAGACATTCGAGGTCAGGCGCGCCGAAGTGAAGGCCGCCTATTCCAGCCTGCCGATATCGCTCAGCGCCAAATATGCCTTCATCGAGGCGCAGCCGCTCTACGGCTTCACCACCGACCGCCATGAAGTCACGCTCGGCGCCTCGACGCATCTGGCGCAGAACTGGCGGCTGTTCGGCACCGGCACCTACGACCTCCAGAGCAACGTGCTGGTCAAGGACGGGGTCGGCTTCGCCTACAACGATTCCTGCTTCACCTACATCATGACCTATTCGCAGACACGCGATACCGTCACCAGGGAAGTGTCGCAGAATATCGGCTTCAACCTGTCGTTCCGCACGCTGGGCGATTTCGGCTCGTCGACGAGCGCGGTCGATACCATCCAGTAAACGAAGGCCGGCGCGTGGCCCTGTGAGCCGCGCGCCGATGATGCTTTGGTCTTGATTTGAAGCGTGAACCCCCGAAAATGCGGTGATTCTCGGGGCCATGCGCTGGCGACATCGTTTCGCCGCATAAGACAGGCATGAGGTCGGCTGCAGCGCGCAGGCGTTCGGAGGACGCGCGGCGCTGTCGTGCCGACAAATTGGGGCGCGGAAATTGGAAGGTAAGATGAGGAAATACCTGTTTTCGGCAGGATTGGCGCTTCTGGTGGCGGCGAGCTCGGTTTCGCTCACGGCTGTTGTGCAGCCGGCTTTCGCCGCGGAGATCAAATATGTCGTCAACGGCATACCGATCACCACCGGCGACATCGCGCACCGCGCCGCGTTCTTCAAGCTTCAGCACAAGAAAGGCGATGCCAAGGAAGAGATGATCGACCAGACGCTGCGGCTGGCCGAGGCCAAGCGGCTCGGCATCCACATCACCGATCAGCAGGTCGACGCCGCCTACCAGCGCTTCGCCTCGGGCAACAAGATGCCGCTGGCCAAGCTCGACGCGATCATGAGCCAGTCGGGCGTCACCAAGGAACACTTCAAGGAATTCATCCGCGCCCAGATGGCCTGGAACCAGGCGCTCAGCGCGCGCTACCGCTCCGGCGAGGGCGGTTCGGTGACCGAGCAGGACGCGGTGCGGCGCATGCTCGACAAGGGCGGCGCCAAGCCGACGGCGACGGAGTACATGCTGCAGCAGGTGATCTTCGTGGTTCCAGCATCGGAGCGCGCCGCCACGCTCGCCAAGCGCAAGCGCGAGGCCGACGCCATGCGTGCCCGCTTCAGCAGTTGCAACACCACGCGCGAATTCGCCAAGGGCCTGCTCGACGTCACCGTGCGCGATCTCGGCCGGGTGCTGGCGCCGCAATTGCCGACCGACTGGGCCGAGCAGATCAAGGCCACCAAGGTCGGCGGTGCGACACCGACGCGCGAGACCGAGCGTGGCGTCGAATTCATCGGCATCTGCTCCTCGCGCGAGGTCTCCGACGACAAGGCCGCGCAGATGGTGTTCCAGGCCGAGGGCAGCAGCGACAAGGACGCCGACGAGCTCAGCAAGAAATATGTCGCCGAGCTGCGGCAGAAGGCCAAGATCGTCGAACGCTAGAGCGTTTCACGGAAACGGCGAACCGCTCTATCTCATTGTTTCAACGCAATCCCGGGGCGGAAAACCGCTCACACTTTTCCTGGAATTGCTTTAAAGCATGTCTCCCGAAAGTGGGACCGGTTTCGGGATAAAGACATGCGTAAAATCAAAGACCTAAAGCGCGGAGCGAATCCGAAGGATCGCGACGCGCTTTAGAGCCGGAGACATCAGGTCGGATCGGCCTGAATCCGTCTCCCAAATTCGAGAAATGGAAGATGATGTCGTCCGAAAATCGCAGCATATTTTCGGCGTCATGCTCTGAGCGACAAGCATGCGATACCGCAGTCAGCCCACCCAATGAGCCCGCGCAAGACCGATGCGCCGCTGGCGCTCAGTGTCGGCGACCCTTCGGGCATCGGACCCGAGATCGCCATCGCCGCCTGGCAGGCGGGCGACAGCGCCGGGGTGCCGCCCTTCTATCTGCTGGCCGACCCGGCCCTGATCAAAGCCCGAGCCCGCCTTGTCGGCGCAAATGTGACGGTTGCCGAGACCTTGCCCGGACAGGCCGCGCATCATTTTGCCCGTGTGCTCCCCGTCGTGCCGCTCCATGCGCGTCATGTCGACAGCCCGGGAGAGCCGGATCCGGCCAATGCCGCCGGCACCATCGAGGCGATCGACCTGGCCGTCGCCGACTGTCTCGCCGGCAGCGCCGCCGCGGTGGTCACCTGTCCGATCGCCAAGAAGCCGCTTTACGATGCGGGATTCGGCTTTCCCGGCCACACCGAATATCTGGCGCATCTGGCTTCGCGCCACACCGGCAAGGAGGTCACGCCGGTGATGCTGCTGGCCGGACCCGATCTGCGCACCGTTCCGGTGACCATCCATATCCCCCTGGCCGAAGTGCCGAAAGTGCTCACCACGGAGCTGATCGTCGCCGTCGCGCGCATCACCGCCGACGATCTCAAGAGCCGCTTCGGCATCGCGCGGCCGAGGCTTGCGATCGCCGGGCTCAACCCGCATGCCGGCGAAGGCGGCGCCATGGGCCAGGAGGATGCCGCAATCGTCGCCCCGGCCGTCGAGACGCTGAAGGCGGAAGGCATCGATGCGGTTGGGCCGCTGCCGGCCGACACGATGTTTCATCCACGCGCGCGCGCCACCTATGACGCGGCGCTGTGCATGTATCACGACCAGGCGCTGATCCCGGCCAAGACCTTGGCCTTCGACGAGGCGGTCAACGTGACGCTGGGCCTGCCCTTCATCCGCACCTCGCCGGATCACGGCACCGCCTTCGATATCGCCGGCAGGGGCATTGCCCGCGCCGACAGCCTGATCGCGGCGCTCAGGCTGGCGCGCCGGCTGGCCGACAGCGGGCAGCGGGCCACCGCCGCGTGAGGACGCCTTGAACGAGCGCACGACGATCGACGGGTTGCCGCCGTTGCGCGCGGTGATCGAGCGGCATGGGCTGCAGGCCAAGAAGGCGCTCGGGCAGAATTTCCTGCTCGACCTCAACCTGACAAGCAAGATCGCCCGTGCCGCCGGCGATCTCGGCGAGGCGACCGTGATCGAGGTCGGTCCCGGCCCGGGCGGGCTGACGCGGGCGCTGCTGTTCAACGGCGCGCGGCGTGTGATCGCCATCGAGCGCGACGAGCGCTGCCTCGAAGCGCTGGCCGAGGTTTCCAGCCACTATCCCGGTCGCCTGGAGGTCATTCCCGGCGATGCGCTGAAAACGGATTTCGCCGCGCTTGCCGGCACGGCGAATGGCGGGCCGGTGAAGATCGCCGCCAACCTGCCCTACAATATCGGCACCGAACTTCTAATCCGCTGGCTGACGATCAACGACTGGCCGCCCTTCTACCAGTCGATGACGCTGATGTTCCAGCGCGAGGTGGCGGAGCGCATCACGGCGGGTCCGGGCAGCGACGCCTATGGCCGGCTCGGCGTGCTGGCGGGCTGGCGCACCGAGGCGAGGATCGCCTTCGACGTGCCGCCGCAGGCTTTCACGCCGCCGCCCAAGGTCACGTCCTCCGTCGTGCATCTGGTGCCGCGCCCGTCTCCCCTACCCGTCGACGGCAAGAAGCTTGGCCGCGTCACCGAGGCGGCCTTCGGCCAGCGCCGCAAGATGCTCAGGCAAAGCGTGAAGAGCCTGGGCGGCGAGGCTTTGCTGACACGAGCCGGCATCG
>CCNC01000031.1 GCA_000824845.1 Mesorhizobium sp. ORS 3359 | reverse complement strand
TGCGCGCCGATCCACCTTCTGCCACAAGGGGAGAAGGGAAAAGCTACTCCGTCTTCTCGTCCAGCAATCCCGAGATGAAGTCGAACAGGCCAGGTCGCCTGTCGCGGCGCAGACGCTCGGCGGCAACGATGGCGCGGACCTCGGCGAAGGCGCGGTCGAGATCGTCGTTGACGATGACGAAGTCGTATTCCTTCCAATGCTCGATCTCGAGGCGAGCGTTCTTCAGACGCGTCTCGATGACGGATTCCTGGTCCTCGGCGCGGCGCTTCAGACGGGCCTTCAATTCCTTCATCGACGGCGGCAGGATGAAGATCGAGACGATGTCGGCGCGCATCTTCTCCTTGAGCTGCTGGGCGCCCTGCCAGTCGATGTCGAACAGCATGTCGCGGCCTTCGGCGAGCGCGATTTCCGCCGGCTCGCGCGGCGTCGCATAGCAATTGCCGTGCACCTCGGCCCATTCGAGCAGCGCGTCGGAATCGCGCAGCCGCTCGAAGTCGCGCATGGAGCGGAAATGATAGTGGACGCCTTCGATCTCAGAACCGCGGCGCGGCCTTGTCGTGACGGAGACCGAAAGCTCGAGGCTTGGATCGCTCTCCAGAAGATTGCGCGCGATCGTCGACTTGCCGGCGCCCGACGGCGACGACAGCACCAGCATCAATCCGCGGCGGCGGATGCGGGATCCCAGATCCCTGGCAGCCGCCGGTTCCTTGGCAACCATTCCCGTCACTCCAGATTCTGGACCTGTTCTCGAAACTGGTCGACCACCGCCTTGAGCTCCAGCCCGATCGCGGTTACTGCGGCGGCGTTCGACTTGGAGCACAAGGTATTCGATTCGCGGTTGAATTCCTGCGCCAGAAAATCGAGCTTGCGGCCAATGGCGCCGCCGCCTTTGAGCAGCGTCCGCGCCGAAGCGACATGCGTCTTCAACCGGTCGATCTCCTCGCGGATGTCGGCCTTGGTGGCGAGGAAGGCTGCCTCTTGATGCAGCCGGACGGCATCGAGATTGGCCGAGGCATCCATCAACAGGCGAACCTGCTCCGTGATGCGCTCGCGGATTGCCGCCGGCTCGCGCGACGGGTCGGCTTCCGCCTTCAACGTCAGCGCCTCGATGGCGTCGATGTGGCCGGAAAGCAGCGCGCCAAGTGCTGCGCCCTCGCCTTGGCGCGCCTGCTCCAGCCCGGCGAGCGCTGCCTCGAGCGCCGACAGGATCGCGGCATCAAGAGCGGCGCGCTCCTCCTCGGTCTCCATCGCCTCGGGAATGTCGAGCACGCCGCGCAGCGAGAGCAGGCCGTCGGCGGTGGCGGGCTCGGTGCCGAACTGCTCCTGCAAACGCTTCGCCAGTCCCGCCAGATCCTTGAGGAATGCCTCGTTGACCACCGGCTGGGCTTGCCTGGCGGCGGCGCGGCCGACGGTCAATGTCGCCTGGAAATTGCCGCGCGCGAAACGCTTCTGAACCGTCTGCCGGACGGCGGTCTCCAGCCGGTCGAAACCCTGCGGCAACCTCAGCCGAACCTCGGCGCTCTTGCCGTTCACCGATTTCACCTCCCAGGCGATCGAGGTGCCCTCGCTTTCGGCGGCGGACCGCGCGAAACCGGTCATGCTTTGCAGGTTCATTGTGCCCGTCATCCCCTGTCGCAGGCCAACGCACGCGGCCCGGCGCTACACGCCCAAAAAACGCCGGACGATCGGCCGGCGTCCCCTCAAAACATGAATATGGCGTCGCGTCAAAGGACGCGTGCGGCATGCTTATTGAGCCGCGTCGCCGCCCGCGTCCCCGTTTTCGCCGCTGTCGCCATTGTCGCCGGCGTCGCCGCCATCGGCATTGCCGTCGGGAGCGGCTGGGGCCGTGGTCTGGCCGGAAGCCTTCGCGGCGGCATCCGCCTGCTTCTTCTGCAGCGTCCGATAGCGCGCGACATTCTGGTTGTGCTCTTCCAGCGTCGCGGCAAAGACGTGGCCGCCATTGCCGTCGGCGACGAAGTAGAGATCGTCGGTCTTCGACGGATTGGCGACCGCTTCGAGCGCCGCGCGGCCCGGATTGGCGATCGGCGTCGGCGGCAGGCCCTTGATCAGGTAGGTGTTGTAAGGCGTCTGCTTGTCGAGGTCGGACTGATAGATCGGCCGGTCGGCGGGTTTGCCCTTGCCGCCGAACAGGCCGTAGATGATGGTCGGGTCGGATTGCAGCCGCATGCCCTTGGCCAGCCGGTTGAGGAAGACGGCGGCAACGCGTGAGCGTTCGTCGCTCCTGCCCGTTTCCTTCTCTACGATCGAGGCCAGCGTGACGAAATCATCGATGTTGGCGATCGGCAGGTCGGGCGCGCGATGCGACCAGACATCCTCGACCAGCTTCTTCTGATCGGCGACAAGCTTGTCGATCATCTGCTGGCGGGTGGCGCCGCGGGTGAACCGCAGCGTGTCGGTGGCGATGCTGCCCTCGGGCGGCAAGGTCGCCGGCATGTCGCCGGTGAGCGCCTCCTGATCGGCCACGCGCTGCAACGCCTGCTCGACCGTCAGCCCCTCGGTAATGGTGAGCGAGTACATCACCGACTTGCCGCTCTTGAAGAGCTCCATGATGTCGCGCATCGAGGCGCGCGGCTTGATGGCGTATTCACCGGCCTTCAGGGCCGATTCATTGCCGGTGGCGCGCACGCCGAGCCGGAAGATGCGGGCATCGCTGATCAGGCTGCGGCGTTCCAACTGATCGGCGATCTCCTGCACGCCGGTGTTGGGCTTGATCATGAAGGTGTCGCCATTGGCGGACGGGCCGGGCTCGACGAAAGCCTGCATGCCGAAATAGAGCGCGGCCCCCGAGGCGAGCACGATAAGGATCGCAACGGACAGGAAGAAATTCAGGAACACCACGACCTGGCTGCGCGAAGCGCGCGAGCGCTTCGACGGCGGCGGCGTGCCGGCTTCCGGACGCAACGCCTCGGCCGCGGTCTTCGGCACGATCGGCCCCTTCGCGCCTTGCCGCCCGAATTCCCCGTCGCTCGGATTAGTGTTCATGACGCCCTGCCGTCTGATCTTGCAACGAATCCCCCGGCGCAAGGCTAGGGGCGAATTTGGCAAAAATGACGGCAGTTGGCGGACTGCCGATTAGCTGTCTGTCTCGGAGAATGCCGGATGGAACCGTGCACTCTCCTGGGGCCGCTCCGGTTGCTACTCAGCCGTTGTAGCGCTGGAACACGAGCGAGGCGTTGGTGCCGCCGAAACCGAAGGAATTCGACAGCGCGACGTCGATCTGGCGCTGGCGCGGCTTGTTCGGCACGAGATCGATCGCCGTCTCGCGTTCCGGATTGTCGAGATTGATGGTGGCGGGGGCGACATTGTCGCGGATGGCAAGGATCGAGAAGATCGCTTCCGCGGCGCCCGCGGCGCCCAACAGATGGCCGACCGACGACTTGGTCGACGACATCGAGATCTTCGAGGCGGCATTGCCGACAAGCCGCTCGACCGCGCCAAGCTCGATCGTGTCGGCCATGGTCGAGGTGCCATGGGCATTGATGTAATCGACATCGGCCGGCGAAAGCTTCGCCCGGTTCAGCGCCGCCGTCATGCAGCGGAAGGCGCCGTCGCCGTCCTCGGCTGGGGCGGTGATATGGTAGGCGTCGCCGGTCAATCCGTAGCCGGTGACTTCGGCATAGATCTTGGCGCCGCGCGCCTTGGCGTGCTCGAGCTCTTCCAGCACGACGACGCCGGCGCCCTCGCCCATGACGAAGCCGTCACGGTCGCGGTCATAGGGACGCGAGGCGGTTTCCGGCGCGTCGTTGCGGTCGGTGGAGAGCGCGCGGCAGGCGGCGAAGCCCGCGATCGACAGCCGGGTGACCGGCGCCTCGGCGCCGCCCGCCACCATGACGTCGGCATCGCCCCACATGATCAGCCGGGCCGCGTCGCCGATGGCGTGCGCGCCGGTCGAGCAGGCGGTGACGACCGCGTGGTTCGGGCCTTTCAAGCCGTGACGGATGGAGACCTGGCCAGAGACCAGGTTGATGATCTGCCCGGGGATGAAGAACGGGCTGATGCGGCGCGGGCCGCGATCTTTGAGGATCATCGCGTTTTCGGCGATGCCGTCGATGCCGCCAATGCCTGAGCCGATCAGCACGCCGGTGGCGCACTGATCCTCATGCGTCTCAGGCTTCCAGCCGGAATCGGCCAGCGCCTCGTCGGCGGCCGCGATGCCATAAAGGATGAAGTCGCCGATCTTGCGCAGTTCCTTCGGCTCGAGCACGGCCTCCGGATTGAAGGTGCCGTTCGAGCCGTCGCCGCGCGGGATGATGTGGGCGATCTTGCAGGCAAGATCGTCCACCTCGAACTCGGTGACGCGGCGGCAGGCGCTGCGGCCGGAAAGCAATTCCCGCCAGCTATGCTCGACGCCCATGCCAAACGGCGAAAGCAGGCCAAGGCCCGTGACGACGACACGCCTCATCGCAGGTCCTCCCCGATTATGCCTGCGAAAGAACTCAGGCCGAGGCCTTGTCGATGTACTTCACGGCGTCGCCGACGGTGAGGATGGTCTCGGCGGCATCGTCCGGAATCTCGACGCCGAACTCTTCTTCGAACGCCATGACGAGTTCGACCGTGTCGAGGCTGTCCGCGCCCAGGTCATCGATGAAGCTCGCCTGCTCCGTCACCTTGTCGGCATCGACGCCGAGATGCTCGATGACGATCTTCTTGACGCGCTCTGCGGTGTCACTCATTTGGGCAATCCTCGTCTTATGTTGTCGATCTTCGTTAGCGGGCGGAATGCCGCTAATCAAGCTGAAAGATGGTCTTGCGGGCAACGCAACGCCACAGGACCGGTTTTTGCCCGAACCGCCGGGTTGCGGGCCGCATTACACGAAAAATTCAGGGCGTCCAAGCCGAAATGGCTGTTTTCACAAACGTCCGGGGCTTGCCGGTCAGATCATTGCCATGCCGCCATTCACGTGAATGGTCTGGCCGGTGACGTAAGCCGCCTCGTTGGAAGCGAGATAGGCAACCGCGGACGCGACCTCGGCGCTGGTGCCCATGCGCCTTGTCGGGATGGCGGCCATGATCGTCTCTTTCTGCTTGTCGTTGAGCTTGTCGGTCATGGCCGATTCGATGAAGCCCGGGGCGACGCAGTTGACGGTGATGTTGCGGGTGGCGATTTCCTGCGCCAGCGACTTGGAAAAGCCGATCATGCCGGCCTTGGAGGCGCAGTAATTGGTCTGGCCGGGATTGCCGGTGACGCCGACCACCGAGGTAATGTTGATTATGCGGCCATGGCGGCGGCGCATCATCGGATGGGTCAGCTCGCGAGTGAGCCGGAACACGGCGGTGAGGTTGACCTCGATCACGGAATCCCAATCGGCGTCCGACATGCGCACGAACAGGCCGTCCTTGGTGATCCCGGCATTGTTGACCAGGATGTCGACGCCTTCGAGATCCGCTTCCGCTTTCTGGCCGAGCGCCTTCACCGCGTCGCGGTCGGTCAGATCCGCCGGAAACAGTTTTACGCGGTCGCCGAGCTCGCCTGCCAACGCTTCCAGCTTCTCCACGCGCGTGCCGTGCAGGCCGACGATGGCACCCTGGCTGTGCAGCACCCTGGCGATCGCCTCGCCGATGCCTCCCGATGCGCCGGTGACGAGCGCCTTGCGGCCGGTCAGTTCGAACATTTTTCTCTCCTGATCTCAGAGAGGCACCCTTGGCACAGGTGCCGTCAAATCGCCAGCCTGTCAGGCGAGCGCCGCCAGCGCCGCCTCGACCTCCGCCGCCGTGCCGATGGCGCCGGTGGCGATGTCGCGGTTGATGCGGCGCGCCAGGCCCGACAGCACCTTGCCGGCGCCGACCTCGTAAAGCGTGGCGACACCATTGGCGCCGAACCATTCCACCGTCTCGCGCCAGCGCACGCGGCCGGTCACCTGCTGGACCAGCCGGCGGGCGATCTCGTCCGGGTCGCTGGTCGGCGTCGCCGTCACGTTGGAGACGACCGGGGCCACCGGCGCCTGCTTTTCCACGCCAGCCAGCGCCTCGCGCATGATCTCGGCCGCAGGCGCCATCAGCGCCGAGTGGAAGGGGGCGGAAACCTGCAGCATCAGCGCCCGCTTGGCGCCCTTGTCGATGCAAAGCTTCGCCGCTAGCTCGACCGCCGCCTTGGCGCCCGAAATCACCAGCTGCCCGCCGCCATTGTCGTTGGCAACCTGGCAGACGGAGCTTTTGGCCGCTTCCGCGCAGGCCGCTTCGACGTCGGGCTGATCGAGGCCGATGATGGCCGCCATGCCGCCCTCGCCGGCCGGCACCGCCGCCTGCATGGCGTTGCCGCGGGCCCTGAGCAGCCGCGCCGCGTCGCCGACCGAAACGAAGCCGGCCGCGGCAAGCGCGGAATATTCGCCGAGCGAATGGCCGGCCACATAGGCCACCTTGTCCTTCAGGGAGAAGCCGCGCGCTTCGAGCGCCCGCATCGCCGCCAGCGACACCGCCATCAGCGCCGGCTGCGCGTTGGCGGTCAGCGTCAGCGTCTCTTCTGGCCCTTCCCAGATCAGCTTCGACAGGTTTTGGCCGAGCGCGGCGTCCACTTCCTCGAAGACGCGGCGCGCTTCCGGGAATTGATCCGCGAGGTCCTTGCCCATGCCGACGGCCTGGCTGCCCTGTCCCGGAAAGGTGAATGCGACGGCCATTTTGGTCTCTCCAGAGGCTGGTTTTTCCCTGCCTCTGGCGCAAGGCGGACGGCCAAGTCAAGCCCGCGGGCATCCCTTTAACCCGTCTTTCAGCCGGAAAACTCGGCTGACTCCCTGTTCCAAAAGGCTTTTTGGCGATCACACCTGATGAAAACCGCTCACGTTTGGTTTGCTGGCTCTTCTTATTTCCGCCACAGGCGCTAGCTTTGCGTGACACTTTGATGACAGAGCCGTGACGCGCGTGGAAGGCGTGTTGCAAGGGCCCGGGGGAGTTCAGTGGCAAGGATCAGGAAAGGCGCGGCCAAGCCCGTGCCGCAATTTTTGGAAGACGATCCGTCCACCGGCTACCTGCCGGGGCGACCCTGGCCGACTGTACGCTACGGCCTGGCGACGCTTCTTGTCTCCGCTCTTCTCGTGTTCGCGATCGAATGGATCGTGCGCGGCGATTTCTTCGGCACCGTCGATTTCTTCCTGCAGCCCTTCAAGCCGGGCTGGACCACCATCATCGTCTTCGCGCTGGTGCTGGTCGGACTGGACGCCGTGATTGGCCGCAGCCACCAGAGCCTGATGATCGTGGCGCCGCTGACGCTGGCGCTCGCCTTTGTCGGTCACCAGAAATCGCACTATCTCGGCGATCCGCTCTATCCGACGGATTTCCTTTTTGCCCGCCAGATCATGGCGCTGATGCCGCTTTTGGTGCGCGAGCGGCCATGGACGGCCATCATGCTGGCCGCGGCAATCGTCGGCAGCCTGGCGCTGCTGGTCTATGGCTGGCGGACCTGGCGCCGGCGGGTGCCGATCCTCAGCCGCAAGGGCCGCCTGGCGCGGCTGGCGCTTGCCGTGCCGCTGCTCGCCTTCTTCGTCTCGATCATGGACTACGCCACCTTCTCGTGGACGCGCGACCGGCTGCAAATCATCCCGATCATGTGGGACCAGAAGGAAAACTACGCCTCGAACGGTTTTGCGCTGGCCTTCGCGATGAATGTGCCGATGGCGCATGTCTCGGCGCCGCCCGGCTATTCCGAAAAGGCGATGGACGCGATCCAACGCACCGACGTCGCCGCTTCGGTGCCGGCCGAGAAGCCGGATATCGTGGTGGTGATGAGCGAATCCTTCTGGGATCCGACGCGACTGCCGGGCGTCACCATCAAGCCCGACCCGATCCCGACCGTGCGGGCCTTGCGCTCCGGCTCGATGTTCTCGCCCGAGTTCGGCGGCATGACCGCCAATATCGAATTCGAGGCGCTGACCGGCTTCTCCAACGCCTTCCTGCCGGCCGGCTCGATCCCCTACCAGCAATATGTGCGCACGCCGACGCCGTCGCTGGCGACCTTCCTGAAGAGCGAAGGCTACCGGGCGCGCGCCATCCATCCCGGCACCAACTGGTTCTGGAACCGCGGCGCCGTCTATGCCGATTTCGGCTTCAGCGACTTCCGTTCGGAAGAGACGCTGCCGCCGATGGAAAAGCGCGGGCCGCTGGCGTCCGACGCGGCGATGACCGATGAGATCATCCGCGAGGCCGACGCCAGCGACGATCCTGTGTTCCTGTTCGCCGTCAGCCTGCAGAACCATGGCCCTTACGAGCCCTACCGCTATTACAATCCGACGCATTCGGTCGATGCGCCGATCAGTTCCTGGGCGCGGGAATCGCTGCTTTCCTACGCCGAGGGCTCGGCCGACGCCGACCATGGCCTGCAGCGGCTGATCGACTGGGCGAAGAAGCGTGAGCGGCCGACCATCATCGCCTTCTTCGGCGATCACCTGCCGCCGCTCGGACCCGTCTATGTCGAGACCGGCTTTCTCAAGGACAATGTCGCGCCGCGCAAGGAGCCTAGCGACGCCGCGCTCGAGCACCACGACACGCCGCTGGTCATCTGGTCGAACCGCTCCGGTCCGGTGCAGAACCTGGGCGCGGTGAGCCCGGCCTTCCTGCCCTACCACATCCTGACCACGGCCGGCATCACGCACCCTTATTACACCGGCTTCCTCGGCGCGCTGCGCGAGCACTACCGGGTGGTCGACCGCAACCTGCTTTTGTCGCCCTCAGGCGAAGCGACGCCGGACTGGGCGCGGCAGAAGCAGATCGACCCGAAGATCAACGATTTCCGCCTCATCCAATACGACATGATGTTCGGCAAGCGCCACTCGGCGCCCGACTTCTTCCCCGAGACGGTGAACAAGCTGGTTGCGCATACGAGCTGAGATCGGCCACCATTCCGCAGGCGTCGGAGAAATCAGGCCCTGCGGCATTGTGGAATCGTGGATCCTGGCTGCCGCCCTTGCCTTCGCTGAAAATTGCTATATAGACGCGCCCAATCTGCCGGTCCTTGCTGGGGGCTGAACGGAGGGCCGTGGCTTTTCGAAGCCGCGACACGAAGCCAGAAGCGCTTTTAGCCTCCCGTGTCTCCGCTCTCGACCGTCTCGTGATGCTCCTTTCTTCCCCGTTCCGTCGGGTCAGACAAGTTGCAGAGGCTTAGCCGCGAGGGCCGGACAGAGAAACGAAGAAAGGCAGAAAGACATAATGGCTCTTTACGAACATGTGTTTCTTGCCCGGCAGGACCTGTCGCAGCAGCAGGTTGACGCGCTTGTCGAACAGTACAAGGGCGTCATCACCGCGAATGGCGGCTCGGTCGGCCGGATCGAGAACTGGGGACTGAAGTCCCTCACCTACCGGGTCAAGAAGAACCGGAAGGCTTACTACACGCTGATGGACATCACCTGCCCGCCGGCCGCGCTCAACGAGATGGAGCGCCAGATGGGCCTGTCGGAAGACGTCCTTCGCTTCCTCACCGTCAAGGTGGAAGCGCATGAGGAAGGTGCTTCGGCGATGATGCAGAAGCGCGAAGAGCGCTCCGAGCGCGGCGGCTTCGGCGACCGCGAGCGTGGCGATCGTGGCCCGCGTTCCTTCGGCGACCGCGACCGCGGCGACCGTGGTCCGCGTTCGTTTGGCGACCGCGAAGGCGGCGACCGTGGCCCGCGCCGTCCGCGCGAAAGCTCTGAAGGAGGTGCAGAATAATGGTCGACATCAACCAGATCCCGACCCGGCGCCCGTTCCATCGCCGCCGCAAGACCTGCCCGTTCTCCGGCGCCAATGCGCCCAAGATCGACTATAAGGACGTGCGTCTCCTGCAGCGCTACATTTCCGAGCGCGGCAAGATCGTGCCCTCGCGCATCACCGCCGTCAGCCAGAAGAAGCAGCGCGAGCTCGCCAAGGCGATCAAGCGCGCCCGCTTCCTCGGCCTGCTGCCCTACGTGGTTCGCTAAAAATCGAGCGGGCGGCATGCCGCCCGCTCCCACCTCCGCGGCGACGGGCGCCGCGACGGTTTCATACCAAATCCCGAGTTGGGGCCAATTGCCTCTAACTGCCAAGACAGGCAGGACAGCGACAAAAGCGGCGATGCCGCGCCAAGCTTCCTGACCTGTTCCTATTCATTCAGCGTCGATCCTCGATCGACGCACAGACGAAGGAACGAAACCATGGAAGTCATTCTCCTCGAGCGCATTTCCCGCCTCGGCCAGATGGGCGAGACCGTGAAGGTCAAGGACGGGTTCGCCCGCAATTTCCTTTTGCCCCAGGGCAAGGCGCTGCGCGCCAACGAAGCCAACAAGAAGAAGTTCGAAGGCCAGCGCGCACAGCTCGAAGCCCGCAACCTTGAGCGCAAGTCCGAGGCCTCCAAGATCGCCGAGACGCTCGACGGCAAGAGCTTCATCGTCGTGCGCTCGGCAGGCGAGACCGGCCAGCTCTACGGCTCGGTGTCGACCCGCGACATCGCCGAGCTGCTGACCGCCGAAGGCTTCACCATCAGCCGCAACCAGATCGAGCTCAACCAGCCGATCAAGACCATCGGCCTCTCCAACGTGGCAATCGCGCTGCATCCGGAAGTCGAGGTCACCGTGACGCTCAACGTCGCCCGTTCGTCCGACGAGGCGGAGCGCCAGGCCAAGGGCGAGACGCTGACCACCGCCGAAGCCATTTATGGCGAGGACATCAACGACAACGCGCGGCCGGAGAATTTCTTCGACCCGAACGCCGAATTCGAAGGCAGCGAAGAGAACGCCTGATCACTGCATTTCCGAAGCATCGCTTCGGCTCGCAGACGTCCAGATTTCTGGACCAACGCCCGGGTCTCAGACCCGGGCTTTTTTGTGCCAAAAGGAACTTTTCGACACCCCATATCTTGTGCACATTACAGCGTAGCGCGTCGATTGGACGCGGGCGATGCGCTGTGGCATCTTCGCTTAGGCATTCCAGTCTGATTACCGGGTGATCCGACTGAGGGGACATTTGGTCATGAACATCCTGTTGAAACACGTTCTCGAACGCCTGGTGCGGGCCGGCGACCTCAAGGTGACCGGGCCGAAAGGCACGACGCACAAGTTCGGCGACGGCAGCGGCGAGCCGGTGCATATCCACATCAAGACGTCGCATGCCGAGCGCGCCATCACCTTCGATCCGATGCTGGCGGTGCCCGAGGCCTATATGGACGGCGAGCTGGATGTGCTGGAGGGTGGCATTCTCGGGCTAATGCGCATCGCGTTCCAGAACATGGGCTCGAGCGGCATCGACGTATCCTGGTCGAAGGCGATCGAGGGTCTGCGCCATGCCTTCCGCCGGCTGCAGCAGATCAACACCGCCGCGCGATCGCGCCGCAACGTGCAGCGCCACTACGACCTGTCGGGCGAGCTCTACAAGCTCTTCCTCGACGAGGACATGCAGTATTCCTGCGCCTATTTCGACCAGCCCGACATGACGCTGGACGAGGCGCAGCTTGCCAAGAAGCGCCACATCGCCGCCAAGCTCAGGCTCAAGGCTGGCCAGACGGTTCTCGACATCGGCTCCGGCTGGGGCGGGCTCGGCCTCTATCTCGCCAAGATCTTCGACGTCGACGTGCAGGGCGTCACGCTGTCCACCGAGCAGCATGGCGTCGCCACCGACCGCGCGCATGCGCAAGGCCTGCAGGACCGCGTGCATTTCGAGCTCAAGGACTATCGGCACATCAACGAGCGCTTCGACCGTATCGTCTCGGTCGGCATGTTCGAGCATGTCGGCGTCAACCATTACAGAACCTTCTTCGACAAGACCGCGACGCTGCTCAAGCCCGACGGCGTGATGCTGCTCCACACGATCGGCCGTTCCGGCGTGCCGTGGGCGACCAGCGCCTTCGTCCGCAAATACATTTTCCCGGGCGGCTACATCCCGGCGATGTCGGAGGTGATGCCGGCGATCGAGAGGTCGGGCCTGGTGGTGACGGATATAGAAATCCTGCGGCTGCACTATGCCGACACGCTGAAGCATTGGGGCGCCCGCTTCGCCGCCAACCGCGACAAGGCGAAGGCGATCTATGACGAGCGCTTCTGTCGGATGTGGGAGTTCTATCTCGCCGCCTCGGAGGCCGCCTTCCGCTGGCAGGACCTGGTGATCTTCCAGTTCCAGCTCGCCAAGAAGAACGACACGCTGCCGGTGACCCGCGACTACATGGCCAAATGCGAGAAGGCGCTGGAGCTGCGCGACCACGGCCATCCGGAGCCGGAAACGCCCGTCGCCGCGCCCAAGCCGACGCGCAGGCGCAAGGCGGTGGAGTAGACACGCATTACCGCTTGCCATTGCGGGCTAAGCCCATGAAAAAGGTCTCGTTCGCGAGACCTTTTTTTCATGACCTATCTCATCTATATCGCCGCAGCGCTTGCCGAGATCGCCGGCTGCTTCTCGTTCTGGGCGTGGTGGCGGCTGGAGAAGCCGGCACTCTGGCTTCTCCCCGGCCTCATCTCGCTGGCGCTGTTCGCCTTCCTGCTTTCGCTGGTCGAGACAGATGCGGCTGGCCGCGCCTATGCCGCCTATGGCGGAATCTACATTGCGGCTTCGCTTGGCTGGCTATGGCTGGTCGAAGGCGTGCGCCCGGACCGCTGGGACCTGGCGGGCGCGGTGCTCTGCATCGTCGGCGCCTCCGTCATCCTGCTAGCGCCGCGCGGGATTTGAGCGATGGAACTCCCCGCCCCACTCCGGCAAGGCGTCGACAGCCTGCTCGAGAAGGTGCCGCTGCCGGCGCTGAAGCAGGCGGCAAGGACGCTGTCCGAACGCTACCGCGCCGAGCTGCGCGACGGCCGCCTGCATATGGGCGAGGAGATGGCGGTCAAGGCCTATCTGGCGACGCGGCTGCCCGCCACCTATGCCGCGGTGCGCGCAAGCCTCGATGCGCTGGCCGATGCGCGGCCGGATTTCCAGCCGAAGACCCTGCTCGACATCGGCGCCGGGCCTGGCACGATCCTTTGGGCCACGACAGACGCGTGGCCGGTGCTGGAACAGGCCGTGTTGGTCGAAGCGAGCGCCGCGGTACGCAAGGTCGGGCAGTCGCTTGCAGCCGGCACGATCGCCGCCCGCACCGACTGGGTCGCCGGCGACGCCACCATCGATCTCGATGGCCTCGAGGCCGCCGACCTCGTCAGCATCGCCTATGTACTCGATGAGGTCGCGCCGGCCTCGTTGCCGAAGCTCGTCGACCGCCTCTGGCAGCTGACCGCCGACACGCTGCTCGTCGTCGAGCCCGGCACGCCCGCCGGCTGGCAGCGCATCCTTGCCGCGCGGCAGCAACTGATTGCCGCCGGCGCGCATATGCTGGCGCCCTGCCCGCATGAGGCGCCCTGCCCGCTCGCGCCGCCCGACTGGTGCCATTTTTCGCGCCGCGTCGCCCGCTCGCGCCTGCATCGCCTGGTCAAGGAGGCCGAGGTGCCGTGGGAGGACGAGAAATTCATCTATCTCGCCGCCTCCCGGCAGCCGGCGCCGGCGCTTCCGGCGCGGGTGCTGGCGCCGCCGAAGGGCGGTTCCGGCAAGGTGGTGCTGAAACTCTGCCAGCCGGACGGCAGCGCCGGCGAGCAGCTGTTCAGCAAGCGCGATGGCGATGCTTTCAAGGCGGCGCGTCGGGTGGACTGGGGCGACACGCTCGGATAAAATCTTCTTGTTTTGTTCTCGTTTGAGCGGCTATGTTCCGCCCCTTCGATTCGAGTCAATGACGATTCTTTCCACGAGAAAATTTTGGCTGTGAATCGCGAGTATCAAGGCCGGTTCGAAACTCAGTGTTGCATATAAGTCAGCACCGGCTTGTCCAGTTCTGATATCGAGGAAGCGGGATCGGAATCGGGGATATCATGGCAGAAGCAGCGCGCAAACTGGGCGTCGCGGAGCAACCGCTCTATCGCGAAGCACCGAACAACATCGAGGCCGAGCAGGCGCTGCTCGGCGCCATTCTGGTCAACAACGACGCCTTCTACCGCGTCTCGGATTTCCTCAAGCCGGCGCATTTCTACGAGCCGCTGCATCGCCGCATCTTCGAGGTCGCGTCCGAGCTGATCCGCATGGGCAAGATCGCGACGCCGATCACGCTCAAGACCTTCCTGCCGGCCGACGAGAAGGTCGGCGACATGACGGTGGCGCAATATGTCGTGCGGCTGGCCGTCGAAGCCGTCACCGTCGTCAACGCCACCGACTATGGCCGCGCCATCTACGATCTCGCCACGCGCCGCGCGCTGATCACCGTCGGCGAGGACATGGTCAACATCGCCTATGACGCGCCGGTCGACATGTCGCCGTCGGAGCAGATCGAGGACGCCGAGCGGCGGCTGTTCGAGCTCGCCGAAACCGGCCGCTATGACGGCGGCTTCGAAAGCTTCAACGATGCGGTCAAGACCGCCGTCGACATGGCCAATGCCGCCTATATGCGCGACGGCCATCTCTCCGGCATCTCGACCGGCCTGCGCGACCTCGACCGCCGCATGGGCGGTCTGCAGCCTTCCGACTTGATCGTGCTGGCCGGACGCCCGGGCATGGGCAAGACCTCCTTGGCCACCAACATCGCCTTCAACATCGCCGAGGCCTATGTCCCGGCGCAGCAGGCCGACGGGACCTTCAAGGCCGCCAATGGCGGCGTCGTCGGCTTCTTCTCGCTGGAAATGTCGTCGGAGCAGCTCGCCACCCGCATCATCTCCGAGCAGACCGAGATTTCGTCGTCAAAAATCCGCCGCGGCGAGATCACCGAGATGGATTTCGAAAAGCTCGTCGCCTGCTCGCAGACGATGCAGAAGATCCCGCTGTTCATCGACCAGACCGGCGGTATCTCGATCGCTCAGCTCTCCGCCCGCGCGCGCCGGCTGAAGCGCCAGCGCGGCCTCGACCTCATCGTCATCGACTATATCCAGCTCATGCAGGGATCGAGCGCCCGCGCGTCGCAGAACCGCGTGCAGGAAATCACCGAGATCACCACGGGCTTGAAGGCTTTGGCCAAGGAGCTCGGCGTGCCGATCATCGCGCTGTCGCAGCTCTCGCGACAGGTCGAAAGCCGCGACGACAAGCGCCCGCAGCTCTCGGACCTGCGCGAATCGGGCTCCATCGAGCAGGACGCCGACGTGGTGCTGTTCGTCTATCGCGAGGAGTATTACCTCAAGAACCGCGAGCCGAAGCTCGGCACCGAGGAATACGTCAAGTGGGAAAACGAGATGAACGAGGCGCGCGGCAAGGCCGAGTGCATCGTCGCCAAGCAGCGCCACGGACCGACCGGCACCGTCAGCCTCGCCTTCCACGGCGAATTCACCCGGTTCTCCGATCTGGCCGAGGAGCATCATCTGCCGGAGAGGTTTGAGTAGGCGCTTGCTCGGGACCACAGCCAAAGTGACGAGCGTTGGCGCTCTACGGCGCCCCCCTCTTTCCTGCCGGACATCTCCCCCACAAGGGGGGAGATTAGCTGCCGCCTTCGCCGGCACTCTTTTCTGCAACGTTGAAAATTGGCGAAAGCCGTCGTGCGGTCCGATCTCCCCCCAAGTGGGG
>CCNC01000030.1 GCA_000824845.1 Mesorhizobium sp. ORS 3359 | reverse complement strand
GGGGGGCGCTGCCCCGCCAGCCTATCCAATATCGGGCCGCGTCTAATGGCCAAATCGCGCGTTCAGTTCATCTGCCAGAATTGCGGTTCGGTGCATCAGCGCTGGGCGGGCAAATGCGATGCCTGCGGCGAGTGGAACACGCTGGTCGAGGAAGGCACAGCCGGCGGTATCGGATCGGGGCCGGCCAACACGCGCAACGCGCGAAAAGGCCGCGCCGTGGTGCTGACCAGCCTCGCCGGCGACATCGAGGACGCGCCGCGCATCGTTTCGGGGATCGGCGAGCTCGACCGCGCCACCGGTGGCGGCGTCGTGCGCGGCTCGGCGCTGCTGGTCGGCGGCGACCCGGGCATCGGCAAGTCGACGCTTTTGACGCAAGCGGCGGCGGCGCTCGCCTCCAAGGGCCATCGCATCGTCTATGTCTCGGGCGAGGAAGCCGTCGCGCAGATCAGGCTGCGCGCCCAGCGCCTCGGCGTTGCCTCGACGCCGGTGGAGCTCGCCGCCGAAACCAATGTCGAGGACATTCTGGCGACCATCGCCGACGGCAAGCGGCCGGACCTCGTCATCCTCGATTCCATCCAGACGCTGTGGACCGACCTTGCCGATTCGGCGCCGGGCACCGTCACCCAGGTGCGCGCGGCCGCTCAAGCCATGATCCGCTACGCGAAATCCACCGGCGCTGCGATCGTGCTCGTCGGCCATGTCACCAAGGAGGGCCAGATCGCCGGCCCACGCGTGGTCGAGCACATGGTCGACGGCGTGCTCTATTTCGAGGGCGAAGGCAACCACCATTTCCGCATCCTCCGCACCGTGAAGAACCGTTTCGGGCCGACTGACGAGATCGGCGTGTTCGAAATGTCGGATAAGGGCCTGCGCGAGGTCTCCAATCCGTCCGAGCTTTTCCTCGGCGAGCGCCACGCGAAATCCCCGGGCGCCGCGGTTTTCGCAGGCATGGAGGGCACGCGGCCGGTGCTGGTCGAGATCCAGGCGCTGGTCGCTCCCTCCTCGCTCGGCACGCCGCGCCGCGCCGTCGTCGGCTGGGACGGAGCGCGGCTGTCGATGGTGCTCGCCGTGCTCGAGGCGCATTGCGGCGTGCGCTTCGGCCAGCACGACGTCTATCTCAACGTCGCCGGCGGCTACCGGATCTCGGAGCCGGCGGCCGATCTGGCGGTCGCCGCGGCACTGGTTTCGTCGCTCACCGGTCTTGCCCTTCCCGCCGATTGCGTCTATTTCGGCGAAATCAGCCTATCGGGCGCAGTGAGGCCGGTTGCGCATGCGCAGCAACGCCTCAAGGAAGCCGAAAAGCTGGGCTTTGGAAGCGCGGTGCTGCCGCTCGGCAGCGAGGAAGTTGCCGGGGGGATCGGGGCCGGCGCGTTCCAGCCCACCGAGCTTGCCGACCTTGTGGCGCGCATAGCCGGCTCACGGCGCAGCCGTGCCGACGACGAGGAGTGATGCGGCTCGTCGGGCCGTAAGACAGGAAGTGGGGCGAGGACCATGCCGATTACGCTGCTTGACGGAATTCTCGTCGGCTTCACCCTGGTTTCAGCAATGCTCGCCATGGTGCGCGGCTTCTCCCGCGAAGTTTTGTCGGTGGTTTCCTGGGCAGCGGCGGCGGCAGCGGCTTTCTTTTTCTACAAGCCGGTCCTGCCCTATGTGCAGCCCTATATCGACAACGACAAGATCGCGATGGCGGCTTCCGCGGGCATCGTCTTCCTGATCGCGCTGATCGTCGTCTCCGTGATCACGATGAAGCTTGCCGACTGGATCATCGATTCGCGTATCGGCGCGCTCGACCGCACCCTCGGCTTCCTCTATGGCGCGGCGCGCGGGATCCTGGTGGTTGCGGTGGCGCTTCTGTTCTTCAACTGGCTGGCCGGCGCCAAGGCGCCCGCCTGGATCGCCAACGCCAAGTCGCGGCCGTTGCTCGAGACGATCGGCGCCAAGCTCGAAAGCGTGCTGCCGGAAAACACCGAGGAACTGGTCAACAAATACACGCATAAGGGCACGCCCCAGGCTGGCGCGCCGGCCACGACCGACCAGCCCGCGGCCGAGCCGCCGGCCGGCGACGACAACGCGCCGGCGCCCGACGACAGCGAGGGTGAGGCGCCTGCCGACAACGAGCCGGCTCCGGCGCCCGCCCCGGCTCCCGCTCCAGCGCCGGCAAACTGAAATCCAGGCCGGCCATAGCGCTGGCCTGAGGCATTTTGTGAATGCCTGCCGAGGTGCGTTGCGTTCCGTCAGAGATCGCCCTATATGGCGGCTTTAGCGGAGCTTGAGCACCAGATGGCAGACTCAACGGCAGATGCAGGCAATGTCCTTTCCGCCGAGGCCGACGACCATTTCCACGACGAATGCGGCGTGTTCGGCATTTTCGGCCGGCAGGACGCGGCGGCCATCGTCACACTCGGCCTGCACGCCCTGCAGCATCGCGGCCAGGAAGCGGCCGGCATCGTCTCCTATGACGGCACCCAGTTCCATGTCGAGCGCCATGTCGGCCTGATCGGCGACACCTTCACCAAGCAGCGCGTCATCGACAGCTTGCAGGGCAATCGCGCCATCGGCCATACCCGCTACGCCACCACCGGCGGCGCCGGCCTGCGCAACATCCAGCCCTTCTTCGCCGAGCTTGCGGAGGGCGGTCTTGCCGTCGCCCACAACGGCAACCTCACCAACGCCCTCACCGTCCAGCGCGCTCTGCAGAAGCAGGGCTCGATCTTCTCCTCGACTTCCGACACCGAGACGCTGCTGCATCTGGTCGCGACCAGCAAGGAACGCGATCTGAATTCCCGCTTCATCGAGGCGGTGCGCCAGGTGGAGGGCGCCTTCTCGTTGGTGGCGATGACGGCCAAGAAGATGATCGGCTGCCGCGATCCGCTCGGCATCCGCCCGCTGGTGCTGGGCGATCTCGACGGCGCCTGGATCCTCGCTTCGGAGACCTGCGCGCTCGACATCATCGGCGCCCGCTTCGTGCGCGATATCAAGCCCGGCGAGATGGTGGTCATCACCTCCAAGGGGATCGAGAGCATCTTCCCGTTCGAGCCGCAGAAGACGCGCTTCTGCATCTTCGAATATGTCTATTTCGCGCGGCCGGATTCCTCGGTCGAGGGCCGCAACGTCTACGAGGTGCGCAAGCGCATCGGCGCAGAGCTGGCGCAGGAAAACCCGGTCGAGGCCGACATCGTCGTGCCGGTGCCGGATTCCGGCACGCCGGCGGCGATCGGCTTCTCCCAGGCCGCCGGCATCCCCTTCGAGCTCGGCATCATCCGCAACCACTATGTCGGCCGCACCTTCATCCAGCCTGGCGATTCGATCCGGCACATGGGCGTGAAGCTCAAGCACAACGCCAACCGCCGCATGATCGAGGGCAAGCGCGTGGTGCTGGTCGACGATTCGATCGTGCGCGGCACCACCAGCCAGAAGATCGTGCAGATGGTGCGCGATGCCGGCGCGAAGGAAGTGCATATGCGCATCGCCTCGCCGCCGACCAGCGCATCCTGCTTCTACGGCGTCGACACGCCGGAGAAGTCGAAGCTGCTCGCGTCGCGCATGTCGGTCGAGGAGATGGCCGAGTTCATCCGCGTCGATTCGCTCGGCTTCCTGTCGATCGACGGGCTGTATCGAGCCGTCGGCGAGGCGCGCCGCGACAACGACCAGCCGCAATTCTGCGACGCCTGCTTCACGGGACAGTACCCCACCCGCTTGCTCGACTTCGAAGGCCACGACAATGTGCGCACGCTGTCGCTGCTGGCGTCGAGCGGGTCGTAGGCCGTGGTATCTGTTTTGACGCAATTCCGGACGGAAAACCGTCAGACACTTTTCCTGGAATTGCAGTGTTTGTTTTGACGCAATTCCGGACGGAAAACCGTTAGACACTTTTCCTGGAATTGCTTTAGCCCACGGAAATTCTCGCATGACCCTCGACCTTTCCGGCCGCGTGGCGGTCGTCACCGGCGCCTCGCGCGGCATCGGCTATTTCATCGCCAAGGAACTGGCGGCAGCCGGCGCGCATGTCATCGCGGTGGCGCGCACGGTGGGCGGGCTGGAAGAGCTCGACGACCAGATCAAGGCTGATGGGCGCGGACAGGCGACGCTGGTGCCGCTCGACCTCACCGACATGACAGGCATCGACCGGCTGGGCGGCGCGATCCATGAACGCTGGGGCAAGCTCGACATCCTTGTCGCCAACGCCGCCGTGCTCGGCGTGATTTCGCCGATCGGCCATGTCGAGGCCAAGACCTTCGAGAAGGTGATGACCATCAACGTCACCGCGACGTGGCGGTTGATCCGCTCGGTCGACCCGCTGCTTAGGCTTTCCGATGCCGGCCGCGCCATCATCATGTCCGCCAACTCCGCCCATTCGGCGCGCGCCTTCTGGGCGCCCTACGCGGCGTCCAAGGCGGCGGTGGAGACGATGATGCGCTCCTGGGCGCATGAGACCGAGAGCCTGCCGCTCAGGGTCAACGCCGCCGATCCGGGCCCCACCCGCACGGCGATGCGCGCGCAGGCCATGCCCGGCGAGGATCCGGAGACGCTGCCGCATCCCTCCGAGATCGCCAGACGCATCGTGCCGCTGGCCAGCCCGGAGTTGAAGGAGACGGGCCTGATCTTCCAGGCCAAGCACAACCGCTTCGTCGCGTACCGGCAGCCGGAATAATTCGAGTTCAAAAACGCGTCGCGGCCGACCGAAGCCCGCCTGGCGAAAGCCCTCTTCACGGGTCTGTGAACGGCACTGCGGAAGCGTGTGCCGCCGCCCCGCTTTCGCCGCTCCAAGGGAGTTGCTAGAGTCGGTGCGACTCCGACATTCAAGCAAAGCGAGGAATTCCCATGGCTGCTACTCCCAGCGTAGCGTTGGTCTGGTATCTGGTGATCGCCGGCCCGCAGGGCGGCATGGTGGTGCTGCCCAGCACCTTCGACACCCGCGAACAATGCACCAACGCCATCACCGAATATCAGAAGCAGCCGACGCCGCAGGGCTGGGCAGTGCAATGCGTGCCGAGCGCCTCGCCGTTCACCGATGAAGGGGACGCGGAAACGCCGTCGGCGCAGTAGGCAACACTTCCCCTCACCCAGCCTCCGCTTCGCTCGGCTTACCTCTCCCCGCTGGGGAGAGGAGGCTGTCAGCGCCGGCGCCAATCTCTTCTCCCCACCGGGGAGAAGGTGGCCGCGTAGGGGCCGGATGAGTAGGCGTCGCGCTTCAACGCCCCGCGCTTACGCTCAGCGCCGGCTTGTTGTTGATCGTCTGGAACACCACGCAGTAGCGCTCGGTGAGCTTCATCAGCGAATCGATGCGCTCCTGAGGCTCGTCGGTGTCGAGGTCGAACCTCAGCCTTATCTCGCGAAAACCGACCGGCGCGTCGCGGGCAACGCCGAGCGTGCCGCGGAAATCGAGGTCGGCCTCGGCCTCGACGCTGACGTTGCCGAGCTTGAACTCCAGCGCGGTGGCCACAGCCTTCAGCGTCACGCCCGCGCAGGCGACCAGCGCCTCCAGCAGCATGTCGCCAGAACATAGTTCCAAACCCGAGCCGCCGGTGGCCGGATGAAGGCCGGCAACCGCGAGCGCCCTGCCCGTCTCCACCTTGCAGGCGATCGACTGATCGTCGAGCGTGCCGCGCGCTCTCAGCGTGATCAGCGCCTTGGCGGCGTCGTCGCGATAGGCTTCCTTCAGCGGCGCCTGCATGGCCTTGAGTGCGGTGGCGTCCATGGGTGCTGTCCTTTCGGTATCTCTTTGACGGTAGATAGCACATAATTTCAGCTTGG
>CCNC01000029.1 GCA_000824845.1 Mesorhizobium sp. ORS 3359 | reverse complement strand
CCTTTGGCGGGGCGAGGAACCCAAGTCTTGTGACGCCCCCTTTGACTTCCTTCGTCCCGGCCATACCTTTGCGATGTCATTCCGCGCGGAGCCGTCATGCGATCCAAGCTCGTCCCCCTTATCTTTGTGGCGCTCGCCGCCTTCGCTCAGCCGGGCTTCGCCGCGGAAGCACCCGAGCGCCCCGCGCCGCAAGGCGGCGTGCTATCTCTGTTGCCGCCGCCGCAGGTGACCGAGCATTCGATCACGCTTGGCGGGCGCAAGCTGGATTACCAGGCCAAGGCCGGCACGCTCTCGCTCCTGTCGGGCAAGGGCGAGGTCACGGCCGAGATCTTCTATGTCGCCTACACGCAGCAGTCGTCCGCCCCGGCGAAGGATCGGCCGGTCACCTTCGTCTTCAATGGCGGGCCAGGCGCGGCATCTGCCTATCTGCATCTCGGCGCGATCGGGCCACGCATCGTCGAGACAGCCGCCGACGGCGAGTTCCGCCGGCCGCCGCAACAGCTCATCGACAATCCCGACAGTTGGCTCGACATGAGCGACCTCGTCTTCGTCGATCCGGTCGGCACCGGCTACAGCCGTGAGGCGCCGGGGCATGAGGGCAAGGAGTTCTGGAGCGTCGACGCGGACGCCAGCTCGGTCGGCGCCTTCATCCGGCTCTATCTGGCGCAGAACGGCCGGACCGGATCGCCGCTGTTCCTCGCCGGCGAAAGCTATGGCGGCTTTCGCGCCGCGCTGCTTGCCCGCACGCTCCAGGAGGATGTGGGCCTCAGCCCCAGCGGCGTCGTGCTGATCTCGCCGGCGCTGGAGTTCATGCTGGTGCGGCCCGACCAGTTCGACCAGTTGCATTGGGCGCTGGAGCTGCCTTCGCTGGCGGCGACCCGCCTGAAGGGCGACGGCGTGAGCGGCGATGCGCTGCGCGACAGGCTGGCCGACGTCGAGCATTACGCGCTCGGCGACTACCTGACGGCGCTGAACAGCGGGCTGGAGCAGGGCGGCAAGCTCGCCAGTGGCCGCGTTTCGGAACTCACCGGCCTGCCGCTCGAGCTCGTGCAACGCAATTTCGCTCGCGTGCCCACCGGGCTTTTCGCCAAGGAATTCCAGCGTGCCACGGGCAAGGTGCTCAGCCCCTACGACGCCACCATCGGCACCGCCGATATCGCGCCGCAAAGCGCGCATGACACCGGCCCAGATCCGGTGCTCGATCGCAGCGTTCCGGTGCTGACCTCCGCCTTCGTCGCCTATGCCCGCGACGAGCTGAACTACCGCACCGATATCAGCTACCGGCTGCTCAATGGCGAGGTCACCCGCAACTGGGACTACGGCACTTCGGGCCAGGGCTATGCCGGCGTGATGAACGATTTGCAGCGGGCGCGTTCGCTCAACCCTGCCCTCGGCGTCGTCATCGTCAACGGCTATACCGACCTGGTCACGCCCTATCTCGCCTCACGTTACCTGGTGAACCAGCTTCCTTCGCTGTCAGATGCCAAGCCGATCCGCCTCGACGTGGTCGAGGGCGGCCACATGATGTATCTACGACCGGATGGACGGCGCGCCCTGAAAGACGCGGCATCGGAGCTCTACCAGGCGACGCAGTAATCCCCGACCGGCCTCCGGCAACGACCTGCGCCAACGCAAGCGCCGCGCTGGAGCAGCGCCGTGCAAGCTTTCGCCCGTATAGCTGGAGCAACGGTCCCGACTGGGGCGGAACCGCCCCACGCAATCACTCTGAAACCGCATGGCCGATATCGTCGTCCTCGAAAGCCGCGAAAGAGTGCTGGCCGGCATCCTGTTCACGGCTGCCGCCTATTTCCTGTTTTCGGCGCAGGACGCCTCGATCAAGTTGTTGGTCGCCAGCATGACGGTCTGGCAGATCATGTTCGTCCGCTCGGTCACCGTTCTCCTCGCCTGCGGCGCGATCGGCGGCAAGCGGCTGTTTGCCGACACGATCGATTCACCGATCGTCAGGCCGATGCTGGTGCGCAGCGCGTTCACGCTGGCCGCGTGGCTTTGCTACTACAACGCCGCGCGCACGCTGCAGCTCGCCGAGCTCACCACCATCTATTACGCAGCCCCCATCATCGTCACCGTGCTGTCCGTGATGATCCTGGGCGAGACGGTGCCGCTGCTGCGTTGGATCGCGGTCTTCGTCGGTTTCGTGGGCGTCTTCATCGCCTGCGATCCGACGCGGCTCGGCCTCTCCGTGCCAGTGCTTCTGGTGCTGGCGGCCGCCGTGCTTTGGGGGATAGCCGTTGTGCTCTTGCGCAAGACGGCGCTGCAGGAGCGCACGACGATCCAGCTCGTGCTCAACAATTTCTATTTCCTGCTCTTTTCGGCCGTGCCGGCGCTGCTGTGGTGGCGCATGCCTGACGGAACGCAGCTGCTTTTGCTCCTCAGCGTCGGCGCGCTCGGCGGGGTGGCGCAATTTGTGCTGTTCGAAGGCATGAAGCGCGCCCCGGTGTCGATCGTGGCGCCGTTCGAATACACCTCGCTGGTCTGGGCGTTCGCGCTCGGCTTCGCCATCTGGGGCGACGTGCCGCGCACGGAGGTGTTCATGGGCGCGGCGCTGATCATCGGCGCCGGCCTGCTCATCGTCGGCAACGAGCATTTCCGCAAGCGGGACCAAGCCTGATGACAGAGAGCTGTCAGGAGCGACCGGGTAGGCTGGCACCATGACGGATACGCTCAACATGCCGAAAAAGCTCACGCCTGGCGCCGCCGACGCAGCGGCCGAGCGCACGCTTGGCATCATCCTGATCTCGGCGTCCGCGATCGCCTTCGCGCTTACCGGCGTGCTGACCAAATCGATCCACGCCGATCCGCTGACGATCACCTGCTGGCGCGGTTTTTTCGGTTCGATCCTGATCAGCCTCTATGTGCTCTGGCGCCGCCGGCGCTCGGGCGGGCGCGAAAGCCTGAGACTGGGCTGGCGGGGCTGGCTGCTGGCGGTCGAAGGAGCAGCGATCAGCATCGCCTTCATCTCGGCGTTCAAATACACCTATGTCGCCAATGTCGCGGTCATCTACGCGACCTCGCCCTTCATCGCCGCACTTCTTGCCTTTCTTCTGGTGCGGGAGAAATTCCGGCTGCAGACGATGCTGGCCGCGGCCGTGTCGCTGTGCGGCGTCGCCATCATGGTGGGCGGCGGCCTCGGCAGCGGCCATCTGTTCGGCGACGGGCTGGCGCTTTTGATGACCACGGGTAGCGCGCTCTACATGATCATGGTGCGCGCCTTCCGCGATTCGCCGGTCGTCTGGGCGGGCGCGGTCTCGGCCTTCCTGCTCTTCGTGCTCGGCTGGTTCGTCACCGATCCGCTGGCCGTCTCGACGCGCGACGTGGTGCTGCTTGCCACCTTCGGCTGCTCCTTCGCGCTGGCCTCGATCCTGTGGACGGAAGGCTCGCGGCTTATCCCTGCCGCCGAATCCGGCCTGCTGGGCTCTGCCGAGGTGCCCTTCGCCATCCTGTTTGCCCTGATCTTCCTCGGCGAAGCCCCGCCCATGGCCAGCGTCATCGGCGGCGCCATCGTGCTTTGCGCGGTCTTTGCCCATGCCGGACGCGACTGGCTGAAGGCGAAAACGGCGCGCTCGTAAAAAATTTCGCCAATCACGGAACCATTATCCGACTCAGGCATTGTTAGGTCGACGGGTCACCCCCCAAGTCCCCCCAAACCCCTCGACCCGTCCGACTAGAAGCCGACCCGCAAAAAGGTCGGCTTTTTCTTTGGGGACTTCCTAGCCGGTCACGACGGTAGGGCGAGGCCATCGCCCAGCAGCTCCGCCAGATCCCGCGCCGGGCGTGGAGCTTCGCGACCGAGCCGGATGGCGAAATCGGCCATCGGCAATTGCGGAAGGTCGTGCTCGTATGGCGCCTCCACGATGCCCGAATGGGCAAAGCGCCGGGTGCGCGGCGTCAGCGCGATGCCGGCATCGACCGCGGCGCGCAGGCCGGCAAGGCTGGCGCTGCCGGCGGCGATGCGGTAGCGGCGGCCGGCGGCATCGAGCGCGTTGAGGGCGGCCTCCCTGAAGCCGCAATAGGGATCGAGCAGCGCCAGCGGCACGGCTTCCTGCCGCGTCGCCAGGCCCTTTTCCGAGCAGAGCCACAACATCGGCTCGCTGACCACGGCCGTTTCATCTGGCGTCGGGGCATGGCGCATGGTGATTGCGAGGTCGATCTGGCCGGCCTGCAGCGCGGAGCCGAGCTCCAGGGAGCGGCCGACACGCAGCTCGATCCGCACACGCGGGTGGCTGGCGGCGAAGGCCCTTAGAAGATCCGGCAGGCCGTGGTCGGCGAAATCCTGCGTCGTGCCGATGGCGATGCGGCCGCCGGCGCGCGCGCCTTTCAGCGCCAGCCACGCCTCTGTGTGGACGGCAAGGAGGCGCCTCGCATGGCCGACAAGGTCCTCGCCGGCCGGTGTCAGGCCGCGTCCCCTGCCCTGCGGGATGAGCAGCGGCTCGCCGACGATCTCCTCCAGCCGCTGCATCTGCGCGGTCACAGCCGACGGCGTGCGGCCAACGGCGGATGCGGCCTTGGCAAGCGAGCCGCCCTCGACGAAGGCGAGGAAGGTCTTCAGTAAGTCGAGATCGAGCATTTCCATACTTCGATGATATCGAAGTGTTTTTCAAAAACAATTCGATTTTATCGAATACACGCCAATGCCATGATCCTCTCATCGAAGGCGCGAGGCGCCCAACCCGAGGAGAGAAAAATGCCGATCATCAACATCAGCATCACCGGCAAGCCCGACGCCAAGCTGTCCGCCGCGATCGCCAAGGACATCACCGAGATTACCGCCAAAGAGTTACGCAAGGACCCGACGATCACCGCCGTCGCGGTCAACTACATCGATCCGCAGCACTGGTTCGCCGGCGGCAAGTCGTTGGTCGATCATGGCACCAACACGTTCTGGCTCGACGTCAAGGTCGTCGACGGCACCAACACCAAGCTCGAGCTCGAAGCCTATCTCAAGGCGATCTTCGAGGCTTTCGGCCGGCTGCTCGGCGGGGTGCATGAGGAGAGTTATGCCTTCGTGCACGAAGTGCCGGCGGCGGCCTATGGCTATGGCGGCAAAACCCAAGAATTTCGCTTCATCAGCGGAAGATTGAAGGCGGCATAGGCGCCGTCTTCCCCTTCTCCCCTTGTTGTGGGAGAAGGGGACTCCGTGCTTCACCCCGCATTGACGTTGCCCGCGCTTCCGCTACCCTCTGCCACCGAAGCGGCCGCTCAAGAGCCGCGCCCTGGAGGAGACTGGGAGAGAGCGGCATGATCCTGACCCTGGCGCTGCTGGCGGGCCTTGTCTTTGCCTGGCTGCTGATCGCCGTGATCGAGCGGTTCCGGCTCGACCTGCGCTTCACCCAGGCGCTGCTCTATGTGCCGTTCAAGCTCGCCTATCGGATTGCCGACAACCGGATTCGCATTGCCCGAAGCGCCAACACACCCGTCATTTATGTGATCTGGCACCAGTCGCGCATCGAGCCGGCGCTGATGCTGTCGCTGCTTCCCGACGACACGCTGCATATACTGGACGAGGCCTCGGCGCGCTCGCCATGGCTCGAACCATGGCGCGAGCTTGGCCGCACCATCGCCTTCAATGCCGAGCATGTCTTCGTCAGCCGGCGCCTGGTGCGCGTGCTGAAGGGCAAGGGGCGGCTCGCCGTCTACCTGCCAGACACTGTCGAGCCGGACGTCAAATCCTTCCGGCTGTTTCGCGCCGTCACCCGCATCGCCATGCAGGCCGACGCCCGCATCGTGCCGATCTTCGTTGCTGGAACGCGCGATCTGCCGATGTCGCTGACGCCGAAGGAGAAAGCACCTCGCCACTGGTTCCCGCGGCTTTCGGTCAGCGTGCTGGAGCCGATGACCATCGCCGAACTGGTGGCGCGCAACCCCGACATGGCGTCCAACACCAACGCGCTGTTCGACCGTTTCGCCGAGGCGCGGCTCCACGGCACCAATCTCGACCGTGGCCTGTTCCTCGCCATGCGCGACGCCGCCGATCGCGTCGGCCCGTCGCATCCGATCATCGAGGACGTGATTTCGGGTTCGCTCAGCTACCGCAAGCTGTTCATCGGCGCGCGCGTGCTCGGACGCCGTTTCGAGGCGGTGACGGCGCCCGGCGAAGCGGTCGGCGTGCTCTTGCCCAACGCCAATGGCGTGGTGCTCACCTTCGTCGGCCTGATCTCGGCGGCCAGGGTTGCAGCGATGATCAACTACACCGCCGGCCCGGCAAGCGTGACCGCGGCTATCCGTACCGCCGTCATCCGCACCGTGGTGTCATCCCGCGCTTTCGTCGAAAAGGCCGGCATCGACGACATCATTGCCGCGGTCGAGGAAGGCGGCGCGAAGATGCTGTGGCTGGAAGACGTACGCGCCGGCGTGACGGCGCTGGACAAGGTCGCCGGAGCACTTTTGTGGCGCTTACCGCTGCAGCGGCAGCAAGCCTCGAAGCCCGCCGTCATCCTGTTCACCTCCGGCTCGGAAGGCACGCCGAAGGCGGTGGTGCTGTCGAACCGCAACCTGCTTGCCAATGTCATGCAGGCCGAGGCGCGCGTCTCCGTCTCGCCGGCCGACACCTTGCTCAACGTCCTGCCGGCGTTCCATTCCTTCGGCCTGACAGGCGGCACCATCCTGCCGCTGGTGCTGGGCGTAAAGCTGTTCCTCTACCCCTCGCCGCTGCACTACAAGATCATCCCCGAGATCGCCCGCAAGGTGAAGCCGACCGTCATGTTCGGCACCGACACCTTCCTCGCCAATTATGCGCGCACCGCCAAGGACGGCGACTTCTCCAGCCTGCGCTTCGTCGTGGCCGGCGCCGAGGCGGTGAAGCCGGAGACGCGGCGCACCTATCGCGTCCGCTTCCAGGCCTCGATCGTCGAAGGCTTCGGCCTGACCGAAGCCGCGCCGGTGGTGGCGGTGAACACTGCCATCCACAGCCGGGACGGCACGGTCGGCAGGCCGCTGCCGGCCATCCGCATGAAGCTGGAGCCTGTCGAAGGCATCACCGAAGGCGGCCGGCTGTGGCTCGACGGGCCGAATATGATGATGGGCTATATGAGCGCCGATCGGCCGGGCGAATTGCAGCCGCTGGAAGGCTGGCACGACACCGGCGACATCGTCTCGATCGACCGCGAGGGCTTCATCACCATCCGCGGCCGGGCAAAGCGCTTCGCCAAGATCGCCGGTGAAATGGTGTCGCTGGGCGCCGTCGAGATTCTGGTGCAGTCGCTGTGGCCGGAAGAGCGCCACGCGGCGGTGGCGGTGCCCGACAAAAGGCGCGGCGAGCGCATCGTGCTGGTCACCACCGCCGACGATGCGAGTGCCGAGGAACTGCGCCAGTTCGGCAAGAAGGCGGGCGCCGCCGAGTTGATGGTGCCCAACGACATCATCAAGGTGGAAGAGATCCCGGTTCTGGGCTCGGGCAAGACGGATTACGTCTCGGCGCGAAAGCTGGCGATCGATCGGTTGGGGCTGGGTGTGGCGGCTTAGAGCAATTCCAGGAAAAGTGTGAGCGTTTTTCCGTCCGGAATTGCGTAAAAACAATGGAATAGAGCGGTTCGCCGTTTCCGTGAAACGGTGAAACGCTCTAGCGCGCCCTAGCCGATATCCGAAGGCGGCACCTTCTCGCCCTCGCGCATGGCCCGCTTCGAATAGGCGCGCACCGAGAACGGCAGGAAGAGGAGATAGCCGGCGACGGAGGCCGTCAGCGTGTACCAAGGATAGGTCATCAGCAAGAGGATGTAGAGCACCACGCCCAGGATGACCGGCAGCACCCTGTCGCCCGGCACCTTGACGCTCTTGCCGGAATAGACCGGCAGCCGGCTGACCAGAAGGAAAGCGATGAGCACGGTGAAGCCGGTGGCGATGAAGGCGGCCGGCCGGGACGGCTCCAGCCCGAGCCGCAGGAAATAGAGATAGAGCGGCAGCATGACCAGCACCGCACCCGCCGGGGCCGGCACGCCGACGAAATATTCGGTCTGCCATGCAGGCTGGTCAGTGTCGTCGGCCAGCACGTTGAAGCGGGCGAGCCGCATGCCGCAGGCGATGGTGAAGAGAAGTGCTGCGATCCAGCCGGGCGAGCCGGCGCGGTCGAGCAGGAAGGCGTAGAGCACCAGGGCCGGCGCCACGCCGAAATTGACGATGTCGGCCAGCGAATCCATCTGCGCGCCGAATTTCGAGGTGGCCTTCAGCATGCGCGCCAGCCGCCCGTCGATGCCGTCAAGGAAGGCGGCAAGCAGCACCATGACCACCGCGATCTCGAAACGGTTCTCGAAGGCGAAGCGGATGCCCGAAAGGCCGGCGCAGATGGCAAGCACCGTGACCAAATTGGGCAGCACCATGCGCATCGGGATCTCGCGGATGCGCGGACCGCCGCTGGCATGGGCCTCGAATTTCTTGAACGGCGCGCCCAACGCTCAGGACACCCTGACCAAGGGCGTGACCGCCGTGCCGCCGAATTCGGCAAGCACGGTCTCGCCGCCCACAGCCGTCTGGCCGACCGCGACGCGCGGCACGGCGCCCGACGGCAGGAAGACGTCAACGCGCGAGCCGAAGCGGATCAGGCCGAAACGCTCGCCGATGGCGATCGAGCCGCCGGCCTCGGCCCAGCAGACGATGCGACGCGCCACCAGCCCGGCGATCTGGACGGCAGCGATGGTGCCGTTCGGGCTGTCGATCACCAGGCCGTTGCGCTCGTTCTCGGCGCTTGCCTTGTCGAGCTCGGCATTGAGGAATTTACCGGGCTTATGCTCGATGCGCGTGATCCGCCCACGCACCGGAGCGCGGTTGATGTGGCAGGAAAACACGTTCATGAACACCGAGATCCGGGTCATCTCGCCCGGGCCCAGGCCAAGCTCACTCGGCGGCACGGCCGGCCCCACCGCCGAGATCACGCCATCGGCCGGGCTCACGACCAGCCGGTCGTCGACCGGCGTGACGCGCTCGGGATCGCGGTAGAAATAGATGCACCAGGCGGTGAGGATCAGCCCGATCCAGAACAGGACCGAGGAGAAATAGCCGAGAAACAGCGTCGCCGCGGCGAAGGCGGCGATGAAGGGATAGCCTTCGCGGTGGATCGGAACGAACGTATTCTTGACCGAGTCGAGAAGCGTCATAGGGCTTGGGGGCGGTCCCTGTTTCAGGTTGCGCCTCAATAGCCGAAAGCCCCCCTCCCCGCAACGCAACAATATCCCGTGATCCCGATCACTGTAGACGCCGGCGGGACAGCGCCCCCC
>CCNC01000028.1 GCA_000824845.1 Mesorhizobium sp. ORS 3359 | reverse complement strand
GGGGGGAGATCAGCAGCTTCTGCGCCGCCGCCCATTCTGCGCCGTTTTGAGATTTGCGAAGGCTGTCGTGATGGCCAATCTCCCCCCTCGTGGGGGAGATGTCCGGCAGTACAGAGGGGGGCGCGAAGGAATGCAACGATGCCTCTTTTAGCATTGTCGGAAAGGAGTCTACTCGTCCGTCCTTGGTAGGATAGTTCCAACCAGGAGCCAGCCAATGTCGTCATCGAGCAGCGCCAGGAAGGCCAATCTCATCACCGAGGATCTCGCTTTCGGCGAGTCACCGCGCTGGCATGACGGCCGGCTCTGGCTCTGCAACTGGGGCACCGGGGAGATTGTCGCAATGGACGAAGGTGGCAAGAGCGAGGTCATGCTCACGGTGCCGGCCGTCCTGCCCTATTCGATCGACTGGCTGCCGGATGGACGATTGCTCGTCGTTTCCGGGCGGGAGGGGCTTCTGCTCAGGCAGGAAGCGGACGGAACGCTCGCCACTCATGCCGATCTGCGGGGGCTGTCGAAAAATCCCTGGAACGAAATCTTGGTCGAGGGGCGCGGCAACGTCTACGTCAATGGCGGCGGGCCGGCACCGGCGCCGGGCGAACATTTCGGGCCTGGCGCCATCATGCTGATCAGCCCGGACGGCGCGGTGCGACAAGTGGCCGACAAGCTTGCCTTCGCCAACGGCATGGCGGTGACACCGGACAACCGGACGCTTATCGTCGCCGAATCCCATGCCAGGCGGCTGACCGCCTTCGACATTGGCAAAGACGGCAGCCTTTCCAAGCGGCGCGTCTGGGCCGACCTCGGCAACGACTATCCCGACGGCATCTGCATCGATGCCGAAGGCTGCGTCTGGTATGCCGATGTACCGAACCGGCGTTGTGTCAGGGTGCGGGAGGGCGGCGAGAAAATCGACCGCGTCGAGGTCGATCGCGGCTGCTTTGCCTGCATGCTGGGCGGAGCCGATGGCAGGACGCTGTTCATCCTCGCCGCCGAATGGCGCGGTTTCGAAAACATGGTGAGCGACGCCCGCACCGGTCAGGTGCTGAGCATCGCTGTATCCGCGCCGGGAGCCGGATGGCCTTCTTACACCTCCGGCACGCGCTGATAGTTGGCGATGTCGGCCTTGACGCCGAGCTGCGCGATGGTTTCCTGGGCGCTGAAGGCGATGCGTTCGTGGGCGGCCCTGACGATCGGCACCACCTTGTCGATCGCCGCCTGGCTTTCCCACTCGACCATGGTGACGATGTTGAACTCGCCCGGGCCGGAGAATTGTTCGAGCAGGAAATCCTGCACGAAGCCCTCCTGCCGGCGCAGCAGTTCATGCGTCATGAAGACCTTGCTTAGGATTTCGTCGCGCGCCTCGGCCGGCACGACGAATTTGTCGACGCGGAACACGCTGCCGGTGCGGTGATTGTTGGTGCTCATTTCCATCTGTCTCCGATTTGGAAGGTTGCCTGGCAGGCGGCTCGGAGACGGTTTGCAAGCTCAAGATAGGTTGAGGTCAAGTGGGATTTTTCCTCTTTCCTTCTTCCCTTGTGGGAGAAGGTGGATCGGCGCGTCAGCGCCGAGACGGATGAGGGGTCCTGGAAGGAACGAGACGAGAAAAGAATAAACGCTTCAAGCGCTTAGTCTTGCCTCGCGGCGATCCTTCCAACACCCCTCATCCGACCTCGCTTCGCGAGACCACCTTCTCCCACAAGGGGGGAAGGAAGAAGCGCCTAGCCAACCTCTGCCGTTCTTCTCCTCACAATCACCCCAAGCTCGTCGCTCTCACGCGCGATGCGCAGGCGCTCTTCGGCTTCGGTCGCCTCGCGCTGGCGGTCCCACATCGAGGCGTACAGGCCGTGCTTGGCTAGCAGCGCTTGATGCGTCCCGCGCTCGGCGATCTGGCCGTCCTTGAGCACGATGATCTCGTCGGCCGAGATCACCGTCGACAGGCGGTGGGCGATGACGATGGTGGTGCGGCCCTTGCTGACGAGGTCGAGCGCCGCCTGGATCTCCTGCTCGGTCTGGGTGTCCAGCGCCGAGGTTGCCTCGTCGAGCATCAGGATCGGCGGCGCCTTGAGGATGGTGCGGGCGATGGCCACGCGCTGCTTTTCGCCGCCCGACAGCTTTAAGCCCCGCTCGCCGACCATCGACTTGTAGCCTTCGGGCAGCTTGTCGATGAACGGGCCGATCTGGGCAAGCTCGGCGGCCTTGCGCACCTCCTCCTCGCTGGCGCCGACGCGGCCATAGCGGATGTTGTAGGCGATGGTGTCGTTGAAGAGCACCGTGTCCTGCGGCACCATGCCGAGCACGGCGCGCAGGCTCTCCTGGGTGACGTCGCGGATGTCCTGGCCGTCGATCAGCACCTGGCCACCCTGCACGTCGTAGAAGCGGAACAGAAGCCTGGAAATGGTCGACTTGCCGGCGCCCGAGGGGCCGACGATCGCCACCGTCTTGCCGGCAGGCACCTCGAAGGAGACACCTTTCAGGATCTTGCGGTTCGGATCATAGGAGAAATGAACGTCGCGGAACTCGACCTTGCCCGGGCCGACGTTGAGCGGCTTGGCGTCCGGCTTGTCGACGATCTCCTGGGGCACATCGAGCAGGTCGAACATATGCTCGATGTCGGTCAGGCCCTGCCGGATCTCGCGGTAGATGAAGCCGATGAAGTTGAGCGGCACCGAAAGCTGGATCAGCATGGCGTTGATGAAGACGAAATCGCCGACCGTCTGCGTGCCGGCCTGCACTTCCAGCGCCGACATGCACATGACGATGACGGTGCCCAGGCCGAAGATGAGGCCCTGGCCGAAATTCAGCCAGCCGAGCGATGTCCAGGTCTTGGTCGCGGCGATCTCGTAGCGCGCCATCGAGCGGTCGAAGCGCTCGGCCTCCATGCGCTCATTGGTGAAATATTTGACCGTCTCGAAGTTCAAGAGCGAGTCGATCGCCTTGGTGTTGGCGTCGGTGTCGCTGTCGTTCATGTCGCGGCGGATCGAGATGCGCCAGTCGCTCGCCTTGACCGTGAACCAGACATAGAGCCAGACGGTGACGGCGACCACGGCGACATATTTCCAGCCATAGGTAAAGGCGAATATGCCGGCGGTCAGCGCGAATTCGAGGATGGTCGGCGCCGTGTTCAGCATGATGAAGCGCACGATCGTCTCGATGCCCTTGGTGCCGCGCTCGATGATGCGCGACAAGCCGCCGGTGCGGCGCTCCAGATGGAAGCGCAGCGACAGCTCATGCATGTGGACGAAGGTGCGGTAGGCGAGCTGACGCACCGCATATTGGCCGACGCGGGCAAACAGGGCGTCGCGCAGCTGGTTGAAGCCGAGCTGGACCAGGCGGAGCACGTTGTAGGCGATGACCAGCGCCACCGGCGCCAGCAGAAAGGCCGGCAGCGGCGGCGGGGTCTTGGAGGCATGGGCCAGCGCATCCGTCGCCCATTTGAAGAAATACGGGCCGGCGACCAAAGTGAGCTTGGCGACGACCAGAAGCAGCGTCGCCCAGGTGACACGGGCTCTGAGATCGGCTCGCTCGGCCGGCCACATATAGGGCCAGAGGTTGCGCAGGGTGGTGAGGGTGCCGGCTTCGGCGGATACGGTCTTTTCGGCCACTAGTCTTGCCTTTTGGGTAAACTGCCGGGACAGCAGGAAGCAACGAGTTGGTTGAGCGAGGCGGAGATGCCCGCAAGCGCGGTATGGTCGACCGCGTAGCGCGAGCGCTGGCGGTCAGCCTCGAAGCGGACGAGCCCCGCCTCGACCAGGACCTTCAGGTGCTGCGAAACGGTCGATTGGGCGAGATCGAGATGATTGACCACCTCACGGCACGAGCAGCAGGCGCTGGCCGAGAGATGTTTCAGGATCTCGATGCGCGCCGGATGCGAGAGCGCCGCCAGGCGCAGCGCGATGGCGCGGCTGTCAGCACAACGGCTTTCGGGGGATTCGATCATCGTCCATCGGCGATAGACGATGGACAATGGGAGGGCAAGCTAGGCGGATGGGTAGCAAGGGTAATCTCCCCCACAAGGGGGGAGATTGGCTATTCGCCAACCTCACTCCGTCTTCGGCGCGGTCATCTGCTCGCCCATGGCCTTCAGGTCGGCATCCTCGCCTTCCTTGGACTTGGACGGCACCTTGAACACCTGGCCCGGCCAGATGCGGTCGGGATCGCTGATCTGGTCCTTGTTGGCGAGATAGATGGTCGAATAGCGCACGCCATGGCCGTAGACGCGGCGCGAGATGCGCCAGAGCGTGTCGTTGCGGCGGATGATGACGGCGCCGTCGGCATGTTCGAGCTTTGGCGCGACCGTCTCAGCCACGTCGGTCGACGGCGTCGCCTCGGCGACCTTGGCCGGAGCCTCGGCGGGCTTGGCCGCTTCGGCCGTTGCCGCCGGCTTGGCTTCCGCCGCCTGGGATCCGGCGCCCTGGACCTGTGCGAGCTTGGTCTCGGCCGGCTTGGCCTCGCCGGTCTTCGTCTCGTTCGGAGCGACGGCGGCGATCGACTCGCCGGGCTCACGTTCGAACGGCACGGCGGCGCGGGTGACGACCTTGACGCCATCGCTGTCCAGGCCGTCGACATGGATGGTGTAGTTGCCGACCGGGATGTCGCGGGTCGCCTCGATCAGGAAATGGCCGTCGGCGGAGGTTTGCGCATCGCCGAGCAGGATGGCGTCGGCATAGGCGCGCACCTTGCGGCCGGGGTCGGCCGTGCCGGCAACGAAGATCTTGCTGCCGTCGATCTCGACCGCTTCGACGGCGATCTTAGGCTCGCCAGAGGCCGGCGCAGTCGCCGGAGCAGAGGCCTGATCGGTGGCGGCCGGCGCGGTCGTGGCCGACGCCGAGGCCGTGTCGGATGCAGCCGGCGCGGTCGTTGCGGGGGCCTGGGCTGCCGGTGCCGCCTGGTCGGAAGCGGCCGGCGCCGCCGGCCTGGTCTCGGCCTGCGGCACCGTGATCAATTGCGAGGCCTTGCCCGGTTCCTCGACCATCGCCAGCACCTGCCCGGTCGGGCTCTGCGGCACCGAGACAACGGCGGTCTGGGCCGAGGCGACGGCGATGCCGCCAACCGTCTGGCGCAGCGTGATCGTATAGTCGCCGGGCTTCAGCGGATCGTCGAGCACGATGGCGAAAGCGCCGTCGGGGCCGGAATCGGTCGAGCCGAGCACCGTACCGCCACTCAGGATCTCGACCTTGGCGTTGGGCGCGGCGCTGCCGGCGACAACGATCGAGCCGTTGCTTTCGACGCGCACGACATCGAAGGTCGGCAGCGTCGGGCCGGCCGCAGCGGCCGGCGCCGTTGCGTTCTTGTTGGCCGGCGCCATCGTGTTGGCCGGGGCCATTGTGTTTGAAGGAGCTTGAGGCACGCGCGCTTCGGTGGTCGTGCTCGAGGATTCAGCCGGTTTCGCATCGGTCTGCGGCAGCGCCGCGACCTGCGCTGGCTTCTGGTTGATGTAGGGATCGAGCGCGCCCGACCCGTAGGCGACCGCCGCGACGACGGCCACGCCGCCCGCCGCGAACAAGAACGCCTTAGAAGGATTGATAGCCATAATTTTATATTGCCCCCTTAGCCACCTAACGCCGGTCTAGCGTGTTTTCTCCGCGCTCACAAGAAAAAGCCCGTCCGCGGGCTTGACCCGGCCAACCGTCCCCATCACCAATCATCGTCATGAACACGATTCGATCCGTCTGCGTCTATTGCGGCTCGTCTCCGGGCCGCGACGAGGCCTATATCAAGGCCGGCCACACGCTTGGCCGCTCGCTTGCCAAATCCGGGTTGCGCCTCATCTATGGCGGCGGCACCAAGGGCATCATGGGCGCCGTCGCCGACGGCGCGCTCAAGGCCGGCGGCAAGGTCACCGGCATCATCCCGCGCTTCCTGATCAACAGGGAAGCGACCGAAACCGCGCTCGACAAGCTCGACGAATTGCTGATCACCGACAATATGCACGAGCGCAAGCACAGCATGTTCGAAAAATCCGACGCCTTTGTGGCGCTGCCGGGCGGCATCGGCACGGTGGAGGAGATCGTCGAGATCATGACCTGGGCGCAGCTCGGCCATCACCGCAAGCCGATCGTCTTCGCCAACGTCAAGGGGTTCTGGGACCCGATGCTGGCGCTGATCGAGCACATGTCGGAGGAAGGCTTCATCCACACCGCGCATCGCGTGAAGCCGCTGGTGGTCAACGACCCGGAAGCGATCGTCGCCGCCATCATGGTGGCGGGCTCCTCGGTGGATGCGCCGACAGAGGGCGTTCAGGCGGTGATAGATAAGATGTGAATAGTGAATAGTGAATAGTGAATAGTGAATAGTGAATAGTGAATAGTGAAATGGGTGCATCGCAGATCGAAGCCTGTCGAATGTTAACTTTCACTGCTGACTACTGACTATTCACTATTCACTATTCACTATTCGCCGCCCTCCTCAAATCCCCAATCACCGTCCGCCGATCATTCCTGCGCCATGCCAGATGGATCGACACGCTGCGCTTGAACCAGGGCAGGTCGCGGAAGGCGACGCCCGGAGGGGCCGCGCTTCGCAGGCTCTGCTGAACAGTGGCGAGGCCGAGGCCGGCGCTGACCAGGCCGAGCGAGGTCAAGGGGTCGTTCGTCTCATAGGTGATGTCGGGCATGAAGCCGGATTCGGCGCAGGCCGCCAGGAACTGCGCGCGGTTGGTGTCGCCGGGCTGGCGCACCACGGTGATCCAGACGCGGCCGTCGAGCTGGCCGGGCGCGATGGCCGCGGCACCGGCGAGCGGGTCGCCCTCAGACATCGCGAGCACCAACGGCTCACGCCGCACCAGCATGCTTTCCACATCGGGATCACCCTCGGGGGCCGGCGCGTAGACGAAGCCGAGGTCGAGCACGCGCTGCCTCAGATCGTCGAATTGCGCAGCCGTTCGCAGGCTCCTGAGTTGCAGGTGGAAATCCGGCCGCGCGCGGCGGAAATCCTTCAGCATCGCGGCGATCAGCCCGGCATGCACCGCGCCCTCGACGTAGCCGATGGCAAGGCTGCCCGCGGCACCGCTGGCGAGGTTGCGGCCGATTTCTTCCAGCCGCGCCGCGTTGGCAAGCAAGGCGCGCGCTTCGGCAAGGAAGGCCCTGCCCTCGGCGTTGAGATGGACGCGCTGCTTCGCGCGCTCGAAGAGCGTGACGCCGAGCTGCTCCTCGAGCTGCATGATCTGACGGCTCAAGGGCGACTGCGAAATGTGCAACTGCTCGGCGGCGCGGCCGACATTGCCGGCCTCGGCGACGGCGACGAAATATCTAATCTGGCGCAGATCGAGCATTTTGGCCTCCTATTTCCAAGTCCTCCAAGGTCTGAACTTTATCCTAATCGGTCTTGGACAGTCTGAACAGCCGGCGCGATATCTCCCCCGTCACCCCAACCACGAAGGAGACCGCCATGCAGTTCTTTGCTCTGCTCACCCGCAACACCCAAAAATTCAGCGACGCCGACTTCGCGCCGCTGCTGCCGCCGGAGTCCGAGCAGCGAAAGACGCTTTATGTGCAAGGCGCCGTGCGCCAGATCTGGAACCGTGGCGACATCCCCGGCAGCGGCATGATGTTCGAAGCGGCCGACGAGAAGGAAGTGCGCGGCCATCTCGCCACGCTGCCGCTGATCGAGGCCGGCATGATGGACATCACGGCGATCGTGCCGCTCAACCCCTATCCGGGCTTTGGGCCGAAGCGCTGAATCGAGCTCTGTTCGTGAGGTTGCCGCATATTGGCGGCCTCACGGCCAGGCTTCCTGCATCGCGTTCACTGACAGCCACGCTATCGCGGGCAGCGCGACGAGCAGCGCCAGCCGCAGCCCCGCGGATCGCGCCTGGCCGGTCTCCTGACGCTGAAGCCGGCGCCAGGTCTGGAATGCCGCGAAGAGAATGAGCAGCGCGTAGAAGCCGGCTAGCAGCCAAAGAGCCGTCTGGCCGGATATCACGATGCCGTTGTTCTCGAGCACCTTGCCGATCAGCATGGCCGGCCCGGCGACGAAGAAGGCAATGGCGATGCCGAACAAAAAGCCGATCATCGCGCCCGGGAACGATGTCGCCGACAGCGCGACCAGCACCGCCAGGAGGACGAGCAGACTGATGAACGCGCGCTGGCTCATGGGCCATTATTCCCCGACCGAATGCAGCGTGGTGTAGCAGTCCGGCCTTAACTGCGCGTAACAGCAGGCTGGGAAGACAGCCAGGTTCCGGCTTGAAAGATTCAGCCGGCACCGGTGAGTTCAGCGGCCGTGCGCACGCGGGCGAGCACCTCGCTCAGCATGTCGTGCATGGCCTTGCGGGCTCTTGCGGAGTCGCCGGACTCGATCGCCCTCAGCACCTTGCCATGCGCGTCGAGATCGCCCACCGGGTGACCGAACAGCGCGTTGGTGGTCGGCACACTATACTGCAGCGCCGTGTGGATCAGCGCCGAGAGCGGCAGGAAGAAGCGGTTCCCGGTGGCGGCAAGCACCGCTTCATGGAAAGCGGCGTCCGACAAGACCGGATCGCCCTGGCCGGAGGAGGCCGCGCGCATCGCCTCGAAGGCCTCGCGGATGGCGGCGATCTCGTCCGGGTTGTTGCGGCTCGCGGCAAGTGCCGCCGCCTCGCATTCGAAGCCCAGGCGCACTTCCAGAAGCTCGATGATGAAGTGGCGCGGTGTCGCGCTGGCGCGCAGCCAGCCTAGCACCGCGGGGTCCAAGAAATTCCAATCCTTCAGCGGGCGGATGCGCGAGCCACGCCGCGGGCGGGTGACCAGCAGGCCCTTGGCCCACAGGATCTTCACCGCTTCGCGGGCGGCGCTGCGGCTGGCGCCGAAGCGGGCGCAGATCTCCTCCTCGCCAATCAAGGTCGCGCCGGGCGGAAACAGCCCGCGGAGAATCTCGCGGCCGAGACTGTTGGTTATCTCGTCCGTCACCGACGCCGTCTGGTTGCCTGCCATTTTGTCCTGGACCATTCAGTCTGCCAACAACCTTCGGTGTTACCTCACCAAGCCGAACCTGTCCATTATCATCTGATTTGTCAGATAAATACAGTTGAAGGCATCGCGGGTTTCCTGTTAGCTGTTGGGGAAACAGCGGAGAGCCGGTTTGTCGCCAACATCCTCGATGCGCGCGGTGGTGCTGCGCCGGCCGCTCGACCTCGACGTCGAGGAGCGCGCGACGCCAGAGCCCGGTCCGGGCGAGGTGCTGGTGCGCGTTACGCACGGCGGCATCTGCGGCTCCGACCTACATTATTTCCGCCATGGCGGTTTTGGCACTGTCCGCATGAAGGAGCCGATGATCCTCGGCCACGAGATCGCCGGCCGCGTCGAGGCGCTGGGCGCCGGCGTTTCCGGGCCGGCGGTGGGCACGGCGGTCGCCGTCAACCCGGCCAACCCTTGCGGCGTCTGCGCCTTCTGCCGTGCCGGGCAACCGATCCATTGCCTCGACATGCGCTTCCTGGGGTCTGCGATGCGCACGCCGCATGTGCAGGGCGGCTTTGCCGAGCATCTCGTCTGCCGCGCCGAAAACGCCGTGCCGCTGCCGAAGGGCTCCGACCCTACCGCCGGCGCCTTCGCCGAGCCTCTTGCCGTGACGCTGCATGCCGTCGCCCAGGCGCCGGTCTATGGCAGCCGCGTGCTGATCATGGGCGCCGGACCGATCGGCACGCTGCTGGTGCTCGCCGCGCGCTTTGCCGGCGCGCGCGAAATCGTCGTCACCGACGTGCAGGACAGACCGCTGCAATACGCCGCCAAGGTCGGCGCCGACCGCACGATCAATGTCGCCACACAGGCCGAGACGATGGACGGCTACGCCGCCAACAAGGGATATTTCGACGTCGTCTTCGAGGCCGCCGGCCAGGGCGCGACGGTGGCCAGCGCCTTGCCTGTCATCAAGCCGCGCGGCACGCTGGTAGCCGTCGGCCAGGGCGCGACGGCGGAGCTTTCCATGTCGATGATCGTCACCAAGGAAATCCAGGTGAAGGGAAGCTTCCGCTTCGACACGGAATTCGCGCTTGCGGTCGACCTGATCGGCTCGGGCCGGATCGATGTCGCGCCGCTGCTCAGCAACACGCTGCCGCTCGCCGAGGCGCGAAAGGCCTTCGATTTGGCCAGCGACAAATCGCAATCGATGAAGGTGCAAATTGCGTTCGACTGATTATCTCGGCCGTCTCTTCGGCCTCGAGGGCAAGCATGCCTTCGTCACCGGCGCCAGCCGCGGGCTGGGCCTCGCCTTCGCGGAGGCGCTCGCCGCGGCCGGCGCGCGCGTCACGCTCGGTGGCCGCAAGGCCGATGAGCTCAAGGCCGCAGGCGACCGGCTGCGCGGCCATGGGTACACGGTCGCGGAATCCGTGATCGACGTCACCGATACACAGTCGGTCGACACGGCCGTCGAGGCGAGCGAAGCCGACACCGGTCCGATCGACATCCTCATCAACAATGCCGGCATCCAGCGCCGCGCGCCGCTCGAGACTTTTTCCGATGCCGACTGGGACGCGCTGATGGCGACCAATCTCGACGGCGTGTTCAAGGTGAGCCGCGCCGCGGTGAAGGGCATGATCCAACGCCGCAAGGGCGTCATCATCAACGTCTCGTCGGTGCAGAGCGCGCTCGCCCGTCCCTCGATCGCACCCTACGCGGCGAGCAAGGGCGCCATCACCATGCTGACCAAGTCGATGGCCGGCGAATGGGGCCAGCACGGCGTGCGCGTCAACGCGATCGCGCCCGGCTATTTCAAGACCGAGATGAACGCCGCTCTCGTCGCCGACGAGACATTCTCGACCTGGCTGACCGGCCGCACGCCGATGCGGCGCTGGGGCGACGTCGAGGAACTGGCCGGCGCGGCGGTGTTCCTGGCTTCGGATGCAGCCAGCTTCGTGACGGGACAGACGCTGCTGGTGGATGGCGGGATCACGAGCGTGCTTTAGGGACTGCCCCTCACCGCGCCTCCCACGTCACATCCGCCGGCATGCTGTGCTCCAGCACGAGGTCGACATTGGGCAGGTCGTTGCCGCGAACCTTGGCGACGGCGTGTTCATCCGGGTAGCTCAGGTCCGTCCAGCGTTTGAGCAGCCTTCGTTCGAGCTCGGTGCGGGGCGCGGTGAGGAAGACCGTCAGGTCGAAAAGGCGGGCAAGGCCTGACCATGGCGCGCGGTCGAGCAGGAGGTAATTGCCCTCGACGATGACATAGCGGGTCGCCGGCGCGATCAGCCTGGCGCTGGCGCGCGACAGGTCGAGCGGGCGGTCGAAGGTCGGCACGGCGACGCTTGCCGTGCTATCGCGCACGCGCCGCAGGGTCAGCTCGAAATTGTCGAAATCGAAGGTCTGCGGCGCGCCCTTGCGCTGACGCAGGCCGAGTTGATCGAGCACTGCATTGTCGTAATGGAAGCCGTCCATCGGCAGGATTTCGGCGCCTTCGGCGGCGAGCTCGGCCTGCAGGCGTTCCGAGATGGACGATTTGCCCGCGGCGGGCGGTCCGGCGATGGCGATCATGGTGCGCGCGCCGCCAGCTTCGGTCGCCAGGATGCGCGAGACAAGATCGTTCCAGTCGCTCATGGTCGGTCCTTGGGCCTTGGCGTGTTGCAAAAACGAAAGGGGTTTGACCAGCGCCGCCTCGCCAAGGCGGTCAACTCGGCGAAGCGCCCGCAGGGAGTGTCGGGGGCGGCGCTGGTCAAAACGGTGAGGTCAGCCGCCCGCAATCCAGCGGCTGATGTTCGCCATCAGCCGGCCGTAGAGCGGCCACGCGAGAAAATCCTGCGACAGCCAGTGCGGGCCGATGTCGGTCGTCCAGGCGGCGGTCCGGCCCTTGCCAAGCTCGCGCACGGCAAGCAGCGGCCAGTCCGCGCCGCGATAGTGGCAGGAAGCGAGCAGCCGCGAGGAGCCGTCGCGGCGCAAATCTGTCTTGTTCATGCCGAGGATCGGCGGCAGCGGCCCCTCGACGCCGGCAAGGATCGGATGCGACTCCTGAAGGATGGAAGGCCGCAGCCCTTGCGGCACTTCCAGCCCGTCGCTGAAAGGCAGGCAGCGCACCGGCAGCACGTCCTCCACCGGTGTGTCGTGGAAGCGCGCCGTGCCGAACATGCCCTGAAAGCCCATATAGCCGCCGGCGAGCATCAAGCCGCCGCCAGCCTCGACATAGGTTTTCAGCACCTCGAGTCGGTTGACGCCGACGCGGCCCGCGCGGGCCTCGGGCGTGACCAGCAGGCTCAGCGCGCCGACATCGGAGATTACCACCGCCTTGTAGGGCGCCAGTGCTTCGAGGTCGTAGGGGAACTCGGCCGGGCAGCGCTCGCCGCCGATCTGGGTGACGGAAATGCCTTCGGCGGCCAGGGCGGCGTTGAAGGCCGCGGCGCCGTTGACATAGGCGGCGCTGGTTAGCACCTCGGCGCCGGAAGCCACCGATGTAGTGGCCGAAAAGGTTTCACCCGCTAGCAGGATCTTCATGCCTAACCGTCCGTCCATTGGGGAAGAGGTGGCGGACGCCGTGGTAGACGGCGCCCGCCCGGGTTCACAGGATCAGAACTTGAACTCAGCAAGATTCTCCGGCGTCACGATCTTGGCCGGGCCGAGCACCAGCTCACCGCCGGCGCCGATCGTGTATTCGCCGAGACGGCCGGCCTTGAACTTCTCGCCTTCCTTGCCGGTGATCTTGCACTGCGCCAGCGCCTGGGCTGCCTGGTAGGTCAGGTAGCCGAGATCGGAGACGTTCCACCAGATGTCCTGGGCGGAGCCGTCCTTGATGTATTTCGAGATCAGCGTCGCCGGCGCCAGGCCCGTCAGCTTGACCTTGCCCATCAGGCCGGCTTCCTCCAGCGCGCGCGCCGCTGCCGGCAGGCCGATGCCGGCCGGCACGATGATCGCCTTGAGGTCCGGGAAGGCCTGGACGAGCGCCAGCGCCTGCTGCTGGTTGACCTGCTCGCTTTCCTCGCCATAGGCGACCTGCACCAGCTTCATCTTCGAAAATTTCGGCTCGGCCGCCATCTTCTTCTTCATGAAGTCGATCCAGGCATTCTGGTTGGTGGCCGTCGGCGTCGATGACAGGATGGCGAAGTCGCCCTCGCCGCCCATCAGATTGTAGGCGCTTTCCAGCATCATCTCGGCGAGGCTGTCGCCCTTGGCCTGATTGGCGAAGACGGCGCGGGCGTCGCCGGCGACGTCGGAATCGTAAGACACCACCTTCACGCCCTGCTGCGCCGCGCGCTTCAGCGCCGGGGCGACGGCGTTGGCATCATTGGCCGAGATGGCGATGACGCCGACCTTCTGGGTGACCAGGCTGTTGATGAAGTCGATCTGCGCTTCCGCAGTAGCCTGCGAGGGCGCGACCTGGATCGCCTTGCCGCCGATCTCCTTGGCGGCCTCCTCCGCGCCCTGCTGGGCGACCTTGAAATAGGGATCGGTGTCGAGCTTGGGCAGGAAACCGACGGTCACCGGCTCCTTGGCGCATTCGTCGGCTAGGGCCAACGAGGCAGGGGCAAGCAGAATGGTCGATGCGAGCAGGGCTAGTCCAAACGCTTTCATTGTACACTCCTCCGTTTAATTCGGGCTTGCAGGAAGGGGCCCGAGATCACCCCTTGGTTTCGCGCAAGGCGCGCGATCTTGAGAGCCGCTCCTCCAGGGAGCGCCAGTAATTGCCGACCAGCAGCGAGCCGATCAGAAGCAGGCCGATGATCATGCCTTGAGCGTCGCCGCCGATCTGGTTGAGCGCCAAGAAGTTACGGATGATGGCTATGAGCACCAGCGCCAGCATCACCCCGGTCAGCTTGCCCTTGCCGCCGAAGACGCTGACGCCGCCGAGCAGCACGATGGTGATGACGTCGAGCTCCATGCCAAGCGCGTTGTTGGCGCGCGCATTGGCAAGGCGCGCCGTGTAGACGATGCCGGCGATGGCCGCGACGACGCCCGATACAACGAAGAGGCAAAGCACCATGCGGCGCGTGTTGATGCCCGAATAGCGCGCGACTTCTGGGCTGCCGCCCAGCGCGTAGAGCCGCTTGCCGGTCGCGGTCTTCTGCAGCATGACGGCGAAAACCGGAGCGAGCAGCAGGAAGGGCACGACGGTCCAGGGAATCTGCGTTCCCGGCAGATTATCGATGCCGAAATCGACGATCGCGGGTGGCAGGATGTTGACCGAGCCGGTGCCGAGCAGGATGTAGCCGATGCCCCTGTAGAGGGCCATCGTGCCCAGCGTCACCACCAGCGACTGCAGGCCGAGCGCGGACACCAGAAAGCCGTTGAAGGCGCCGAGCAACGCGCCGAAGAGCAGCGTCAGGGGGATCGCGGCAAATGTCGGCATGCCGGCCTGGACGGCGAGGCCGAAGATCACCGATGTCAGCGCCAGCACCGAGGCGATCGACAGGTCGATCTCGCGGCAGATGATGAGCAGCGTCATCGGCAGGATCAGCAGCGCCTTTTCCGAAGCGCTGGCGGCGAGCTGCGAAAGATTGAAGCCGGACACGAAGTTCGGCACGAAGATCGCGGCGTAGAGGAAGACCGCGAGACAGGCGGCGGCGAGCAGCAGGTCCCAGAAGTCGATCGAGCGGAGGAACTTCGTCATCTCATCCTCGCCTGTCTGGCCTGCTCGGCGCGCCGGACGATGAAGGTGTCGATGCCGATGGCGACGAGGATCACCAGGCCGTAGACGCCCTGCAGCCACAGCGGATCGACGCGCACCAAAGTGAGCCCGTTCTTGATCACCAACAGCGTCAGCGACCCGAGCACGATGCCGAGCAGCGTGCCGGAGCCGCCGCGGATGGCGACGCCGCCGACCACGGCGGACGCGATCACCGTCAGCTCGAAGCCGAGCGCGACGCGGGCGTCGATGGTGGCGTAGCGCGAGGCCCAGAGCGCGCCGCACAGGCCACCGAGCAGCCCGGCCAGTCCGAAGGCCATCAGGATGCGCCGGTCGACCGGGATGCCGATGAGGCGCGCGCCGTCAGGATTCGAGCCGCTGGCGAACAGCTCGCGGCCGCTCGCCGTGCGGTAGAGCAGCACATAGCCAGCGCCGAGGATGAGGATGGCGATGGCGACGATCAGCGGCACGCCGGCGAGCTTCAGCCCGGTCATGTCGAGCCATCGCTGCGTCACCTCGTCGGCGCTGACCTGGTCGCCGGCGGCCCAGATCGAGTTGAAGCCGCGGTAGATCGACATCGAGGCCAGCGTGACGACGATCGCCGGGATTTTTCCCCGAGTGACGACGAGGCCGTTGATGAGCCCGCAGACCGTACCGACGGCACAAGCGGTCGCCAGGCCGGTCGCGACGTCGAGGCCGGGATAGGCCTGGACCATGCTCGCCGCCATATAAGCCGACAGGCCGATCGCCGAGGCGATGGAGAGATCGATGTTGCGAGTGATCAGCACCAGCATCTGGGCAAGTGCTGCGACGACCAGCAATGCAGCGTCCATCGATACCGCCGTCAGGTTCGCGGCGCTGACCATGCGCGGATTGATGATGGTGACGGGAATGGCGACGGCGAGCATCGCGGCAAGCAGGCCGAACTCGCGGCGCTTGAGAATATCTGCCGGACCTTTGCTTGCTTCCTCGAGCGCGGCTTGTTCCGTCTGCGTCGTCGCGCCGGCCCGCTCGACCGTACGGGTCGCGGCCTCGAGAACCTTTTCCTGGGTCGCTTCGCCGCTAGCGAACTCGGCCGTGCGATGGCCCTCGCGCAGCACCACGATGCGGTCGCACATGCCTATGAGCTCGGGCATTTCGGAAGAGATCAACAGGATCGCCATGCCCTGTGCGGCGAGGTCGGCGATCATGGCATGCACCTCGGCCTTGGTGCCGACGTCGATGCCCTGCGTCGGTTCGTCAAGGATCAGGACGCGCGGCTCGGTGCGCAGCCATTTGGCCAGCACCACCTTCTGCTGGTTGCCGCCGGAAAGTTCCTTGACCGGGTGACCGTAGCCGGCGAAGCGCAGCTTCAAGCGCTTCAGCCAGTCGGCGACGAGGCCGATGGCGCGGTCGGTGCCGTAGAGGCCGAAGCGCGATGCCTTGTCCAGCACTGGCAGCACGGCGTTGTCGAGGACGCCGAAATCCATCACCAGGCTCTGGCCCATGCGGTCCTCCGAGACATAGGCGATGCGCGCATCCATGGCGTCGCGCGCGGAAGTGAAGTGCACCGGCATGCCGTCTATGAGAATCTCGCCGCCGTCCGGCTGGTCGATGCCGAACAACACGCGCGCGATCTCGGTGCGGCCGCTGCCGACGAGACCGCCCAAGCCCACCACTTCGCCGGCATGGAGCTTGAGGTCGATACCGGTGAAGGCGCCGGCGCGCGACAGGCCCCTCGCCTCCAGCACCAGCGCGCCGGGCGTTTCGCGGCGGTCGGGATAAAGGTCGCTGACCTCGCGGCCGACCATCATGGAGATCGCGGCGGCGCGGCCAAGCTCGGCTTTCGGCCGGACGCCGACGAGGCGACCGTCGCGCAGCACCGCGATGCGGTCTGCGATGCGGAAGATCTCGTCCATGCGATGACCGACGAACATCATCGCCACGCCATGCGCCTTGAGATCGGCGACGACGGCGAAAAGCCGCTCCACCTCGCGCTGCGAAAGTGCCGCGGTCGGCTCGTCCATGATCAGCACGCGCGCGTCGAGCGATAGCGCGCGGGCGATCTCGACCAGTTGCTGCTCGGAGGTGCGCAGGGCGCCGAGCCTGGTATCGGCCGGCACAGCAAGGCCGACGGTCGCCAGCACCTTCCTGGCGCCTGCAAGCATGGCGGCGTTGTCGATGCCGCCGAAACGGTCGCGCGGCATATGGCCAAGATAGATGTTCTCCGCCACCGACAGGTCGGGAAACAGGCCGGGATGCTGGTGCATGACCGCAATGCCGGCACCTTGAGCGTCGTGCGGCGAGCGGAAGGCGGCGGGTTTGCCGTCGACCTCGACATGGCCGTCGGTCGGTGAATACACCCCGGCGAGCAGCTTCACGCAGGTGCTCTTGCCGGCGCCGTTCTCGCCGAGCAGCGCCAGCACCTCGCCCGAACGCAAGTCGAAGGAAACGTCCTTCAGCGCGATCGTGCCGCCAAAGGCCTTAGTGGCGCCGACCAGCGCCACTGGAATGGCTGTTCCTCCCGCCGTCGCGACGACTTCGCCAAGCGCGCCTTGCTGCAGCACGTTTCCTCCCTGGTCGCAGTTATTTTTTCAGTTTGCTATATTAAATACCCCAGAGCCGCAACCGGAAAATTGACTTCCTTGCGCGCAACGCGCAGTGTCCCGCCGTGCTTCGACGCGATCCAACGGCTTCACGGCCGCGATTGCAGATAGAGCCAGCCGTGCTTGCGGCAAGACCTGGGAGATGGCGTTTTGTCGGGAAAAGGCAGCAATTCGGTCAAAGTTCGGCATTATAATGAGCGTTTCGTGCTCGATGCCATTCGCCGTCTGAAGGAGGCGTCCAAGTCCGATCTGGCGCGCGCCGCCCACCTCACCCCCGCCGCTGTCGCCGATATCGTCGACGGGCTGGAGCAGGCCGGTTTCGTAAAGCAAATGGGAAAAAGGTTCGGGCAGCGCGGATCGCCGTCGATCCTCTACCGGCTGGCGCCCGAGCGCATCTACAGCGTCGGCATCAAGATCGGCCGGCGCGCGCTGGAAGCGGTGCTGGTCGATTTCGCCGGCGAAGTGCGCGCGCGTGCCTCGCACGAATACCGCTATCCGGACCCGGATCTGGTGCGCCGGGCCGGCAACACCTCGCTCGCCAATTTCGAGGCGCTGGTTGACGGGCTCGACGACGCCTCGATCGTCGGCGTCGGCATCGCCTCGCCCTATTTTCTGGGCGGCTGGAGCGAGGAGCTGGGTTTCCCGGATGACCTCGGCGCCCGCTGGGAAGCGATCGACCTGATGACCTTCTTCGCGACGCCGCCGAAGGCACCGGTGTTCATCGAGAACGACGCCACCTCGGCGGCATTGGCCGAGCTCGTGCAGGGCGCCGGCGCTCGCTTCCACGATTTCATGCATATCTCGATCGACACTTTCGTCGGCGGCGGCCTGGTGCAGGGCGGCAAGGTGCATACCGGACCGCATGGCAACAGCGCCGCGCTCGGTCCGCTGCCGGTCTCGCCCTCAAGCCTGGATTCGGTGGCGGCGAAGCCCGCGCGCTACCAGAGCCTGCTGCACCGCGCCTCGATCTATGTGCTGGTCAATCACCTGAAATCGCGCGGCGTCGAGATCGTGCGGGTGCGCGAGCTCGATCCCATGCCGCCCGGCGCGCGCGAGCCGCTGTTCGAATGGATCGAGGATTGCGCCAACGCGCTGGTCGAGGCGATCATCGCGATCACCTCGGTCATCGACATTGAGGCGATCGTGCTGGACTCGATTCTACCGCGTTCGATTCATCTCGAGCTGCTGGCGAAGGTGCAAAACCAGTTCAACCGCGTCAGCGCCATCGGCATTGTCGCGCCCGAAATTGTGCCTGGACAGTTCGGCCCGGAGGCCTCGCCGATCGGCGCGGCGATGCTGCCCTTCTCGGCGCTGCTCGCCCCCGACAGCAGCGTCCTGATGATCGGCAAGGACCGGCCCAAGCTGCTGGGAAGCCTGTCCGCGCTCGCCGGCCAGGGCTGAACGAAAGGCGCCTCTGGACATCACACCGGCAGGCTCGTCACATCGGTCGACAGATGCGGCTCGGCAGGTGCGGCGTTAGTCTAGTGCCAGCCTTGGCGCTCGCGCTGGCCTTGCCCTTCATCGTCGAGCAAAGCACGAGATCCACCGACAGCCTGCCGGGCCCGCTCAGCGCCAGGATGAACATGCCGCCGGCGATGGCGAGATCCTTCTCGAAATGCAGCAGCTCGTTCTGGCTGGCGAAATTGGCGTGGAAGAAGCTTGCCGTCATCAGGCAGAACAGGCCGAGCCCGATCGCGCCCAGTCGCGCCAGGATGCCGAGCGCCACCGACAGGCCGGCGCCGAGTTGCAGCGCGATGGTGGCAATGAGCAGCGGCGTGCCGACGCCAAGCGCGGCCATCGCCTTCTGAGCGCCCTCGAAATGCGTCGCCAGTTGCAGTCCCTCATGCACGAAGATCAGGGACAGAAGCAGCCGGCCGGCCAGCAGGACGACGTCCCTGGCGTGCAGTTTTTCGGCGAGTTCGGTCGGTGTCATCGTTGGCTCCAATTCTTGGACGCAGGTAGCCGCCACGCGCCCGCGTGGACGCGCGCTCGAGGTTGAAAGGTCGGAGCCGGCGCGAGGGAGAGGAACGCCGGCTCCGGTTTTCGGGCGCTACCGCCGTGGCGCCCTAAAAGTCGGTGCCTATGGGTGCAAGGTTAGTGCCAGGCCCCCTCTCCGGCCGCTTCACGGCCACCTCTCCCCCACTTTGTGGGGGCGAGGAACGGGCTGAACTACTTCGTCACCTTCGTGTCGATCGCCTGCTTGAGGTCGGAAAGCTCCTCGCAGCCCGACGGGCACAGCTTCTCCAGCGAGGCGAGCTGCTCGTTGGCCTTGGCCATGTCGCCGGTGTCGACATAGAGCTCGCCCAGATATTCATGCGCGGCCTTGTGGTCGGGCTTAAGCTCCAACGCCTTGGTGTAGTAGGTCAACGAGGTCTGGTAGTCGCCGGTCTTGCGTAGCGTGAAGCCGAGCAGGTTGTAGACGTCGGCCTGCTGGGTGTCCTGCGCGAGGTCGCGCAGATCGGCCAGCGCGCCCTTGTAGTCCTTGGCGTCGATCTTGGCCTTCACGGCCGTCAGGTCGGGCGCATCAGTGCCTTCGATGTCGTCCACCGCATAGGCCGGAACGGCGATGACGATGGGTGCCGCGGTCAGGACCGCTATGGCGCCGAGCACCGCGAAAATTAAGTGTTTCATTGGCGTTGTCGCTCTCTGTTCATGATCTGACTTGAGATCAGATCTGGGTTGGGGTGAAGGCGTATGCGTTGCCGTCCTTGACGAAGCTGCCGGTGCCAGGGAACGGGAAGTGCGAGCCGCAGATGCGGACATTGTCGGCGATCACCTGGTCGATAATCCGGTGGCGCGTAGAGATTGCCATCGGCCCGTCCTGGTCGTAGGCGCCCTGCCATTCGGGATGCGGGGCGAGCAGCGCCGGCACGTACATGGTGTCGGCCGAGACGAGGAACTGCTCGGCGCCGGCATCGACATGGTAGACGGAATGTCCAGGCGTATGGCCGGGCGCCGCCATGAGGCGGATGCCGGGCACCACTTCGGCGCCGTCGTCGACCAGCTTCCAGTTCTTCCATTTCGGGAAGTTCTCGGCGATGCGCTTGCCCGCCGGCTTGCGACCTTCGGGCAGCTTGGCGAGGCGGCTCGGATCCGTCCACCAATTGTATTCGGTGGCGTTGACGATCAGCTCGGCATTCGGGAACACCGGATTGTTGGTGCCCTTCTCCATCAGGCCCCAGACATGATCCGGATGGAAATGCGAGATCATGATGGTGTCGATCGCCTTGTAGTCGATGCCCGCGGCCTTCATGTTGGCCGGCAGATGCGTCGCGTTGGCCTGCCACTGGCCGACGCCCGAACCGGCATCCATCATGATGGTGCGGCCGTTCATCTTGAGCACGACCACGGTGAGCGGGATCGGCATGAACTCTGTGGTCAATCCTGCCTTGGCGAGCGCCGCCTTGGTGTCGTCGACCGACACGTCCTTGATGAAGGCCGGGTCGTGGGGCTTGCGCCAGATGCCGTCATAGACGGCGGTGACCTCGAGCGAGCCGACCTTGTATTTGTAGAAGCCGACCAGCGGCTCGACCGGGGTTTCGGCGCGAGCCGCGGGCGCGAATTCGAGCTTGCCGGCAATGCCGAAGGCGGCAGCGGCGGCGGCGGATCCGAGCACCATGCGGCGTGTCATGTTGAACATCAGAAATCTCCTCTAGTGGCTGCGGGTTGCGTCAGGTTTCAGGCGGTATGAGAGATTGGCGGAGGGCCCGGTGCGACCCCCCGCCGGCTGCGGAAGCCGGTGCCTGCCGATCCGACTGAAGACCGGCAGGCGCCGGGGAGATCGGGACTTCGGCTCCGAGCCATGCGAGGCGTGCCTTCCCCGCCCGGATCGGGACGTTCAGCCCCAGCCTCCTAGCTCAGTGACCCCAGATGCCCTGGCCGGGCTCATCCGCAGCGATCTTGGCCGCCGGCTTCATGCCGTAGCGGTCCAGCTTCACGATGGAAGCAGTGGTGGTGGTGTCGACGGCGGCTGCCTGCTGGGCGGCCGCGGAGAAGTGGTCGCTGCCGGCAAAGGCGCTGCCGGTGGCAATGAGGATGGCCACTGCGGTGAGGGCGATCTTGTTCATATGCGTATCCCTTCCGGGTTGGTTGATGCGTGCCTTGGGAGGATGGCCCCGCTACAGCCAAGACCCGGGAGGCCCGGGCTTTATTCCCGGGCGCGAAAGAATCTTTTAGGATGCGATAGAAATCGCGACTCGTCCGGATGAAACGGGAAGCCGCGGCCAGTTAGCCGGCGTTAAGCATCGCTCCAGTTTTTGGGCTGAAAATAAGCCGCGAAGCTGCCAGTGACGCAACTTGAAGCCAGGCCGGAAGTTTAAATTTAAGCACTTCCTGCTAGCTTCAACCGATGGATTTCTGTCCGCGAAAGGTATTCCTGTCGAATTGACCTGGACCGGTTTCAATATCGGCCGTATCAGACCGGCCATTTTCTCTTCCGCCAACTTGCCGGCGGCAATCGCTGTTTTCGTGCTTGCGATCTGCGCGCTCTTCGTCGACCAGCAAAACAGAAAAGTCTCCGATCAACTGATGCGCGCCGAGGTGCTCGCCAAGGTCAACATCATCCGCGCCAAGCTCGAGGGCAACATAAACGGCAACCTGCAGCTGGTGCAGGGCCTTGCTTCGGCAGTGACGACCGAGCCTTATATGGGGCAACAGCGATTTGCGGCGCTCGCCGCGAACCTGTTCAATGAGAAATCGCAGCTACGCAACATTGCCGGCGCGCCCGACCTTGTGATCTCGCTGATGTACCCGATGAAGGGCAATGAAAAGGCGCTCGGGCTCGATTACCGCAAGAACGAAGCACAACGCATGGCGGCGCTGCGGGCGCGCGACCAGCGCGCCTTGGTGCTGGCAGGCCCCGTGGACCTCGCCCAGGGCGGCCGCGGCTTCATCGGCAGGATTCCGATTTTCGTACCGACAGCCGGCGGCGGTGACCGGTTCTGGGGCATCCTCTCGGCGGTCATCGATGTCGACAGGCTTTACGCAGCAAGCGGCCTCACCGATCCAGACCTCGATATCGAGGTCGCCCTGACAGGCAAGGACGCGCTGGGCGGCGGCGGCCAGCGCTTCTTCGGCAGCGAGAGCGTGGTCAACGGCGACCCGGTAACGGCCGAAGTGGAACTGCCGCTGGGGTCCTGGCAATTGTCGGCGATACCGAAACACGGCTGGCCGGCCACGCCGAAGAATGAGGCCACCTTGTGGGCAACGATGGCGCTGGCCGGCGCGCTGGTCGTGTTGCCCATCCTGATAGCCGGCTGGTTGTTCGGCGAGAGACAGAAGAACTACGCGGAGCTGCGGCGGCTTTCGCAACGGCTGGAGCTTGCGCTCGACGCCTCGGGCATCGGCGTGTGGGAACATGACCTCGCCACCTCGCAGCTCGTGTGGGATGATCGCGTCAACGAAATCTATGGCAAGCCGGCTGACGGGCGGCCGCGTGGCTATGACGACTGGGCGCTGACCATTCATCCAGACGACCTGGAGCGCGCAAGGAAGGACTTCGACACGGCGGCCGCAACCCACGGCCGCTATTCCTCGCAGTACCGTCTTCTCCTTCCTAACGGCACCGTCCGCCATGTGCGCACCCGGGCAGGCTTCCTGCAGGACGCCGACGACACGCCCAAGATGATCGGCGCCGAATGGGACGTGACCAGCGACGTCCTGCTCAACGAGAATCTGGTGCGTGAGCGGCAATTGTCGGAATCGAAGAATGCCGAGCTTGAGACCGCCAAGGCGCGTATCGAGCACGTCGCGCTGCATGATTCCCTGACAGGCCTGCCCAATCGCCGTTATCTCGATGAGATGCTCGCCGGGGCGCACGATGATGGCACCGCGCTGCTGCATCTCGACCTCGACCGCTTCAAGCAGATCAACGATACGCTCGGCCACGCGGCAGGCGACGCCATGCTCATACATGCATCGAAGGTCATCAAGGCCAATGCCCGGACAGCCGACTTCGTGGCGCGCATCGGCGGGGACGAGTTCATCGTGGTGTGCCGCGGACGCAGGGACGATGAACTCGCCGCCCTCGCGGACCGGATCATCGAAGAGATGCGCCAACCCGTCGACTATAAGGGCCATCAATGCCGGTTTGGAGTCAGCATCGGGATTGCGGCCAATAGCGGCATCGATGCCAAGCAATTGCTGGTCAATGCCGACCTCGCGCTCTACCGAGCCAAGAGCCGGGGGCGCAACCGCTATGAGTTCTTCAACGAAGAGCTGCAAAGCGAGATCGTGAAGACCAAGCAGACTGCCGACGAGATTCTCGGCGGCTTGGAGCGCAACGAGTTCATTGCCTACTACCAGCCGCAGTTCGACGCCAACACGCTCGAGATCGTCGGCGTCGAAGCGCTGTCGCGCTGGCGCCATCCACAGCGCGGCATCCTCGGCCCCGACGTGTTCCTCAAGGTGGCCGAGGAATTGAACGTGGTCTCGCTCATCGACCGCACGATCCTCGAACAAACGCTGGAAAATTTCCGGCGCTGGTCGCTCGACGGGCTCAACATCCCGCGCGTGTCGGTCAACGTCTCGGCACGAAGGCTGGAAGACAAGGATCTCATCAAGGGCCTGCGCAAGCTGGCGATCGAGGCAGGAACCGTTTCATTCGAGCTCGTGGAGTCTATCTTTCTCGACGAGCACGACGACCTTGTCGCCTGGAACATCGAGCACATCAAGGAACTCGGAATCGACATCGAGATCGACGATTTCGGCACGGGCTACGCATCCGTCGTCAGCCTGCTCAAACTGCAACCGCGCCGTCTCAAGATCGACCGGCAGCTCGTCACGCCGATAACCGGCTCGCCGGCGCAGCGGCGGCTGGTGTCGTCAATCATAGAGATCGGCAAATCGCTCGGCATCGGGGTCGTGGCGGAAGGCGTCGAGACGATGGAACATGCGCGCATCCTGAAAGAGCTTGGCTGCGACATCCTGCAGGGCTACGCCTTCGGGCGGCCGATGGACGCAACATCCTTCAGGACCTTCGCGCAGTCGCGGGAGTGGCTGGCAGCGGGATAGCGATGCCGGCTCACCGACCCACCATTTGACCGGGCCGTTGCCGGCTGCACGACCCGTTCGGCAAGCGCAAACGACAGGACAGCCCTGCCGAGCGGGGGCATGCCGAAAGCCCGGTCATCAAACTGTCACACCAGGCGGCAACCGCCATGGTAGGTTTGCCGTGGCCGCCCCCCGCGACCGCGACCGCATCGAGAACCGGCGAAGCCGCCATGAACATCGCCCTCCCCGCTGAAGGCACTGATCTCTCGCCCTATCTGCCGGACGAGCACGGGCTGTTCTTCATCTACCATTTCAAGGCGGACGGTTCCCGCACCGCGGATCCCGCCGAGGCGCATTGGATCTGGCGCAGCTACCAGATCACCGACATGCGCGCCCGCCACGAGATCGGCGCCGAGACGGCGCTGCCGGCGCCGGTGCGCGACGCCTTCCTGTCGCCAAGCCATGGCTGCCAGATCGATTTCGAGGACGACTTCCTCTATGGCGACCTGCCGGACCTCAGGCACGATTTTGCCGAGGCGCGCGGACTCACGCATTTCCGCTTCGCCTTCAACGACAAGATGCTGGTCGGCGCCCGCAAGCAGCCGCTGGAATCGGTCGACAAGATCCGCAAGCTGGTGGAGAGCGGAACGCGGAAATTCCGCACGCCGGCCGAATTGATCGAGGCGGTGATGGGCCAGTCGCTCGACGGCATGGCGGCCGAGCTCGACAAGATGGGCGACACGCTCGACGGCATCGAGGACCGCATCGTGTGCGATGCATGGCACAATGAACGCCAGGCGCTGGTCGACGCGCGCCGGCAGCTGGTGCTGATCCACCGGCAGATGGCGACGCTCACCAGCCTTTTCCGCCACCTCGACCATTCGCATCGCAACGACCTGCCCGACCCGATCAACGACATGGCCACACGCCTCTCGCACCGGGCGTACACGCTGCATCACGACAGCGAGCAGTTGCAGGCGCGCACGCGGCTGCTGCAGGACGAGCTGATGGCGAAGCTCACCGAGCAGTCGAACCAGCTGCTCTACATCCTCTCCGTCATGACGGCGGTGCTGTTGCCGATGACCATCATCTCCGGCCTGTTCGGCATGAATGTCGGCGGCTTGCCGCTGGTCGACACGCCGCACGGTTTTTGGGTGGTGACGGCGATCTCGGTCGTCATTGCCGGCATTGTTTACAAGATCGTGCGACGGCTGGGGCGGGTCTGAAGCAATCGGGACTACGCAGTTGCCCGCAGATCCTCGACGATCGTGCCCGCAGCAGCGACTTCGGCTTCGTGGCCGGGTTCGCGCCATGTCTCGGCGAGGCCGGCCTCGTACCATACACGCATGGCCGGCAGGTCGAGCAGCCGCCGCGGATAGTCAGCCGCTTCACCTTCGAAAGGCAGGCCGTAGGACTGCGCCCTGAACGCGATGGGGGCGAAGAAGGCATCGACAGCGCCAAAACGGTCGCCGGCCAGGAACGGCCCACCGAAACGCGAAAGGCCATCGTTCCACAAGTCTCCCATGCGAAAGAGGTCGTGCTTCAGCGCGGCGGACATCGGCAACGGCTCGACGCGCACGCCGCAACTCATCGGGCAGTCGTTGCGCAGCGCGGTGAAGCTCGAATGCATCTCGGCGGCGGCCGAGCGCGCCCAGGCGCGCGCCTTCGCATCCGCCGGCCAGACGCCCGGATGGCGTTCGGCGAGATATTCGACGATCGAGAGCGAATCCCAGACCGCCCAACCGTCATCGACAAGGCAGGGCACGCGGCCATTTGGCGAAAACTGCCTGTAGCGGTCGAAACTCGGCCCGGCCGGGAATGGCGTCAGCCGCTCGTCGAAGGGAATGCCGAGGACACGCATCAGCAGCCATGGCCGCAGCGACCACGACGAATAGTTCTTGTTGCCGATATGCAGAACGTACATCGGGCGCCCCTCCCCTGTTCGACGGCGTTGCGGACGGAAAGCCGTCTCCTACCTTTGCTTACCTCGCGGGCGACGCCGGCCGCACCTCGCGGCCCCTGAACATCGACCAGCTGTACATCGCCAGCGCCATCCAGATCAGCGCGAAAGCGATGGCCTGTGTGGTGCCGAACGGCTCGTCGAAGATCAGCACGGCGATCAGGAACACCATGGTCGGCGCGATATATTGCATGATGCCGATGGTCGACAGCCGCAGCAGCCTGGCGCCGAAGGCAAACAGCAGGAGCGGTACCGCGGTTATCGGGCCGCAGCCGATCAGCAAGGCCGTGTCGGAACGGGTGCTGGAGATGAGGTGATCCTGGCCGGTGGCAATCAGGTAGACGATGTAGCAGAGCGCCGGCATTGAGAGCAGCAGCACTTCGAGCAGGAAGCCCTGGCTCGGGCCGATCGGCAGGGTCTTGCGGAAGAAGCCGTAGGCGGCGAAGGAGAAGGCGAGCGCCAGCGACACCCAGGGCAATTTGCCCGCCTCGACGGTCAGCACCGTCACCGCGACGGCGGCCAGCGCGACAGCCGCGATCTGGAGCCGGTCGAGCCGCTCGCCGAGCAGCACGGCGCCGACGACGACATTGACCAGCGGGTTGACGTAATAGCCGAGCGCGGTCTCCACGGTGCGGTCGACCGCGATCGCCCAGACATAGATGCCCCAGTTGACGGAGATCAGCACCGCCGTCAGTGCCGCCATGGCAAGGCTTTTGGGCGAACGGATCGCCGCCTTGAAGTCGGCGGTGCGGCCGGCCCAGATCAGCACCGCCGCCGCGATCGGCACCGACCAGACGACGCGGTTGGCGATCACCTCGGCAAGCGGCAGATGCGCCACCGCCTTCATGTAGAACGGCAAGAGCCCCCAGAGGAAGTAAGCGCCAAGCGCCAGAAGGAAGCCGCGGCGGCCCTTGGCGTCTTGATCGAGATCGGCTGTAGCGGTGACCATGGCCCAACGCTATGGCCCAGCGGATCGCCCAAGACCATCACAAAATTATGATGGATCAACGGAGTTTTGGTGATGGCTCAGCGGGCCGGGACCGCTTCCTTTCCGTGGCGCCGCATCACAATTCGCCTCCGCCTACAGAATTTTCTGTTTGCGATAGCCAGCTCGTAGTAATAGCCTCATTTTAGCGCTTGGGGGAATTCTAATATGAAGTGATTCTGGAGCCCTTCAATGTCGCGCCTGACAAGTGCCATAAAGAATAGAAAGTATACTTTCTTTCGAGCACAGCTTGGGCTCAGGCGTCATCTGGCCGACTCGGTCGCCTATCGGGCTTACCGCGCAACAACAGATATCGATTACTTCTTTCACGTTTTCCCGGACCGAAAGCTGATCTATGTGGAAGTACCCAAGGCGGGTTGCACCACAGTCAAGCGGCTGCTTTCGATCTGCGCCTACGGAATCAACCATGATGACGATCCCGAGGCATATCATTCGCGTCGAAAATCCGGACTGCTTGCCCCGAGCGACGTCGGCGTAAAACTGTTCGAATCGCTGCTGCGCGACCCGGAGACGCTGATTTTTTCCGTGGTGAGAAATCCATTCGCCAGATTGCGGTCATGTTATCTGAACAAATTCTATAAGCTCAAACTATCCGACCCAGGAAATACCGGATTGATTGAGCAATTGATGGGCGACATGACCTTATTGTCCTCGTCCGACATTGACCGAGACCGACTGTCTTTCGACAGCTTCGTCAAAGGCGCCTGCACAACGGCTGCTCTCGGCAAGAACGGCCATTGGGGCCTAATGTCAGCAATAATTCCGAATTCGAGCGACTTCAGGATCGAGATTATAAAGCTCGAATCCCTGGCCGAGGGCTTGAATCCTGTCTTGGCCCGATTAGGCGCTTCGGAGGAAATTCGAAACTCGCTGGCAAAACCGCTCAACCAGTCTTCCCCTACGCCAGGAATTGCGTGGACGCGGCCGCTGGTTGATCAGGTCAGGCGGGCCTATGCGGAGGATTTCAGGCGGTTCGGTTATGATGCCGACTATCGAGCCGGCTGACGGTCCGAATCCTCCTACTCCGCCGCCACCAGTCCAGCCATCTCGCGGTTCTTCATCAATTTATAGACGATCGAATCCATCAGCGCCTGGAAGGAGGCGTCGATGATGTTTTCCGACACACCGACCGTCCACCAGCGGGCGCCGGTGGAGTCGTGCGATTCGACCAGGACGCGCGTGATGGCCTCGGTGCCGCCATTGAGGATACGCACCTTGAAGTCGGCGAGCTCGAGGTCGACGATCTCGCTCTGGTATTTGCCGAGGTCCTTGCGCAGCGCGATGTCGAGCGCGTTGACCGGGCCGTGGCCTTCCGCCACCGACATCTTCTCCTCGCCATCGACCTCGACCTTCACGATCGCCTCGGAGACGGTCTTCAGATTGCCGTTGGCATCGAAGCGGCGCTCGACCATGCAGCGGAAGGAGGTGACGTTGAAGAACTCCGGCAAGCCATGCAGCATTTTTCGCGCGAGCAGCTCGAAGGACGCGTCGGCGCCTTCATAAGCATAGCCTTCGGCCTCGCGCTCCTTGACGACGGCGATCAGGGAGTCGAGCCGGTTGTCGTCCTTCGGTACGTCGATGCCGCGCCGCTTCAGCTCGGCGAGGAAATTGGCCTTGCCGCCCTGATCGGAGACCATGACGCGGCGGCGATTGCCGACGGCTTCCGGCGGCACGTGCTCGTAGGTCGCCGGCTCCTTGGCAAGCGCGGAGGCATGGATGCCGGCCTTGGTGGCGAAGGCTGAGGAGCCGACATAGGGCGCCTGCGCTTCCGGCGCGCGGTTGAGCAATTCGTCGAAGGCACGGGAAAGCCTGGATATTCCAGTCAGATCCTCCGCCGAAATGCCGGTTTCGAAGCGGTCGGCGAAGGCGGGCTTCAGCGAAAGCGTCGGGATGATGGTGATCAGATTGGCGTTGCCGCAGCGCTCGCCGATGCCGTTCAACGTGCCTTGGATCTGGCGCACACCAGCTTCTACGGCGGCCAGCGAATTGGCCACCGCCTGTCCAGTGTCGTCATGCGCATGGATGCCGAGATGGTCGCCCGGGATGCCGCCGGCGATCACCTTGCCGACGATTTCGCGCACTTCCGAAGGCTGCGTGCCGCCATTGGTGTCGCACAACACGACCCAACGCGCGCCGGCTCCATAGGCGGTCCTGGCGCAGGCCAGCGCGTAATCGGGGTTGGCCTTGAAGCCGTCGAAGAAATGCTCGCAGTCGACCATCGCTTCCTTGCCGGCGGCCACCGCCGTTTCGACCGAGGCCTTGATCGATTCCAGGTTCTCCTCATTGGTGCAGCCGAGCGCCACGCGCACATGATAGTCCCAGCTCTTGGCGACAAAGCAGATGGCGTCCGACTTCGACTGCACCAGCGCCGCCAAGCCCGGATCGTTGGAGGCCGAGACCCCGGCACGCTTGGTCATGCCGAAGGCGACGAATTTCGCGCTTTCCGTCCGCTTCTTCTGGAAAAAGGCGGTGTCGGTCGGATTGGCGCCCGGATAACCGCCCTCGACATAGTCGATCCCGAACGCGTCGAGCAGCTTCGCGATGGCGATCTTGTCCTCGACGGAAAAGTCGATGCCCGGCGTCTGCTGGCCGTCGCGGAGCGTCGTGTCGAAGAGATAGAGGCGTTGCTTTGTCATGGCTGTAGCTCGAAAGGTTGCGATCCATCACCGTGGAGCGCAAACGTGCGTCAGTATTTTCCCGCGAACTTATCCGTGGCCCGGATCAGCCGGTCCAGAATCCCTGGCTCGGAATATGCGTGGCCAGCGCCTTCGATGAGGTGGAAGTCCGCCTTCGGCCAGGCCTTGTGCAGCGCCCAGGCATATTTCGCCGGGCACGGCATGTCGTAGCGGCCATGGACGATAGTGCCGGGGATGTCCTTCAGTTTCCAGGCGTCGCGGAGCAGCTGCCCTTCCTCCAGCCAGCCGGCATGGACGAAATAGTGGTTCTCGATGCGGGCGAAGGCGATCGCATAGTCGTCCTGGGCGAAAGGATCGCTGGTCTCGGGCTCGGGAAGCAGCGTGATCGTCTCGCCCTCCCAGATGCTCCAGGCGCGGGCGGCCTCCACTTGGCGGGCGCGATCGGAGCCGACCAGCCGCTTGCGGTAAGCGGCCATCATGTCGCCGCGCTCGGCTTCGGGGATCGGCGCGAGAAAACGCTCCCATTTGTCGGGAAACATCTCCGAGACGCCGAACTGATAATACCATTCGAGCTCGGCGCGGGTGAGCGTATAGATGCCGCGCACGACGAGCTCACTGACGCGCTCGGGATGCGTCTCGGCATAGGCGAGCGCCAGCGTCGAGCCCCAGGAACCGCCGAAGACCAGCCATTTGTCGAAGCCGGCCATCTCGCGCAGGCGCTCGATGTCGGCGACGAGATGCCAGGTGGTGTTGGCCTCCAGCGAGGCGTTGGGCGTCGATTTCCCGCAGCCGCGCTGGTCGAACAGGATGACGTCGTAGAGCTTCGGGTCGAACAGGCGCCGGTGCTTTGGCGAGATTGTGCCGCCCGGGCCGCCATGCAGGAACACGGCGGGCTTGGCGCCCCTGGTGCCGCAGCGCTCCCAATAGATGGTGTGGCCGTCGCCGACATCGAGCATGCCCGACTCGAACGGCTCGATCTCGGGATAAAGCGTACGCAAGGAACTGCCGTGCATCGTCATAGTTTCAGGCCCTGCTGCGGCCAGTTGGCCGTCTCGTGGTCGGGGTGCTGGAAGGAGATGATCTGCTCCTGCCGCCGGTAGAAATCGGGGTCGTCGAGGATCGGCGCCTCGAAGATCTTCTCCACCCAGGGCAGCCGCACCGCGTAGTTGACCTGGATCTGCGGCGCGAGATCGGAGCGGTCGTCGAAGGCGCCGATGGCGATCTCCAGCGCACCCGGCTGGCGGTAGGTCAGCGGCGTGCCGCAGCGGGCGCAGAAGCCGCGGTCGATGTTGACCGAGGACTGGAAATAGGTCGGCTCCTCATGAGTCCATTCGACGCCGTCCTTCGGCACCGTCACGAGCGCGCCGAAGAAATTGCCGAACTGCTTTTGGCACATGCGGCAATGGCAGATGGACGGGCGTCCGAGCTTGCCGTGGACGCGAAAGCGCACGGCGCCGCACTGGCAGCCGCCGGTTCGAACTTGATCGGTCATGGTCTTTCCTCCGGCGGCCATTGGTCGGTGTCGTGGTCTGGATGCTGATAGGAGACGAGCTCGGCGAGGTAAGGCGCAGAGGCGATATCGGCCATCGTGTCCTCGGACGGCAGCTTGGGGATGCCGTCGACATAGGGAAGCTTCGCCTCCGTCCCCCACTGGATGGTCGGCGCGATGCAGGTCGGGTCGTCGAAGGCGGCGATCGCCAATGCGATACCGTCGGGCGCCTCGAAGGTCAGAGGCGTGCCGCATTCGGCGCAGAAGCCGCGCCAGGCGGCGTTGGACGAACGGAAGCGTTTCGGCTCGCCGCGCGTCCAGTCGAGCGTGGCGCCGCGCACCGACACCAGCGGCAGATAGAAATTGCCGCTCGCCTTCTGGCACATGCGGCAATGGCAGACCGAGGCGTCGCCCAGCCCGCCTTCGACGCGGAAGCGCACGGCGCCGCACTGGCAGCCGCCGGTGTAGATCGGCCGGTTGTCGAGGCTCATCGCTCACTCCGTTTCATGGGCTGCCTTAGGGGCTCACTCCGGATCATGGCAGACCGCCTCGACATTGTTGCCGTCGGGATCGAAGACGAAGGCGCCGTAGTAGTTCGGATGATAGTGCGGACGCAGGCCCGGCCCGCCATTGTCCCGGCCGCCAGCGGCAAGCGCTGCGGCATGGAAAGCGTCGACCTCGGCGCGGCTGCGCGCGGTGAAGGCGATGTGCTGGGCTGATCTCGGCTTGTCCGTGCTGTCGCTCACCCAGAACACCGGCCGGTCGCGGCCATAGCCGCCGACCTTGGCGCCGCCGGTATATTCCTGCGGCACCATGTAGAGCAGCGAAGCTCCCAACGGCGCCATCGCCTTGTCATAGAAGGATTTCGACGCGTCGAAATCGGAAACGATGATGCCCAGGTGGTCGATCACAGGACGAGCTCCTCCCTTGGTGGCGCACATGAAACAAACGGTACGCCGACACTGTCGATATCGCGGATGACATCGCGGTTCCAGAAGCTCGGCAAACGGCTACTGACAGTCGAGGTCAGCGCTCTACGGCGCCCCCCTCTGCCCTGCCGGACATCTCCCCCACAAGGGGGGGGATCAGACGTCACGCCGGCTTTCGCCAATCGCCGATGCCGCAAGATTGCGCGGGGCGCCAGAGCTGCCAATCTCCCCCCTTGT